>JAZLLT010000068.1:0-9688 GCA_045598325.1 Clostridia bacterium | reverse complement strand
TACTTGTTCTCTGTATCGTTTTCAAGGTCCGCGCCGTCGTTTTTTTCGCGACAGCCTGCATATAATACAACACTTCCCCCATTCTGTCAATACCCTTTTTCCACTTTTACTGTTTCTTAACTCATAATTCGGGACTATGGGTAGGATCTTGAACGCAGTCGATTGGAATGTTCGGGTTTTTATGTGGATATGCAGGTTTTTCTTGCCTCCGGCGCCCGGATATGATATAATGCAGCCAACCAAAATACGGAGGATTTGCTCATGGGATGTCTGTTATTTCATAAGTGGGGCGACTGGGAAGCCGTTCCCGGCAAATGCGAAGAGAAGCAGGTCTGTGCCAAGTGCGGTGATGTGAAGACCCGTGTTTCTCATAAGATGTCCGACTGGGCACCCGTGCCCGGTCAGTGCAAGAAGGAAAGCCGCTGCACGAATCCCTGGTGCAACTATGTTGAAACCAAAGACACACCGCATACTTTCGGCGAGTGGTCTTACTATGAGGATGGCTGCTGCACCCAGATCCGCCGCTGCACCGTTTGCGGAAAGCCCGACTACCGCGAAAAGTGCCCCGACGCGGTCGAGACCATCGAAGTGCCCGGCGAATGCCGCGTGATCAAACGCTGCCCCCGCTGCGGCGTCGAGACCACCGAAGCCCTCCCCCATGACTGGACAGACAGGCTCACGCTGCGCGAGTGCTACGCGTTCCGCATCGAGCAGAACGGTGCCGCCGCGAAGGAGATCAAGGTGCTGCCCATTCCCGGACGGGATGAAGGCGGCATGGGCGAGAACATCGCTCTCAAGAACAAACTTCTGAAGGAAATCGCCAAAGACACCCAGCAGATGACCGTCTGCCCGCCCGGCAGCGGACGCGTCTGCAAGCGCTGCATGATGATCCAGAAGCTGGGTCGTCGGGAAGACTGATAGTAAAAGAAACAGGACCGACACGGTCCCGTTTCCTGTTTGGAGCAGGCATGATTCCGGGGACGGAATTATGCCTTTTCGATTCCCTTATACTCGTTTTTGATTTTCGTGTAACTTTCCAGATTGCCCACATCGTAACGGCTGCCGGGCATCTCCATGGCATGGACCTTCGTCTGCGTGCAGAGCCAGGCGATATAACTGCCGGGCGCGTCGGTGCCGCATCCGCTTTCGATGCCTTTCTTTACCAACTTGGCGTCCTCCGCCGTGTAATAGTAGAACGGCGGGCAGCACCAGTGGGACTTGGGCTCGGCAGGCTTTTCCTCCATGCCGAGGATATTGTCGTTTTCATCCACCTGAACGACGCCGCACTTGCGGAGTTTCTGCTCGCTCGCCTCATAGTAGCGCATGATGCAGGAGGTCTGCTTCTCTTCCGCGTAGGCAATGAACTTCGTCAGGCTGAAATCCAGCACATTGTCCCCCGCGATGACCAGCATGTCGCCCGTCAGGTGCAGGGTGTCGATGGCGAGCTCGATGTCCTTGACCGCGCCCAAGCGGGTCTCATTGCTCTCCGTTCCGTCGTCAAGCACGGTGATCTTCTGTGCTTTGGTCTTCGCCCACGCGTCGAAATGATGCGCGAATTTGTGGTTGGAAATGACCACATACTCGTCTACACGGCCGCAGGAATCGATGTCATCCACGAGCCAGTCGAGGATGGTCTTGCCGCCTACATCGAGCAGGGGCTTCGGAAAGTTCTCGGTCAGGGGGTAAAGGCGGGTCGCATAGCCCGCTGCCAGAATCAAACACTTCATAATTTCACTCCATCTGCGGTGCGGCAAATGCACGCGCTGTATTTTCCTTTGAGTTCCGGATACGCCGCGAGATATTCCTTTTCGACTTTGCGCAGGATCTCTTCTTCATAGGCGGGATCGATGAGCGCCATGCAGCAGCCCTTGAAGCCCGCGCCCGAAAAGCGCCCGCCGTAGATGCCGTCCGTGCGGGTCATGATCTCGTAGAGGGTTTTGAGTTCGTCGGAGCCCGTTTCGTAGTTATAGATAGAGGAATAACCGCTCTCGAACACGGTTTTCCCGAAGGCTTCGATGTCTCCGTTCCGCCACGCCTGCGCCGCCTGCTCCACGCGGAGCATTTCGCCCATATAGTGGTCGGCGCGCTTTTTGTGGTTTTCGGGCAGGCGGTCACGGTACCGGTCATAGACTTCCCGCGGCACATCCCGCATGTTTGTATCGGTGAATTTGCCGTAGTCCATGCCCGCGTAGGCGAGCAGGGAATACGCCGCCGCGCGCAGTTCGTCCGAGCGCATGTTGTATTTGCTGCCGGCGAGGGAACGGGTGAGCCCGCTGAAAAAGACGGCGATCTCATAAGGCTTCATGCCCTTCCCCGCCTCGATCAACTCATAGGAGTCGTCCTTCGTATCGAGGTAAAGCAGTTTTCCTTCGCGGCAATAGACTTCGCAGCTCTGGTCGAGTTTTCCGCACGCGACACCCACATACTCGTTTTCCGCCTGTCTGGAGATGCTGATCATCTCCGCAGGCGTGAGGGTGATGCCGTTCACGCGGATAAGCGCGGTCAGGAACGAGATAATGACCGCCGCCGAGGAGGACAGCCCGCCGATGGGCAGTTCGCCGCTGATGACGCCCTCCAGCCCCACGCAGAGCGGATAATGCGACTTGAGCGCGGCGCACGCGCCCCGCAGATGGTCCGCCCAGTCGTTTTGTTTCAGTTTGGGTATGTCCGCGAGGGTCCAGTTCTTCCTACCCTCGAATTCCAGGGAACTGACCTCTACCGTCCCGTCTTCCCGGGGCGTGTAGGACAGATAGATGCCCTTGTCGATGGCAAAGCCCGTGATTTTGCCCAGATTATGGTCCACATGGGCGCCCACGGGACAGACGCGGTATGGCGTGAAGACCGTATCGGCGGCTATCCTGCCATACAGGCACTCATAGGCTTCCTGCGTTTTCATGTTCATTACAGGAACCTCTCGAACGCTTCGGCAAGCCCGTTGTCGTCGCAGGAGGCGACCACATGATCGGCGACCTCCAGCAGTTCCGGCTTGGCGTTGCCTACCGCAACACCGATGCCCGCGGCTTCCACGACGCAGCGGTCCAGATCGGCGTCTCCGATAGCCATGACTTCATCCCAGGTGATGCCGAGTTTCACGAGCAGATCGTCCACGGCGTTGCGCTTATCCAGGCGTTTCGGGAAGAACTGCACGGAGAAAGTGTTCGGCTTCGGGATCCAGGCAAGCCCGGTCCCCCTGATTTCTTCCTGCAGACACGCCGCTTCCGCGGGTTCAAGTCCGTAGATATTGGATTTTTCCATGCCGAGACGGTGCTCGAGGAAATAGTCGGACAGTTTATCGACGGGCGTCACGCGGCCCGCGTCCACGAACCACACATGGTGCGCCGGCACCTTGAAGTCCCAGATATGGTCATAGACCGCTTTTTCGAGGTGGATCCTGCCCAGCGCGCTCACTTCCGCGTAGATGTTCCTTCCCTCGAACAGGCGGATGAGAGTCGCGGATTCTTCGGGTGTAAACACGCACTCGGAGACCACTTTGTTCTCCGCGCGGTCAATGACCCGCGCGCCCGCGGACGCCACCCAGTAACGGATGCGCTTTTCCGCCTCGATCTGGGGCGGGAAGATGTCCACGGAGCGCCCCGTGCAGGGGATGACATAGATGCCCGCGTCCAGCGCTTTGCGGATGGCGTGCATATTGACAAGCGAAATATAGGTCTGGTCTTTCTGCAGACAGGTACCGTCAAAATCGATGAGGACAGCCTTGATGGACATAGTCGCCTCCGTAGAAATATTGATAGGTGAATTTTAACACGCAGACATTGCGCTGTCAATCCCGCGTCCGTAAAGTGCGCGTACTTTCACGCTGCTCCGCGCTACATCTCTTTGATGCACTCGTACACCATTCCGGCGATGAATTTCGCGCCCTTGCCGTTTGGATGAAGTCCGTCCGGGCCCATGAGGTCGCGGCGGTTTTGGGTAACGGGATTGAGGTCAACGACAGGGAGACCCAGTTCCCGCGCCGCTTCCCGCACCAGTTCCGCCGTGCGGGCCAGTTTGTCCGCCGGCACATCGTTGGTGAGACAGAAAGGCTTCGCGATGGGGGAAAACGCGGCGGGCGGCGTCACGAGGATCACGCGCTTCACGGAAGGCAGGGCGAGGTATTTGCCCGCCAGACACTTGTATTCCTCCTTGAAATGCTCGTCCGAGATCCAGTTGAAGTCTTTGCTGTCGTTGCTGCCCAGCAGCATCACCACGATCTCGGGCGCGAAAGCAAGGCTTTCTTTATACGCCTTTTCCTTTTCGTAGGGTTTGTCGCCCGTGCTCTGGGCATCGCGGTCATTGACGCCGAAATTGCGCACACACCAGCCCTTCCCGAGCAAACGCCCCAGCACACGGGGATAACTCCGCAGGAAGCAAAGCGGCAGGGTGCAGCTGTATGTGATGCTGTCGCCCACGCAGGCTACCCGCCTGCCCGCACGGATCCTGCCGTAAAACGGGATGGTGGTGTATCCGCAGGAAACGAACGCGGCGGCAAGCAGCACGAGAAGCGCAAGGATGATCAGAACGGTTTTCATAAACGCTCCTGTTTTTAAGGCAGTCCCCGTCAGGGAACTGCCTTATTTTTATACCTTGTAGAATTCTTTATACCAGCGGGCAAACGCGCGCAGACCTTCCCGCAGGGTGATGCGGGGCGTAAAGCCGTAGTCGCGCTCCAGCGCTTCCGCGTCCGCGTAGGTCACGGGCACATCACCGGGCTGCATGGGCACCAGTTCCCTGTGTGCCTCGAAATCGTAGTCCGCCGGAAGCACGCCCGCGCAGACCAGTTCCTCGGACAGGATGGTCACGAAATCCATCAGGTTTTCGGGCTGTCCGCCGCCGATGTTGTACACCGCGTAGGGCGGTACGGGAAGCCCGTCCGCGCCGGTCTGCTTCACGGGCGCGCCCTTCATTACGCGGAATACACCTTCCACGATGTCGTCCACATAGGTGAAGTCCCGCCTGCAGTTGCCAAAGTTGAAGATCTTGATGGTATCTCCTTTCAGCAGTTTGTTCGTGAAGCCGAAATACGCCATGTCGGGGCGCCCCGCGGGACCGTAGACCGTGAAGAAACGCAGACCCGTGGACGGGATATCGTACAATTTGCTGTACGCGTGCGCCAGCAGTTCATTGCTCTTTTTGGTGGCGGCATACAGGCTCACGGGATTGTCCACCCGGTCATCCGTGCTGAAAGGCACCTTTGTGTTGCCGCCGTAGACCGAGGAGGACGAGGCGTAGACCAGATGCTCCACGGGGTATGCGCGGCAGGCTTCGAGGATGTTGTAAAAGCCGATCAGATTGCTCTTGATGTAGGAATCGGGATTGGTGATGGAGTAGCGCACGCCCGCCTGCGCAGCGAGGTTCACCACGATTTCGGGGCGGTACTTTTCGAAGATACCGTCGATGAGTGCCTTGTCCGAAAGATCGCCCTTCACGAAGATATGCTCGATGCCGCTTCTCTTCGCCGCCTTCTCGACAAGGCTCAGGCGATACTCCTTGAGAGCGGGATCGTAGTAGTCGTTCATGTTGTCCAGCGAGATGATACGGACGGAGGTGAGTTCCGAAATGAGCCGCAATACCAGATTCGCGCCGATGAATCCCGGGCAGCCGGTGACGAGGATGGTCTTTCCGTTGAGTTCAATGTTCTGTTTCATGATGTTCTCCTGCATGTATCATTCTACGGTGAGCGCTTTTCCGCTGGTCTTCAATGCTTTGCCGTTGAGTTCTTCTTCGTCCAGCACGAGGGCGCCGTTGATGAATACCTTTTTGATGCCGAAGGCGTTGGTCTTGTCGGGCGTCGCCGCCTTGATCTCGCTTTCATCGAACACGGTGAGGTCGGCAAAGCAGCCTTCCCTAATGTAGCCGCGGTCCTTCAGCATGAAGCGGTCCGCGGTGGCGCCGGTCATGCGGCGGACGGTGGCGGGCAGAGTGTCGCCCGTGCCCAGCAGGCTGTCCCGCAGGAATTTCGGGAAGCAATCGTAGATGGCGGGGTTCTGTACGCCGTAGTCCTCTACCCACGCATCGGTCATATACAGGCAGTTGGGGTCGTGCTCGAACTCGCGGATGATCTCGGGCGTCGTGTAGGGACCCATGTTCACGCGGCCCTTGAAGTTGCTCTCCTCGCAGAGTTGGAGGTACATGTCGAGGGCGGACTTGCCGTTTTCCTTTGCGATCTGCGCGACGGTCTTTCCCTCGTACTTTTCGTAACCGGGACCGATGTAGGCGACCTGGATGTCGTCAAAGCCAAAGCCCAGCAGCAGGCTCGTGGCGGCGATGAGCACGCGAAGTTTCAGTTTGTTGAGGGGCTTTTTCCGCTCCTCTTTGCTCATCCCCTGATACCACGCGGGCAGAACGACGGTGATGACGGACACGCCCAGCAGTTCATCGTAGATATCGTACATGGCGTCCACGCCATCCGCGCGCAGTTGCTTCTGGATGTTCAAAAACTCGTCCTTGTCGCCGAAACTGCTCCTGCCCACGAAAATGGCGTGGGAATGCTGGAGTTTCAGATTCGTGCCTTTTGCAATTTCCACCAGTTCGTCCTCGGCGCGCAGCAGATGGGAGCGTCCGAAGAGCTGCTTGTAGGACATGGAGACTTTACTCTCAGCTCTGGGATGCACGGTGAGGGGCTTGTTGTACTTGACGCACAGCGCGGCGACCTTCTTGAGTTCGTCCGTGGGCGCGTAAAGACCGGGCTCGTACATGAGGCCCAACGACACGCCCGCCGCGCCCTCCCGAAGATTCTTTTCGAGGATGGCGAGCATTTCGGTTTCTTCTTTTTCGGTGAGCGGACGGTTTTCAAGACCCGCCACGGAGGCGCGGGCGGAGCAGTGACCCACAAGGGTCGCCACATTGCAGGGCATTTTTCCGTCGATGGCGGCGTTCATCTCCGCAATGGAGCCGAACTTGCCCACGGTGTCGGTGTAGGTGAAAAGCCCGCCGCCGATGTCGTCCACATGCGCGCTCGTTTCGTCAAAACCGATGCAGGAAAGACCGCAGTTGCCCGTCACGAAGGTAGTGATGCCCTGACGGATGAACGGCTCGAAATACTTGAGCGGCTCCTTCTTGATGGCAAACCAGTCGTTGTGGGAGTGTGGGTCGATAAAGCCGGGCGCGAGGGATCTGCCGCCCAAATCGATGACTCTGTCCGCATCCGGGATTTCCCTGCCTACCGAGGCAATGCGGTCGCCGTCGATGAGCACCGACCCGCAGAAGGGCTCGGAACCCGTTCCGTCGTAGATGCGCGCGTTCGTGAGAAGCGTTTTCATGGTTTACCTCCTTAAATCGAGCGTTCCGATATGATAGTCGTTTCCGAACATGAAACAGTCTCCGATGAAACGGAAACCGAGTTTTTCATAGGTTTTGATGGCGGCGGGATTGCATTTCGCCGCCAGCAGGCGTACTTCATCTATGCCTTTATCCCTGAGGACACCGAACAGCTGCATGAGCATCCTCCCGGCAAGCCCTTTGCCCGCGTATTCCTCCGCGATGGTGATGCGGCTGATCTCACAGGGCACGCCGGCGCCTTCAAAGGGCAGGTCATTGAGTTCCATCTGCTTTCCCGACAGCACGGACACCGCGCCGATGAGTCTGCCCCTGTCCTCGTATACATACAGCCCGCCGCAGGCGAGATCATCCTCGATGTTTTCCGCCGCGGGATAATATTCGTTCCAGGTGCAGCCGGGGCGTCCGATGGAACTCTTATACAGGCTCATGACCGCCTTCGCCTCGTCCCTTCGCGCAGGCCGCAGGAGGTACGCGGGGTTCATCATGCCGTCCGCGAAATCCGCCTTCTTGACCGTCATCTCCACCCACGCGGGACGGAAGCCGCTGCGGATGGCGTTGCGCACGGAAGCCACATTGGACCACGCCGCGCAGTAGAAGGGCACGCGTCCGTTTTCGAAAATCGCGAGGGCGAGACGGGAGGTGAGCGCCGAAGCGACGCCTTTCCCGCGGTATTCCGGCAGCACATCTATGCCGATCTGCCACATGGAATCGCAGTCCGCGCTTGCACCCGCCAGAGCGATGAGTTTCTCTCCGTCAAATGCGCCCATGCCGATGACATCCAGTTGCTTCCGCTTTTCACACAGAGCGTTATCCCAGCCCTGACCGTAGAGCGGTTCAAAATCCGCGCGGGTCATGAGCCGCGTCTCATAGGGGCAGTCGAGGGGAACGAGTTTCGTCACATCGGGCAGGAAATACTCCGCCATGAAGCAGATTTTGTAACCTGCGGGCAGGATTTCCGTGAGGGCGTTCATATGCGGTGTTTCGAACAGACGGAAGGGCTCCGCCGTGTTGGACGCGAGATACGCCCGCGCGGCGGGCAGCAGTTCCTCCCCCGCGCTCGCCACGGTGCCGTGCCCGTAACAGATAAAATCGATATCGAAGGGCAGGGTGAGATACGCCCGCGCGCCCGCGTTCACGCGGGAACGCGCGAGGGTGTTTTCCCTTTTCAGAAAGTCCTCCGGCGCGCAGCCCGCGTCAACGGCGGACTGGCGGAGGGCGGTTTGCAGGATTTCGGCGTTGGTCATGATTCAGTACCTCGGCAGGATGATGCGGCGGCAGATGAGGCCGTCACCTGACGCAAATCCGTTCCCACCTCATCAGTCTCGCTGTGCTCGACAGTTTCCCCATAGGTGAAGCCGGGATGATTATTTCAGAACAGTTCGTCCAGCAACACATAATACATGAATTTTTCCTCATCCATGGGGATCCCCAGATGGTCAAGAAGGTCTTCCGGCTCAAAATCGCCGTACTTCACGCCGCCGGAGTATCGTCCGTCCAGATTGTGGGAAATGGAGCGGATGCACAGGGCGATGTCCTGCCAGCGGTCGGCGACACCCGTTTTGCCCGTGTCGATATAACCGCAGATGCCGTTTTCATCCGCAAACAGATTGGGCAGGCAGCAGTCGCCGTGAGTGAGCACAAGGTCCTCGGGCGGGCGGTTGTTTTCGAGCCAGTCAATGAGAGAAGCGGGATTTTCAAAACCGCCGGGTCCGAAGGTACCGGGCTCCGTATTGTTCATATCCACGAGCCCGTTTTCCACATTGTACCGCGCAACGGCAAGGCGGTTTTCAAGGCGGCTGACCCCGTCCGGACAGCCCGTGATGTCCACGCTCCACATCTTTTTGAGCGCTTCGGCGGCAAGGTCGAGCAGCCGCGGAATATCGGTGAGATATGCTCTGTCGCAGAGCATCTTCCCTTTCACGCGGGTCATGAGGGTATGGGAAACGCCATCCGCGGTTTCCCGCGCGAGGATCCCGGGCACAGGCAGTTTCCCTTTGAGGAACGCCGCGATGGCCGCCTCGTTCTCCGTCTCCGCGTCCGCGGGACAGATTTTCAGCACCATCCCGTCATACATCCGCACTTCCGACCCGGACATTCCCGTCTTGTTCACGGCGTATGGCAGGTTCAAAACAAGTTTATCAATCGAATCCGGCAGTTTCATGGTTCTCTCCGCCTGTTTTCTTATATTATTGTACTACATTTTCTCCAAAATAGCAACTTATTCGCGAAACAAAGAGGAGGGCGTCTGCCCTCCCCTTCCCGCGGGCGGTCCGGAAGGCCGCAGCCCTCCGGCTTTCAATCCGCAGGGGGAACTTTGTCCCCCGAGGTGAATTATAGCGGAGCAACGCTTGCGTTGCGGGAGCCGAAAATTCATTCCTCTCAGGTTTTGCGCCCGAAAACCGCCGCAGCA
>JAZLLT010000067.1:0-16750 GCA_045598325.1 Clostridia bacterium | reverse complement strand
CTTTATGTTCAACGGCACTTCTTCCACGCCCGTCAACGGCAACCTGTCGTTTAAGAGCGCGAACACTTCCAGCGCGGCGGCGTGGAAAGCGTACCTGCAAGCCAATCCGCTAACTATCTTAATCAGCACCAACGCGCCCGACCAGAGCGTCTGGAAGCCCGCAATCGCTCCCGCGCAGAAATGGACTATCGGCGGCAAGACCTACACGGCAATCATTCCCGCCGACACGGAGAAATTCCCCGCGAAACTGACGGGCTGGAAGCTTTACGAGGTCACGGAGGTGACCACGCAGAGCGCAAGCAGCGTCGTCAACGTGGACACGGGCTACACCTCCGCCAATCCGTCCACCTGCTACTGCTCCGACTATGAGGGGCAGGTCAACACGGCAAGCGTCGGCTCAATGACAGACAAGCGGGCAAAGCACGGCTTTACAACTGCCTCCAACGCTTCGCGCCTGTATCTCAAGGACACGGAGGTCGGCGCGACCGTCGAGGAATGGAACGCTTATCTCGCGGGTCATCCCCTCACCGTGCTGTACCCGCTTTACACAAGCGATAGCAGCGAGTGGACGGCGGTCACAGACGGCACTACGGTCGGCTACCTCAATCCCGTCACGGGCGAATATTGCCCCGCCTACGGCATGGAGAGCGCGGGCGCGACGGAGCGCACGGGCTACTGGAACGGCGCAGACGGATTTGTTGAGGTCAAGGGTGGAATACCGTATTTGGGCGAAAATCTGCTCACCGAAGAAGTCATGCAGGGTATTTACGCCGCGTGGATCAGCGCCCAGTATGTGTGGGCTTCCACTAGCGACAGCGTGTCCGTCAAGGTGCCTGTCGAGGTCGGCAAATACTACCGCATGGCATGGGACACGGACATGGAGACGGGCACCATATTCCGCTACGGCTTCTGCGACATCGAGTCCGAGCCGAGCGTGACGCTCGTCGCGCCGCGCGACAGAACAGCGCCGACGGATGTTCCGTCTGTCGATGTTCTTGCGAGTAAGAGCGGTCTGGTCATACAGGCATCAAAGGTGGCGAGTGACCCCGTGCTACGCTTCCGTGCGCTGTCCGTGCGGGAGATGGTAGGGTACGAAGAACCCGTAATGCTCATGATGGGCGCACCGAACCCGAATCCGCCCGAGCCCGAACCCGAACCCGATGAGGGAGAGTAACAGGTCGTATCCGTGAGATTACTACGGCGCTCACGGTTTCGTGCAAAGTCTGCTTTGACTTTGCGGGGGTCGGGTTCCGGCTCGACCCCTATTTCACGCTATTAGGAGATTGACCATGCTGAATGACTTCGACCTCATCGTGCATAAGTTGCCCGAGGGCGCGACGATCTACCCCATTTCGGATGTACATTTTGGCGCGCTCGAACACAAAGAAAAAGAATGGCAGGCGTTTCTCCGCGAAGTGCAGGAGGATAAAAACGCCTATGTCATTCTGAACGGCGATCTAATCAATAACTCCATCCGGTCAAGCGTGGCGAATCCCTTTGACGAGGTTTGCCGACCGCGTGAACAAAAGCGGCAAATGACGGAATACCTCGCGCCTATTCGGAACAAGATTTTATGCTGCACGAGCGGAAACCACGAATACCGAACGAGCAAAGAGACAGACCAGGACTTGACTTACGATATTTTATCAAAACTTGACCTGGAACACCTTTACCGCCCGAACATCGCGTTTATGAAAATCCAATGCGGGCAACGCCCCGACAGAGCAGACCGCTTTTATCAAGCGTATACCTTTGCGGTCACGCACGGGACGGGCGGCGGGATTCTGACCGGCGCGACCGTTAACCGCAACGAGCGGTTTGCAAACATCATTGACGGGCTGGACTGCCTTATCGTGGGGCATACCCACAAAGGCACGGTCACGAAACCGTCAAAAATCGTTATTGATGCAAACAACAATGTAGTCACGACTAAAACGATGACCGTTATCTCGTCCGTGAGTTGGCTCAACTACGGTGGATATGCGGCGCGGAAGATGCTGCTCCCGGCGGAGGTGTGCAATCCTATGAGGTTGCATCTGGCGTCCACTTGCCGCAACCACGAGATCGAGGTCGTGTGGTAAGACATAAGCGGAGGGAAGCACCATGAGAAATCTTAAACGCGGTTGCCGCGGGGACGATGTGAGAAGCCTGCAAACGGCTCTTAACGCCGCCCTGTCTTGCGCCCTTGTAGTTGACGGCATATTCGGCGAAAAGACTGATACGGCGGTCAGAGACTATCAGAGAGCGCATGGATTAAAGGTTGACGGCATCGCAGGAAAAAACACGCTTTCCGCGTTGAAACTCATTGAGAGCGGGGACACGGAGATCAAGTGCGAAGATTTGAAACAATTCAGCGCCCCGCATGGAACGATGGTCTATGGACCCGATAAGACCTACTCCACTTACAAGAGCGGCGGATGCGGCGTCGCGTCCTTCGCTATCGTGCAGAGGGCGTACGGGCTTGTTCCCGCAGGGGAGACCGCGACTCAGACGATACAGCGCCTCGGTAAATATTCGTGGCAGCACGGGTACAGACCGAAGGGGAACGGTACCAGCGCGGGTCTGTTCGGCACGAACGGATGTTCCCGTAAATCCATAAGCGCAGGGAATATCGAAACCGCTATCCGCGGCGGAAGCCTTGTGATACTGAACATCAAGGCAGGCTTCCCCAACGGCTATACGGGCGGCGGTCATTATGTCGTAGCATACGGCGTCAAGGACGGCTATCTGCTTTTGCGGGATGTTGGTTCGTCCGCCGAGTCCCGTCAAAAGGCGGAAATAGACAAATTGAGCGGCATCAAAGCCGCGTACAAAATCAACAAAAAATAGGAGTTTGCATTATGGACGCACAACTTGCAACTATTATTTGCGCGATCATCGGGTCTGGCGCTTTGTCAACGCTCATCGCCCAACTTTTTGCCGCCGTTGCGAAACGCAAAGAAAAGAAAAGCGGCATGGCAAACGGCATCCGCCTCATCCTCAAAGACCGCCTCCGCTTCCTATGCCTACACTATATCGGGCAGGGCTGGATTTACGCGGACGAACTGGAAGACATACTTGCCATGCACGGTTGTTACCATGCCGAATTAGGCGGAAACGGGTATCTCGACGCGCTTATGTCGCAGGTCAAGAAACTGCCTATCCACGGGCAGGGGAAATAGGAGGCAAAAATGAACAAGAACTTTTGGAAAGCGGCATTCGTCCGCGCTCTCCGCACCTTTTGTCAAACCGCCGTCGCAACCATCGGCACTTGTGCGGTGATCTCAGAGGTCAACTGGCTTGCGACTGCATCCGCGTCCGCGCTTGCGGCGTTTCTGTCGCTCTTGACCTCTATCGCCACGGGGCTCCCCGAGGCAGAATAACACGCTCCGCGCCGATCAGCCACGGCGTGTTGAGTATATCGCGCTATAAGCGCAGGGCGAGCGCACTTCCTCTCTGGCTGGCCCGCCGTCCTGTACGCGGGACGCTTTTTCGCCGCATAGTCATGGCGGCGTTCTTCTTGTTCCGCGTATTCAAGGACGGCTATTTTTTATGCCCCATCCTTCGGGATGGGGCTATTTTTTTATATTATTTCAAAAAAATTTTTCAAAAAGTATTGACAAATGCACGCAATGCGTGTATAATATAGACATAAACGAAAGGGAGGTAAAAAACATGGCAAAGGTAGTTAAGGTGGTAAACGGTTACGAAATCAAAAAGTACGAAGGCGCGAAAAAGTGCTTTGTGAACATCGAAGAAGAAAACGGAATCGGCTGGGAAGGGTTCTACGAATTTAACAACATCAAAGAGGCAAGCGCGTTCTGCATGGCACAGCCGACAAGAGCATGACCGACACCCACCCCGCCCACACGGGCGGGGTTATTACAGGAAATCAAACTTACATGGGCGGAGATAGTCGCCGCCCTACGGCTCAATAACCGACTTTTCGGAACACTTCGAAATCCCGTACAGAACCGTACAAGACCGGATTCATGAACGGCGTACACCGCCGAACTATGTCAAATCGATCTGTCGGGAACTCAAATTGGTCTGATAAAAAAGCACCTCTCCATCGTGGAGGGGTGTTTTTTTATTTCCATATTTTTTTATATTTTTCTCAAAAAAGTTTCAAAAAGGTATTGACAAAACACGCACTGCGTGCTATAATGTAATCACAAAACAGGGGAGGGAAACAACATGAAAACGATCAGAATTAAGGAATGGTTCCTCGACAAGACCCAGCAGGTCGCAAAAACCTACAACTGCTTCATCGACACCCCCGAACGCGGAGAACACGGTCTGGCTGTTGTGGACGAAAACGGCACGGTCGCGGTCATCGTTGAGGAAGAACTTTCCGAAAGCGAAAAAGCCGTAAAGGTTCGCCTCGCTACCGGCTCCATCGTTGGTTCTGTAAAAGGTTGGACTACATGGATTCCTAAATCCGTCATCGCATAAAGGAGGGCAAAAACATGAAAAAGATGGTTTACGCTACGGTCGAGACCGAGATCAACGGAGACGCATGGACGGTAAAAGTTACCTACGAAAAAACCGAAGCGGAAGCGGCTGCACGCGCCACGCTTGCGCACCTTACCGACCGCGAACTTAAAAAGCGCGTCGTAAGCGTCGAGGGCTACGAGGTAGAAGCAGACGGAAAGACCTCAGAAGAAGCATGGAGTGACTACCTTGACGAAGGTATCTGCGAAGACCCCGCGTTTTACGAGGAAATCACCAGCGTGTGGGAGGGATGAATATGCAAGACCGTCTCACATGGAAGGACATAGTTAAGGCGTACGGCACACAGAAGGGATTTGCGGAGCACTTCGGCATCCCGCTGCGCACGGTTCAGGATTGGTGCCGGGGGTTGCGAACGCCGCCGGAATATGTAAAGCGCTTGATTTGCAAGGACTTGAATTTGCCGGCAGAAGAATAAAAAAAGCCTCTCCATTCGGAGGGGCTTTTTATCGCCAATATACAAAAGCGACACGGCACGCGCACCGCCCTATTATTACAAACTGTTTCGGATTTTGCGGTATTAACCCCACTTCTTTGATGATGCTCGAACAGTCGAGCGTTTCAGACGGTGGTTGCGTCAGATTGTACGCGACCACCGTCTTTTTATCTTCCGTGATGCCGCAGATGGCGGCACTGTTAACCAAATGGTTCATGGGCGTCTTGCGGAAAGCAGGATCTTTCGGTCTGTATCCCGGAGAGATTTGAGATAATAACCTGTCTCTGCGGCAGACGGGACCGGACGCGGTATTTTCGCCCGTGCAAGTGCTTCTGTCGCGGAGCGTTGCCGTTCTTCCGGTTCCGAAAGCCGTGTTTGGAGATTGTCGGAAAACACACCTTGCTCTACTGCGGATAGGATGTTGTTTATCTTCTTTGTGATGGCGGCAAGTGATCCATGGCAAGCGGAAACAGGAGGAAAAGAAAAGCGGGGATTATCCCCCCGCTTTATTGTTTATTGGCAAGTCCAAACAACACCGAAATAATAATAAAACAGATAATACCTATCACAATCATATTTTCACCCCCCGCTTATTATAGCATAGTGATATGCTTGTTACAAGTGGTTCATGCGCGGATATCCCGTAAATATGTTCATAACCGCTGTCAAATTGAATTTCGATCTCTCTATGCGTATCAAGCTGCCTCCGGAAAGGCGCCGCCGCGAAAGGCGTGTCCCGCTCTGCAAAGGTGTTTCGGCAGAGAAAAACACCCGTCCGCGGCCGACGGACGGAATGACTTTATTACGGTCGGTTTAATCAGCGTGTAATAAAACTGAAACAGCCCCGATGCCGATTTGACACAGTCGCTTGGTATAATACCCCCACTTGACAAACGAATCGGAGGAACCGAAATGACGCCTATCAGCCTGTTTTACGGCATTATCATATACATGTACACCGACAAGGGACGCGAGTACAAAGTGCCTCACATCCACGCCGCTTTCAAGGATGAAGAGGCGGTCATCGCGCTGACCGGCGAGACCATCGACGGCCGTCTGAACCGCGAGAAGTCTGCCCTTGTACAGGCTTGGCTCATCATCCATGCCGAAGATCTGGCTGCCAACTGGAATGTGCTCAAGAGCGGCAACGAAGTGTTCCGCATCGAGCCTCTCCGCTGATTGCCGATTTATGCGCCGCTGACGGTTGTCAGCGGTTTTTTTGTGCGCAAAACGGGAAGAAAATACACTTTCCCGCTGAAAATCTTACTATATAATGTCGTTTGTTTGAAATTTAGCATCGAATATTTGCTATCTTAATGTTTATGCTGTATAATACAATAGATAATGTGTGTACAAAAACGGAGGAAGCCATGTCCCGCAAGATCGTTCTGATCGATGGTTACAGCCTGCTGTTCCGCGCCTTTCACGCGCTCCCGCTCATGGATAACGGGGAGGGCGTGTATACCAACGCGGTCTACGGCTTCATGGGCATGTTGCTCAAAGTGCTGGAGAGCGAAAAGCCCGACGCGCTGGCGGTGGCGTTCGATGTGGACAAGCATACCTTCCGTCACGAAAAATACGACGGCTACAAGGCAGGCCGCGCGCCCACGCCCGAAGAGATGAAAGGGCAGATCACCGCGGTCAAGGAGATCATGAACCTCGCGGGCATCCCCATGCTGGAAAAGCAGGGTTATGAGGCGGACGATGTGCTGGGCACGGTCAGCCGCCTCTGCGAGGAAAACGGAGACGAAGCCGTGCTGGTCACGGGAGACCGGGACTCCTACCAGCTGGCGGGGGAGCATACCTCCATCCTCTACACGAAAAAAGGCATCACCGAGACCGAAAAGGTGACGCCCGAATGGATCAGAGAACAGTACGGTCTTGCGCCCGGCCAGCTCATTGATGTCAAGAGCCTGATGGGCGACCATTCGGACAACATCCCCGGTGTCCCCGGCATCGGCGAAAAGACGGCGGTCAAACTAATCCGGGATTACGGCAGCCTCGAAAATGTGCTTTCCCACACGGGTGACATGAAGGGCGCGGTCAAACAGAAACTGGAAGACGGAGCGGAAAGCGCCCGCTTCAGCCGCTTCCTTGCCGAGATCGTGCGGGATGTGCCCATGGATTTCGATTTGGATGCCTGCCTCGTGAAGCCCCTGACCGGCGCGGTCCCGTATCTGCGCGCGCTCAAACTGCGCAAGATCATCGAGCGCATCGAAGCGATCTTCCCCGAAGGCGGAATCCCCGCCCCCCGGGCGGAAGAAACCGGGATCGAGTTCACTTACAAAATCCTGACCGCGGACGAAATGAAGGACGCGGTCGCGGACCTCGCCTCGAAAGAAAAAATCCTGTCCGTCTATATCAGCGGCAGCCTTTCCGTGGCGGGCGGCAGCCTGTGTGTGAGCATCCCCATGGGCGGAGACCTGCTGACGCCGGGGCTTTCCGAGGAGGAGATCGATGAGATCCTCGCGCCCCTTTCCTTACGCAGGGTCATCCTGCACAACGCCAAGGACTGCCTCTGGCAGGGCTATCCCGCGGGCAGTACGGAAGACACCATGCTGGCGGCGTACGCGGTCAATCCCCAGTCCGACGCCCGCTCGGTCGACGATCTCTGCGCGGCATACGATATCCCTCTGAAAGCGGAATGTGAGGCGGCAGCGCTTCTTTCCGCGTGGAGCGTTCTCGAAAAGCGCATGGAAAAAGACGGGCTCACGCCCATCTACCGCGACATCGAACTGCCCCTCATGGCTGTGCTCAAAGAGATGGAGCAGGCGGGCATGCGTGTGGATGCGGCATACCTCACGGAACTGGGCAAGGTTTACGAACAGCGCATTTCCGAAGTGAGCGCGAAAATCTACGCTCTGGCGGGACACGAGGTCAACCTCAATTCCCCGAAGCAGCTGAAGGCCCTGCTCTTTGACGAAATGAACATCCCCGTTCCCGGCGGCAAAAAGAACGCCGGTACGGGCGCGGAGATCCTGGAGGAGTTGGCGGATGATTATCCCGTCTGCGGCATGATCCTCGAATACCGCAAATACCAGAAACTGATGTCCACCTATGTCACGGGCCTGCTCTCCGCCATCGGGGAGGACGGCCGCGTGCACACCCGCTTCGAGCAGGCGGTCACGGGCACCGGACGCATCTCCTCCCGGGAACCCAATCTGCAGAACATCCCCGTCCGCACGGAACTGGGCAGAGAGATCCGCAGGGCCTTCATCCCCGCGGAGGGCTGCACCTTCATCGACGCGGACTACAGCCAGATCGAACTGCGGGTCCTCGCCCACATGAGCGGCGACCCCACCATGCGGGACGCCTTCCTGAAAGGGGAGGACATCCACCGCCGCACGGCGAGCGAGATTTTCAAAGTACCCATGGACGAGGTGACGGGCGAACTGCGCTCCCGCGCCAAGGCGGTCAACTTCGGCGTGGTGTACGGCATCAGCGAATTCGGCCTGTCCAAAAACACGGGCGTCTCCGTGGGCGAGGCGAGCTGGTTCATCGACGCCTACTTCGCCCGCTATCCCGGCATTAAGAAATTCATGGACGAACAGGTGGCAAACGGCAAACTGAACGGCTATGTGACCACCATGTCCGGCAGAAGAAGGTATCTCCCCGAACTGTCCGCGCAGGCATATCAGATGCGCCAGTTCGGCGAGCGCGCGGCGATGAACAGCCCCATTCAGGGCACCGCCGCGGATATCATCAAAATGGCAATGGTAAAAACCGCGCAGGAGATCGGAAAGCGCAATCTCAAAGCGAAACTGCTCCTGCAGGTACACGACGAACTGCTGATCGAGGCGCCCCTTTCGGAGGCGGAAGCGGTCAAAACCCTGCTCACGGAGTGCATGCAGGGCGTGGTCACGCTTTCCGTGCCCCTCGTCAGTGAAGCCGGGACCGGAGGAAACTGGAATGAGTGCAAACCGTAACATCTATATCGTAGGGCTTACCGGAGGCATCGCTTCCGGAAAATCCGAAGCCGCGAAGTTCCTGGAGCAGCGCGGCGCCCACTGCATCGACGCGGACGGCATCTACCGCAGCCTCGCCGTGGCGGGCAGCCCCATGCTCAGAGAGATTTCGGAAGTCTTCGGCTCCGCCGTCATCCGCGAGGACGGGGAACTGGACCGTCCCGCTCTGGCGGAGGCGATTTTCGGAAACGCCGAAAACAAGCGTCTGCTGGACGGCATCACCCATCCCGCCATCCAGAAGGCGATGATGGACGAAGTGGAGGAAGCGGAGAAAAACGGCGAAGCGCTGGTGTTTCTCAATGTGCCCCTGCTGTTTGAGTGCGGCATGGATGTGCTGTGCGACGAAGTGTGGCTGGTGAGCGTGGATCCCGATATCCAGACCGAGCGCCTCATGAACCGCGACGGCATCACGGAGGAGCAGGCGAAAGCCCGCCTCGCGAGCCAGATGAGCCTCGAGGAAAAGACCGAGCGCGCCACCTATGTCATCGACAACAACCGCACCCTCGAAAAAATGTATTCGGAACTGAACGGCGCGTACTCCGCCCTTGTCAAGCGGGTCAGCCGCATGGAAAAAGAATAAATGATGAAAAAACTGTTTGCCCTGCTCCTCATCGCGGTGCTTGCCGTGACGGGCGCGTATGCCGCGGATGAGAGCAGTTTCCTGATCGGCATGGTCTACGAGCCGGGTGCGGTGATCAATCCCCTGTACTGCAACCAAAGGGATCTGATGAGCATCAACGAACTGGTGTTCGAGGGCGTCATGACGCTGGACAGCAGCCTCAAGCCCGTCTGCGAACTGGCGCTCAATGTAACGGACATGCGCGACGACCCCAACAACCCCATGCCGGGCTGCTACAATTTCAACCTCCACACCAACATCCGCTTCCACGACGGTTCCTACCTCTCCGCGCAGGATGTATACGAGACCTGGCAGCACATCATGGCGCTGGGCGATTCCTGCCCCTATTACAGCCGCTGCAGTTACATCAGCAAGATGGAAGTGGTGGACCTGTACACCGTCCGCGTGACGGGCAAGTACGACAGTTACCTGACCCTGTACGCCATGACCTTCCCGGTGCTTCAGCGGAACAGCCTCACCCAGGACATGCCCGTGGGCACGGGACCCTACTGGTTCATGTACAAGGACACGGAGTGGCTGCAGATCGACGCCAATCCCTACTGGTGGAAAAAGGCGGCGACCGTGGACACCGTGACCGTCTTCCGCTATAACGAGACGGGTGATGCCCTTGAGGCGCTCTCCACGGGCGAAGTGGACGCGGTGCCCACCCGTTCCCAGGGCGCGGCGCTGGGGCGTCTGCTGAGTGACCGCATGAGCATCGACTACACGACCCTCACCTACGAAATGCTCATCCCGAATCTCACCGACATCCGCTTTGCCGATGTGCGTACCCGTCAGGCGATTATGTACGCCATGGAGATCAGCACCATCGGGCAGAACATCTATATGGATATGGTCACCAAAAGCGAGGTGCCGGTCATCACGGGCTCGTGGATCTATGAACCCCAGAGCACGACCTATTTCGACTCCAAGGAGCGCGCCCAGCAGCTGTTCAACGATGCAGGCTGGGGCGATTACAACGAAGACGGCATCCTGGATATGGTCGTGGACGGCATCCTGGAGGAACTCTCCTTCACCATCACCACCTGCGTGGACGACGCTGCGGGCACCCGCACGCGTGCCGCGGAACTGATCGCCGACCAGCTTTCCATGTTCGGCATCGAGGTGAAGGTGTCCACCGTCTCCAAGGCGACCCTCCAGAAGCGGCTCAAAAACAAGGATTACGAAATGGCGCTTTGCGGCATCAATCTGTCGGTGCTGCCGGACCTCACCTTCCTGCTCAATTCCGCGGGACGCATGAACTACTCCGGCTATTCCAGTTCCGTCATGAACAGTCTCCTCGTGCGTCTTTACAGCACCTACGATGAAAATGAGTTCAAAAACATCTACGGCGACATCCAGAAACTCGTGGTGGAGGACCTGCCCTTCATGGGACTGTTCTTCCGCAAGGGCACGCTCATGACCACGGCGGATGTGGTGAGCGGTTTTGACGGCGTCATCGAAGGCGATGTACTCAAAGGATTCGAATATATCACATTCCCGGAGGTATAATATGGACAAGCAGTATCTTTCCTATCTTTACGGCGGAGACGAAAAAGCGGAAAAGCAGTATGCCCGCATCGAAGCGATGAAAGCGGATTTCGCCGGTAAATTCGGCTCCTGCGAAGGCGTATCGGTTCTTTCCGCGCCCGGACGCACGGAGATTTCCGGCAACCACACCGACCACAATTTCGGCAAAGTTCTGGCGGCGTCCGTTGACATGGACACCGTGGCGGTCGCCCGCGCAAACGGCACAAACACCGTAAACCTCTATTCCGATCTCTACACCGTGCCCTTCACCGTGGACATTTCCGACCTCGTGCCCAAACCGGAAGAGAAGGAAACCACCCTTTCTCTCATCCGCGGCGTGGCGGCGGGACTCAAAAGCAAGGGTTATAAAGTCGGCGGTTTTGACGCGGTGGTCACTTCCACCGTGCAGCGTGGCAGCGGTCTTTCCTCCTCGGCGGCATTCGAGGTGCTGCTGGTGGCGGTGTTCGATGAACTCTTTAACGGTTGGACCGTGCCCGCGCAGGAAAACGCCCGCGTCAGTCAGTGGGCGGAAAACAACTTCTTCATGAAGCCCTGCGGACTGATGGACCAGATGGCTTCCGCCGTGGGCGGACTGGTCTACATTGATTTCAAAGACGGCGGAGCCGAAGTCGAGGCCATCAAGTACGATTTCTCCAAAGCCGGTCTCACGCCCTGCGTGGTTTCCGTGGGTGGCGACCACGGCAATCTGACAAACGAATATGCCGCCATCCCCGCTGAAATGAAGGCGGCGGCGCAGGTGCTGGGCGGCAAAGTCCTGCGCGAAGTGGAAGACAAAGTCGATGCTTCCGTCGCCCTCCTCAAAGGCAAAGTGCCGGACCGCGCCATCCTGCGCGCCCTCCACTTCATTGATGAAAACAAGCGCGTGGACGCGCTGCGCGAAGCACTCAAAAAAGGCGATGTCCCCGCCTTCCTTTCCGGCATCATCGCCTCGGGCGAGAGCAGTTGGAAACTGCTTCAGAACCTGTATGTGGCGGGATCCGATAACGAAGAAATGCCCCTCGCGCTGGAACTTTCCCGCCGCTTCCTCGCGGGCAAGGGCGCGTGGCGCATCCACGGCGGCGGATTCGCGGGCACCATTCTGGCGTTCGTGCCCACCTGCGACATGGGAACTTATACCGCGCTCATGGACGGCGTGTTCGGAAAGGACAGCGTAAAGCCGCTGTTCATCCGTCCCGAGGGAGCCGTGCGCATCAAGTGAAATATGTAAGCGGCAGCAGCGAAGAGACCGCGAAAATCGGTTTCACGCTGGGTAAGTACCTGAAAAGCGGCGATACGGTGCTGCTTTACGGGGATCTGGGCTCGGGAAAATCCGTTTTCGCCCGGGGCTGCGCGGCGGCGCTGGGCGTGAAGGGCTCCATGGCGAGTCCCACCTTCACCCTCATGCAGCCCTACGAGGGAACGGAAACGAAGGTCTACCACTTTGACCTGTACCGCCTCAGCGATGCGGACGAACTGTACTACGCGGGTCTCGACGAGCATATCGGCGGTGACGGCGTGGCGCTCATCGAATGGCCGCAGCAGGCGGATGTATGCCCGGAAAAGCGGGTGGAAATCGATTTTGAACGGGGCGAAGATCCCGATAAACGCAACATTGAACTGGAACTGATCGGCATGGACGACAGAAAAGACGCGATCCTGCGCGCCATGAGCGTCTTTGCTGCGGAGATGTGAATTTGAGAATACTCGGTATCGATACCTCGTCCCTGGCCTGTTCGGCGGCTGTGACCGAGAACGGGAAACTGCTGGGCGAGAAAATCATGAACAGCGGGCTCACCCATTCGGAGACCCTGATGCCCGCGGTGGAAGCAATCCTGGACGGGATGAACCTGACGCCCGCGGACATCGACCTGTTTGCCGTGGCGGCGGGTCCCGGCTCTTTCACGGGCGTGCGCATCGGCGTATGCGCGGTGAAGGCGCTGTGCGCGGGAACGGATAAGCCCTGCGCCCGCGTGGACACCCTGCATGCTCTGGCGATGGGCAGCGGCTTTGACGGCCTCATCTGTCCCATTCTGGATGCCCGCAGGGAGCAGGTCTATACGGCGCTGTTCCGGGGAAATGGCGAAAGTGCGGAGCGGGTCATGGAGGACAAAGCCATTCCCCTTACCGAACTCATCGCCTCCCTGCCAAATGAAAAAGTGTACTTTACGGGCGACGGGCTCGATACCTACGAGGATACCATCCGCGAAAAGATGGGTAACAGGGCGGTCATCGCGCCCGGTCACATGCGCGCCCTGCGCGCCTCCTGCGTGTGCCGCGCGGCGGAACTCTGCGATGACACTCATATGAGCGGCATGGAACTCACGCCCCTGTATCTGCGTCTTTCTCAGGCGGAGCGGGAGCGCAGCGAGCGCCTTACGAGGGCAAAACTGTGATCTCCGTTTCCTATATCACGGACACTTCGCTCATCGACGAGATGTGCGAAATCGAGCAGGCGAGTTTCCCGACGCCGTGGAGCCGCGAGGACATCGTAACGGACATCACGGAGCATGACTTTTCCCGCTACCTCGGCATTTTCGAGGACGGGACGCTTATCGGCTGGGGCTGCGTCTGGCTCCGTCCGGCGGAGCGCGTGGAAGTGCTGCTGGCGACCGTCTCCATCCGCCCGGACAAGCGGGGAATGGGCCACGGGCGCGCGCTCATGAACGCCCTCATTCAGGCGTCCGCGGACGGGGGCGGCGAGTATATCGAACTGCAGTGCCGCGTGCGGAACACGGTCGCGCAGAAACTGTACGAAAGCCTCGGCTTCCTGCGGGTCGGCAAACTCAAAGGCTACTACACCGACACGGGCGATGACGCCTACATCTATGTGAAAATCAACCTGCCGGAGGGACATCCGGAAAACGATCCCAGACTGAGATCCTGACAGCGGAGGGAAGAAACTTGAGTTATTCATTGAGCGCGCTGAATGTGCGCTTTTCGGGCCCCGAAGACGGGCAAAAGGTGCTTTTGCTCCACGGATGGGGCGGCTCCATGGATAGTTGGCTGCCTCTGGAAAGAGACCTTCAGAAGACCAAACGGGTCATCAACATCGACTTCCCCGGCTTCGGCAAAAGCCCCGAACCCGCATCGGACTGGTGCGTGACCGAGTACGCGGCTCTGACCGCGGAACTCATCCGAACCTATGCCCCCGAAGGCACCGACATCGTAGCACACTCCTTCGGCGGCCGCGTGGCGCTGCTGCTTAACACCATCTGCCCGGAACTCATCCGCCGTCAGGTGCTGACGGGCTGCGCGGGACTCATCCCGAAGGACGCACCCGCAAGCGGCGTCTCCTCCCTCAAAAAAATCTACGACAACGGCTTCACCCGCAAGGTGCTGGGAGACAAAGGGGTCGAGAAACTGCAGAACTTCGTGCGCAGCCACACGGGCAGCGCGGATTACCGCAGCGCCACGCCCCGCATGCGCGAAGTGTTCAAAAATGTCATTTCGCAGGATCTGGCCTACTGCCTGCCTTCCGTGACCGCGCCCACCATCCTCATCTGGGGCAGGAACGACACCGCCACGCCGCTGTGGATGGGGCAGGAGATGGAAAAGCGGATGAAGGACGCCGCGCTCATCGTGTTCGACGGCTGCACCCACTTTGCCTACCTCGAGCAGTACGCCCGTTTTTTCGCCATCGTGAATCAATTCCTTCTGTAAGGGAGAAAACATATGCTGTTTATCGAACTGGGTCTCACTTTTCTCATCCTCGTGGCGGGTTCCCGCCATTACCTGCATATGCTCCAGCTGGAGAGTTACCAACTGGACGGCTATCTGCGCCATCTGGAGCGGAATAAAAACGAGATCTTCGGCTGGCCCCTCTACGCGGGCGCGGCGTGTCTCATCGCGCAGATTGTTCTGCCCGTGCTGTTCACGCTCTTTTCCGGCGAGCGCAGGCAGGCGCTCACCACCGCCCACATCCTCATCATGGTGTTTGCCGCCATTTACTGCGGCATCAATATCTACAAGGACTATGTGCGTCCCCAGAAAAAGCCTCTCGGCATCACCAAGCGCTTAGAGCGCCTTGTGCTGGGCCTCATCGGCAGCACCCTCGTCATCTGCGCCCTGTTCGGCCTCATCCTCGGCCACAGGGACGGCGAGACCCGCCGCCTCATCTGCCGCATCTCGCCCTTCGTGCTCATCGCGGGATTGCCCTTCCTCACTTACCTCGCCGCTCTCATCCTGCAGCCCGTTGAAAACAAGATCAACATGGGCTTCTACAAGGCTGCCCAGAGCAAACTCGCCGCCCGGAAGGACATGATCAAGATCGGCATCACCGGCTCCTACGGAAAGACCGGCACCAAATTTGCCCTGTATACCATCCTTTCCGAAAAGTACAATGTCCTCACCTCCCAGTCCTCCATCAATACGCCGATGGGCCTCAGCAAACTGATCAACACCGAACTCAAGAGCGAACATCAGGTGTTCATCGCCGAGATGGGCGCCCGCCATGTGGGCGACATAAAGGAACTGACCGACCTCGTACATCCCACCATGGGCCTCATCACTTCCGTCGGTCCCCAGCATCTGGAGACCTTCGGCAGCATCGAGACCGTGGCGAAGACCAAGAACGAACTGATCGAAGCGCTGCCCCATGACGGCGTGGGCTTCTTTGCCTCCGACGGCGCGTGGGTGGACAAACTTTACAAGAAAGCGGATTGCGAGAAATACATAAGCGGCGTGGGCGAGGGCGACTTTGACCTGCGCGCCGAAAACATCGAAACCGGCGCTTTCGGCTCCCGCTTCACGCTGGTCGGCAAGGACGGTGAGAGCATGGTCTGCGAAACCAAACTCCTCGGCCGCCATAACATCAGCAACCTCCTTCTGTGCTGCTGCGCCGCCCGGCGGCTTGGCCTCACCATGGAGGAGATCGCGCGGGGTCTCAAAAAGATCACGCCCGTCGAGCACCGCCTGCAGCTCCTGCCCGGCTATATGAATGTCATCGACGACGCCTTCAACTCCAATCCCAGCGGCGCGAAGGAAGCCCTGAATGTGCTTGCCTCCTTCCCGGGACGCCATGTGGTGGTCACGCCGGGTCTGGTGGAAATGGGCGAAAACGAGAATAAATTCAACTACGAACTGGGCAAGCACATCGCTTCCTGCGTCGACGCCGCCATTCTGGTGGGTCCCAGGCACACCAAGCCCATTCGTGACGGCATGCTGAAAGCGGGCTTTGACGAAAAGAACATCCTGACCGTCTACACCGTGGACGAGGCATCCGCCCGCATCAAGGACTTCGCCGGAGCGGGGGACGCGGTGCTGTTCGAAAACGACCTGCCCGACAACTATAACGAAAAGAAATAGCATAAGGAGATCATTTCATGAAACTCAGACTTGCTGTGATTTACGGAAGCCGCACCTGTGAACACGAGGTGTCCGTCATTTCCGCCCTGCAGGCGGCCGCCAGTGCGGACAAGAACGAATACGACATCGTGTATGTCTACATCGACAAAAAGGGCGACTGGTACACCGGCTGGCGCCTTTCGGACATCACCCTTTACCGTGATTTCGATCCCAAGGCGGCGACCCGCGTCATCCCCATGGGCGAAAACGGCAGACTGGTGCTCATGCAGCATCCCGCGGACAAACTCCTGCCCATCGGACATCTGAAGCGGGTGGACGAGGCGGATGTGTGTCTGACCGTCATGCACGGCATGAACGGTGAGGACGGCACCCTGCAGGGCATGCTGGAAATGTGGAATGTGCCCT
>JAZLLT010000066.1:0-37860 GCA_045598325.1 Clostridia bacterium | reverse complement strand
GGCTCTGCCAATTATTTGACAGAGCCGATATTTTTTCTTGCAAAACATTCGTTTTTGCTTTATAATTATTAGCTGAAATGAATTTTAGTAATTATTATAAATCATTTACAGAAAGGTGTGGCATTTATGGCGATTACCAACACATATTTAAACGGCATTTACGAAAACCTTCTGAAGCTCTATCCGGAGCAGAAGGAATTCCTGCAGGCCGTGGAGGAAGGTCTTGAATCTCTCCAGCCTGTCATCGAGAAGCGCCCCGATTTTGTCGAATCCGGCATCATCGAGCGCATCGTCGAGCCCGAGCGCATCATCATGTTCCGCGTTTCCTGGGTAGACGACAACGGCAATGTACAGGTCAACCGCGCCTACCGCGTGCAGTTCAACAGCGCCATCGGCCCCTACAAGGGCGGCATGCGTTTCCATCCCAGCGTGAACCTCTCCGTGATGAAGTTCCTGGGTTTTGAGCAGACCTTCAAGAATTCTCTGACCGGTCTCCCCATGGGCGGCGGCAAGGGCGGCACGGACTTCGATCCCAAGGGCAAGAGCGACGGCGAGATCATGCGCTTCTGCCAGAGCCTGATGACCGAACTGTTCCGCCACATCGGCCCCGACACGGATGTGCCTGCCGGCGACATCGGCGTGGGCGCCCGCGAGATCGGTTATATGTTCGGACAGTATAAGCGCCTTGCCAACGAATTCACCGGCGTTCTGACCGGCAAGAAGCCCGGCTGCGGCGGCTCCCTCGCCCGCACCCAGGCGACCGGCTACGGCCTGTGCTATTTCACCGATGAAGTGCTGAAGGCC
The DNA here is from genome assembly GCA_045598325.1 of Clostridia bacterium. Lineage (GTDB taxonomy): Bacteria > Bacillota > Clostridia > Christensenellales > Aristaeellaceae > RUG14130. The sequence continues at coordinate 37,056 of JAZLLT010000066.1, read as the reverse complement.
GCGGGTACCTCCTTTGCGGGCAAGACTGTTGTCGTCTCCGGCAGCGGTAATGTGGCCACCTACGCCTGCGAGAAGGCGCAGACCCTCGGCGCGAAGGTCGTCGCCATGAGCGACTCCTCGGGCTATGTCTACGATCCCAACGGCATCGACCTCAAGGTCATGAAGCAGGTCAAGGAAGTGGAGCGCGCCCGCATCGTCGAGTACGCCAACCGCGTCCCCTCCGCCACCTTCACCGAAGGCTGCAAGGGCATCTGGACCGTCAAGTGCGACATCGCCCTGCCCTGCGCCACCCAGAACGAACTGGATGAGGAAGGCGCGAAGGCGCTGATCGCCAACGGTGTCATGTGCGTGTGCGAAGGCGCCAACATGCCCTCCACGCCCGAAGCCATCGCGGCGTTCCAGAACGCGGGCGTCCTGTTCGGACCCGCCAAGGCCGCCAACGCCGGCGGCGTCGCCACCAGCGGCCTGGAGATGACCCAGAATTCCATCCGCATGAGCTGGACCTTCGAAGAAGTGGACGAGAAACTCCACGGCATCATGAAGTCCATTTACGCCAATGCCGCCAAGGCCGCCAAGGATTACGGCTGCGAAGGCAACCTGGTCGCAGGCGCCAACATCGCCGGCTTCCTGAAGGTCGCCGAAGCCATGCTCTGGCAGGGCGTCGCATATTAAGTGTAGGCAATATGTTTGATTGTGCAAAGACTCTTGCATAGTTATTTTGCGAGAAGCCTTTGCACTTTTTTAACATTGTTGATTTTGAAAACATGTATGATTGCCAATTCTATTTCCATGATTTTTATGATAGAATGATTATTAGATTGGCTTCATCCTGATTGTTTGTGTATATGTGGGAGGAACTTATTATGAATGAGGGGCATGAAGTGGAATACAAACCGACGATATTTCTTGGAGCAAGTGGGGAAGCAAGCAGGGAAATAGGTGGTTTGCTCGATAGTCTCTATAGGGAGCTGAAGAGATGGGCAAAACCAACAAAGTGGAACGATATATTTTCTCCCTCTAGTACAACAATAGAATCATTAATGAATAAGATACCTACATTCGATTTGTGTGTCTTTATTTGGAATACCGATGATACTTTGACTTCTAGAGGTAGAGAATATAAGGTTGCGAGGGATAATGTTGTATTTGAGACAGGTATCGCATTTGGCGCAATAGGAAGAGAAAATACATTTATTGTAACAATAAATGATGTCAAACTGATATCTGATCTTGGAGGGGTTACCTATATTCCATGCATGCTGGCCGGCGGCATGTCTGAAGTAAGCTGCAGTATTGAAAGAGCCTTCAAGCAGAGGACCAGTTATGTTAGTTCACAAAAGGAGCAAAATTTGATTAGTAGAATGTGCACCTTATTGCGATTAATCTCTAGATACGGACCCGATGACTACATTTTTGAATTTAACGATATATTCTATGAGTTATCAATTAACACAAATTTCGGCGCTCGAAATTCGCAACTTCGGGATTATTATGCGAGGTATGTTCGGGAAATCAAAAAAATCAAGAAAAATGGTGTTGATGGAACGCAAACAGATGAATTAGTCAATGTTTTGAATGATTTATGGGATTATCTTTGTAATTTATCATCAAATGAAAAGTGACGAAGCCATGCTCTGGCAGGGCGTCGCATATTGATCGAAAAAGTTACTTTTCTGTGCGGGAACGGTTCGTTCCCGCAGAATTTTTATTGTTCTTAATACAAACGCCTCGTGAAGTTCATTTTGACCTTGTATAATGCAAACCGAAATTTAAATGAAAGAGGTAACATCATGAACAGTTTCAAGAAGTACATCGCCGAATGCATCGGCACCTTCGTGCTGGTATTCTTCGCCTGCGGCACCGCCATCGTCACCGGTTGTGAGAACTTCGGCGGCTACATCGCCACCGCCCTCGCTTTCGGTCTGGTCATCGTCGCCATGGCTTACTCCATCGGCAACATCTCCGGCTGCCACATCAATCCTGCCGTCTCCATCGCCATGCTGATCCGCGGCGACCTGTCCGTGAAGGATTTCTTCGGCTACATCATCGCGCAGTGCGCGGGCTCCTGCCTGGGCTGCGTCGGCCTGATGCTCGCCTTCGGTAAGGACTGCGGCTACGGCGCCAACGGCCTGCTGAACGGCACCACCGTCATCGGCGCTCTGGTCGTCGAAGTCGTGCTCACCTTCGTGTTCGTCCTCGCCATCCTGGGCGTGACCTCCAAGACCGAGAACGGCTCCGTCGCCGGCCTCGTCATCGGCCTCACCCTGACTCTCGTCCACATCCTGGGCATCTACTTCACCGGCACTTCCGTGAACCCCGCCCGCTCCCTGTTCCCCGCCATCTTCGCAGGCGGCGAAGCCCTGAAGAATGTTTGGATCTTCATCGTGGCTCCCCTGTTCGGCGGCGCTCTGGCAGCGTTCACCTACAAGGGACTGTCCAAGTAAGATATCACACAAAAATCCCGCTGTGCCTGTGCACGGCGGGATTTTTGTGGACAAAACGGCGCCTCCATGGTATAATGCTCACAGAAACGCAGGAGGTACGGCCATGGAAGAGAAGAGATATCTTGTGCCCGCGGGCGTCATCGACGCCGTATTGGACACGGATGCTTACAACGAGATCGACGACCAGTTCGCGCTGTCGCTGATGCTCAAAAGTCCGGAACGGATCAATCTGAAGGCAATCTATGCCGCGCCGTTCCATAATTACCGCTCCACGGGTCCCGAGGACGGCATGATGAAGAGCCTAACCGAAATCAGAACGCTGCTCAAGCTCGCCGGCAGGGAAGACCTGCTGCCTGCTGCTTTTGAAGGTTCCCGCAGGTACCTGCCCTCCGAAGCGGAAGCAGTAGATTCGCCCGCCGCCCGCGATCTTGCCGATCGTGCCGAGGCTTACAGCCCCGAAAAACCGCTGTATGTGGTCACCATCGGCGCCATCACCAATGTGGCGTCCGCCATCCTTCTGAAGCCGGAGATCGCGAAGAACCTCGTTATCGTGTGGCTCGGCGGAAATGCTCTCGAATGGCCCGACACCAAAGAATTCAACATGGAGCAGGATGTGGCGGCGGCGCGCGTGGTCTATGATTCGGACGCGGCGCTTGTCCAACTGCCCTGCAGGGGCGTGGTGGATCACTTCACGGTATCCGAGCCCGAACTCAACTACTGGTTCATCGGTAAAAACGCCCTCTGCGATCACCTTGCGGGGGAGACCATCAAGGAAGCAAACTCCTACGCCGTGGGCAAGCCGTGGACCCGCGTCATCTGGGATGTGACAGCTGCCGCGTGGCTGCTCAACGACAATGACCGCTTCATGGAGGGACGCATGATCCCGAGACCCATCCCCGAGTACGATCATCGTTATTCCTACGATTTCCGCCGCAAAAGCATGTGCTACATCTGGAGAATCGACAGAGACGCGCTGATGGCGGAACTCATTTATAAACTCACCAAATAATCGGAGGTTACGCAAATCGGAATGCCCGCCGGACGGGATGAATGATCCTTTCCGACGGGCATTTCATTTGTCAGTCTGCTATTTTCTGTCCGGCTTCCGCTTGATTTTCAGCATGGTAAGCACATCGTCTGTCTTCAGTTCCCGGACTATGGGAATCCACAGCCACTTTCCGTCATAAAGGGATTCCGTCCGGTCATACAAATCCGGAATTGCCGGTGAAACCGTCTGACGGACTTCTTCAAACTTTTCTCTTTCTGCTTTTCCGTAAGTGATCAGAATATCGGCAGTATCCTTTTTGGCATAGAATGTGCGCGGTGTCTTTCCGCCGCGGCGGTATTTGTACTCGATTTCCCAATCACCAAAGCCCTTGTTTCATGTTTGATCGACATCATACAGACTGCTGATTTCACCGTTGACTTCATCCCACATAGCAAGTGTTTCTTCCGATAACAGTTCAGCCGACCGTTGCTTCATGTCCTTTCCCTCCCGCTATCGTATTCCGCGTCTCCGCGCAGAAACAGTTTTGCCGCTTCTCTGTGACAGTTGACTTCCTTCGGGAGGGGAACGATCTCACTGCGCCCTTCCCGCGCGATGTAGGCGGCGACCATCTCACGGATTTCTTCCGTCGTGGAGACAGTGAGGGTTTCCAGCGACACGCCGCTGTTATGGTACAGTTCCGCCCGCAGAAGCCGCACACCCGGCAGGCGGAGGAGGTTCCTGAGCGGTTCATACCGCTCCGAACCCTCGTATTCTTTGATGTCTTTGAGTTTTGCGGGATTGAAATCATAGATGTGCATGAGCCCCGCAAGCAGTCTTGCTGTCCCGTTCCCGAACCGCCCGGCGGCTTCATCCAGGACATCCGCGGTCATCTGCGGACGCCTGACGACGCCCTTTTCATGCAGGAATGAGAGAAGTTCTTCCCGTACCCCGATCAGCGGCCAATACCGCTCGGGGGTCGTGTCCTTCTTTACCGAGGCGAGCAGGTCGCTCATGAAATAATGGTCCGTCATTTTACACTGTTCAGCAGCACATCGTCGATTTTACCCCACGCGCCGCTGCCGCTGCCCTCACATTTCACATATACGCCTACGGTGAGGCTGTGCCCCTCCTCAAAGTCCACGCGGGGGATGACGCCCGTATCCCAGTTGTTGTAGGAGGTGATTTTCATGGGCGCTGCGGCGGCAATCTCGCCGTCTATTTTGATGTAGCAGTAGATGTCGGTATTGCCCGCATCACCGCCCATGATGGACATGGAGAGTTTGTAGGCACCCGCGGGAAGGTCCTTTATCTCCTGCTCCGCGGTGAATTCCACGGAGTTCTTCTTCGCGCTCCAGAAGTGGAGGTGCTTTGTGCCGGTAAGGCTGTCGCTCACCTTGTCTTCAAAATAGAGTTCATCCGCGCCGCCGAGGTCGTCGAGTACCCAGCCCTTTCCGCCCTCCTCGAAGGAGTAGTCGGTCACGAAATTATATTCCACCATGCTGATATAGCAGTGGGCTTCCATGCCCTGCGCGGTGCCCGTGACGGTGTACTTGTTGACGCCGCCTTCGTGCATCATTTTGTCGTCCGCCTCCGTGAAGTTCCAGGTAACCGGCAGCGCCTGCTTGCTTCCGTCGTTCATGACTGCGTTCACGGTTTCGGGAAGAACGATCTCGCCGTTCAGGTCGACCGTGAGGTTCACATCCTCGATGGCATCGGGGGCAGGGGGGACGAGGTTGCCCGTCTTGACCAGACGGAACAGTTTGAGGCTTTCAAGGGGCATACCCTGCGCGTCGAACATCGCCTGATTGTCCACCGCGTTGCCACCGTAATATTTGCCGGCGTCGTTGGGGTCATAGACCCACGCGTACTTGGTCGCCCAGCCGCTGCCGCAGGTCTCCCACAGAGCGCTGTTGATTTCCCAACTCTCCGTACCCACGCTGTTCCAGGTGCCTTCCCAGTAGACGACGCCCATGCCGCCTTCCGTCTTGTTCGCGACGGTGTCGATGATGTCGATGACGCTCTGCGCCTGTCCCTGCACGGTGTAGGGGTAGGTTTTCGTGACCACGCTGCCGTCGCCGATGGTGTTGCCGTTGAAGTCCGTGTCATCGGGCGTGTAGGCGTAGGAGGTCTCCATGACCATCACCTTTTTGCCGTAGGTGCGGGAGATCTCCGAAAGGACGGAAGCGAGGTTTTCGAGGCTTCCGTGCCAGTAGGGGTAATAGGAGGACGCGAAAATGTCGTAGTCCACCTTGTAATAGTCCATTTTCTTGGCGAAATTCTCCAGATTTCCCGCCTTTTCGGGGTTGGTGAAATGGAGGGCGACCAGCGCCTCGGGGTACACCTCGCGGCTCGCCTTCGCGCCTGCCTGCATGAGATACTGGATGTTGAACCAGATCTTTTCTCCGCACATCTGACCGTTGGTTTCGTTGCCGACCTGCACGATGCCCACATCGACGCCCGCGTCCTTTAGTCTCACAAGACAGTCGCGGGTATACTCGTACACCGCCTGCGTCTTCGTTTCGATGTCCATGCCCTTCCACGCCCGCGGCACCATCTGCTTGGAGGGGTCCGCCCAGAAGTCGGAGTAGTGGAAGTTGACGATGAGTTTCATGCCCGCTTTCGTGGCGCGCTTTCCGATGGCAACGGCGTTTTCGATATCGCAGTTGCCGCCGCCGAAGCCGTGCCCTTCGCTGTCATAGGGGTCGTTCCACACGCGCACGCGGATGTGGGTGATGCCGCTTTCACTGAGCACCTCGAACACATCCCGGGGCGTGCCGTCATAATCGCGGTAGATGACGCCGCTTTCTTCCTGAGCGATCACGCAGGAGGCGTCCATGCCGAGGACGAAATCATCGCCGAGATTCTCGATTTTCCGCACATAGAGCGAATCGGACACAAAATCGCTTCCTTCCGCCTGCGCGATGGCCGCGAGCAGGCACAGAATGAGGATGAGACATAACTTTTTCATGCTTGGCCTCCGTTCAGTATTTCGTCAAACAGGTACAGATTCCCGCCGTCTTCCGAATGGACGCTGTCCTTTCCGAGGAAGAGGTACCACGGCCCGTCTTTGACCGGACAGTCGAGATCATCGGGCTCACAGGGGACACCCAGAAGGACGCCGTCTTCGTAATACGCGCCTTCGCGGTCATATTCCGCGGGCAGGGGAGAAAACCAGTCGATGTAGTCCGGAATCTCGCTCTCGCTTATCAGGAACACATCGCTTTTTCGCAGGTCGTCCCCGCCGAACATATAGTAGGTGAACGGGCGTACCTTCACCATGCGGATGCCGTCCGGAAGATTTTGCTCCAGCCTTTCCGCGAGGCGCACGGCGCTTTCCGTGCCCGCAGTGGTGGAAAAGGTGAACTTGTGCGCCGCGTCCGTGTCCGTGATGCGCACGAACACGCTGCCCACGATGAGGATGGAGATCAAGAGCCACGCGAGCAGATACAGGAGGATTTCGCCGAATCGTCTACGCATCATGGTCCACCTCCGTGATGAAGCCGCGCACGGTTGTAACGGTCACTTCCGCTCCGTCTTCCGGCAGCTGTTTCACCCTGCTCTTTTCGGAGCAGAGGGATACGGTTTCGCCGCTTTGAGTCACGAGCGTATATTTCATGAGCGTGATGGAGGAGGGGAGGGTGAACCAAACGCCCGCGCGGGTGAGGATGCCCCGGTACGATACGGGCTTTTCTTCGGAATGGAGGATGCCGCTTTCGTGGGCGGCGGTCCGCAGATGAGGCAAAATCACCAACTGCCGCGCGAGTATGACGAGCCAGCCCGAAAGGGTGATCAAAATGAGACAGGACCAAAAGGATCTCGCCGCGTTGCCCGTTCCCGTGTGGCACATCATCCATATGCAGGCGGAAAGCGAGAGGACGCAGAACACAAGCAGCCCCAGACGCCACTGCCTGACGGCGCGCCTTCTGTTTGCGGTTTGATTTTCACTGTACAGTTTCATGCGTTTCACTTCCTTCCTTATCATATCACAGTTTGACTGCCTTGACAAGTGGCGAAAGGTGGACTAAAATGGAGTCAGCAAATTCCGGGAGTTGATATAGATGAAAAAACGCTTGATTTCCCTGATGTTGATTTTCTGTCTGCTCACGGGTGCGGCTTTTTCCGAGGAAGCGGCACTTGAACGCATGACGAAATACGGGAAAAACGCCGCGGGCGAAGCGGTCATCGACGATGTGGACATGAGCCGCGTAACCGATGCGGGGCTGAACCGCGTGTTCTACGAGATTTTCGTCGGCTCTTTTTCCGATTCCGACGGAGACGGCACCGGCGATCTGCGCGGCATTTTGGGCCGACTCGACTATCTGAATGACGGCGACCCGGAAAGCGGTGTAAGCCTCGGTGTGCAGGGAATCTGGCTCACGCCCATCTATCAGTCGCCCACCTACCACAAATACGACATCACGGATTACTACACCGTGGATCCCGCCTTCGGTACGATGGAGGATCTTGAGGAACTCATCGCCGCCTGCCATAAAAGGGACATCCTCGTCATCCTCGACCTGCCCATCAATCACACGGGCAAGCAGAACAAACTGTTCCAGAATTTCTGCAACGCCCACCTGCTCCACAATCCCGGCAACATCTATTACGACATGTTCTCCTGGTGCAAAGAGGGCGAAATTCCCGCGGGACGGCATTTCACGATGATCCGCGGAACGAAGGACCTGTACGAATCCAACTTCTCCGACGACATGCCGGAACTCAATTTCGACAATGAAAAGGCCCGCACCTATGCTCTCGATGTGGCGAAATTCTATCTGGAAAAGGGCGTGGACGGCTTCCGCTTCGATGCCGCCAAGTATATCTACTACGGCGACCACGCGCGCAGCGCGGAATTCTGGATGTGGTACGCAAATGAACTGCGCGCTATCAAGCCCGATATCTACATGGTGGGCGAAGTCTGGGACGGCGACACCACCACGCAGAAATACATGGGCTCCATCAACTGCTTTGATTTCACCGTTTCCCAGGCGGAAGGGCTCATTGCCCAGACCGCCAAGGCGGGCGATGTGAACCGCTACACCGCCTATGTGGAAGGATATCTGAACACGATTCACGATATCCGCGGGGACGCGCTCTTCATCCCCTTCATCGCCAACCACGACACTGACCGTGCCGCGGGGTATCTGTCCATGAGCAACGGTCAGGCGAAGATGGCGGCGAACCTTCTGCTGCTGTCGCCCGGCTCGCCCTTCCTCTATTACGGCGAGGAAATCGGTCTGCGCGGCTCCCGTGGCGGCGCCAACACGGACGCCAACCGCCGCATGGCGATGCAGTGGGGCGACGGTGATACCGTTGCAGACCCGGTGGGCACCACCTACACCTCCGTTTCGCCCTACGCGGTCACGGACCTCGTGGGCAATGGGGACAGCCTCTATTCCCACTACAAGCGGCTCATTATGCTCCGAAATGCCAATCCCGAGATCGTGCTGGGCACTTACAAAGCCCTTGCCCTTTCGGATACGAAGGCGGGCGGATTTGTCTGCGAATACGAGGGACGGAAGGCTGCGGTCCTTCACAATACCACGGGCAGGACCGTGAAACTGACGCTTGCGGACATCCCCGAACTTGACGGTATGGAATTTTCCGGCTGCATCGGCGTGGAGGACGCGAAAATCGAAAACGGCATCCTCATCATCGGCGGTCAGACCAGCGCGATTCTGAGAGGAGACGCAAGATGATCAAAGACATGAGACTCATTTCCGGAAAGGTTCTCTACCGCTTCGGGGAAGGTCCCTGCCACGAATACCGCATCCCCGCCCTCACCGTGACGGAAAAGGGCACCATCCTCATCGCCTGCGAGGGACGCATGGCGGAACTCGATGACTGGGCTGCCAAGTCCATCCTCATGGACCGCTCGACGGACGGCGGAAAGACCTGGACGCGCAGGACCTTCCTGCCGCCCAAAGGCATCGCGGTCAACAACCCCAACTTGATCCTCGACGGAGACAAAATCCACTTCATTTTCCACAGCAACTACGAGATCCCGTGGCACTGCGTGAGCGGGGATGACGGCGAGACCTGGTCCGAGCCCGAAGATATTTCCGCCGCCTACCGCGAAGCGCCCTATGTGTGGACGGTGAGCGCGACGGGTCCCGGTCACGGCATCCGCCTTACCGACGGCTCGCTCCTCATCCCCGTGTGGCTGGCGGACGGCGTCCTGCGCGCAAACGGCACGCGGGAACATCACCCCTCCGTGGCGGGCTGTGTCGTGAGTAAAGACGGCGGCAGGACCTGGCACTTCGGCTGCGAACTCAAGGGGGTCAACGACTGTAACGAGACCATCGCCGCGCAGCTGCCGGACGGACGCGTGCTGTTTATCATCCGCAACTGTGAAAACGACTGCAGGCGCCGCCTCGCGTGGTCAACAGACGGCGGTATGACCGTCACGCCGCTTTTCAAAAGCGAAGACCTCACCGATCCGTGGTGCATGGGCTCCGCGGCGGTTTACGGGGAAGAGGTGCTGTTCTGTAACTGCGATTCGACAGGCGACAAGAACTGGGGTCCCCGCGTGAATCTGGTCATTCGCGCGTCAAGGGACGGCGGCGAAAACTGGCACCGGGTCTGCCTCGTGGATGAGATCGGCGGCTATTCCGACATCGCGATCCACGGGAATACCCTCACGGTCCTCTACGAGCGTACCGAGCGCGGAAGGACCCGGGCGCTCGTGCTGAAACAATATGAAATCATCGGAGAATGATATGGATTACCGTATCATCGACAAAGAAACCTATTACCGCAAAGGCGTGTTCCGCCATTTTTCGGAAGACTGCCGCTGCTCCACTTCCATGACGGGCAGGGTGGATGTGACCGCGCTCAAGGAGATTTCCGCGAAGACGGGCACGAAATTCTATGTGAATTTCCTCTATATCCTATCGAAGGTCCTGAATTCCCGCGAGGATTTCCGTATGGGATATCTCTATCAGACGCAGGAAATCATCTGCTACGATGTCATCAACCCCACCCAGTATGTGTTCCATGAGGATACCGAGACCTGCACGCCCGTCTATTCGGACTACACCCGGACTACGCGGTGTTCTATCAAAACTGCCTTTCCGATATCGAAAGGGCGAAACAGACGCGGGAATATCTGCTGGACAGCAAGAATCATCCCAACTGGTTCGATGCCGGTTTCATCCCGTGGTTTTCCTATGACAGCATGAATGTGGAACTGCCCGACGGCTATCTGTTCTTCGCGCCCATCGTCAACTGGGGCAAATACAGCGAGGAAAACGGACGGTTCATGATGCCCGTGAGCGTGCGCCTGAACCACTCCATCGCGGACGGTTATCTGGTGACGAAGGTGTTTGATCTCCCGGAAGAGGAAATCGGACGGTTCTGTGAGGAACGCAAATGAGAGTATTATTCGATCTGGATCTGCACGATTATGACCCCGCGGGCAAGGTATTCCGCCGGGATTCCGCCCGCTGCATCTGTATCCGGGACGGGAAGATCATGATGGTGTACAGTAAACAATACGACTACTACAAGTTCCCGGGCGGCGGCATCGAGGAAGGGGAAACGCTTGAGGAGGCAATGATGCGTGAAGCACGCGAGGAAGCGGGGCTCGTAGTCATCCCGGAAAGCGCAGCCGAATACGGCGTCGTGCCCCGGGCGAACAAGAGCAGCGAGCCCGGCATCGCCTGCTTCCGGCAGGACAATTTCTATTTCCTCTGCCGCGCGGAGGAGGAACTCACCGAAACGGAACAGGACAGCTATGAGGTGGAGGAAGGATTTACGCCGGTTTGGGTCACCCCCGAAGAAGTCATCCGCACGGACAGAGACGCCCACCTTACGGGAAACAAGCGCGTCATGGGCGCGCGGGAGGCGGGCGTGCTGGAACTGCTCGTCAAAGAAGGATACTTCGGCTGATAAACACCGGAAGAGCCGGGAAGGCTCATCCGGGCAAAATTCGGTTTAAAGGAGAAATATCATGAAATTCAAAAATATCGTTCCGTCTCATTTGCTGGCTTATCTGATCGTTGCCTGCCTTTATCCGCTGTACCGCGTTCTGAGCGCGGAGACGAACAAACTGCTGCATCTGGTCAATTCGCTCACCATCGTGGGCGGCGTGTTCCTGATCCTCGGTGTCATCGCTTCCTTCGTCCTGCACGGCGACACGGATATCACGGCTTTTGTTTTGAAACGGACATTGTTTCCGAAAAAGACCAAAGACTACGACAGTTACAAGCAGGACAGGGAAGAAGAAAGAGAGAGCAGTTTCAACTACCCTCTCTTTACCGGTATGATAAAATGAATAACCGGAATGTATCCGGCTGCAAATTCATCTTTAGTCAACTTTTGCGCGCAGCCGGCGGAGGAAACCATGAACACGAAATATCCCATCCTGCTCGTTCACGGGCTCGGCATGAAGGACACCTTCTTCATGAAGTCCTTCGGCAAAATCGACCGCATCCTCGCGATACAGGGCTACACGGTCATAAAGTCCCGCATCGACGCTTTCGGCTCCGTGGAGAGCAACGCGCATCAACTGCGGGACGAGATCGAGCGCCTGCTCATCGAGCATAAGGCGGAAAAGGTGAACATCATCGCCCATTCCAAGGGCGGGCTCGACGCCAGGTACATGCTCACGAACCTGGGCATGGAGGACAAGGCGGCGTCCTTCACCAGCATCTGCGTGCCCCACGCGGGTTCGCCCATGGCGTCGCTCGTCTTGAAAGCGCCGGACTTCCTTTTGAAATACGCGGCGTTTTTCGTCAATCTCTTTTACCGCGTCCTCGGCGACAAACACCCGGATGCCATCACCGCCTGCAGGGATCTCAAGCGGGTGTCCCGCATCGAGGAGGAAACGGTTTATCCGGGTGGCAAGGTGTTCTGTCAGAGTTTTTCCTCCACCATCCGCAGGGACGAAAAACACCGCGACTTCGTCATGGCCATCCCCGCCACCTTTTCGAGGCTGATCGAGAAGCACAGCCTGACGGACGGGCTTGTGCCCCGGGATTCCGCCATCTACGGCGTCTACCGCGGCGACTGCGTGAACGGCTCGGTGTCGCATACGGAGATCGTGGATTTCCTGGTGCCCGACAAACGCCGTGACCGCATCTATGCCTTTTACAGTTCCCTGTGCGAGGAATTGGTGAAGATGGGAATGTAGAAAAATGCCCGGGTCTCTTGCTTTTTGCGTTTCTTTATCGTATAATGGATGTGATGTTCCGAATGGCAGTTTTTGACGCCCCAAAGGAGGATAACCGTGGAAGTAACTTCTTTTTACCCCGAAATTTTTGCGAAAGATGTCGATAAAGCCGTGGAGTCCTATGTGAACGACCTGGGCTTTTCCGTGAAGCATCGTCAGGTGAACGGCGACAGCACCTATGTCATCCTGAAAAACGGGTATGGCGACAGGGTCGCGCTTGTTTCTTTCCCCGATGATACCATCCCCGACGGTGTTTATGCCATGAGGATGAATGTCCGTGATATCAATGAATGTATCGAATACTTCCTGGTGCGCGGATACCGCAATCCCGGCAGCACTCTGCGCGGAGGCCGTCATGACATCCACGGCAAGGCCAGATATGAAATGATGATTTCTCCCGAGGGTGTCCGCGTGGACATCGTCGAGCACATGAGAGACGAAGAATAACGGTATCATACTAAACGAAGTTCCCTTTCCTTACCGGAAGGGAACTTCGTTTTTTACAGCACCTCGGGTTCCTCACCCGTCCAGTGGTCGAAATAGGGGGTGGCACGCCATATGCCGTCCAGCAGGGCGCGGTGGGTGGATTCTAGGTTGTACCATTCGTCGATGCGGCTCAGACCGAAAGCGCGCCAGTCTTTGGTGAACGCCTCGATTTCCGCGGGGTTATACTCGTTTTTCAACATTGCTTTGCGCTTCAGGCGCACCCAGCGCAGGGATAGCCGCGCCTTCTCCACCCGCATGAGGCGGACGGGGTCGGACCGCACGGCATCCAGCGCCTGCGCGAAGAGGGCATCATACCGGTCGAGGTTTTCTTCATTTAAATAGGTGACCTCGGGGCTGTTGTCGAAGTGGATGTGCTCGCCGCTCTTTTCCGAAATGTCGCAGAGGAGATCGAGATAGCGGGTCAGGAAGGGCGCCGCCGCGCCGTAATATTCCTCCATGAACTCCGCGCGGTGTCTGTTCACATCGCAGTACGGATCCCAGAGGAGTTTCCCGATGAGATACATGCGCAGTTCATTGAAGTCCGTGCTGCCGCGGGAACAGTAGCAGCCCTGCTCGAACACGCCCTTCACATTGTTTTCGGATAACATGATCAGGTTCTTCTGAAGCACGCGCCAATTGGCGTAGGGCATGGGATAGTGGCCAAAGCAGGTCACATAGTCCCAGATATACAGCCGGTCGCAGACCTTGCCCCAGTCGCGCAGGTCATCGATGAAGCGGGCAGGCGTTCCGTCCTGACGGATGGGCGCGCGGGACAGGTCTGTGCATTCATCGTAGGGATGGGCGAAGCAGCACTCGATGGAGCACAGCCGCACGCAGACATTTTTGCGGTTCCTCGTGATTTGGGGCGCGGGGCGGGTGTACTGGTAGGCGAGGGTGTCGAAAATCACATCGGGGAACTCACTTTCCAGACTCTCCGCGATCGCGTTCACGAAGCGGAGCAGCGTGCCCGCGGGGGAACCTTCTTCCTTATCGACCTTGCGGCAGGCGGGGCACTCACAGTTACCGCCCCAGTCGTTCTGGGAAACGGAGATGATGCGGGTGCCGGGCTTTTCCAGCAGGCGTTTGCGGACGCGCTCTTTGGCGATTCTGAGCACATCGGGATTGGTCAGACACAACTGCGTGCGTCTGTCGTCCGTGGTCACGCGCTTTCCGTCCACGAGAGCGTAGTACTCGGGATGGCTTTCTCCGAACTCCGCAGTGGGCAGCATATGCTTGAAACTGTGGACGAACCAGCCGTATCGCATGTTGCCGCCCATCCGTTCGGGAATGGGGGAGGACGCGCCGTTCAGTCTGCAGCGCACGGCGAAACGGGGCGACTGCGAGGCATCGGTATAGTTGTGCTCGCGGTACTCAAAGCGGGGAGAACCGCTCTTTTCCATGTAAGGAATGTCGAGATCCGGGATAACGGGGATCTTTTCGCAGTCTTTGGTGAAAAAGCGGCATCCAAGAGATTCCAGAAACTCGTACACGCCGTAGATGACGCCGCGTACGCCGCCGGTGACGGTGAGCCCCTTGATGGTGAAGTCATCTGCGGGCATGGACGCGTCGAGAATGAGGCGGAAACCCTCTTCGCCTTCATCCTTCTTGATGGTGAACACGGCGCCTGTGATGCGGCCGAGAAACCAGCGCAGTTCCTTGGCGGCGTACAGCGCGGGACATTCGAAGTCATCCTGTCCGTCCGAGAGCAAAACGGGCAGCAGGGCAGTGCGGTTTTTGACTGCTAACATGATATCCTCCTTAATCCGCAATCAGTTCCACTCCGGAACCTTCGCGGGTCTTTTTTACGATGATCTGGTCGTCGATGCGGTTCGAAAGTTCGTTCATGTGAGAGATGACGCCCACCAGACGGCTGCCGCCCGCCAGGCGGGACAGGAGCTTGATGGCATTGTTCAGGGCGTTGTCGTCCAGCGTTCCGAAGCCCTCGTCGATGAACATGGTGTCCAAACGGATCTCGCCGCTTCTGTCCATCACCGCGTCGGAAAGCCCCAACGCCATGGACAGGGAAGTCAGAAAGCTTTCGCCGCCGGAGAGGGTGTTGATATCGCGCCACGCCTCCGTGCTGCGGTCGTACACTTCCAGATCGAGGCCGGACTGGTTCACTCTGTTCTTGGCTTCGGGACGGATGCGCAGGCGGAACATATCATCGGTCAGCAGGGACAGCCTGCGGTTGGCGGCGATGATGACCTGACGGAAATAGTGCTGCTGCACATACGCTTCGAAGGTGAGCTTGGCGGTGCTGTTGCCCGTTTTACCGGGCTGTCCCGATACATTAAAGTACAGTTCGTTGATCAGTGCCCACTCTTCGCTCTTCTGCTGTTTGATCTCCGCGCGGCGCATGATGCCGCTTAACGCGTCCTCGTGGGCGTTCAACTTGTTTCCGAGATCGAGCCTGCGTTTGTCCGCCTCCTGCTTTGCTTTGGCGGCGGTGTCCATTTTGCTTTTGAGGGCGGTAAGGTCGGTTACGGTCTTGCCTTCCAGCCGCTTTTCGAGGTCGCTCACGCGGTCGGATACGGACTTCACATTTTCTCTGTAATCGCCGATCAGCTTCTCCCAATCGCCGATGGAGGAAATGGTCTCCTTCGCGGCGAGATAGGCGTTTTCATCCATGAAGCCCTCGCGGGAAATCTCCGCAAGATACTCTTTCCTGCAGTTCTCCGCTTCCCCGGCGGCTTCCGAAGCATGCTCCCGCGCCTTCAGGGCGGCTGCTTCGGAACTTGCGGCGGCGGTCTTTCCGTCTGTGAGGGCATTGCCCGTCTTTTCGATGGCGGTTCTGATGTCGAGTGCTTTTTTGTTCAGCCCGTCTGCTTTTTCTCTGAGGACGGCAGCGTCCGCCTTTATGGAGATGCCCATTTCCTTCAGCGTCTTTTTGAGTCCGTCCAGCGTGCCGGTCAGCTCGATGACCTTGCCGTCCCGCTTTTTGAACTCCTCGTCGGCCTTCGCGCGTCCGGCGTCGCTCTGTTCAAACTGCTCGCGGGTGACGGAAACTTCCGTCAGCACCGCGGGACACGGATGATGCACGGAGCCGCAGACGGGGCAGGGCTGCCCCTCGACGAGCTCTCTGGCGGCGATGTCGGCAGACTGGCTCATATAGTAAAGCCGCTTGGTTTCCGCGTAGGTTTCGTCCGCCGCCGCGCTGATCTGATACGCCTTTTCACGGGCCTTCTGCGCTTTGGCAAGGTCCGCTTCCAGTGCGTCACGCTTACCGAGCAGGGGGAGACAATCATTGATCGTTTTGGCCTGAGCGGCGGCTTCCTCCGCATCGGGTGCCTTTTCGAGGGCTTTCTTTGCGGCATCCTCCAGCGCGGGCAGTTTCTGCTCACATTCTGCCTTGAACTTTTCTGATTTTTCCGCTTCCTGCGCGGATTTGCAGCGGTCGGCTTCCGCCTTCACACTCAACTGCTCTTTGACACTGACCTTTTGCGCGCGGCGTGCCATATCGAGACTGCTCTGCAGACCGCGCATCTCTTCCTTGCGGGAGACGAGCTCCTTCTGCTGCGCGGTCAGGGTCCGCAGGGTCTCGAACAGTTTGTTGTCATTTTCCGCCTGGGTGATCTGTGCGGTGAGGATGTTTATGTGCTTGTCTGCCCGGTTCAGTGCCGTTTCTGCCGCGTCTTTTCCTTCCTTTTCAAAGGCAGTGAGTTTTTTGAGCAGCGGAATCAGTTTGTCCGCAAGGACGGGGTCACCCGTGCAGGACAGAAACTTTTCTTTTTCAGGGTAATCTTCATCGGGCTTGATTTTCGACATCTCACGCAGGATATCCCCATTCAGTTCCTTCTGCTGACTTTCTGCGTCGCTCCACATTTCGGAAAGCCGTTCTTTCAGTTGCGCGTAGCGCTCGGTGCGGAAGATCTTCTGAAACAGTTTCATGCGTTCTGAACTGTCTGCCGTCAGGATCTTCATGAAGTCGCCCTGGGCGATCATGACGGTCTGGGTGAACTGGCTGCCGGTGAGGCCGATGATGTGCTCGATGGCATTGGTCACGGCGAGGGAACCACCGATGAAGCCATACGGGCTGATGAGTTTGTCCAAGCGCTCCAGTTTGGCATCTGCCTTCTGCACGATGATGTCTTTCCCGTTTTTGGCACGGCGGGGATACTCGGGGTTGCGTCTTACGCGCCACAGTTCGCCCTTGTGCCCGAAAGTGAACTCCACATAGGTTTCCTCATCCGGTTTGGCGTAATCCGAGCGGACGGACTTTCTGTCCCGCTCGCTGCGGAGCAGATTTCCGTACAGGGCAAAATAGATGGCATCGAAAATGGTTGATTTGCCGGCTCCCGTATCGCCGGTAATGAGGAACAGACCGTTTTCATCGAAACGGGTGAAGTCGATTCGGGTTTTCTTGCGGTAGGGACCGAAAGCGGACAGAACGAGTTCGACAGGCTTCATTTCGCGGTCACCTCCATATCATCCAGCACTTTGGTCAGCAGGCTCATGAGTTTATCGGAGGGCGGGACATTGTTGTTCTGCTTCATATAGAAGTCGCGGAACAGGTCGGAAATGCTCTTGTCCTCCGCTTCCTCCTCTGCCAGAACATCGAGGTCCAGCTTGGTCTTGGAGTTTTCCACGGTGAAGCGGCACATATTCGGGAATACCGAACTGCGCAGTTCGTTTTTCGCTTCGGGCTCAAGAAGTTCGTCGTGGACCGTCACCCACACGAGGTCATCGCTGAAGGACTGCTGCAGGAGGCTGTCCATCAGCCCTTCCACGCGCCGCACATCCCGCTTCGGCTTGAGCGGCACGGTCTTCAGTTTGATATCGCCCTTTCTCCCCATGTCGACGACGGTCACGCTCTTTTTGTCGTCCGCCTCGGAGAAGGAATATTTGAGGGGCGAGCCCGCGTAGCGCAGGGTGTCGCGGGTCATTTTCTGAGGCTTGTGGATGTGCCCGAGCGCCACATAGTCGAACCCATCAAATACGGACGCTTCCACATTGTCGAGTCCGCCCACGCTGCTTTCCTCGCTGTCCGAGGTGAGGGCGCCGGTCACGAACTGGTGGCAGACGAGGATGTTGCGCTCGTCTTTGTCGATGGGGGGAACCTCGAACACCGCTTTCAGGGCGTCCGTGTAAGTTTCGATTTTCGCCTGCGGCAGCACGCGGCGCGTTTGCCCGGGCTTGAGGAAGGGCAGCAGATGGATGTTCAGAGGGCCGAATTCATCTTTGAGCGTCACGGTCTGCAGATGCCCGTCAAATTCCTCCGTGGCGTATACGCCCGCGTTTTTGATGAGGGAGGAAAAGTAGGAGATGCGCAGGGCGGAATCGTGGTTGCCGCTGATCATGAACACCTTTTTGCCCGCGGAAGTCAGACGCGTCACGAAGGCATCGAACACCTCCATGGCTTCCGCCTGAGGCGCGGATCTCTGATAGACATCGCCCGCGATAAGCACGGCGTCCGCCTGCTCATTTTCCGCGATGTTCGCGATCTGATTCAAAATATAGGTCTGATCGTCCAGCAGGGACACATTATCGAATATCTTGCCGATGTGCAGGTCGGCGATATGCAAAAAACGCATGAAATCAACTCCTTTCCAACATGAGTATAGCACGGAACGGCACAAAAGTAAACAAAAACCGCGGAGCAAAAGCCCCGCGGAATGCCGGTCATTCGGCGATTTCGATATGGATATCGCCGCTTGTTGTCCTGATGCGGCAAAGACCGCCTTCGGTCGTGTCGGGCACATGGATACTGCCGCTTGTCACGGAACATTCGAACACCTTTTGCCCAACCACACTGCCGCTGATGCTGCCGGAGAAAGCGGTCAGTTCCATGGTGCGGGCATTGCAATAATCCAGGCGGATGCTGCCGGAGGTCGTCTTCGCGGCGAGGTGACTGCAGCCCAGATCCTTGATATCGAGGCGCCCGGAGGTGAGGTTCAGGTCGACGCTGCCGGGCGTACTTACGGCGTCAAGGCGGATGCCGCCGCTTGTCGTCTCCGCGGTGATTTTTCCGCCGCAGGTGACGGCCGACAACTGCACCCTGCCGCTGGTCACGGAAACCGTAAGGTCGCCGTCAAGGGAAATGCCGTTCATTGCGAGACTTCCGGAAGTCAAGCCGATGTCGGCTCTTCCGTTTGTTCCTTCCGGCAGATATACGGTGATTTTGTCATGATACAGATGCAGTCCGAAGTGCATGAATTCATCTGTGCGGATGGTGAGAACACCGTGCTCCGCGGTGATTTCGCACGCGATCGCGCCGCAAAGCTGCGTTGTGACATAGGCGGCGCCGTCCGTCTTTTCGATGGCGATGTCACAGGAGCCCACATCAATGACGATATCCGTGAACGGCTCTTCGATGTCGATTTTCTTTTCTTCCGTTTTCACAACGGGAGAGGGGAAGCGTTCGTTCACAAGGAACCCGATGAAGAACAGGACAGCGCCCGTGAGGATGAGGATGAGCGCGACGGTCAGGATTTTATGCTTCTTCATGATGGTCCTCCTCTTTGTTCACGGAGAATTTGACGGTTTTCTTTATGAGCCGGAACAGGGGCTTGACCGTGGGGATCAGCAGGAGCCCCAGTGCCAGGCAGACCAGTCCCGCGCCGGCCGTCATGAGACTGCCTGCGGTGTCGCCGCGCAGGATATAAGCGATTCCGATACCAAAACCGCCGATGCCGCCCGCGATGAGCGCGAGGATCACGGCAAGATAACAGATGAACAGCGCCCATGCGGCGATGAACAGGGAGAGCCCCACGGATACCGCCGCGATGATGAGCGGGATGAGGATGGGCAGACTCATGCACAGCAGCACCTTTTCCGCCTTCGTCGCGTTCCGTGATTTTCCGTTCCGCCCGATGGTCACCCGCGCCTTGTCGATGAGGGACAGTCCCTTGAATATCTCCTCCGCCGCTTCTTCGGGCGTGCCTGCCGCCGCGACGGCTTCCTCTTCGGTCAGCCCGTCTTCCATGCGGTCGCCGATCATCTCTTCATAATAGGAAAGGGACGATATCTTTTCCTTTTTCGGCAGCGCCTTCAGTTGCCACTCAAGGGCTTCCATGAATTCTTTCTTCGTCATTTTGTTTCACCTTCTCCGCAGATATAGCGGTAAATCGACAGGATCTCCTGCCAGTCCTGCTTGAATTCTTCGATGCGCGCACGCCCCGCGTCCGTGATGCGGTAATACTTGCGCAGGCGCCCCATGTGCTCCACGGAGTAGACTGTGAGCAGCCCGTCCGTCTCCAGACGCCGGAGGATGGGGTAGAGGGTCGACTCCGAAATCTCCACGCAGGGCTTCATGTCCTTGATGATTTGATATCCGTAGGAGTCCCCGTCCTTGATGGCGGCGAGTACACAAACTTCGAGCAGTCCGCGTTTCAGTTGTATGTCCATACAATGCCTCCTTTTGCATAATACTATACAACGCATAGTATAATGTGTCAAGCAGTATGCGGATATTTAACAAAAATGTTGACAGAAAGAGGGGAGGAGGGTAGAATGAAACTGACTCTACTGCAGCCCCACTTGGCTTCCTATTTGAGGAAACTGTCGAGCGAAGCGAGACTGATGAGGTGTGAACTTTTCCTCACGATATCCATTCTCACAGGAGGTGCCCTATGTTATTCGAAGACAGAACGGACAGCGAATATTCCTTCGCCAAGGATCCCGCGGTCATCCGGTTCGGCGGGAAATACTATCTTTATTATTCCAAGTATGACGCCGAAACCACGGCCTATGGCGTTGGCGTCGCGGAGAGTGACGACCTCACCCATTACCGCATCGTGAACGCCTTAAAGAGTGAGCAGCCGGAGGAGGGCAAGGGCATCTGCGCGCCCGCTGCCATCGTGCTGGACGGCACCGTGCATCTGTTCTACCAGTCCTACGGGCAGTTCCCACGGGATTTCATCTGCCACGCCACCTCGACAGACGGCGTGCATTTCGTGAGAGATCCGGGCAATCCTGTCTTCTGTCCGCAGGGCAACTGGAACTGCGGACGCGCCATCGACGCGGATGTGACGGTTTTTAACGGAAAACTCCTACTCTACTGGGCGACCCGCGATCCCGAAATGAAGGTGCAGATGGTGGGCGTGAGCGCGGCGGATCTCACAAGCGGCTTCTCCCGCGGCGCGTGGACGCAGCTCGACCCGGACGCGCCCGTACTGAAACCGGAACTACCCTGGGAGCAGATCTGCATTGAAGCCCCCGCAGCGCTCACACGGAACGGCAAAGTCTACCTGTTCTACGCCGGAGCCTATAACTGCTGCCCCCAGCAGATCGGCTGCGCGGTGAGTGATGATGGCGTGCATTTCACCCGCCTCTTCACGGACAAGCCCCTTCTCGGTCCCGGCGCGAAAGGCAGTTGGAACGAGTGCGAAAGCGGCCATCCCTACATCTTCGAGGACGAAGACCGTTACCACCTGTTCTATCAGGGCAGCGACGACATGGGCAAAACCTGGCGTCTCTCCCGCTGCGAAATCGCCTTTGACGAAAACGGAATCCCGTATATCCTGTGAAAAAGAAGAGCGCAGCCGAATCATTGAAGAAGCAAAAAATGTTTTGACGCGGCGGGCAACCTGACGCGGTATAGCGGCTATGACGGCTATGAGGTGAAGTATGCCTACGACGCGCTCAATCTCCTGACGGAGAAGGTGTCCAAGGGCAGCGGGAACCGTGCGACGATGGAGGAGATCGTCTCCGGCAAGGGCAGCGCGAACACCGTAAGCAACAAGGAATCCATCACTACGCGCTACACCTATGATATCCTGCAGACCTACACGAATGTGCTGACGAAGACGGTGAACGGCGAAACGACTGCCTACGAATACGGTCTTGAGCGCATCGCAGCCTACACAGGCACGGACGCGGAGCAGATCAAAACGCAGTACATCTACGATGTGCGCGGAAGCGTAATCGAAACCGTCACCGCAAAAGCGCAGCGAGATCTGAGCGAAGCGACAGCAGCCCCGACCGTCACCGTGCAGGGCTATGCCTACACACCGTATGGCGAGCAGATCGGTACTAAAATCAACGGCTCCACCTACAACGGCGAGTACTACGACGCGGCAGCGGGCATGCTGAACCTGCGCGCCCGCCAATACGAGCCCGCGCAGATGAGATTCAGCCAGCCGGATATCGTGCGCGGCTACGCCGTCAATCCGCAGTCTGTGAATCGGTATGCGTACTGCGTCAATAATCCCATGATGTATGCGGATCCGAGCGGAGCGAGCTTGATAACGGCTGTGAGCAACGCCTTTCAGCAGGTCAGGCAGACCGTTACAAAGGTTGCCAATAATCTTGCACAGACAACCGTTGGCAAAGCAATCAACGAGAAAATTGTGCAGCCAATCAAGAATGCCGTAAAACCTGTAGTTAACAGTATAGGCAGCAAAGTCGAAAAGATCAAAACCGATGCGCTTACTTGGGCGACTTATACGCTTTCCAATGTGTTTTACGGTCGGTTGAATGCCAAACAGCAAACAATACTGGACGAAACGAATAAAACGATAAAGTTCCTGCAAAATGAGGGCAAGTTAACACTTGATTTGTATAATAATCTTCTCCGTTCGGCGTGTACGATGATGGCTGACACGATTGGGAATGAGTCCGAACACGAAACGAAGGAAAATGAAGAGCTGTATAACCCCTTTGATAATTACGAAGATTGTTTTGCATTCCGAGCGGAAACGAATAACACTCAGGAGATTATTTGCTCAGGTTATTTATTCTGGACGGTGTCATAATCGAACCGGGGACATATACAGAAGATGAACTGCGATCAATTGTTGAAAATGCCAAGTCGCGTGGAAAAAAGCTAGACTGGGACGATTTCTTTGCTAAGCAGGAAGCATATGAGAGGGCGAATACAAATCCGACTATATTGGCAATCAAGGATTGGGCAAACGAACATAAGGAGCAAAT
Organism: Clostridia bacterium; assembly: GCA_045598325.1. Lineage (GTDB taxonomy): Bacteria > Bacillota > Clostridia > Christensenellales > Aristaeellaceae > RUG14130. The sequence goes on along the minus strand of JAZLLT010000066.1, from coordinate 14,096 downwards.
TAAACAAACTATACTTATAATTGGCGGCGTTACGATTGTTGTAACGATGGTTGTGGTTTCTGGTGGAATAGCGGCACCATTCGTGGGCGAGCAGGCGGCGGTAATGCTCGGAATAACCAATAAGGTTGGGGAAGTTGCCGTGTGGGCACTGGCGGGTGGTGGAACGCTGGTTTACACCTATTTGGAAAGCGGTGAGATAGCTGAGATTTGGAATGGCGAAAACTTTGCTTTAAATAGTTGGCCAATCAACGGCGATTACGCACGATACCAAACTGTATAAGACATTGCACTACTGGTGGATATGGGAATTATACTTACCGGTCAGTATGCAAAGCAGATAGGATATGAACCGAAGAAGAGGGGAAATTGGCAGACAATAAAGGATCGTGATAGGGAATTATCGAAGAAGAAGCAAAAAGAACTGCAAAACATTCCCAAACATGAACGACCTGCCCCCGAGACATATTTGTCTGAGGAATATATTGAAAAGCATATAGATATGTTCGATGATGGAGGATCAATTTTCATTACTAAAGACCAGTACGAAAACTATTTCAAAGGAGTTCCAGAGATCGGAAGGGAGGATAATTCTATATTTGTGTTACCAAAGGGCGTTTGTGACGAAATAATCGATGAAGCTATGCAATGCAAAACTTATGAGGAAGCTATATCGAAGATTGAAACGGAACTGGGATTCGATTCTGGATATTATGCAGGGAAGGAATTGGTGCGTGTTGATATCAAAGATTTATCTGGATTGAACTTACGGATTCCGTCAGGAAACGAAGCAGGCGCAAACTCATATTGGATTCCTGGAGGATTTACTAGTGGAAACATTGCTGAAGCTGTAGCAAACAAAGTGCCGCAAGAAAGGGTAACCTATACATTACTTGACGATTTACTAAATAAACGATAAGGAAGGAAATGTTTATGCAGGATTATTATGAAATGATAATACAAGAAAATAATATAGACGAACTTGCCGATGTGCTAATAGGAAAGAAGAAAAAAATAGCTGTCCCAGATTCAGAACTTATACCGGGCTATCTAGCTACAGATTATGGCGTGGTATTGAGAAAAGTTTATAACGCATATATTACAGATTCTGCTGTTAAAGACAGATTTGAAAAAGCACTAAGCGAGCTATGTATGAGAGGTGCATATGAATTCTACCTTGCATTTCTCTATATATATATGGCGGTCAACAGAGAAAATGACAACTCGGCGACTTTCCGCATCAGCAAGTCATTCTTGAATGCAATTTGTGATGTCTACGAAAAGTATGAGAAAGAACTGGTAAAAGGAATTTTTGGTATAGATGGTTTATGTCCGACAGAGCCACTTAAGCATATTCATCAATGGAACAAGAATCTACGAGATGATTATGGCCTTAACCTTATTCCGAAACTTTAAGACGATTCTTGTTTTCCCTTGTATGATATCATCATTGAGTATACTGTCTCGCAGTATAAGGACTTCGATGCTTTTTCTTCGGAAATAGATATTGATCTTTTTTGCCAAATTGCATCACTATATAAGGACAAAGAATTCCGAAAGCTATACACAGTCAACGAATCAAAAAGTGATATTTGGAAAATCAGAAGTGTATAGAGCTTGGCCGTCTGACCGTGACGGAGGGCGCGGAAGGCAGAACGGAGTATCAGTACGACGGGCGCGGATATCTTGTGTCCATCCTGTACCCGAATGGCGAAAAGGTCGGCTACGAGTACGATGACCGGGGCAGCCGCACGGCGCTCGTTTATCCCGACGGAAACAAGGTCAGCTATAGAAATTCATCATAAAGGTCAGAACGAAGAAGGACCATTTGAGGAAATGCATCCATCAGATCATAGATACGGTGCCAATTATAAGGAGAACCATCCGAATTACCATGAAAAATCGCAAATTGATAGGGAAAAATTCCAGGAATGGAAAAGAGAATATTGGAATGATGAATGGGATAAAGGAAGGTGGGAAAAATGAGTAACTATAAGTATTTCACAAATGTGAAAGATCATGTCGCTTTTACTAATCAGTTATGTCAGTTTTGTGGTTCTGACAGGAATTGTTTGGAAGGCGTCTATTTTGATAATCCAGATATTAAGTCAGCTTGCCTTGATTGCCTTATACAGAAAAGAGTCAGAGTTTCAATTCCACAGTATGTTAAGCAGCAAATCAAGCATAATGAACAAGAAAAGACCTCAATATTAATGCAGACTCCTCCTGTGCCGTGGGTTCAATATAATGACTGGCCAGCTTGCTGCGATGACTATATGGAGTATCTTGGAGAATGGAATAGAGAAGATTTTGAAAGAAAAGCAAAAAATGGTGATGGAATAAATCTTTTGAAGAATATCATGCGTGGTGATCAACTTGTCCAGATAGATGATATGGAAATACTATGGGATTCAATAGGAGATGACACGGTGATTTTCGTTTTTCGTTGCCTAATATGTGGAAAACTAATGGCAGTATGTCAAAGTTATTAGTGGTTAAGGCAACAATGATTTCATGTGAGCTATTATTGACAGGGAGCTTATGCATAGGCTTCCACTTGATTCAGATAAGGAGGAACTTGAATAGATGAAAGGAAGTTGTATTATGAAGAACACCATCATAAGAAAGACATTTTGCCTTATCCTTTGCGTCGCACTACTTATTAGCGGTGCATCCTTTGCCGAATCCGCATCCCGGGATGGCTGGGAGATTCGTGCGGATCATATCGTTGTTTCTGCCGGCGAAGAGGCGCTTGAGCTTGCACCCTATCTGCTGGTAAGGAGCAGTACGCCGAAAGATGATTCTTCCTTTGAGATTTCCTTGGAAATCCATAAAGGGGATGAAACGATTGGCGAAATATGGATCGAGGAAACCGAAGAGGCGGGCAGACTGACCTTCTCCAATAGCGGCAGCTGCACCTGCGTGACGCCCGGATGTTATCTTCACCTGCTCATGATGATCAGTTATCTCAATATGGATCTCACAGACGATGAACTGATGGTTTACCGGTATCTGCCGAATGTGCTGCCTATTGTTGATGAGTTCCTCGGCAATCGGGAGTTGCTGGACAGCATACTCGGTGCGCTCGGCGTGGCAGAGCGTGAAGGTGATACCCTGCACTGCCGGATCGCCGTGATGGAAGGATCGGAGATCTCCTTCGACCTTTGTGTGACATACAGCAACGATATGCCCGAACTGTTTGACATGACCCCAAAGACAGATGTTGCCCTGAATATCCGTGAAGGATTCTTCGGAAGTGAACACATGGCCATCGCGGAAAATGAACTGCTCGGAAAGCTGCTGGAAGATGAATCCTTTATGAACCTTTTCCTCCTGCTGGAAGAACCGATACAGCAAGCAACGGCATGACAGAAGTCATACCGTTGCAGATAAGAATCCAAATGTTGGTTTATGCCCCCGCCTGTTTGCAGGGGCTTTTCGTATGTTTGGTTTACAGCAGTATCAGCGCGTCGATGTCTTCCTCGCTCGCGCCTGTGTCGCGGAGGAGGCGGGCGGCTTCGGCGTCGAAGTCCGTGTGCTCGATCAGGCGCAGGGCGGCGGCGCAGGCATCGGTGAGTTCCTCTTCGGAAAGGTGCATGGCGGCGTGACCTATGCAGAGGAAGCGGAGGAGACTGTACACGATGCACAGGCTCACATATTCCTGCGTGGGGGTCTCGGGACGGTCCGCGAAGGGGAAGCAGGAGAAGAACATGTGATTGACGATGATCTGCTCCATGCGGACGGCGTGGTCGGGGAAACGGTGCTCGAACACATACGCGGCGCAGCGGTAGCGGTCAAAGGCGTAATCGTCCGAGCCAAAGTAGGAAAGCACTTCCGTGCCCATGTCGCGGAGCGAATTGCTGTCATCATCGATGAGGGCGAGCATTTTTTCCGCCAGAGCCATGGAGGAAATGAGGTGGTTCCTGTCGGGTTCTGCTGCGTCCGGGGCGGACGGCAGGGGAGAAGAAAGCAGATTTTCGATCGCGCCTAACCCGCCTTTCAGCGCCTTGTCAACGGCGATGAGGCAGGGCTTCATCCTGAGGATGCGCCGGGGCAGGGAGAGAGCACGGTCCTGCATGGCGGAAATGAGCATCAGGCGGATGTCCGCCGCGTGCCCGCAGGTTTTGAACGGGAAAATGGCGGGAGAGGAAACGGGGATGTCGATGGTGAGGGGGCGGCGGATGAACCGCATGGGCGCGGGATCTTCGAACAGTTGCTCGAGCACTTTTTCGCAGCTGCCCGCGCAGCATACGCTGTAAACGCCTTCCTCGCACCGTACGCCCCTGGGATACAGACGGCACACCTGCGCGAGGGAATTTTCGCCCAGTTCCGCGTGGAGCGCGCATCTGCCGTCCGATAGACGCATGGGACAATGTCCCTCATAATCGGGATAGACCACGGCGTAGCGGTCGGGGGTCGGATGCAGGTCCACCTTCACGCCCCGCTCGATTTTGCGCTTCAGTTCCTCCGAGCAGTCCTCGTTCATCAGACGAAAATAGTCGCTCAGTCCGAACGCGATGGGCCAGCCGTCGCAGCAGGCGTGGCGGCAGGCGCCCATTTTGCAGCGAAAATCAGGGAAATAACCGGGCATCAGGAATTCGCGGGTCTCGACCATGAAATCACCTTCCCGAAACAATATCAGGTTTTGCGAAAAGTATTTTATGCAATCGCGGCGGGTTGTCAACGGGAAAAAACAAAAATTCACAGAAAAACAAACTGGACGCGCTCTGATTTGCCGCGGGTGTCTTGCGAAAACCGCCTTAAAATGCTATAATTTCATAAAATCAACCGTAAGGAGCAACAACATGAAAATCAATCCCGTAAAAGGCATGAACGATTACCTGCCCGATGAGATGAAGGTCAGGGATTATGTGCAGGGCAAAATTCTGGAAATCTACAGAAGGAGCGGTTTTGAGCGCATCTCCACGCCCATGCTGGAGGACAGCGAAAATCTGGACAAGTCCGACGGCGGAGACAACCTGAACCTCATTTTTAAGGTGATGAAGCGAGGCGAAAAACTGGACGAGGCGCTTGCAAGCGGCGATCCTAAAGAACTTTCGGACATGGGCCTGCGCTATGACCTCACCCTGCCCCTTTCCCGTTTCTACGCCTGCAACAAGGACAAACTGCCCTCTCCCTTCAAAGTCATCCAGACCGACCGCGTATTCCGCGCCGAGCGTCCCCAGAAGGGCCGCTTCCGTGAGTTCGTGCAGTGCGACATCGATATTCTGGGCGACGAGACCGTGAACGCGGAAATCGAACTGATCGATGTGACCGCCCGCGCGCTGATGGAGATCGGCTTTAAGGACTTTACCGTCAATGTCAACGACCGCAGGATGCTGCGCGGCATGCTCTCCGGCATGGGCTTTGAAAATGACCAACTGGACAGCGTGTGCATCAGCTTTGACAAATTGGACAAGATCGGTGTTTCCGGCGTAAAGGACGAACTGACCGAAAAAGGCTTTGCCGAAAGCGCCGTTTCCGCCCTCACTGCCTTCCTCGAGAAGGGCGACATGAGTCTGGAAAGCGTGAAGTCCATGCTGCCCGACCCTGCCCTCGCGGAAGCCATCGAGACCATCCTCACTGTTTCCGGACGCCTTTCCTGCGGACGCTACGGCGTCAAGTACGCGCCCTCCCTCGTGCGCGGACAGGGATATTATACCGGCTGCGTGTTCGAGATCACCTGCGACGCCTTCAAGGGTGCCATCGCGGGCGGCGGACGCTATGACGGCATGGTGGGCAAGTTCATCGGCAAAGAAGTCCCCGCCGTGGGCTTTTCTATCGGCTTTGAGCGCATCTGCGGCATCCTCGCCGATCAGAAATACACCGTGCCGGGTAAAAAGAAACTGGCGCTGCTTTACCTCGAGGACGCGCCCTTTGACGAGGTGCTCCGGAAGGCCGATCAACTGCGGGACGAATATCAGGTGACCGTGCTGCGCCAGCAGAAGAAACTGGGCAAGCAGTTCGGCGCACTAGAAGCCGCGGGCTTCGGCGCGGTGGCGTTCTTCGATAATGACGACCTGAAACTTCTGGGAGGTTCCTGTGGCTAAAAAACGCGCGTCGACTTCCAAAACCGCCGCGGCGTGGCGGCTGCTGCTCATTCCCTTTGCCTATGTGCTGTGGCGGCTTCTGCCCCTTTACGACATCGAGACACTCTCGTTCCTGGGCCGCTTCATGGACTGCTGGGGAAGAGGCACTTTCACGCTGAGTTTCGTGGTCACGGGCATTTCCCTTGCGGGACTCATCGGGCTCGTCGTGACGCCGGCGCGAAAACGCCTGCTCACGGGGCTCTGGCTCCTGCTGTTCCTGCTGCCGGTGTGGTATAAAGGCACCCTGACCGCAGACGCGGAGGGCGCGAAATACCTCGCCAAGTTCGACTGGAACGCGGGTTTGCTGCTGTGCGGCGTGCTGTTCTCCCTGTGGTCCTTCGTGATGGTGCGGGGCGAGCAGAAGACCGAGTGGATCCGCATCGTCATCGCGGTGGTTCTCATCGCCTTTGACTGGTACCTCATGAGAAGCGGAGACGGCGCGAACAGATGGTTCAACATCTTCTCCGTCATGTCCCTTTCCGTGCTGGCGGGCTGGGCGGTCGACTGGACGAACAACGGACTGTGTCTGCAGAGCGCGCTTCCCGCGGGTGTGACGGTTGTGGAACTGCTGCTCAGCTTTACGGACATGTCCGCGAAGTACCGCTTCTATTCCACCATCGCTCTGTGCGCGGTCTGCGCCGTTATCCTGCTGGTGCGTTCTCCCGTGAAGAGACGATCCTTCGGCGGCATCGCCGTACTCATCGGCATGGGTCTGTGCGCGGTCACGGGACTGCTGGCTTGATGGTTTGACCGGTGCGCTTGCCGTGCCGGTTTTTCTTTTGAAAGAAGGATTTTGAGATGAAAAACTACAGACGGACGCAGATCGCCTGCTATACCGGCTTTGTGACCCAGGCCATCTGCGCCAATTTCGCCCCGCTTCTGTATCTTACCTTCCGCAGGGAATACGGTCTTTCCTATTCGGACATCGCCTTCATTTCGACCGTGTTTTTCCTGACCCAACTCATCGTGGACTTTCTCTGCGCCCGTTTTGCGGACAAGATCGGCTACCGCAAAAGCGTGGTCGCCGCGGAAGTTACCTCGGGTATGGGACTTGTGGGGCTGGCGTTCCTGCCGTCCCTCATGCCGCCCTACGCAGGCATTCTTGTGAGCGCAGTCGTCTACGCCATCGGGAGCGGACTGACCGAGGTGCTTGTGAGCCCCATCATCGAAGCCTGTCCCTTTGAAAACAAGGAGGGCATGATGAGCCTGCTCCACTCCTTCTACTGCTGGGGCTGCGTGGGCGTGATTTTGATTTCGACTTTGTTTTTCGCCGTCTTCGGCATCGGCTCGTGGAAGGTGCTCGCCTGCCTGTGGGCGCTCGTGCCCTTTGTCAACATCTTCAATTTCGCCACCTGTCCCATCGAGCATCTGGTGGAGGACGGGGAAGGGATGAGCATCACGGGGCTTTTGAAGACGGGGCTTTTCTGGATCCTTGCCCTGCTCATGGTCTGCGCGGGCGCGTCCGAACTGTCCATGGCTCAGTGGGCGAGCGCCTTCACGGAGGGTGCCCTGCATGTATCCAAGACCATGGGTGACCTGCTGGGCGCCTGCGGATTTGCCCTGTTTCAGGGGCTTTCCCGCCTTTGGTACGGCAAAAACGGCGAAAAAGTGGATTTGACCGTCTACATGATCGGTTCGGGCATCCTGTGTCTTGTATGCTATCTGCTGGCGGGGCTCGCGAAGGCGCCCGTGTTCGGTCTCATCGGCTGCATCGTATGCGGCTTCTCCGTGGGCATCATGTGGCCCGGCTCCATCAGCATCTCCTCCCGCACTCTGCCCAAAGGCGGCACGGCGATGTTCGCCCTGCTGGCGCTGGCGGGCGATCTGGGCGGCTCTCTGGGTCCCGGCATCGTGGGCACGGTGTCCCAGTGGGCGGGGGATGACCTGCATGCGGGCGTCCTCGCGGGCATCGGTTTCCCGGTCATCCTTGTCATCTGCGTATTCATCCTGCGCGCATACCGCAAAAAACGGAGGCTTCCAAATGACCCCGAATTTTGAAGACAGAGTCTACGCCTGCTGGATGGGCAAAAATATCGGCGGCACGCTGGGCGGACCGCTGGAAGGCAGAATGGAACTGATGGATATCAAGGGCTACACAAAGGCCTTTGCATCCGCAGTGGAAAACGACGATCTCGATTTGCAGCTGATCAACCTGCACTGTATCGAACAGAATGCGGGGCGGGCGGACAGCCGCCTGCTGTCCCGTGAGTGGCTGGAGCATGTGCATTTCGAATATGACGAGTACGGTCACGCCCTGACCAATATGCGCCGCGGGCTATCCGCGCCCCTTTCCGGCTGCTTCAACAACTTCTTCACCGACTGCATGGGCTCGCCCATCCGCTCGGAGATCTGGGCGGTGCTCTGCGCGGGCAACCCCGATCTGGCGGCGTACTACGCCTATCAGGACGCCACGGTGGATCACGCGGGCGGCGAAGGCGTGTACGGCGAGATCTTCTTCGCGGTGCTGGAGAGCATGGCGTTCATCGAGAACGACAAGTTCGTCCTGATCGGCAAGGCGCTGTCCTATCTGCCCGGGACATCCGCCGTCCGCAGGGCAGTGGAACTGCTTCTGACCCGCTTCCGCGCGGGGGACGACTGGGTTTCCGCGCGTCAGGCAATCATCGACGCCTTCGGTCGGGACAACTTCACCTACGCGCCCGTGAACATCGCCTTCACTCTCGTGGGCTGGCTGTACAAGGAAGGTTTCACCGAGCAGATGCTGACCACCGTCGACTGCGGCTATGACACGGACTGCACCGTTGCCACGCTGGGTTCGCTGCTGGGCATCCTCTACGGCACTACCTATATCGACAAAATGTGGACGGAGCCGTTGGGCGAAAACATCGTGACCAGCAAACCCATCTGGGGTTTTGACGCGCCCAAGACCATCGGCGAACTGACGAAGCGGAGCCTCGCTGCCCGGGAACTCATTCAGAGTGTCTATGACCATACGGCGGACAAGTCGGTCTACAACATCCCGTATCTGTCTGATGTGGAAGAGTACCGTCTGCCCGCCGGCGCGCTTGAAAAATACGACCTCATCGTGAAGGTGAAGCGCTGCCCCGTTTTCTGCGCGGGTGAGGAGAAGGAAATGACCGTCACGGTCTCGAATCCCAAAGACATCGCGCAAACCGTGGAACTCATCCCGCACATCGACGGCTTCGACTGCGAATGCGCGGGCGTGACCCTCGACGCGGGCGAAACGAAGGAAGTCACCCTCATGCTCACCGCGCCCTGCGAAAACATCCTTTTGACCCGCGGCACCCTTGAAGTGGCGCGCGTGATCTCGGGCGTATACTGGATGAGCGAAAACCTGCCGCTCGCGGTGTGGGGCAGCATGGACTGGGTGTATGAGGCGGACGGTCTGAGCGATGTCCTGCACTTGACCGAAAACCGCATCGGCGGGGAAGAGGTGCCCGCGGCGAAACAGAGCCTCGCCTTTGAGACCACGCTCACCCTCTTTGATGAAGGCAGGGAGACCCTGAAACTGGCGTGCGCCAATCCCTTGAAAGTGACTGTCGACGGCGAAACGCTCATTGACTGCTCCGAAAGGACCATCGTCATTCCCGCCTATCACAGAGCGGACAAGCGGAAGTGCGCCGCGCTGCCGGAGGGACCGGGCGAGCACAGCCTCCGCATCGAAATCGGCGACCCCGAAACCTTCAATGAACTCTATTTCATGGTGGTGTCATCCGACCTCCACTGGGCGTACCGACTCGACAGCACCTTCACAGCGGAAGAGTAAATCATATGTATGGAAAAGCATCCGACGGAGATTTCTCCGTCGGATGCTTTGTCACAGTATTTCATTTTCGGACCGCTCCCGAACGGCTTTTTCTTCGGCGGGACAAGGTAGCGATTTCCGCTTTTCCGTCAGCGCACGGGCGCTTCCATCATCGCCGCTTCCTCTTCGGTCAGCAGCGCGCTGATGGCGCAGCCTTCGTGCATGACCGCGTCGATTTCTGCTTTGCTTGCCAGCATCCGCTTGTAGTCCGCGCTGCTCATGGAATCGGGCTTTTCGGGATTGCCGTCTGTGAATACGACGGTATAGTTGGCACTGCCGCCCACATACCGCCGCCATACCCATGTGGTGCGGTAGACGGGATCCGTGACCGTGATGACGCCGTTTTCATCCTTTTTTACGGTGAAATCAAAGATGATGCCCGCGTCGCAGCCGGGGTCGCGCTGGTCGGAAAGGAAGTTGCCCAGAGAGTACAGGCACAATACCTGCTTGTCTTTTCCGTTTTCATCTGTGGTGTAGACATATTCCGCCCGTTCCACCACATGGGGATGTCCGCCGATGATCACATCCACGCCCGCGTCCGCCAGCATCTGCGCGTTGCGGAACTGGCTCGCGCAGGGCTCCGTGCGGTACTCGATGCCCCAGTGCATGAAGCAGACGATGATCTCCGCGCCCGCGTCTTTGAGCCGCTTGATGTCTGCGGGGACATTCGCACGCTCGAGGAAGTCCACGCCGTATTCCAGCGCGGCTTTGTCAAGGGCGCTCCGCTTGTCCATCTGGTTGAGCCCGTCGGTGTAATTGAGGAAGCCGAAGCGGATGCCGCAGATGTCCGCAATGCGGGGCGTCAGTTTTTCTTCCTTCGTGCGGTAGCCGCCGATGGACTGAAGCCCGCGCTCCTCCACGCTGGTCACGGTGCTCTTGAGCCCGTCATACCAGTAGTCGATAGCATGGTTGTTGGCGAGGGTCAGCATGTCCACACCGCAGCCCTTGAGGGCGTCGATGAGGGAAGCGGGGGTACTGAAAGAGGGATAACCGCCGTAGCCGTATTTCTTTACGAAATCGGGCGTGCCCATGACACCGTCCACATTGGTGACGGTGTAGTCCGCCGCCGAGAGGTAGGGCGCGACTTCCTCCAGCATGGGAGAGAAGTCGTAGACTTTGCCGCCGCCCAGACGGTTCGCGGCGTTATATACACCTTTATGGATGACAAAATCGCCTGCGATGCGGATGACCGCTTCGCAGGCGGCAGTTGTCTGTTCCGGTTTTTCTTCTCCCGTGAGTTCCGGCTGTCCCCGTTCCGCGGCGGCGGAAAAGAGCAGCAGAAACAGCATCAGGAGGGCGGCATACCGTTTCATTCGGGCAGTTGCTCCAAATCGTAAGGCGTATTCTGGTAAACCAGATAGTTCAGCCAGTTGCTCCAAAGCAGGCTCGCGTGGGCGCGCCACTGCATGCGGGGCTGTCTGGCGGGATCGTCATCGGGGAAGTAGTTGACGGGGAAGGCGTCGGTGATGCCTTTTGCCGTGTCGCGGGTGTACTCGGCCAGCAAAGTTTCGCGGTCATATTCGCAGTGGCCGGTCACATAGACCTGCCTGCCGTCATCCGAGCACAGGAGATACACGCCGGCATCGTCGCTTTCGGCGAGGACATGCAGTCCCTTTACCTTATGCACGGCCTCGGGGGAACAGGTGCTGTAGCGGGAATGAGGCGCGGAAAATTCATCGTTGAAGCCGCGTACGAGGGGATGATAGCGGTCCAGCACCTTGTGACGGAACACGCCTACCAGTTTCTTGGTCAGGGCGATCTTTTCCACGCCGTAGTGGAAGTTGAGCCCCGCCAGCGCCGCCCAGCAGATATACATGGTAGAGAATACATTCCTGTCCGCCCACCTCATGATGGCGGTCAGTTCGTCCCAGTAATCCACCTCGTCATAGTCCATCTTCTCGACCGGCGCGCCGGTGATGATCATGGCGTCAAAGCGCATCTTCCTTTCGAGCACATCGTCGAAGGTGATGTAGAAGGTGTCCAGATGGCTCTTGTCCGTGTTCTTGCTCTCATGGCTTCCGACGCGCAGGAAACACACCTCGATCTGCAGAGGCGTGTTGGAGAGCAGGCGGAGCAACTGGGTCTCGGTCGCCACTTTCGTGGGCATGAGATTCAGAATCGCCACTTTCAAAGGGCGCACCCGCTGTGTCTCGGCGCGCCCCAGAGTCATTACGAATACATTTTCCTGCCGCAGGGTATCGACCGCCGGCAGACTGTCGGGAATTTTTACGGGAGGCATCTGTCTTCTCCTGTTTTACAATAATACGCGCCAGCCGCAGAGGAAATTGCGGCGGTAATAGGAAGACGCGTTGGAATCGAACTTGTTGTAGCGGACTTTTCCCGCGCCTTCGGACGCTTCGATGAATACATGTGTGCCGCTGTAGGCGGAAGAACTGAATCTGTCCGCGACATACATGCCCACATGGGAGCATTTCATATAGTTCGCGTTTGACGGATCCACGCCGTCCCAGTATTTGTCATCCGTCCAGCAGATGATATCGCCGGGCTGCAGTTCGTCTACGGAATCGATCCGCATCACGGTCAGGTGTTTGCGGGTGACTTCGCTTTGAGTGGAGAGGTTATACATCCTCGGGCAACTGTCGGGAAGCAGGACATTCAGGCTCCCGTCGTCCCAGGGCGCGTTCAGGTAGCACCTGCGCACAAACAGAACGCAGTCCAATGTCCCCTGCACATATTTCTGCCCCAAAAGGCTCGCACCGTACTCCAGAACCGCCTGCTTCTTCTGCTGGTCTTCCTCCGTGCGGGTGTAGATGCGGATGAAATCGTAACCGTAATCGTTCGCGTAGGTCTGGGCGCTGGAGCCCTCGAAACCCCAGATCTCCTTATGCTCTTCCCGTGTACCCAGAGCGTTGACGCCGAAGGATACATCCGCGGTGAATACCACGATGCGGTCAAGGCTCGTGCAGCCGGCAAACGCGCCGTCCCCGATGCTCTCAATCCCCTCTGGAATGGCGACCGCGGTGATGGAACTGTCACCGCTGAAGGCTTCGTTTTCGATTTTTACCAGACCTTCCGGCAGTTGAAACGCGCCGTCCGCCCAATCGGGACGGCCGACGATTTCATCCGCGAACGCGGTCAGCATGGCAAACAGCATAAGCGCGGCTGTCAGCGCGATAAACTTCTTCATATTCTCATTATAACACGCGACCGTCAATTTGTAAAGCAAACGGGGAAAATGTAATATTTAGCCGTGTGGCGGCAGGGGGGAGGTGTCAGCGAAAAGAGGCGCTTTCATCGTGATTCGTAAGGATTCAATACGCGCCCGCAGGTCCCGTTTATCCCGTCTCCACAAAACTTAACCTCCCGGCGTCTTGACAATCCGCATCCCTGTATGTTATCATTCCATCACGCTATCACTTTAATGCAATAAAGTATTTGGAGGCTGTACCATGAAAAAGATCCTTTCCCTTGTACTTTCCCTTGTTCTGCTGCTTTCCCTTTCCTGCTTTGCGGAAGACACTTCGCTGACCGACCTCATCGGCCGCGGCGAACTGATCCTCGGTCTTGACGACTGCTTCCCGCCCATGGGCTTCACCGATGACAACAGCGACATCGTCGGCTTCGACATCGACCTGGCTGCTGCCGTCTGCGCGAAACTGGGCGTGAAGCTCACCTGCCAGCCCATCGACTGGGACGCCAAGGAAATGTTGCTGGACGCCGGCTCCATCGACTGCATCTGGAACGGACTGTCCATCACCCCCGACCGTCAGGAAAACATGAGCATGACGCCCGCCTACGCCAATAACCGCATTGTCATCCTGACCACCGCAAACAGCGGCATCAAGGAAGTCGCCGACCTCGCGGGCAAGTATGTCATCGCCCAAACCGGCTCCTTCGCCGAGGAAATCATCACCCTTCCCGAGTATGGCTACACCGATGTGTACGCCTCCCTTGCCGAACTCAAGACCGTTGACGAATACCTCTTCGCCATCAACGATCTGGCAAACGGTATGGTGGACGCAGTCCTCATCGATGAGGTCGTCGCCAACTACGAACTGGCTAAACTCGGCAATCCCGACCTCATCACCGTAGGTTCCCTCTGCGACGACTTGTACGGCATCGCCTTCCGCAAGACCGACGCCGCTCTGGCTGACGCCGTGTACGCCGCCATCATCGAACTGGTGAACGACGGCACTGTCGCCGAGATCTCCGCCAAGTGGTTCGGCACCGACATCATCTCCGATGTCATCCTCGCGGCCATCGCG
>JAZLLT010000065.1:0-90714 GCA_045598325.1 Clostridia bacterium | reverse complement strand
GAAGGCGCCGATCTCGTCGTGGTTCTCAGCCACCTCGGCATCGAAGAAACCTGCTCTCCCTGGATGAGCAGCGAACTGATCGCCAACACCAACGGCATCGATGTGCTGCTGGATGGCCACAGCCACAGCATCCTCGAGCAGGAGAAGGTCCTCAACAAGGACGGCGATCCCGTCACCCAGGCTGCCTGCGGAACCAAGCTGCAGGCGATCGGCTGGTGCCGTATTGCCACCGACGGCTCCATCTCCACCGGTCTTTACAAGTGGGAGTATGAGCAGAACGCCATCGACTTCCTGGGCCTCACCAATGACTTCTCCGAAATCCTCGCCAAGGAGACCGACTCCGTCAACGATAAGCTGGCCGAAGTCGTCGCTCACAGCGATGTGGAACTGATCATCAGTGATCCCGAGACCGGTGTCCGCGTCATCCGCAACACCGAGACCAACCTGGGCGACCTCGTAGCTGATGCTTACCGCGATGCTACCGGTGCTCAGATTGCCATGGTCAACGGCGGCGGTATCCGCGCCACCCTGCCTGCGGGCGATATCACCCTCGGCAACATCCAGTCCTGCCATCCCTTCGGCAACGCCCTGTGCATGGCGGAAGTTACCGGCCAGCAGATCCTGGACGCTCTCGAGTGGACCAGCCGCGCCGTACCCGGTGAGAACGGCGGATTCCTCCATGTGTCCGGTCTGACCTACGAGATCCACACCTACCTGCCCTCCACCGTTACCAACGACGATAAGGGCAACTTCACCGGCGTTACCGGCGAATACCGCGTCAAGAATGTCATGGTCGGCGGCGAGCCTCTGGATCTTGAAAAGACCTACACTCTCGCTTCCCACAACTACCTGCTCAAGAGCGGCGGCGACGGAACCTGCTGCTTCGTGGGCGATCCCATCCTGCTGGACGAGATCAAGTACGACTACGAGACTGTAATCGACTACATCGTTGATACCCTCGGCGGTTCCGTGGGCGAGCAGTACGGCGATATCTGGGGCGAAGGCCGCATCACCGTCGTTCCTGAAGCCAAGTAATCAATCGCATGGCAATGCCCTCTCTGCAAGGAGAGGGCATTGTTTATATGACATTTCTCGTAACCTTCTTGCCATAAGATGTCGCCAAAGGCGACAGATGAGGTCGAAAAAGACGCTCCCGTAAGGAAGCGTCTTTTCACATGCCATTTATTACTTGATCAGTTCCCTGACCGCTTTGATCTGCTTTTTCACCTGTTCGGGGGAGGTGCCGCCGGTGCAGCGGCGCTTTTCCACGCAGCGCTCCAGCTTGATGGCCTCGTAAACATCCTCATCGAACAGATCGCTGAACTGTCTGTAATCGTCAAGGGTCGCGGTCTCAAGGGTGAGACCTTTTTCGATGCAGTAGGCGACCAGAGAGCCCACGGCTTTGTAGGCACTGCGGAAGGGCATGCCCTTGGCGGTAAGATAGTCGGCGCAGTCCGTGGCATTGATGAAGCCCTTCGCCGCCGCCAGACGCATGTTGGCGGGGATGACGCGCATGGTGTCCAGCATCGGCGCGAACACGGTGAGCGCCAGATTCACGGTATCGAAGGAATCGAAGATGGCTTCTTTGTCTTCCTGCATATCCTTGTTGTAGGCAAGGGGGAGACCCTTGAGCATGGTGAGCAGGGTGACCAGATTGCCCACGGTGCGGCCCGCTTTTCCGCGGGTCAGTTCTGCGATGTCGGGATTTTTCTTCTGGGGCATGATGGAGGAGCCGGTGGAATAGGCATCGTCCAGTTCGATGTACTTGAATTCCCAACTGCACCAGAGGATGATCTCCTCGCTGAAACGGGAAAGATGGGTCATGATGAGGGCGAGGGCGCAGCCGATTTCCACGCAGAAATCGCGGTCGGAAACGCCGTCGAGGCTGTTCAGGCACGCGCCGTCAAAGCCCAGTTTTTCCGCGGTGAACGCGCGGTCGATGGGGAAGGTGGTACCGGCGAGGGCGCCGCTGCCCAAAGGACACACATTCATGCGTTTGACCGCATCCTGCATGCGGCTGATGTCGCGCAGGAACATCTGGGCGTATGCCATGAGGTGATGCCCCAGCGTGATGGGCTGCGCCCGCTGCAGATGGGTGTAACCGGGCATGATGGCGTCGGAATAGGCTTCTGCCTTGTCACAGATGACGGCAATGAGTTTTTTGAGAAGGTCGATGATCTCTTCGCTTTCGCTGCGCAGGGTCAGGCGGATATCCAGCGCCACCTGATCGTTGCGGCTGCGCGCGGTGTGCAGGCGCTTGCCCGTGTCGCCGATGCGGCGGGTCAGTTCCTGCTCTACGAAGGTGTGGATGTCTTCGCAGCTGAGGTCGATTTCAAGCCTGCCTTCATCAATGTCGGAAAGGATGCCGGAAAGGCCTTCGATGATTTTTTCGCCTTCGCCTGCGGAGATGATGCCGGTCTTCGCCAACATGGCGGCGTGCGCCATGGAGCCGGTGATGTCCTGACGGTACATGCGCTTGTCGAAGCGGATGGAGGCGTTATAGTCGTTGGCGTTTTCGCTGAGCGCCTTCGTGAAGCGCCCCGCCCAAAGTTTTTCGCTCATATCGGTGACCTCTGATGATTATTCGTGTACGCTGGAAAGCAGTTCGCCGTAACTGGGATAGGGCCAGCGGGACGCGTCCGTGAGCGCCTCTGCCTTGTCGGCATAGGAACGGAGGGAACGCATGCGGGGGAGAATGTCCTCCGCGAACAGGCGGGCTTTCACGCCGCTCTCGCCGCTTTCGGAAGCGTGGATGAGGGCTTCGTCGAGGTTCTCACATTCCTCCCACATCCTGTCGCTGAGGTCGGTCAGCGCGATCAGCACGCCTCTGTCCGCGCCTGCGGAGAGGTGCAGCTGCTGCTTTTTGATGACGCCGTCGGTCAGATCGCTCTCATAGGACAGAACGGCGGGAAGTACATCCCTGCGCACCATGTCCAGCAGCGTGTGGGCTTCGATGTTGACCACCTTGCTGTAATTCTCCAGCATGACTTCCTTGCGGGAGTGGATCTCGGTCTCGCTGAAAATACCATGGCGGGTGAAGAGGGAAATATTCTTCTCGGACGCGAACTCGGAAAGCGCGTCCACGGTGGTGGGCAGGATCATGAGTCCCCGTCTCTTTGCTTCTACGACCCATTCGGGCGCGTAGTTATTGCCGTTAAACAGGATCGCGCCATGCTCCGACACGGTTTCGCGCACGAGATCGTATACGCCGTCGGAAAGACAGGACGCCTTTTCCAGTTTGTCGGCAAATGCCATCAGTTTATCCGCGACCGCGGTGTTGATGATTACATTGGCATCCGAAATGGAGAAAGAGGAGCCGACGGAACGGAACTCGAACTTGTTGCCGGTGAAGGCGAAGGGGGAGGTACGGTTGCGGTCGGTATTGTCTTTCTGTACTTTGGAGAGGGAGCCGACGCCGCTGTTGATGTACTGATGCTCGTTTTTGTCGATGCTGCCGCCGTTATAAATGGCGGAGAGCACCGCGGTGATATCCTCGCCCAGATACATGGAGATGATGGCGGGAGGCGCTTCGTAGCCGCCCAGACGCTGATCGTTGCCCGCGCTGGCAACGGAGATGCGAAGCAGGTCCTGATTCTCGTGGACCGCCTGAATGACCGCACAGAGGATGGTGAGGAACATGAGGTTCTCGGCGGGATTGTCGCCGGGATCCAGCAGGTTCACGCCGGTATCCGTCTGCAGGGACCAGTTATTATGCTTGCCGGATCCGTTGATGCCCTCAAAGGGCTTCTCATGGAGCAGACACACCATGCCGTGACGGTTGGCGATCTTCTTCATGATCTCCATGGTGAGTTGGTTATGGTCGACGGCCACATTCACGCTCTCATACACGCAGGCAAGTTCGTGCTGCGCGGGAGCGGACTCGTTGTGGCAGGTCTTGGCGGGGATGCCCAGATTCCACAATTCCTCGTCGAGATCCCGCATGAAGGCGGAGACGCGGGTCTTGAGGGCACCGAAGAAATGGTCGTCCAGTTCCTGTCCTTTGCTGGGACGGTGACCGAGGAGCGTGCGCCCGGTGTAGATGAGGTCGGGACGCTTCTCATAAAGGGCGCGGTCGATCAGGAAATATTCCTGCTCGGCGCCCACGGAGGGCACGATCTTTTTTGCATTCATGCCGAACAGTTTCGTGATGCGCAGTCCCTGACGGTTGATCAGTTCCATGCTCCGCAGCAGCGGGGTCTTCTTGTCGAGGGCTTCGCCGGTATAGGAACAGAACGCGGTGGGGATGCACAGCGTTTTTTCTTTGATGAAGGCGTATGAGGTGGGATCCCAGGCGGTGTAGCCGCGGGCCTCGAAAGTGGCGCGCAGACCGCCGGAGGGGAAGGAGGAAGCATCGGACTCACCCTTGATGAGTTCCTTGCCGCTGAACTCCATGATGACCTTGTCGCCCACGGGACGGATGAAAGCATCGTGCTTCTCCGCGGTGACGCCGGTCATAGGCTGGAACCAGTGAGTGAAATGGGTCGCGCCCTTTTCCAAAGCCCAGTCCTTCATGGCGTTGGCGACGATGTCCGCGATGGTGCGATCCAGCGCGCCGCCCTCTTCCAGAATGTGCTTGAGTTGTCTGTAAGTATCGTGCGGCAGGCGTTGCTGCATGACAGAATCGTTGAAGACCATGGAACCGTAATTTTCAGACAGCGTCATAAGCACACTTCCTTTCAAAATATAAAATATATCCTAACATTATAATGAACCCGTATTACGGTGTCAAGCGCTGCGTCTTTTTTTAACCAATGAAGATAAGCAAAATACGATGAGTATGAGGCTGATGACCTGCGAAGTGGAGAAAATGCCGATAAAGCCGCGCACTTCGTCTCCGCGGAAAAACTCGATGACAAAGCGGAACGGCGCGTAAAGAAGCAGATAAGCGCGGATGAGACGGGGTTCCCGCCTTTTAGACAGCCGCAGGAGCAGGAAAAACAGAAGGAGTTCATAGGCGGACTCGATGATCTGCACGGGCAGGCGGGCACCGTTTTTCAGAAGCATCCCGTAGCAGCATCCGCCGAGGAAACAGCCGGCGCGCCCGATGGCGTGGGCAAGGGGGACGGCAGGAACGAGCACGCGGGCAAGGGAAGGCAAGTCCCAATGAAACGCTTTCGCGGTGAGGGCGGAAAGAGCGAGCCCGCCCAGCAGCCCGCCGTAATAGACAAAACCGGGCGCGTATTCGCCGCTTTTGAGAAGCGTCATAAGTTCCTTCAGCGTATAGGTCACAAAGGCGTGCGGCAGTATCGCGCCCGCGAACGCGCCGGTGCCGCCCGAAATAAACAGCACCATCACCCGCATGAGATTACTGCCGTATTTCCGCGTGAGGATGAGCGCGGTCAGAAGCGCCGCAAGTACGCCGAGGGCACACATCACGCTGTAGGAAGCGAATGTGCGCCCGAAAAGCACGAATTCCGGAGCCATTATTTCTCCCGCACCCAGACCAGCATTTCGCCGTCGCCGCGGTTGTTCCAGGCATAGTAGGGAACGAACAGCGCCTTCATCGGCGTTTCCCTGTTGGCGCTCCCGTCGCGGTAGAGTTCGTATTCGTCCCAACTGTCCTCATTCTCCCTTACGGCGTCTGCGCGGATGGAGAGGATGCCTTCGGGAAGCCCGTTGTCGGTTTCCAGGGTGAATTCGCCGTTTGCGACGAGTTTGATGAGGGCGAGGTTTTCACCGTTGTCCTTTTCTTCGAGGCAGTACACAACGGGTCCGCGGCGCAGGGCAACTTTGCCCGCGCAGGCGCGCGCCTTCGGATGGGCACGGACCACGGAAACGGGCATGTAAAGGTTATAGACGATTTTGTCTCCCGCTTTCAGGCCGTCAATGGTGATGAAGCCGTAATCCATGGTGGTTTCGACGGCCTTGCCGTTCACGGTCAGTTCATAGGCGTGGACCCAGCCGGGGAGACGCAGGGCGAGACGGAAGCCGTCAAAGGCTTCGATGACTTCGATTTCGATCTTGCCGTCATAGGGGTATTTGGTGGAAACGGAAAGCCGTACGCTGCCGCCTTCGAGACCGGTCTCAATCTCATCGCCGGTGAACAGGTTCATGTAAAGGGTATTGACCTGCTTCGTGCAGACGCTTCCGGGGAGGGCGGACAGCATGCGGGCAAGGTTGGGCGGGCAGCAGGCGCAGCCGAACCACTTCTGGCGGGTGGGACGGATGTGGCGGATGATCTGGGATTTCGCGCTGCGCTCGGGCCAGACTTCAAGGGGGTTCACATAGAAGAAGCGGTTGCCCTCGAAGTTCATGCCGCTGATGGTGCCGTTATAGAGCATGGTGTCCATGATGTCGCCGTATTCGCCTTTCGCGTCCAGCAGCAGCATCCGCTGTGCCCAGAAGAACATGGCGATGGAAGCGCAGGTCTCGGCGTAGACCGTGTCGTTGGGCAGGTCGTAGTCGAAGGTGAACGCCTCGCCGAAACTGGTCTGCCCCACGGCACCGGTGATGTACATCTGGCGGCGGGTGATGTCCTTCCACATGGTGTCGCAGGCGGCTTTCAGGGTCTCATCGCCCGTCTCGCGGGCGACATCCGTCATGCCGCAAAGCAGGTAGACCTGACGCACGGCGTGACCGAGGGCGGCTTTCTGTTCGCGCACGGGGGAGCCTGCCTGATAGTAGGTGTTATGCTCGTAGATGGATCTGTCCCATGCGGGGCCGCTTCCGCGGGCGGCGGCTTCATCGTTGAAGTACTTTCCGCCGTTTTTGCCGCGCTCGTCGATGAAGTATTTGGCAAGGTCCAGATACTTTTTCTCTTTCGTGATGCCGTAGAGTTTCACCAGTGCCAGTTCGATCTCCTCGTGTCCGGGATAGCCGTGTTTCTGATTTTCGCCGGGCCCGAACACTTCCGCGATGAGGTCGATATACTTTTTCATGATGTTAAGCAGTTTGTCTTTTCCCGTGGCCTCATAATAGGCGACGGCTGCCTCCAGCATGTGGCCTGCGCAGTACAGTTCGTGATTGTCCCTGAGGTTGGTGAAGCGCTTGTCAAGCCCGTTCAGCAGATAATAGGCATTGAGATACCCGTCTTCCGCCTGCGCCTTCTCCATGTATTCCACGACCTCGTCGATGTGCGCTTCGGTTTCGGGGTCTTTTTTCCAGATGAGCATGTATGCGGCAGCCTCGATCCACTTGGCGAGGTCGCTGTCCTGGAACACGCAGCCGCCGTGCGGCATGTTTATGAGCCCCGCGGCGGACTTGAAGTTGCGGATGCAGTAGGAAGGATCGGCGTCCGCGATGCGGTCATTGAGCGCTTCCCACTGATAGGGGATGAGTTTGTCCGCGACGCGGTCCATGAGTTCTTTCAGAAACGAGGGACGGATGACGACATTTTTGCTTTTTACCGCTTCGATATTGCCCATAAATCTGCCTCCGCTCAATTGATTTCCTATATGATACACCGAATGAACCAAATAATCAAGTGCAAAACAAAAAGCATACAATACTAAACTTCCGGACACAGTATATTAAATTTAACAGTCAGGAAACACCAATTTGTATTGACAAAAAAACGGGTTTGTAGTTTAATAACATTGTTTTGCGAGTTTAGTTTATTAAACATGTTTTGCCTGTCATTTACGGAGGAAAATCGAAATGCTGATCGGAGAAAAAATCAAGTCTCTGCGCCTTCAGCGGGGGCTCACGCAGGAGGAACTGGCGGACCGCTGTGAGCTGTCCAAAGGCTTCATTTCCCTGCTGGAACGGGATCTCACTTCTCCGTCCATCGCCACGCTGCAGGACATCCTAATGTCGCTGGGAAGCGATCTTTCCACCTTTTTTGCCCACAGCGCGGAAAACAAGATCGTGTTCGGCGATGACGATATCTGCGTGAAGGAAGACCCCGAAAACATCAAAGGCTCCATCCGCTGGCTCATCCCCACGGCGCAGAAAAATGTAATGGAACCCATCCTCGTGGAACTGGGTCCCGGGGGAGAGACCGAACTGCAGGATCCCCATGAGGGCGAGGAAGTGGGCTATGTGCTTTCCGGCTCTCTGGTCATCGAACTGGGCGAGCGCAAGACCAAAGCCCGCAAGGACGAATCCTTCTGTTTCAAACCCTCGCAGCCCCACCGCATCGTCAATCCCGGCAAGGTCCCCTGCAGATTCATCTGGGTGAGCACCCCGCCTTCATTCTAAATTCCGGAGGAAGATTTATGTACGAGGATACCAGACTGATCGAACTGAAAGGCATCAGCAAATCGTTTGACGATACCGTAGTACTGAATAATATCGACCTGTATATCCGCCGCCGCGAATTCGTGACCCTGCTGGGTCCCTCCGGCTGCGGCAAGACCACCATGCTGCGCATCATCGGCGGTTTCGAGACCGCAGACGAAGGGCAACTGTTCTTCGACGGTCAGGAGATCTCCGCCCTGCCGCCCTACAAGCGCAAGGTGAACACCGTCTTCCAAAAGTACGCCCTGTTCACCCACATGAATGTGTACGACAACATCGCTTTCGGTCTCAAACTCAAATCCAACGCGGAACTGCTTCCCGGAGTGGAAAACCCCACCCGCAAGCAGGTGAAAGAGGAAATCGACCGCCGTGTCAACCGCATGCTGAAACTGGTCAAAATGGAGAAATACGCCCGGAGGAGCGTCGACGCCCTCTCCGGCGGCCAGCAGCAGCGCATCGCCATCGCCCGCGCGCTGGTCAATGAACCCGAAGTCCTTTTGCTCGATGAGCCTCTCGGTGCATTGGACCTCAAACTCCGCAAGGAGATGCAGTTGGAACTCAAGTCCATGCAGCAGCAGTTGGGCATTACCTTCATCTATGTCACCCACGATCAGGAAGAGGCCCTCACCATGAGCGACACCATCGTGGTCATGAACGGCGGCAAGATCCAGCAGATCGGCGACGGTAAGAGCATCTATGACGAGCCCAAGAACGCATTTGTCGCCAACTTCATCGGCGACAGCAACATCCTTTCCGCCGTCATGCACAAGGACTTCGAGGTGGAAGCCGCGGGTCATGTGTTCGAGTGCGTGGATGAAGGCTTTGCGCCCGATGAGCCCGTAGACATGGTCGTCCGTCCCGAGGACATCATGATCGTCGGCGAGGATGTGGGCATGCTGACCGGCACCGTCCACTCCGTCATCTTCAAGGGCGTCCACTACGAGATGTTCATCGACGCCGGCGGATTTGACTGGAAGGTCCATTCCACCACCATGTATCCCGTCGGCAGCCGCGTGGGTCTGTCCGTCGTTCCCAGCAATATCCACATCATGCACAAAATGGAGGATTAGCGGAGAAATGAAACGCAGTTTTTTCGCTTCCCCTTACGCCGTATGGATGGTGCTGTTCACGATTTTTCCCATCATCTTCGTGGCGTACTACGCGGTGACGGGCACGAACGCCGAGACGGGGGAGGTCATCCTGACCTGGGAAAACATCTCCCGCTGCTTTGAAGGCACCTACATGAAGATCCTCTGGCGCAGCCTGAAACTCGCCCTCGAGTGCACCGTCATCTGCCTCATCATCGGCTATCCCACGGCATATTTCCTTGCGAGCAAGGAGTTTTCGAAGTTCAAGACCCTGTTCGTGCTGATTTTGCTCCCCATGTGGATGAACTTCCTTCTGCGCACTTACGCCACCATGTCGCTTCTCGAAAACCGCGGCATCATCAATACACTGCTTACCAAAATGGGCTTTGAACGCATGGAACTCATCGGCACGGAAGGCGCGGTGCTCTTCGGAATGGTTTACAACTACCTGCCCTTCATGGTGCTGCCCATCCACACCTGCCTCAAGAAAATGGATCAGCGCGTCGTCGAGGCGGCGCAGGATCTGGGCGCCAATCCCGTGCGGGTGTTCCTGCGCGTGACGCTGCCCCTGTCCACCTCCGGCATCATCAGCGGCATCACCATGGTGTTCATGCCCTCGGTCACCACCTTTGCCATCAGCAAACTGCTGGGCAGCGGCAACTTCATGCTCCTGGGCGATGTCATCGAAAAGCAGTTCATGGAAATGAACGCGTGGTCCTTCGGCTCCGCCCTTTCCATGTTCATGATGGTGCTCATCCTCATTTCCATCGGTTTTCTCAACAAACTTGACCGGAACACGGCGGAAAGGAGCAACAACTGGTGAAGAAACTTTGGAAATTCTTCCGGGGCACTTACCTCGGCCTCATCCTGGTGTTCCTCTATTCGCCCATCGCGGTCATGATCGTGCTGTCCTTCAATCAGGGCAAATCCCGCGCCAAGTGGGAAGGTTTCTCCTTCAAATGGTACGGTGAACTGTTCCACAACACCGCCATCATGGAGGCGCTCAAAGTGACGCTCATCGTCGCCGTCATCGCGACCATTGTCAGTGTCATCCTGGGCACCCTCGGTGCCATCGGCATCCATGCATGCAAGAAAGGCTACGCGAGCACCCTCATCAACCTGTCCTATCTGCCCATGACCATGCCCGACATCGTCACAGGCGTTTCCCTCATGATGATGTTCGTCTTCGTGAATGTGCCCCGCGGCATCATGACCATGGTCCTTGCCCATGTGACCTTCGATACGCCCTATGTGCTGTTCTCGGTCCTGCCCAAACTCAAGCAGATGGACCCCAACACCTATGAAGCGGCGCTGGATCTGGGCTGCAAACCCATGCGCGCCATCACCAAGGTCATCATCCCCGAGGTCTCTCCGGGCATCGTGACCGGCGGCCTGCTCGCCCTCACCATGTCGCTGGACGACTTCGTTATTTCCTACTTCACCACGGATCAGGAGCAGAACCTTTCCACGCTCATCTACTCTGCGGCGAAGAAGGGCGTCAAACCCGATATCTACGCGCTTTCCACCATCATGTTCGCGGTAGTGCTCGCGCTGCTGCTGATCATAAACAAGCGTTCCAATCTCGAATCCATCGGTTAATCAAAATTTGGGAGGTATCTACAATGCGGAAGTTCTGTCTGTTCCTTTGTCTGGCAATGCTCCTGACCGTCCTGCCCACCGCGGCACTGGCGGAAGACACTTTGGTCGTCTACAACTGGTACGACTACATCGATGAATCCGTGCTCGATATGTTCACCGAAGAGACCGGCATCAAAATCAAGTATGTCATGTTCACCACCTGCGAGGAAATGTATGTCAAGATGACCCAGGGCGGCGGCAAGTACGATGTGATTGTGCCCTCCGACTATATCATCGAGAAACTGATCAAAGAAGACATGCTCGCCGAGATCGACTACTCCAAGGTCCCCAACGCGCAGGGCCTGCAGTCCTGGATGTGGGATGTTGCCTACGATCAGGGCAATCAGTTCTCCGTGCCTTATATGTGGGGCACCGTGGGCATCCTGTACAACACCGAGTATGTGGACGGCGAGATCACTTCCTGGTCCAGCCTCTACGATCCCCAGTATCACAAGGATGTGTTCATGCTGGATTCCATCCGCGATACCATGGGCACCGCGCTCAAGTACCTCGGCTATTCTCTGAATGACCGCTCCGATGAGGCCCTCGGCAAGGTCCGCGACCTGCTCGTGCAGCAGAAGAACGACGGCATCGTGCAGGGCTATCTCGTTGACGAAGTGAAGGACAAGATGGTTGCCGGTGAGGCCGCCATGGCAGTCATGTGGAGCGGCGACGCCATGTACGCCATCGAGGAGAACGATTCTCTGGTGTATGTGGTGCCCGAAGAAGGCTCCAATGTGTGGGTGGACGCCCTGTGCATCCCCAAGAACAGCGAAAACTACGACGCGGCGCTCAAGTTCATCGACTTCCTCTGCCGCCCCGACATCGCCCAGATGAACTACGATTACATCCACTACGCTTCTCCCATTCAGGAAGTCGTGGACAATCTCGACGAGGAAGAAGCCGCCAATGTGGCTGTCAACCCCGGCGATGAGATCATCTCCAACTGCGAGTTCTTCCACGACATCATGGACTACATGGACATCTACAACAAGTACTGGATGGAAGTGCGCGCGTAACGCGCGCGATTCAAATGAATCCGAGATTCATTTGAATCGAATAGGCTTTGCAGTTTTTGCTAAAAATCCTGCGGGATTTTTCGGGCGCAAAACCTGAGAGGTATGAAATTTTGACTCCCGCATCGCAGGCGATGCTTCGCAAAATTTCTCCTCGGGGGGACAAAGTTCCCCTGCGGATGAAAAGCCGGAGGACTGCGGTCCACCGGACCACCTGAGAAAGCAAAGACCGGACGGCAACCGCCCGGCCTTTGCGTATGGAGAAACCTATGACTGAATTCTATTCCGAAGTGAAAAGCGTCTGGCATGATCTGCCGTCTCTGTTTACACAAGTCCTCTTTGCGCTTCTGATTCTGATAGCGGGCATCCTGTTTATCAAACTCGGCAGAAAACTGATCAATAAACTGTTCGCGAAATACGCGCAGAAGCACGAAACCGGCACGCGCGCGGAAACGCTCCATACCCTTACCAAAAGCCTGTTCAACGCCCTCATGTATGTGGCGGTGTGCCTCACCTGCCTGTCAACACTGGGCGTCAATGTGAGTTCCATATTGGCTCTGGCGGGCTTCGGCGGCGTCGCTCTCGGCTTCGGCTGTCAGACGCTGGTCAAGGATCTGGTCAGCGGCATGTTCCTCTGGTTTGAGGGCAGATGTCAGGTGGGTGATGTGGTCACCGTGGCGGGGCAGACCGGGCGCATCGAAAGTGTCGCCCTGCGCACGACCACCCTGCGCGCCACCAACGGCAATCTCTATGTCATCCCGAACGGCGAGATCCGCACGGTCGTCAACATGTCCAGCGAGTACCGCAACGCCATCGTGGATGTGACGGTCGCTCACGGGCAGGACTACACGGCCGCCCTCGAGGCGCTGCGGGACGCCATGAAAGACTTGAACGCCCGCATCCCGTATATCACCGAGGATCCCATCGTGCAGGGTTACATCAGCATGGACGCGGGACGCGCCACCGCCCGAATCGAGTGCCGCTGCGAGGTGTGCCATTGCTGGGAACTGGAGCGCGAGATCCGTCTGCAGGTCCTCGAAGCGATGCAGGAAAAAGGCTTCATGATGTAACCGATATCTTTGCCTTCCGTCTCCTTCTTGCCTTCCCCGCTCCGAGAGGAAGGTGCCGCAAAAGGCGGCAGATGAGGAACCGTAAACCCATAAAAACTGTCTGTTCCAAATTCGGAACAGACAGTTTTTGTATCCCGTTATCCTATATTCGATATTCCGCGGCCTTTGTATACTCCCTCTCTCCGCCGTCATCGACAAACAGGTTCCTGTCAAACGCCATCCCATTATGCTCCATGCAGATTTCCAGAATACACAGATAAATGCCGATGTCGATGCGATTATAGTAGGTGACCATTGCTTCGGGCATGATGCCGCGTTTGCCGGGCTTTTTGTAACGGAACACCGAAAGAACGCTGTTTTCGTTTTTCACGAACCACGGCTGCGTGTTGCAGGCGCTGGGGGAGAAGCGGGCTATCTCCGCGATGCCGAGCGTGTCGCCCGACCAGATTTCACCTAGTTCCTTCCGCTTGGACTTGTACATATCCTTGCGGAACTTGGTCTCGTCGCTCACCTTGCGCACGGCAATCATGATGACATAGTCCATGCCGTCATATTGGGGCATATCGGGCTTCCCGATGCCGAACCACAGCGAACCGATGTTGTTCTTCACCAGATACAAGTCCAGTTGTTGACCGATATAGCCTGCATTCATGAGGTAATTGTCTTTTGGCTCGCTGTAAATGAGGATGCAGTATTCGGCGTCCCGCTTGAAAAACACCTTCTCCGCGGGGATGACGCGGATGCCCGTGCGGATATCGGGACATAGGCTGTCAAATCCCGCCCACGCTTCCTCGATGCCGCGCAGTTCCTCTTCCGTCAGTTTTTCCGTTCCCGCACCCCGGAACAAATGGAACGATTTCCGCTTGAAAATCGCGTCGTACAGATACTCTTTCATTTGATGTTCACTTTCATTCCTTCGGGCGCCGTGATGACGGGCGCCTTGCCTTCTTCCTGCTTTACGGTCACCTCGCCGTAAGGCGTGCGGAAGGACACTTCCGCCTTCGTGAGTCCGTGCAGTTCCGGTTTGAGCGTGATCTCGCTCATGCCGGGCTTGTCGATGGTGAGCCCCGTCAGGATAAGGGGCAGGTGGTAGGCAAATGTGCCGCCCCAGGCGTGGCTGTGGTCGAAATGATAGGTTTCTTCGGGTTTGATCCAACCCTCCTGCAGACCCTTGGGGCAGCCTTTGCACATGGGCACCCACTTGCGCAGCAACTTCATGCCGTACTCATCGACGAGCCCGTTCTTCACGGCGGATTCCAGGATATAGTGCATGAAATAAGGCTGGGCGAGGGGGAGACCGTTCTCCTCGTCTGCGGCGACGGCGGCAAGCCGCGCGGCGTCTTTTTCGTCACAAAGTCCGTACAGAGAAGAGAGCGCCTGCGGATAGCGGGAATAGTGGACGAGCCCTTTGGGGTTTTCCGGCAGATAGTGGTACAGCGGGCTTTCCTCAGGCGCGCTCAACCCGTCGATATACATACCCTTTTCCGCGTCATAGAACCATTTGTTGAAGTTCTTTTTGAACGCGGCGGCTTTTCCGGTCAGTACCGTCCTGTCGAAACCCAGCAGTTCCGACAACTGACCGCAGTCCGTGAGCGCCTTGTAGTAGAAGCAGTTGAGCACGGTTTGCCCGAGCGCCTTGGGCGGATGGTGCAAGGAATAGCCCTCGAACACCACCCAGTCCACGAACATGTAGTCGGGCGGGTTATCGATGACGCCGTGGACGCCGAAATAGGTATCGAAGCGGTCCATGAGTTTGTGAACCGCGCCCGCGCAGAAGCGGACGGTTTCCTCGTTGCCTGTGATCTCATACAGTTTACGGAGCATCTGCACCCAGATGAGGCTGTAAGTGGTGTGGAACATCCGCCCGTCATTCTGCATGAGCCACAGGGCGGTACGGCGCACATCCAGATCACTTAGGCGCATGTCGCCGTTATCGAACAGAGTCATCAGCATTTCGATGTTGTAGTCGCCCGTGCAGGCGAGCAGTTCCTGATGTTTGGGGCTGTCCAGATGCATGGTCTGGCGGCACAGATCGAGGGTGTGGCGGCAGACATCCATGGAGAGGTTCAACCCTTCATCATCCGTTTTGAAAACACCTTTCTTCCCGAACGGATAATGGGAATAGAGCAGATGCGCGTTCACTTTCGTGCCGGCGGGGCAGGAGACCGCCTTCACCTTTGCCATACCGATGGAGAACATGCGCAGCGTCATGAACGGCACGCCCGCTTTGAGCGTGAGATCATAGGTGTCGTATAGGGTGTTTTCATCTTCGCCCACGGTCACGGTGAGGCGGCAGTCTCTGTCCGCGGTCAGCAGGGGATAGGCGGAGTAGATGCGGTCAAAATCAAGAATCCGTTCACCGCCTTCGGACAGAATGAAATCCTCGCCCTCCGCCGCGGTGATCTTGTCGAAATCGAGCATGGGAATGGGCGCGACTGTGTGTTCAACGGGGTAGACGACTTTCTCAGCGTTCAACCACTGGTCCTTCTCTTTGGACGCGTCGTAAATGCGGTTGGTCACATACTCCTTCGCAACGCGGCAAAGCCAACTTTCATCGGAGGAAAAGAATTCGCTCCCGTCCTCATATACCGCTTCGCCGTGCAGGGCGAAACAGCCCATTTTCTGGTTGTACTCGGTCAGCACTTCGGGCTGCAGGCGCACGATGGCATAGAGGGACAGGGCTTTTGCCCCGGCAATCTCATAATGATTGGAAAATTCCCAGCCGAGCGGACCCGTGGCGAGAAAATCTCCGCCGGAGGCAGCGGGACCCGCGCCGAGGAAGGCGCCGTTCACATATAGAAAAAAGCGGCTCGCGCCTGTGACGGTCAGTTTGATTCTTTCGGGTACGCGGTCAAAATGATATTCTTTGCGGAATTCCGCTACGCAGTAGGGGTTCACCTTCTCATCGCGGGGCTTGTCGGCGCTGAAATGCGCGCTCTGATACGCGGGATAGACCTTTTCCGGAAGCCAGATCGTGTTCATAAAGTGCTCCTTACGGTTTGATATCCGTATTATAACATACCGGTGCGCCAAAATCCATATAAACCGGTTGACAAAGGGCGAAATGTGCATATAATAACAAATGTTATATTACAACGAAAAGAGGACTCGGCCATGCCGCGCAAGGCAATGTACACGAAAGAACAAATCACCGGTGCCGCCTACAAACTGGCACGCTGCGGAGGAATGGAAGCCGTGGTTTCCCGCTCTGTGGCAAATGAACTGGGCTGCACCACCATGCCCATTTTCTCCTTCTTCACAAACATGGAGGAGCTACGAAACGAAGTCTACGAAAAGGCAAAACGCGACTGCATCCGCTTCATGTCCGCTTCGCTCGATTACCGGCCCGCTTTCAAGGAGTTCGGGCTGCGGTGGGTGAAGTTTGCCTGCGAGGAGCCGCATCTGTTCACGATGCTCTTTACATCGGATCCCGCGCAGATCATCGGAAGGTTTTCGGGCATCTTCGATCCCATCACGCAGAGCATCATGGACAGTTTTGCTCTTTCCGACCGGGAAGCCCGGGAACTGCTCGACCGTATGATCATCTACGCAAACGGGGTCGCCTGCTTTTTGATGCACAAGCCGGAACTGCTCACGCAGGAGGAACTGGGCAGGATGCTCAGCGATGTCTGCACCGGTCTGGTAATGACCCTGAAACTCAAAAACGGCACATTTGATGAATCTTTCGCGCGCAGAATGTTGGATGCCGATCATCTTCTGCCTGTCAGATTCAATGGAGAAAACAATGAGTAAATTGAAAAAGTATTTCGGACCGGGCTCCTTTTACAAATCCGCTCTGCTCCTCGGCATCCCCGTTATGGCGCAGAGCCTCATTCAGAACCTTGTATCGCTCATCGACAACTTCATGGTGGCGGGTCTCGGCGACATCAAAATGAGCGGCGTCAATATCGCCGGACAACTGATGTTCATCTTCATGGTGATCACCAACGCCATCGCGTCCTCGGGCGGCATCTACCTCACCCAGTATTTCGGCGCGCGGGACGAACACGGCATGAAGCAGGCGCTTGCCTACAAGGTCATCATGACCGTGTGCCTGATGCCCGTGTATTTCACCGTCTGCATGATCATTCCGCGCCTGTGCCTTTCTCTCATGGTAAAGGGCAATACGCAGGCCGCCGCGATCCTCGATGAAGGGGAGAAGTATCTGTTCCTGATGGGCTTCATCGGCATCCCCATGTCGATCTCCACCATCATCGGCTCCTCTTTCCGCGAAATCGGCGAGGTGCGCGCGCCCCTCATCATTTCGGTCACGGCGACCCTCATCAACACCCTGCTGGACTGGCTGTTCATCTACGGCTGCCCGTCCCTCGGCATCCCCATGATGGAAGTGCGCGGCGCGGCCATCGCGACGATCATTGCCCGCACGGTGGAAATGCTCATTTACATCATCTATATGCTGGAGAAGAAGCCGCCCTTCATGCCGGATAAGGACACCTTCCGCCATGTCGACTGGCACCTCATCGGCGAGATCCTCAAAAAAGGCGGCATGGTCATCTTCTCCGAATTCATCTGGGTCATCTCCGAAACCGTCACTACCGCTCTGTACAACGGGCGCGGCGGCGCGGATGTGGTGAGCGGCATGTCCTCCTCCTTCGCCATCGCCAACCTGTACTTTGTGGCGTTCAGCGGCGTTTATACGGCGACCGGCGTCATCCTCGGAAAACTCCTGGGCGAAGGCAGACTGGATGAAGCCAGAAAGCAGAAGACCTGGCTGTTCAGCGGGTCGGTCGTTTTCGGTCTGGGCATGATGCTTTTCGGGCTGCTCACCATCCTGCTCATTCCCGTTGTATTCGGTTCTTTGAGCCCCGAGGCGCAGGCGATCTGCCGTGAAATGGTGTTCTACATGGCGCTGTTCATGCCGCTTTGGGTGTTCAACAACACGGAATTCGCCGTTTCCCGCGCTGGCGGAGACACTTCCATGGGCATGTGGATCGACGGGCTCGGCACCGTTCTCATCATCCCCGGCACCTTCGCACTGGCCCTCTGGACGAATGTGGGACCCGTCGCCATGTATATCCTCGTCAAATGCGTGGACATCCTGAAGGTCATTGCCGCCTACCTCTGGCTGAATACGGAGCGCTGGGTAAGAAATCTCACCGTGTGACGAAATTGTCACATAAGCGGTGTCAATTGTCACCCGCCTGGATGGCGGCGCGCTTCCCGCTGTGCTATCCTTAAGGAGTAAAACACAAGGAGGCAGAAATATGTCATTGCTTACCGTAGAACATTTGAAAAAAACCTATACCTCCCGCTTCGGATTTCAGCAGGTGCGGGCACTCAACGACCTTTCCTTCTGCGTGAAGGAAGGGGAGTATGTCGCCATCATGGGCGAATCCGGCTCGGGCAAAACGACCCTGCTCAACATCCTCGCCGCTCTCGACAAGCCCTCGGGCGGAAGTGTACTGCTGGGCGGAAAGGATCTTTCCAAACTGAGCGACGCGGAACTGTCCGCTTTCCGCAGGGATGAACTGGGATTCGTGTTTCAGGAGTTCAATCTCCTTGACACCTTTTCGCTGAAGGACAACATTCTGCTGCCCATCGTGCTCGCGGGCAGGAGCGTGAACGCGGTAAACGGAGAACTATCCCGCATCACGAAAGAACTGGGCATCGCGGACATTCTCATGAAGTTCCCCTGCGAGGTCTCGGGCGGACAGAAGCAGCGCGCGGCAGTCGCCCGGGCGCTCATCACGAACCCGAAACTGATCCTCGCCGACGAGCCTACGGGCGCGCTGGATTCCGGCTCCGCCAATGAATTGCTGCGCGTCTTTTCCCGCCTGAATGTGCAGGGGCAGACCATCCTCATGGTGACCCACTCTGTGGACGCGGCGTCCCACGCGGGGCGCGTGCTGTTCATCCGCGACGGCGTCATTTTCCACGAACTGTACCGCGGAGAAGGCGGCGACGAGCAACTCTACCGCCGGATCTCGGACACCCTGACCATGCTCAGAAGCGGCGGTGAAGACCATGAATAAAGGCATGTACCGTCGCCTCGCGCTTGGCAATATCCGCAAGAACTACCGCTTTTTCATCCCGCGCATCCTCTGCGAAACGGGGCTCACCGCCTGCTTCTACATCGTGCTCACCCTGACCATGGACGACCGCCTCAGGCATGTGAAGGGCGGGGATTATGTTCCCGTATTCATGGTGATCGGTACGGCGGTCATCGCGCTTCTGTCCGTCATCCTCATGCTGTATGTCGGTTCCTTCCTCATGAGGCAGCGGAAAAAGGAATTCGGCCTTTATACCGTGCTGGGCATGGAGAAAAAGAATGTGAACCGCGTGCTGCTTCTGGAATCCGCTATCAGCAGCGTTTCCTCCGTGATCTTCGGTCTGGGACTCGGCGTGCTCATGTACAAACTCTGCTCCCTGCTCATCGTGCGGCTGCTCAAAGCGGACATCATACTGGGCTTTTACTACATCACGCCCAAGACCATCGTGCCGGCGGGAATCTTCTTCCTGCTCGTTGACGCGCTCGCGTTTATGCTCAACAGCCGCGAGGTACGAAAGACGAAGACCGCCGAACTGCTCACCGCTGCCCACACGGGGGAAAGGGAGCCGAAGGTCAAGTGGGCCGTGCTCATCACCGGCGTTTTGACCCTCGCGGCGGGATACTATATCGCCGTTACCACCGTTGACCCGCTGGAAGCCATGCTGCTGTTCTTCGCTGCGGTCATCCTCGTCATCATCGGCACCTACTGCCTGATGACCGCGGGCAGTATCTTCGTGCTGAAAGCCCTCAAAAGCAACCGCCGTTTTTACTACAAAAAGGGCAACATGACTGCTGTTTCCGGGCTCATCTTCCGCATGAAGCAGAACGCCGTGGGGCTTGCCTCCATCGCCATCCTTGCAACGGGCGTGCTGGTCATGACATCCACTACCTTCTGCCTGTACTCCGACATGGAGGACATCCTGCACGCTAACTATCCCCACGATTATTCCGTCGGCGCCTGTTTCTATGATGAAAACGACACCACTCACGAAGTTCCCGCCGAAACGCTCGAGAAACTCATCCGCGAGAGCGCGGAAAGAAACGGGCTTACCGTAGACAAGATCACGCGTGAAACCTATCTCGATGTGACTTTCGGTTATAACGGCGGCGTATTCACGACGGACTGGATAGACAGGAAATCATTGGACGGCATCGTCTACTGTACCTTTCTGACCGCGGATCGATACGAAGCGATGACGGGGGAGAAACCGGATCTTTCTTCCCGTGAAGCCGCCGTCTGCGCCTTCGGCGGAAAACAACTCGGTGACAGTTTCACTTTGGGAGAAGACACCTTTTCCGTTAAAACGAAACTCACTTCTTTCCCCATCAGAAACAGCATGGTTTCCGTGAGCAGTTACGGCATCGTTGTCGCGGATGAGGATGCACTCCGCGTCATTGATGACTTCCAGAGGGAAGGCTACGGTCCCTCGGCATCGGAAGTGACCGATCTTGTCGGCGTCGACTTCACCTCCGACAGTCCCATCTACGAAAACGGAGCGGAATTTGATGCGGAGGTCAACAAGGGCATCATCGAATTGAAAGATCACATGATGAGCTTGACCATGAAGGTCGAATCCATCTGGTACGGACGCGAGAACCTGTACGGTATGTACGGCGCCCTGCTGTTTCTCGGCATCATTCTGGGCATCGTGTGTCTGTTCGCCACCGTGCTCATCATCTACTACAAGCAGATTTCGGAAGGCTATGAGGACCGCGAGCGCTTCGTCATCATGCAGAAGGTCGGCATGAGCAAAAGCGAGGTCAGGAAGACCATCCGCAGACAGATCCTCATGGTGTTCTTCCTGCCGCTCATCGTGTCGGGCATCCACATCGCTTTTGCCTGTCCGATGCTGGCGCGGCTGCTCAGGGTCCTGATGCTGGAAAGCGTATGGTCCTTCGTCAAGTGGATCCTCATTTCCTACGCGGCGTTCGCTGCCGTCTATGCGCTCATCTACGGGATGACGGCGAAAACCTATTACAAAATCGTCAGTTGAACCCTTTGCGTCCCCGCGCCGTGCGGGGGTGCGTACCCGTTATCAGGAGGTCCCATGTACCGCATCTACATCGTGGAAGACGACGAAGCCCTCGCTTCCGCCATGAAAAACCAACTCGGATCTTACGGAAACGAAGTCATTCTTTCCTCTGATTTCCGCGACATCACGGGTGAGTTTTCCCGCGTAAAGCCCCATCTCGTGCTCATGGACATCATGCTGCCCTTTTATACAGGATTCTTTTGGGTGAGCGAGATCCGCAAAATTTCCACCGTTCCCGTCATTTTCATATCATCCGCGGCGACTACCATGAACATCGTGACCGCCATCAACATGGGCGGGGATGACTTCATCGCCAAACCCGTGGAGCCGATGGTGCTGTCTGCCAAAGTGCAGGCGGTGCTGCGGCGCACCTATGAAATGTGGGAAGGCGGAACCTACCTCGAATGCCGCGGCGCGATCCTGTGTCTGGACGACGCGACGCTCACCTACGGAAACGATAAAATCGAACTGACCAAAAACGAGTTCCGCATTTTGAAGGTATTGTTTGAAAACAAAGGCAAGATCGTATCCCGCGACAGTCTCATGACGAAACTGTGGCAGAGCGATCTGTATGTGGAAGAAAACACGCTTACGGTGAATGTGGGGCGACTGCGCAAAAAACTGGAGGAACACGGGCTCACGGACCTCATCGTGACCAGAGCGGGAAGCGGGTACATGGCGCAATGAGAAAAGGCGTCTTTACCGATACCGTCCGCAAATGCATCCCGGCGCTCGTTCTGTATCTCATTACAGCCGTAACGGGAGCGGCGGTGTTCGCGCTTTACGGGGTCCCGGATGAGCCGGTCTTCTATACTCTTGCGCTCAGCGCGATTGCGGCGCTTGTGATGTTCGCGTTTGCCCTGTACCGCGGCGCGAAAAAGGCGCGCGAGCGGGAAAGCGAACTGCGCTCGGCAATGACCGGCGGGCAGTTGGAAAAGGGGGAGACCCTGATTGATGCCGATTACCGAGCCGCCATCGTTTGCCTGCAGGCAGAAACGACGCGGCTCAATGAGGTTCTCGCCTCCCGCCGCCGCGAGGAAAATGATTACTACACGGCGTGGGTGCACGAAATCAAGACGCCCATCGCGGTGATGCGGCTGAAACTGGGCGCGGACGGGAGTACGGAAGCGCGGGAACTGGAAACGGAATTGACCCGCATCGAACGGTATGTGGAAATGGTGCTGGAGTACCTGCGTCTGGACGGCGGCAGTGACCTCGTGATCGCGGAATATCAGCTGGACGAATTGATCCGCGCGGTCATCCGCAAAAACGCGTCCTCGTTCGTGACGAAGAAATTGAAACTTAACTATGAGGAAACGGACGAGAGAATCGTCACGGACAGGAAACAATTTGAACTGATCCTGGGGCAGATCCTCTCAAATGCGGTCAAATATACACCTTCAGGCGGGGTGACGATCGCAATGAAAGACGGATTCCTGTCCGTGACGGATACGGGCATCGGCATCGCCAAAGAAGACCTGCCACGCATCTTCGAAAAAGGCTTTACGGGCCTCAATGGGCACGCGGACAGACGGGCGAGCGGGCTCGGGCTTTATCTTACCAAGCGTGCCGCAGACCTCATGCGCATCCCCGTGAGTGCGGAAAGCAGCGTGGGGGAAGGCAGTACTTTTACGCTTGATTTGAGGAACGCGATGCGGAAATAAGAAAATGCAGTCCAAACGGACTGCATTTTCTTTCAGCGGTTGAGTATCTTCGCGATGACCGGGCGCTTTACCTTCATCGCGCCCTTCGGGCAGAATTCCTGGCAGCAAAAGCAACGGATGCAGACCTTGCGGTCGATCACAGGCTTTTTCTTTTTCATGGTGATCGCCTTGGCGGGGCAGATGTTTTTGCACTTTTCGCAGCCGATGCACTCGCTCTTTTTTACATCGGGAACGGAGCAGAGCGCGCCGCGGATGATCCTGCCCAGCAGTTTTCCGCCGGCACCCGGCAGTTCGCGGTTGAAGGACAGATCCTTCCTGTCGCGCACCAGTTCGAAATCCTTTACCGCAAAGGCGTCCGCATCGCCGATGACTTCGTATTCGCCGGTCAATCCGCGCTTGCGCGCTTCGGATACGGTCTCCAACTGTTCGGGGTCGGCGCCGATGAGTTTCGCGCAGATCTCATCGCAGGCGTAGGGAGAATCGGAAGCGAGGAGACAGCCGATCTTGCGGGGCGTGCCCATGGTGGGACCGTTGCCTTCCATGCCGACCACCGCGTCCACGAGGCACAGAGCGGGCTTGAAGCGTTCGCCGATATCGATGAGCATGTTGGCGAAAGTCGCGTGATCGGGATATTTGTAGTGGTATTCGGGCTTGAAGATGCCGGGGATGGCGCCGAACATGTTCTTGACGCAGGCGGACATACCCATCATGCCATGGGATTTCAGTTTGCAGAAATTGATGATGGCGTCCGCGTCATCGAGGTACGCGGTGTAATCGATCTCCTTGAGTACCAGTCCGTCCGGGTTTTCCGCGTGGAGATGCTCAAAGTGATTGTTGAGCCGCGCACCCGTCTCGGTGACGGCATTCATTCCCGTGGCGGTGTACACCGTGCCCACATATGCCTTGTTGAACAGCCCTCCGGGGCTGTCGCCCACGACCACATCGCAGCCTTTCGCGGTCAGAAAAGCGCACAGTTCTTTGAGCAGGGCGGGGTGTGTCGTGGCGGCGGAATCGGGTTTCATCATGGAAACCAGATTGGCCTTGATGACGATCTTCGCGCCTTCTTTCACGAAAGGCAGTTCCCCGAAAGGTTCCAGCACCTTTGCGAGCGCTTCTTTTACGGACGCCTCCTCATAATCGGGGCAGGCGGCGATGACGACCTTACGCATTTTTGACCTCCGCGATGAGGATGAGGCCGTGGCTTTCGGCGGCGGATACGGAGCGGGTCAACTTGCCCGCGGAATACAGGGTGGGAATGCCGCTGTCGGTGAGCCAGAAGTCCGCGCCGGAGAGGGCAGGGTTGACGCTCAGAATGAGGTTGATCTCATTGGCGTAGGGGAGACGCAGATACTGCGCGCTCAGCGTCTTTGCGTTGCTGCTTTTGAAGTTTTCGCTCAGGCTGCCCTTGACGAGGGTCGACAGTTCGGCATTGTTCCATCTGGCGCCGGGGTTGCCCGCATCGAAAGGAACGCTCATGAGCGGCTCGCTCGAAACGATGGTGTATACGCCGTTCTTATTGCCGGAAACGCACCATTTCACATGCTTGCCTTCGTACATACCGTAATACACGGTGCCGCCTACGGACCAGTTGCTCATGGCATCCCACAGGGGGCTGTCCACGGGCAGGATGGCGAGGGCTTCTTCGCCCATCGTCATGATTTCGGAAACGGCTTTTTCGGTTTCACCCTTGACCGCTTCGGCGTTGACTGCCAGCACCTCGCAGGTGAAGATCATGTCCGCGCTGTCTTTGTAGTTGTTGAGGGAAGTGAACAGACCGATGGCGTTATCATAGTTGCCTTTGTCCATCTCGTCGAAGGCGGAGGAGTATGCATATTCCGTATCCTTGATGAAGGACGCGGCTTTTCCGTACTCGGAAATGGTCGCCATCATGTCGATGGCATACTGGGTGTCGGTCTCCGCGAAGGCGTCATAGATGGCGTATTCGGCGGCATAACAGTCACTCACAAAATGCTCGATGCTGATGGAGGGAAGGTCGCTCTGCGCGATGGCGGAAATGGTAGCGCGCGCCTCGGCGTAGGAGCTGCTCTCGTAATACTTCTGCGCGGTCAGATACACTTCCAGCGCGTATGCGCGGCTGTCGCTTTCGGGATTTCCGCGGTCAAAGGTATAATAGGAGAAAGCGGTGGCGTAGTCGCCCTTTTCCACGGCTTTTTCGGCGTTCGTGAAGAAGGTGCCGAAACGGGCAATGATCGTTTCCCTGTTTTCCGCGTTCAGTTTGAGGTAGGCCTCGTGACCCGCTTCCAACTTGCCGCGCGCTTCATCGCTCAGAAATTCGGGCTTCTCCGTTTCCTGCTTTACGAAATCAAAGGCGGTGCAGCAGTCGCAGAAGTTCATTTTCTCCACGCTGTCCTCGTAGTCGCCGAGACTGTCGTACAAACCGGATGCGGCGGCGTAGTCTTCCTCCGCGAAAGCGGTTTCCGCCGCATCATAGGTGCGGCGCGGCACCAGTACGCAGGTATAGGTGAAAAACAGAAACGCGATCACCGCTATGAAGAAGATGAATTTGAGCGCGCGGGCACGCTTGACGGCCCGCTTTTCGCTGATGTGCTTTTTGGACATGACAAAAGAAACCTCCGCAATGAGATAGAGACATTATATCACTATTTAATACATTTGTAAACATTTATAACGAAAAAGAAATATTTATCATCGTCAAAGAGAAGTAACCCGAAAAACACTTGTATTCTATGGTAGAAAAGAGTATAATAATTTTATATATACAAATAATCGGAGGACTGTACGCATGGGCGACAAACTGCGCAAAGAAGACTACATCATCTACCTCGACGAGGAGGATGATGAGAAGGCGCGTAGAAAGGGTATAAAAAAGCAAAAAGAGAAGCAAAAGGCGGAAAAGCAGGCTGCCGAAGCCGCCGAGAAGCAAAAAGCGGCCCGCGCGAAGGCAAAGAAAAAGGCGTCCGCAAAGAAGAAAAAGACAAAGAAAAAGTCTCATTTCTTCTCTGCGCTCCTCATCATCATTCTGATCCTCGCGCTCATCGCGGGCGCGGTGTATATGCTCGCGAAGAAAAACTATATCAAACTGCCGTTTGAGATCCCCGCCCTCGGTCTGACCGCGGCTCCCGCGGCGACCGCGAAACCGCAGTATGACGAACTCGACAACCTGTTTACGGAACTGGAAAACGAGGGGAACGACGACGGTCTCAATGAGAGCGAAGCGGGCAGCGTGCGCGTCACCGGGCTTTCCGTCACGGAAGGTCTGGACGAAGACTGGCTCAATATCCTCCTGCTCGGCACCGACACCCGCGTCAGTTACGAAGCCGCACGCTCGGATACGATGATGATCTGCTCCATCAATCAGAAGACGGGCAAGATCAAACTCACCTCCATCATGCGCGACACGGCGGTCAAAATCAACGGCCGCACCACCCGTATCAATTC
Source organism: Clostridia bacterium (assembly GCA_045598325.1). GTDB lineage: Bacteria > Bacillota > Clostridia > Christensenellales > Aristaeellaceae > RUG14130. The sequence goes on along the minus strand of JAZLLT010000065.1, from coordinate 64,597 downwards.
CGCCTACTTCTACGGCGGAGCGGAACTGGCGATGAAGGTTGTCAACGAGTATTTCGGCATGAACATCACCTCCTATGTGGTGGTCGATTTCAGCGGCTTTGCAGGCATCGCGGAAACGCTCGGCGGCGTCGAAATGAATGTGACCGAAGCCGAAATGAACTGGATCAACCACAATGTGATGGAACAGTACCATCTGCTCTACACCCAGGGCAAGATGGAAAAGCAGGCGGCGTATGACGCCTATCTTGCCGACCAACTGGATACCTTCGGTTCCAATATCCACTTAAACGGCATGCAGACGCTGGGCTACGCCCGCATCCGTAAGACGGACAGCGACTATGCCCGTGCCGAAAGACAGAGGGCGGTACTCAACGCGCTGATGATCAAACTGAAGGGCGCGGATGCCACGAAACTGATGACCCTCGCGGCGGCGAACGCGGGCTGCTACCGCACAAACCTGACGCTCAATACCATCGTCAATCTGGGGTTGCTCGTGCTCGACAAGGCGGATTTTGACGGCGCGGAGGAACTGCGCCTGCCCATCAACGGCTCCTTCAAGGAGGAAGTCCGCAACAACGACGCCATGCTCTATGACATGGACATAGCGGAAAACATCAAGCAGTTGTATAAATTCATCTATCAGTAACGGAGAAACGGTATGAAGACGGAATTGCTCTCTCCCGCGGGCAACAAGGAAGCCCTGATCGCCGCAGTACGCTCCGGCGCCGACGCGGTGTACCTCGGGGGCAAAAGTCTGAACGCGCGGCGCGGCGCGGGCAATTTCGATTCCGAAGAACTGAAATGGGCGGGGGACTACCTGCATGAGCGGGGAAAGAAACTCTATGTGACGGTCAACACCCTGCTCAAGCAAAGCGAAACCGGGGAACTGGAAACCCTGGCGGAGGATCTGTATGCCTGCCGTGCGGACGCTGCCATCGTGCAGGATCCGGGCGTGAGCGCCATCCTCCGGCAGATGCTTCCGTCCCTCCATCTCCACGCCAGCACCCAGATGGCGGTACATAATCCGCAAGGTGCGGCATATCTCAAAGAAAGGGGCTTTGAACGCGTGGTGCTTGCCCGCGAGATGAGCCTTGACGAAATCCGGGAATGTTCTTCTCTCGGCATCGAAACGGAAGTGTTCTGCCACGGCGCGCTGTGCGTTGCCTGCTCGGGTCAGTGCCTGTTTTCGAGCCTCGTGGGCGGCAGAAGCGGAAACCGCGGCGCCTGCGCCCAGCCCTGCAGGCTTCCGTACCGCCTTACCGGCGCGGGGAAGAGCGAAGGCTATCTGCTCTCACCCAAGGATCTCATGACTGCGGGAGAACTCGGCAGCATCGTTTCCGCGGGCGCGGCGAGCCTCAAAATCGAAGGAAGGCTCAAACGCCCCGAATATGTGGCAATCGTGACGAGCGTCTACCGCCGCATTCTTGACGGCGAACCTTTTACGGAACGGGACGAGGAGGAACTCAAACAGATTTTCAACCGCGGCGGCTTCACGAAAGGCTATGCCTTCGGCATCCGCGACGGGGATTTCATCTCCAAAGCCCGCCCTTCCCATTTCGGCGTGAAGGTGGGCGAGGCGGTATCGAAAAACGAGATCAGGCTCACAAAGGATGTATTGGCAACGGATTCCGTCGCCATCCATCCCGAAAAGCAGGAAGATATACCGCTCAAAATCAGCGGTTTCGCGGGACGCAGCATCAAAAATCCATCCGGAAAGACGGGCCCCGTCTACCGCATGGTGAGCGACGAGCAGATGCGCCTGACAAATGAACGCATCGAAAAGGAACCGCAGACGATCCCGCTGACCGCCGCTTTCGAAGCAAAGGTCGCGTCGCCCGTAAGCCTTACCGTTTCGGACGGTACGGACACCGTCACCGTGAAAGGCGAACCCGTACAGGAAGCCCTTTCCTCCGGTGCGGACAGGGAGAAAATCAAAGCCCAACTGACGAAAACCGGCGGAACGCCCTACTTTTTCGGCGATATCTCCGTGGACGCGGACGAAAACGCGTTCGTTCCGTCTTCCGCCGTCAATGCCCTGCGCCGGGACGCCCTTGAGCGACTTGCTTCCCTGCGCATCGGGCGTTTTTCCCAAACGGGGGAGAAAAACGGTTATACGGCGGCCGCTGCCATTGCCGAGGAGAACAGCGATAAACCGTATCTCTCCGTGCAGGCGGATGACACGGTTTTGCTTCGCAGATTGCTTTCATTGGGCGCGGACGAGGCGGTATACTTCCCGTCCGACCTCAGGAAAGAAGCGCTTGACAAGGCGGATATCGACGGAATGTTCCTGTATCTGCCGCCCGTCATGAGTGGGGAAGATCTGGATACGCTCCACCGTTACGCCTGTGGTAACGCCTCCCGCATCCGCGGCGTCTATCTTACCAATATCGGACAGATGACGCTTGCCTGGCCCGACGAAAAACGGTATGATTTCCCGATGAATCTCACAAACGCCGAAGCACTCGCATTCCTCGGTATCGGCGATTGTATCTACACGCCGTCCATCGAACTTACGGCTCATGAGATCCGCTCCTTCGGCGGGAAACGGGAACTCATCGTCTACGGCAGGATGCCCCTCATGCATCTGCGCCATTGCCCCCTCAACTCCGCGCGAGGCGGCGGCCCGCACACGAAATGCCGCGCCTGTGACAAGGCGGAGAATGGGAAGCGGCTCATCGACTGCACCCTGACCGACCGCATGAACGCGGTGTTCCCGCTGAAACGGCTGGCGGGGGAAGGCGGATGCGTCATCGACCTCATTAACAGCGTGCCCATGTGTCTGTACGGCAGAATGAGCGAACTTCCGGCCCATGTGGGTGAGCGGCTTGTTTTCACCACCGAAACGGCAAAGGAAGCGGAAGACATTTTCCGCTGCTTCATAGCCCTGCGGGACGGAAAGAGCGCGGACGATAAGAAACTTCCCGAAAAATACACTCTGGGACATTATTTCAGAAAGACCGAATAAAGGAAGAAAAATGAACGCAAAATACAGAAAAGTGCTGGAATACGACAAGATTCTGTCGATGCTCAGCAACTATGCCGTGTCGGACATGGGCAAGCAGAGGACTCTGGAACTCGTGCCCGCCAACACGCTGAGTGAGGTGGAACGCCTGCAGGAGCAGACGGAGGAAGCCATCAGCATCATCGCCTACACGGGCGGCAATCCCATGAGCGCGTTCAGGGATATCCGCGAGTATCTGCGCCTGTCACAGATGGGCAGCGTGCTCACGATGAAGGCGCTGCTCGAAGTCGCGGGCGTCCTTTCCGCCTGCCGAAATGCCCGCCGCGCCCTCGTGACAGAGCGTGCGGACACCGCGATGATCAGCGAAATGGCCAGCGGCATCGCCACCAACCGCATGCTGGAGGAGGACATCCTCGCCGCCATCATTTCCGAAGACGAGATGAGCGACCACGCCAGCAAGGACCTGTACGACATCCGCCGCCATATCCGCACCATCAACGACCGCGTGCGGGACAAACTCAATTCCTACCTGCACAACGCGTCCATGTCCAAATACCTCATGGACACGCTGGTCACCGTGCGCAACGGGCGCTATGTGATCCCGGTCAAAGCCGAGTGCCGCCAGTTCGTGCCGGGACTCGTGCACGACCAGAGCGCCAGCGGTTCCACGCTGTTCATCGAGCCCATGAGCGTGGTGGAAGCGGGCAACGAACTCAAAGAGTGGACGATGAAGGAGCAAAAGGAGATTGAGCGGATCCTGTCCGAATTCACCGCCCGCCTCGCGCCCGACGCGCCGCTCATCGCCAAGTCTCTGGACATCATGGCGGAACTGGACCTCATCTTCGCCAAGGCTTACATGGGACGCGAAATGAAGGCGGTACCGCCCAAACTCAACGATAAAGGCAGCATCAACCTGATGCGCGCCCGCCATCCGCTCATCGATCCCGAGAAGGTGGTGCCCTCAGATCTGTGGATGGGAAAGGAATTCACCACCCTCGTCATCACCGGACCCAACACGGGCGGCAAAACGGTGACGCTGAAGACGGTTGGTCTCATCACCCTCATGGCGCAGTCCGGCATGCAGATCCCCGCCAATTACGGCAGCGAAGTCTCCGTGTTTGGCGAGGTGTTCGCGGACATCGGCGATGAGCAGTCCATCGAGCAGAGTCTGTCCACCTTCTCCTCCCACATGACCAACATCGTGTATATCCTGGAGAATGTGACGCCCTCTTCGCTGGTGCTGTTCGACGAACTGGGCGCGGGCACCGATCCCACGGAGGGCGCGGCGCTCGCCATGAGCATTTTGGAACACCTGCTCACCATGAAGGTCACCACCCTCGCCACCACCCATTACAGCGAACTCAAGGCGTTTGCCCTTTCCACCAGAGGTGTGGAGAACGCGTCTGTGGAATTCAATGTGGAGACCCTGCGGCCTACCTACCGCCTCTCCATCGGAGTACCCGGCAAATCCAATGCCTTTGAAATCAGCCGCAAACTGGGACTTCCCGAGCACATCATCGCATCTTCCTCCGAGCGCCTTTCCAAAAATCAGATCCGCTTCGAGGATGTCATCGCCAACGCGGAATATCACCGCCAGATCGCCGAAAAGGAACGGAAATTGGCGGAGGAAGCCCATATCGAGACCCAGAAAATCCGTGCCGAAATGGACAAGGCCCGCCGCGAACTGGAATCCCAGCGGGATGACATGATGAAAAAGGCTAAGGAGGAAGCTAAAAAGGTGCTCTCCAAGGCACAGCGGGACAGCGAGCAGATCATCTCCGAACTCAAAAAGGCCAAGTCCGGTATGGCGATCAAGGAGCACGAACTGCATGCCATGCGCGCGACCCTGCAGGGCGGCATCGACGATCTGACCGACACGGTGAAAGCCGTGGAGCAGGGCGAAAACGAGATGCCCGTGAACCTGAAAGTGGGGGACAGGGTGGAACTGCTCCGCCTGGGCACCGTGGCGACGGTCCTCTCCGTTCCCGATGACAAGGGCGAGATGAGCGTGCAGGCGGGTCCCATCAAGACCAAGGTAAACATCACCGAAGTCCGCAGGGCGAGGGAAGAGCCGAAGCCCGCCAAGAAAGGCAAATACGAGCCCCGCACCGCGCCCAAGACCATGGTTTCCGTAGGCCCACGCCGGGCGGAGATGGAATGTGACCTGCGCGGTATGACGGTGGAGGAAGCCCTGACGCAGATGGAACTGTTCCTTGACAGCGCGCGGCTCAACCAACTCAAGAATGTATCCGTCATTCACGGAAAAGGCACCGGCGCGCTCAGAAACGCGGTGCATCAGGCACTCAAACAAACCAAGGATGTGGCGTCCTTCCGTCTGGGTCAGTACGGCGAAGGCGAAGACGGCGTCACCATCGTCACCTTGAAATAAACAATGAGGTACAAGTCAATGAAGAAAGTCATCGCGATCATCCTGACCATCGCAGCCCTGCTGGCATCCTTTGCGGGAGCCGAAGCCGCCGAAACGCTGGCGACCCTGCCCTACAATCCTCTGCCCGACATCTACGAGACGGTTTCGCCCTCCGTCGTTGTGCTCGCCCGCTATTCCATGATGTGGGACGCCAAGACCGACACGGTCAGCAAAGAGTATGACGGATTCGGAAGCGCCGTCTATGTCAAGGAAGGCGGCTACTTTATGACGAACTACCATGTCATCGAGGATTGTGATCAGTTGGAAATTATCATGCCCGATGCCAGCACTCACGAGGTGTTCTTAATCAGCGGCGACGAAGCCTGCGATGTGGCGGTCGTCAAGTGCGAGGATGAACTGGAACTCAAGCCCGTGACCATCGGTTCTTCCGCCTCCGTGCGCGTGGGTGACATCATCGCCGTCATCGGCACGCCTCTGGACAGCGACGCCATGTACAACACCCTGACCTGCGGCATCGTCAGCGGCATCAACCGCAATGACGCGGACATGGAATCCAGCCGAGCCGTGGACCTCATCCAGATCGACGCTGCCATCAACCCCGGCAACAGCGGCGGCGCCCTCGTGAACCTGAAGGGCGAGATCATCGGCATCCCCTACATGAAGTATATGTATGTGAACTATGAGTCCGACAAGGGCGTGCAGATGGAGATTTACGAAAACCTCGGTTTTGCCATTCCCATTGACACCGCATGGACCATCGCCACCGCCATCATCGACAAGGGCGTGTACAACCGTCCCCGTTTCGGCGTCAGCGTCGTGGACAACGAAGGCCCCGAAGAGGCACTCAAGAACTTCCCGCCCGCCGGTCTCAAAATCGAGTCGGTCGAAAAGGGCGGCAGCGGCGCGAAAGCCGGTCTGCGCGTGGGCGATGTCATCACCCATGTGAACGGCACCCGCGTGTACACTTTCCGCGAATACACCAAAATCATCGACAAACTGGCAGCCGGTGAATCCTTCACCCTGACCATCGCCAGATACTTTGACAAAAACGGCGAACCGCTCACCCGCGTCGAAACGCTGGATGTGAAGGTCACGCTGCAGATGATCGACTGACGGAGGCAACTATGGCATTTTTGCAGGTGAGTTTCTTCTCCGAAGTGCTGGGAATGTGTACCCACATGAATGTGCTCCTTCCGGAGCCCGGGAAGGGCGCCATCGGTATGGACGGGAATTCGGACAAAGGCAAGTGGAAGGTGCTTTACCTGCTCCACGGTCTGTCCGACGACTATACCATCTGGCAGAGGCACACGAGCATCGAGCGCTACGCGGCGGGCAAACCGCTGGCCGTCATCATGCCGGAGACCCAGCGCGGCTGGTACACGGACATGAAGTACGGCTTCAAGTGGTTCACCTACATGACCGAGGAACTGCCCATCATCGTCAAAAGTTTCTTTCCCAATATTTCCACCGCGCGCGAAGACACCTTTGTGGCGGGACTTTCCATGGGCGGTTACGGCGCCATGAAGATGGCGCTCACCCTGCCAGAACAGTATGCCTGCGCCGCGAGCCTTTCGGGGGCGGTGGATGTGGCGGAACTGTTTGAAAAGGCGGGCTCCGATGACGAAGCGGTCAATGTGTTCGGCGCTCCCTCTGCTATCCGCGGAAGCGGCAACGACCTGTTTGCCCTTGCGAAAAAACTGGAAAACGCCCCCGTCAAGCCGCGTCTGTATATGTGGTGCGGCATACAGGATTTCCTGTACTGGCAGAATGTGCGCATGCGCAACCTGCTCAAAGGGCTCGATTTCGACCTCACCTATGAAGAAAGCAACGGCGATCACCGCTGGGAATACTGGGACGAAAAGATCCAAACGGTCCTGTCCTGGCTGCCGATAAGCGGGAAGGAGGCACGGTAAATGGCACTGTTCAACACCGAGATCTTTTCCGAATCCCTCGGCATGTGGGCGAGCGTGGTCGTGGTGATCCCCCAGCGCAGCCGCATGGGGAAACCCGAAGTGAGCGGCGATGAGAAATTCAAGACCCTTTATCTGCTCCACGGCATGAGCGATGACGAGACCATCTGGCTGCGCCGTACCTCCATCGAGCGCTATGCCGCAAAACTCGGTCTGGCGGTCGTGATGCCCGCGGGACATCTGTCCTCCTATGCCGACATGGCGCACGGCGCACGGTACTATACCTACATTTCCAAAGAACTTCCGGAAATGATGCAGAAAATGTTCCCGCTGAGCGACAAGCGGGAAGACAACTACATCGCCGGTCTTTCCATGGGCGGCGCGGGTGCGATGAAGATCGGTCTCAGCAATCCTGATCGGTTCTCCGCCATCGGCTGTCTCTCCGCCGGCTGCATCAACAACAACCCCGCCGCGGAGAACACGCCCCGGCAGAAGGCACGCAGGGAGATGCTCTTCGGGAACCGCGTGCTTGAAGGAACGGAAGAAGATGTGTACGGCACGGCTCTCAGCAACCTCGAAAGCGGATGTCCGCTGCCCCGCATCTATCATACCTGCGGAAGTGAAGATTTCATCCTCGGCTCCGCTTTGAAAACGAAAGAGTTTTTTGAAAGCCTCAAAGGCAATCCCTATTCCTATGTGTACGAAGAGGACCACGGTGTCCATTCATGGGAATACTGGGACGAACATATTCAGCACTTCCTTGCGTTTTTGAATTTGAAACCGCAGGAAGACATACTCAATTGAGGAGAAAACATGCGTAGATTATCTCTGGCGGAGGCGATCCGCCAAAACCAATATCCCGGTACGGGCATCATCTGCGGGCTCAGCAATGACGGCAGCAGCATCGTGACCGTCTATTACACCTGCGCGTTCGGGCAGGATGAGAAGAACCGCGTCCTCATCGAAGACGGCGGGGGAGTGCTGCTCAAAACTCTTTCCGCGCTTGCCGACAGCGAGGCGGGCAATGTGCTTTACCAGCCCGTATTGACCTTCGAAAACAAGATCCTTGTCTGCAACGGCAATCATTCCGAGCAGGTGTTTGACAGCCTTATCGCCGGTCACAGCCTGCCCACCGCGGTCAGACATCTCGGCTGCCTTGACGATGCGCCGCTGTATACGCCGCGCCTCACCGTTCTTGCGGACATCGTGGACGGAAAGCCCGCATTTGAACTTTCTGTCATCCGCTGTGCCGAGGAAGACGGCAGCGGCACCGTGCGCTCCTGCTTCTCCTACGGCGACATCAAGCCCGGAAACGGATATTTCGTATACGGATTCAGTTACGGCACCACGCCCGAGCAGGCGTTCACGGGCGAGCCCATCCGTCTGGAACTGGGACTCTCCATCTTCGATGTGGTGGCGGATGTGTGGGAAAATCTGCGTCCGGATGCCCGCGTCTCCATGTGGGCGCGATGCGTGGATATCGAAACCCACCGCGCCGTCAGCAGGATCATCAATCTGGCAAGATAAGAGGGATGCATATGAAAGCCGCGATTTATCAGAGCCGTTTTTTTCTTGATAAAACGAACTATGAAGAAGGCATCGAGGAAACGCTGAAAGCCCTCGACGCCTGCGATGAAAGTCTCGATCTCATCGTACTGCCCGAGAGCACGGATGTGCCCTTCGCGCCCGCCACGAAAGAGGAGTTTGAGCAGACCGTCAAAAAGACCACGCAGCGGGTGCTTGCCAAGGCGTCCGAGACCGCGGCGCGCTGCAAAGCGATGGTGTTCGTGAACGCTTCCGATGACCTCGGCGGCGTGTACGCCAATACCACTTTCGCTTTTGACAGAAACGGTGCCCTCGCGGGCAAGTATCTGAAACAGCACCTGACACCCGGCGAGGTCACGAAACTCAAACTGAAGAGCGACTATACCTACGAGTATTCCGAGCCCGTGACCATCGAGATGGAAGGCATCCGGTTCGCTTTCCTCACCTGCTACGACTTCTATTTCTACGAGGCGCTGTCCCACATCGCCCAGAAAAAGCCCCATGTGATCATCGGCTGCGCCCAGCAGAGGAGCGACACCCACGATGCCGCCATGATCAACTGCCGCTTTACCGCTTATTCCACGGGCGCGTATGTGCTGCGCAGCGGCGTTTCTCTGGGAGAAGACAGCCCCACGGCGGGCTCCTCCATGGCAGTCGGTCCGGACGGAAAGGTGCTGTGCCTTTTCGAAAACGAGGTCGGCTTCAAGACCTTTGAATTCGATCCTTACAAGAAATATCTGAAGCCCATGGGCTATCTGAATCCCGTGGGACTGCACCACGACTACACGGAAAAGGGGCGCCGTCCATGGAAGTACCGCGCCGCGGGAAGCGCGATCGTGCCCGATAACCGCACGATGCCTTATCCCCGCATCTGCGCCCACAGAGGCTTCAATTCCATCGCTCCCGAAAACAGCATGCCCGCTTTCGGCGCAGCCGTCGCGCTGGGCGCGCAGGAGATCGAGTTCGATCTGTGGGAGACCGTCGACCACGAGATCGTCTCCATCCACGATCCCACGCTGGACCGCGTCTCCGACGGCAGCGGAAAAGTGTATGAAAAGACGCTCGCGGAACTCATGGAACTGGATTTCGGCTCCAAATTCGGCGAAAAGTACAAGGGACTTCACATCGTGAAGTTCGAGGATATCCTCAAAAAGTTCGCGGGTCATGTCATCATGAACACCCACATCAAGTGCGCGAACATCCATGAGCCTGTGAGTGAGGAGTTCCTGAAAAAGATCATCGCCCTCATCGACAAGTACGACAACCGCCGCTATATGTATTTCATGACGGAAAACGACGAGATGCAGAAGCAACTTCACCGCCTCGCCCCCGACATCGACCGCTGCCTCGGTGAGAACAACGAGCACTTCCGCATCGTCGACCGCGCCATCGAGCTGGGCATCGACCGTGTGCAGTTATTCAAACCCTACTTTACGGACGAGATGATCGCGAAGGCGAAAGCCCATGGCATCATCCTCAACTGCTTCTGGTCGGATGATCCGGAGGAAGCAAAGGAACTGATGGAGCGCGGCGTCGATTGCCTGCTGACAAACGACTACCAGCGCATCAAGGATACGCTCGGCATCTAAAAAGAAAACCTCCCGTACGGGAGGTTTTCTTCATTTGATACCGGATTTTCAGCCCATCATGGCCTTTTCGATTTCCGCTTTCAGCGCGTACGCGTCCTCGCGCTTAATTGTGGCGAGGGCGGAAAAGTTGCCTTCCAGGCACTTGTCGATGAAGCCCTTAGCCTTTTCCAGATTGCCCCGCTCCAGATTGATGGAAGCGATGTAGTAGCAGGTGGCGACCTGCGTGCTCTTCTGTCTGTATGCCTTCGCGAACCACTCATAGGCGGTGTCGTGATCGCCCTTGAAGTAGTGCATCTGACCGATGTTGTCCAGAATGCCCGCGTCCTCTTCATCGTATTCGAGGGCTTCCTTGTTGAATTCCTCGGCTTTGCTGAAATCGCCGGTCTCACGGCCTTTTTCCACATAGAAATAGCCAAGCGTGATATACATCATGGAAGTTTTGCCGTTGGACGCCGCGATTTCCATGTTTTCGATGGCCTTGTCCAGTTCGCCCAGTTTCCACTGGCAAACGGCGTAATTCACGCGCATCTGCTTCCGGGAGGCGGCGTCGAGACTCCTGTCGTTTTCGCACAGACGCAGCAGATCGCGGGCCTCTTCGGGACGGTCAAAACGCATGAGCAGCACCGCGTACGCCATCAGGATCTTGGAATCGCGGACGCCGCCTTTGTAAGCTTCCTCATACAGTTTCAGCGCTTCTTCGTGCTTTGCTTTCGCTTCGGCGACCTGACCTTTGTCGATCAATTGGTTTCCGCTCACATGGGCGGTATAGGCTTTGCGCGCGGTCAGATTGATTTTCAGATTTTCAAACATTGGTTTTCCTCCGCTGTATTGATTTCAATTGTAGGCGGTCTCTGCGCTTCTCAACGGCCGCCCTTTCCTCATCGGTCAGGGACATTCCGAGGAGCGTTTCCGCGATGGCGTACGCCTCTTCGTATTGTTTCAGTTTGTGCTCCAGCACCTTGCATTTTTCCACATAGGGGACGATGCCCAGTTGACGGCGCCGGATCATGTTGTCCAGCGTCTTCAGACATCCCTCGTAATCGCCGTTCCTGCGCAGGATGAGATAGAGCCTGAAATTGGCTTCGCCGGCGTATTTTTCGCCTTTCAGGTCGTTTATGTACCGTACGGGGCGGGGAACGGACGCGAGCGTGTACATCGTGCGCGCGAGTCGTACTTCGCCCTGACGCTCGAATGTGCGCCCCAGCGAATACTCGTCCAACTGCTCGCGCACTTTCTCGGGCTCGTGGTAGATGCCGTCGAGTTTCACAAGCAGGGTCGTGAGCGTCACGATGTCCTGACGGTTGTGTTCTATGACATCGATGAGAAGGCTCTCATCGCCCGATTTCACGCTTTCAAAGTACCGCGCGGGAATATCACTGCCCGGAATATCGTCGCGTTCAGGCATGCCCAGGATGGCACTCTCGATGTAGGAGAGCCTGCAGCAGCCGAGCCGCAGTTTCCACGCCTTCCGCGCGGGATAAAGCAGGTCCAGCCCATCCTTCTCCGAGATATCGCTGTCCATGCGCTTCATGATGAAGCGGTCGGACAGCAGGGGGATATCGAAGCGTCTGCCGTTATAGGTAACGAGGGTATCGTATCCGTTCAGAAGTTCCCGAAGGCAGCAGAGCATTTCCGGCTCCGCGGAATAATCCGGCATCAGGAACTGACGGACGGTGAAGCGGTCTTTGTCCACGAATCCGCAGCCCACGAGGAATGCCACCGTACCCGCTCCGCCCGAAAGACCCGTGGTCTCCGTGTCGATGAAAAGGGCTTTGGTGATGTCGAAGGTGTCTCCCGTAAAGCCCATGCGCAGGAGTGCGTCTTTGTGGAGCGAGTATAGCCCTTCGTCCGCTTTTACCGAGAACTCGTATAACTTCGGGCTTTTGACGGCGGGTTTCGGCTGAACGGGGGAGGACGCGCTCATCTGCCCCAGACGCCTGAGCAGGTCGGAGGGCATCAGTTTTTCCTCCACGCGGCGGGAGTGAAGAGCATCAGCATCGGGTAGAATTCCAGTCTTGCCGCCAGCATCTGCAGGGACAGAAGGATCTTGCTGACACCGGAAACGGCGGCGAAGTTCTCGGTAGGACCGAACTGCCCCAGTCCCGGTCCGTCATTGGAGACCAGCGCGAGGGAGCCGGTGATGGCTTCCAGCATCGTGCAGTCATTGAATGCCAGCACGACCGCGCCGAAAATCCAGATGGCGATGTAGACGAAGAAGAATACGGTGATGCGGGAGAGCATGTCTTCGGGAACGGTCTTACCGTCCAGCTTGATGACCTGCACGCGCCGCGGCATATAGGATTTGTCGATTTCGCGTTTGGCGAGTTTGAGAAGCAGTATGAGACGGATCAGTTTGAGTCCGCCGGCGGTGGAGCCCGCGCAGGAGCCGAAGATCATGGCGGTGTACATGAGCACCTTGGAAAGCGTCGGCCACTGCTCAAAGTCCGCGGAATAGAAGCCCGTGGTCGAGATGACGGACCCCAACTGGAAGGAGGAATAACGCAGCGCGGTGCCGAAGGAATCGTACACGGAACGCAGATCGAGGGTAATGATGAGGATGAATACCGTCGCGATTCCGATAAACCAGCCCAGTTCCTCGTTTTTGAATGCGCCTTTGAAGTCGCCGATCATCAGGCGGAAATACACGCAGAAGTTGATGCCGAACAGCAGCATGAACACGGTGATGACGATTTCCGCGGCGGGGTTGTTGAAGGAACTGATGGATGCCGCCTGATTGGAAAAGCCGCCGGTGCCTGCCGTGGAGAGCGCGTGGAGCAGACTGTCGAAACGGTTGATGCCGGTCACGCGCAGGGCGATATACAATAGCACCGTGAGCAGGGCGTAAATGAAATACAGGACCTTGCTGTTGTCACCGAGGCGGGGCACCAGTTTGGAAAAACCGGGGCCGGGACTTTCCGCTCTGGCGATCTGATTGCCGACGGCGGACGATCCGGGCAGGATCGCGGTGGAAAGCACCAACACGCCCATGCCGCCGACCCAGTGGGTGGAGCAGCGAAGCAGCTGGATGCTGTCGGGCAACACGGAGGCATCGGTAAAGATGGACGCGCCCGTGGTGGTAAAGCCGCTGGACAACTCAAAAAAGGCATCGCAGAAACCGCAGGTGCCGGAGAGCAGGAGCGGCAGCGTGCCGAAGAGGGAAATGATGATCCAACTGAGCCCGGCGGTCGCCATGCCCTCCCGCACATACATCGTCCTGCCCTCTTTTTTGAGAAGGAAAGTGAGGGGCAGAGACACGGCGAGCAGCGCGGCAATGGTGATGAGAAAACTGTACCAGATGCCGTCTGCCCGTATGAAGGACAGCACGAGCGGCGGGAGCATCAGCGCCGCTTCGATGAGCAGCAGTTTGCCCAGCGCGTTGAAAACCGATCTTTTATTCATTCTCGCTCTTGATGATGTCGCCGAGGTCGGCGATGCCGGTCAGCTTGGTGAAGATGACCACATGGTCGCCGCTCTGAATGATGTCATCACCGAAAGGCACTTTCACCTTGTTGTCACGGACGATGACGGCCACCAGCGCGTCGGGTACGATGGTCAGTTGGGAAAGGGGCTTATTGAGGTAGGGGGCGGAATCGTCGGATACGATGAATTCCAGCGCCTCGGCTTTGCCTTCCATCATGCGGTACATGCGGTCGATGGAACTGTAAGCCTTGGCGTTGCTGACGGAGCGGACCGCCTTCACGATGATGTTGCAGGCGATCTGCGTGGGGTTGATGACGCTGTTGAGTCCCGTGCCTGCGAGTAGGCGGGAATAATTGACATGGGTCGATTTGACGATCACATGCCCTTTGCTGACCGTTGTTGCATACAGACCGCTCATCAGGTTTTCCTCATCGCGGTCGGTCATGGCGATGAACGCGTCCGCGTTTTCCAGTCCTTCGGAGAGGAGCAGATCCTGATCCGTGCCGTCGCCGCAGATGACGGTGGTCTTGGGCAGCATTTCGTTGAGCCAGATTGAGCGCTCGGGATTCTTCTCGATGAGTTTGGTCTTCACATCGGTTTCACCCAGCAGTTGGCACAGGTAGAACGCCGTTCTGCTGCCGCCGACGATGAGCGCGTCTTTCGCGGCTTTCGTGTTGCGCCCGAGGTAGCGGAAAAACGCCGTGATGGTGGAGGCTTCCGCCGCGGCAAAGAGCCTGTCGCCGGGCTTGATGATGAAGTCGCCGCGGGGGATCTGCGCCACGCCGTCGCGCTCGACTGCGCAGAACAGCACGCGGGGCATGTTGCGGCTCTTCACATACACATTTTTGAGGGGCATGTCGACAAAGGGCTCGTCTCCGTTGACACGGACCTCGACCAGTTCCACCTGACCGCGGGAGAAGGTCTCGATGCTGTTGGCGAAGGGCAGACGGAGCATGCGTCCGATTTCACGGGCGGTAGCGCGCTCGGGGTTCGCCACATAGTCGATGTTCAGTTCCTTCATGACGAAGTTCATGCTCTGAAGGTACTGGGGATCACGGATGCGCGCGACGGTATACTGCGCGCCTTTTTTCTTCGCGATGAGGCAGCCCAGCATGTTGGTTTCATCGTTCTTTGTCGTGCAGATGAAGATATCGCAGTGGGCAATATCCGCTTCCTCCAGCGTGCTCACATTGACGCAGCTGCCCTTCACGGTGAGCGCGTCCAGGGCATCGGAGCACTTGTCCAGCACATCTCCGTCGATGTCGATGAGCGTCAGATTATGCTGCTCTTCGATGAGACTGTGTGCCAGTATGGAACCCAGTTTTCCGCAGCCTGCAATGATTATTTGCATTTTCGTATCCTTTCGGGAATATAGGTGTTTTTGCCGCGCCCGGTCAGGGATGCGCGTTCTTTTTCAAGCTTCTTGTCGTATTTGTGCGAAAGAAGTCGTTTTTGTCTGAATGTATCGGCGATTTTGAATACAGAGCCCATGATGAGCAGCACCGCAGAGCCTGCTTTCACAAGGAAAGTTACGGTCAGAAGAGGAGACAGCACCGTGCCGCCGGGACCCGTGAACAGTACGAGCAGGGCAAGCAGGATCGTGGCGGGCGATGCGCTTCTGCGGCTGTGGATGAGGCTGAACAGAAAGGCCAGCACTGCGATGCCGCCGAGATAGACGAGCCCGTACAGATCCTTTATGGCTTCGGGCGTTTTGATCAGATTTTCGAGGGCGGTGCGCAGGGTGATCTCGCCGTTTTTGACCAAATTGAAATAGGCCAGCAGCACGCCGTCCACTGCGTCGACGCGGGTGACCAGTTCACCGACCGCCCAGACCAGCAGGGCGAGGCAGCCGAGCAGTACCCAGAAGGAGCCGGAAAAGCGGCGCCCTTTGAGATGTTCTTTGATGTATTCCTTTTTATCGGGCAGTCGGGTCATTCGTTCTCCATTTCGATGCGGGTGATTTCGCGGTCAAGCGCGCGGAGCAGTTCTTTCTGCTTTACCTTGACCGAATAGCGGTTGTCGAGGGGATGGAAGAGGAGGAATTCCTCACTTTCCAGCCTTTTATCCCAGAGCAGACGGATCTTCTTTTCGGGATCGAACAGGAGCCCCAACGGACTTACCGCGCCCGGAAAAGTGTGTAGAAGTTCGCTTACTTTTTCTTCCGGCGCGAAGGAAAGGCGCGAAGTTTCCGCCTGTCTGCTGACGCTTGAAGTGCGGAACACGGAGGAGGGATGCGCGACCAGCAGGCAGTACACGCTGCCGTTTCTCGGCGTCAGAAAGTAGTTGCGCGGCATGAGAGAACCGAGCAGACGCATGGGAAGCACGCATTCTTCAATGCTTGAAACCCGCTCGTGCTCCGCGATCTCATAGGAAACGCCGTGGCTTTCCAGAAATTCCAGCGCTTCTTTTCCGCTTTCTGTCATGACCTGCGCAGGTCCTTTCCCAAAAGCCGCAGATGATCCCACGAACGCTTGTCTGCCAAACGCGACATCACGCGCTCGTCGTAGACCTCAAGGAACTGGGGCGGGGTCAGATTGGTGGAAATGACGGTGTGAAGCCCCGCGTTCATGCGCTCGGAAAGCAGCATGCACAGGTACTCTGCGGAGATGTTCCTGAGGATCGGTTCGCTGCCGAGATCGTCGATCATCAGCAGGGGACAGGTGAGCAGTTCGTCAAAGGCATCCTCACTGTCTTCCGTGTGGAAATGGCGCGCCCGCATGAGGTCGATGAGTTTATAGGCGGAAATCGCGTATACATCGAATCCGCGCTCCTCAAGGCGGCTCTTGATGCAGTTCATGAGGAAGGTCTTTCCGAGTCCTGCCTGACCGCTCAGGATGAGGTTGGGCAGATAGGTCTTCGGATAATCTTCCGCAAAGTCCACGCAGGCTTCCTTGATGCGCACGGTGAGCGCGCGCTGGGTGAGCCCGTCGGCGATGGGCTCTTCGGGGATGATGCTTTCATCGAAATCCGCGAAAGACTGACCTGCCGCGGAAGAGTCGTTGATAAGTGCAGTGAGTTTCTTTTTGAAGCAGGCACAGGGGATGGGTGGCACGGAAAAACCGATATAACCCGTGTCCTTGCAGACGGGGCACTCGTAATGCAGGGTCAGATGGTCTTCCGGATAACCGTAGGATAAAAGTTTCTTCCCGATCTCCCCGTTGAGGCGCGCGCCCTCCGTGCGGATATATTCCGCCGCGGTTACGCCGCCTTCGCCCTTGAACAGGGAACGCATCGCCGTAACCGGCAGAGAAATGCGTTTGTCCAGCAGTTCCGCGATGTCCGGGTATTTTGCGCGGATCTCGTTTTCACGCTTGTCGCAGGCCTCGGATTCGCTCCTGCGGATCTGCTCGTAGTCCGCGTTCAGTTTGCGGATGGCTTCGGATTTATTCATTGCTGTCCGACCTCTTGCGGTTCATGATGTTGGCGTAGTAGCCGTCGCCGAATTCTTCTTCGGTCACGGTGCGGGTGTCCATGGGCTTACCGGTTTTTTTCTCGCCGGCGGGCTTTTGGATCCCCGCGGCCTTTGCCTTTTCGAGGGTGTTGATGCCCTTAAAAGACCATTCCTGAACGATTTTGTTGATGTACTGCATGGCATTCATGCTGCCCCTGGCAAAGGACGCGGCAAAAAGCACGGCGTCCGGCTCCACGAGCGCGGTCCACACTTTGGCGAGTTTGATGTCGCTCTGCGTGATTCTGCGGTCCACGGCGGCTTCATCGAATACCTTTTTCAGGAATTCGATAATCTTCGCCTGCTCCGCGCGCTCTCGCTCGATGTCCTCCACGGTGTCCGCCCCGGCTTTAGCCCAGACGGAAAGTTTGCTCGCGATGTCTTCGAAGGTCCTGCGGTTGTTCTCGCCGCACCAGATGGCGGCCTGTTCGATGGCGGCGGGCTCAAAGCCCATTTCCATAAATCCGCGGTATGCTTCCGTCTGCGTGGGCGTCGGGCGCGAGGTGATGCCGAGGTGCGTACAGAGCGTCTTGACCGCCTTGAATTCATCGTCGCTGTTACCGCTGATCCGCCCTTCGAGGATGCGGTCCAGATAGGCAAAGGAAGGATTTCCGCTCTTCACGGTCTCCGCGCAGGCGTCGACCACATCGTTCACGGTCAGTTTCCACTCTTCCATCCATTTGGTCGCCAGCGCCACTTCATCCACGGTGGGATTGCGGCGGAAGGAGAACTGCTTGCAGACCGCGCGGGCGCAGTCGGCGTCGGCGGATTTCAGGGCGAGGAATTCCTCGGCGGAATTCAGGTCGGCCACATTCGCTTCCGCCATTTCAAGCGCGGTTTCGTTGAGGTGCTTGAACAGGGTGTGCGCGGTGGGCAGTTTGCCGCCGCGCCTGCGTACTTCCACGGATACCATGTACAGCGCCGCTTCCTGCGAAAGATGGAGTTCGTCCACCCATTCGCTCGCCATGCGCAGTTCGTGTCCTTCCAGAACGAGAGAAGGCATCATTGCCTGCAGCTCGCGGAAATAGTCTTTGTATTGATAAACTTCCGCGCTTTCCCGGTCACCGCTCGCCGCGTTCGCGGGGGACAGAGGCAGGTAGTTGAAGGCGGGGGGATTTTCGGACAGCTGCTCCACGAGCCCTTCCCGCTCCCAGTATTTGAAAGCGTTGAGCACAGCGGAGGAGTCCAGTTTGAGGGCGGAGGCGATCTCATCGATGCCGCCGTTCACTTCGGGATGATTGCAGAGCATGAGACCATACAGGTAAACAGGCACATACTCCCGGGGAGCGGTGCCCATGTACTCGGAAAGGAACAGATTGTCGACGGGCGTCACTCCGAACAGAAGGTTGCCGCCGGCGTAGGTGCAGATGCTCATGCGCGTATACCTCATCCATAATAATCCAACATATATTTTATCACGAAAAGGACAAAAAGGCAAGTGGTATGCGAAAAATGCCCCGCTTGCTAACAATAGGTAAAAACGCGGGATGTAACCTTGACAAATAACCCGGAGGCCTGTATAATAACGCCGATAACAAGCCTTATCAAGAGTGGTTGAGGGACGGGCCCTGTGAAACCCGGCAACCGGTCTGATCCGGTGCCAATTCCCGCAAAGCGTCATGCTTTGGAAGATGAGGCGGGTCATTTTTGTATGCAAAATGAACTCGCCCCGAATGAGGGCGGGTTATTTATTTTGCATCGAAAGGACCGAGAATCATGAGAAAACTGTTCACTTCCGAATCCGTTACCGAGGGACATCCCGACAAAATCTGCGACCAGATCAGCGATAGCGTTCTGGATGCGATCCTTGAGCAGGATCCCCATGCCCATGTAGCCTGCGAGACCGCGGCTACCACCGGCCTCATCCTCATTATGGGTGAGATCACCACCACCGCACAGGTTGACTTCGCCGATATCGCCCGCAAAAAGGTGCTGGAAATCGGTTACAACCGCGCCAAGTTCGGCTTTGACGGCGAATCCTGCTCCGTACTGGTCAGCGTGGACAAGCAGTCTCCCGACATCGCCATGGGCGTCAATAATGCCCTTGAAGGCCGAGACGAAAACGCCATGGAGACCGGCGCCGGCGACCAGGGCATGATGTTCGGCTATGCCTGTGATGAGACCCCCGAGTTCATGCCCGCGCCCATCGCCCTTGCCCACAGACTTACCCGCCGCATGGCGTATGTGCGCAAGAACGGTCTGGTCAGTTACATGCGTCCCGACGGAAAGGCGCAGGTCACCGTGGAATACGAGGACAACAAGCCCGTCCGTGTGGACACCGTGGTCATTTCCACCCAGCACGACCCCGAAGTTACCCACGAGCAAATCGAAAAGGATATGATCAAACTGGTCATCCGCGAAGTCATTCCCGACGAACTCATGGACGCGGACACCAAGTTCTACATCAACCCCACCGGACGCTTCGTGGTAGGCGGACCGCAGGGTGACAGCGGACTGACCGGCCGCAAGATCATCGTCGATACCTACGGCGGAATGGGCCGTCACGGCGGCGGAGCCTTCTCCGGAAAGGATCCCACCAAGGTGGACCGCAGCGCTGCCTACGCCGCCCGCCACGCCGCCAAGAACATCGTCGCCGCGGGCCTTGCCAAGCGGTGCGAGATCCAACTGGCGTACGCCATCGGCGTAGCCAACCCCGTATCCGTCATGGTGGATTCCTTCGGAACGGGCGTTGTTTCCGATGAGGAACTGGCCGAAATCGCCAAGAAGGTTTTCGACTTCCGTCCCGCCGCCATCATCGAGCGGCTGCAACTCCGTAAGCCCGGTTACGCGCAGGTCGCCTCCTACGGACACTTCGGCAGAAACGATCTGGACCTCACCTGGGAAAAGACGGACTATGTCGATGCGCTCGGAAAATTCGTGAAGTAAACCATAAAGCAAAACGGCTCCGCAATCGCGGAGCCGGATTTTTATCTTGCAAGAAACAGAAAGTGAAATTCCGTGGCACGCGATCCGCATAAATGCGCAACATGGTTGCCCACAGTTACGGCGCAATGAGCCGTGAGGTCATCCGGGACACGGCTATCAACAGCATTCCCATTTTGAAAGCGTCCTGCAATAAGTATACACAAGCGTGAAAAATCCCTGCTCAACTTGATTGAGCAGGGATTTTTGATGTTATTTCATGGAAGTCGCGTTGCTGTGCAGGGTGACATCGTGGTAGCCGCCCTCTACGATGGAAGTGGGGGAAACCAGCGTCATGCGGGCGTTCTTGTGCAGATCCTCAATGGTCTTGACGCCGCAGTTGCACATGGTGGACTTGACCTTGTACAGAGACAGTTCCACATTGTCGTGCAGGGAACCGGCGTAGGTCACATAGGAATCGACGCCTTCTTCGAAACTCAGTTTGCTCGCGCCGCCAAGATCGTATCTCTGCCAGTTGCGGGCGCGGTTGCTGCCTTCGCCCCAGTATTCTTTCACATACGCGCCGTTCACGAACACCTTCGCGCCGGGGGCTTCGTCAAAGCGGGCAAAGTAGCGGCCCAGCATCAGGAAGTCGGCACCCATGGCGAGGGCGAGGGTCATATGATGGTCATAAACGATGCCGCCGTCGGAACAGATGGGGATGTAGATGCCGGTCTCCTCGAAGTACTTGTCGCGCTCCGCGGCTACTTCGATGACGGAGGTCGCCTGGCCTCTGCCGATGCCCTTGGTTTCGCGGGTGATGCAGATGGAGCCGCCGCCGATGCCGATCTTCACGAAGTCCGCGCCTGCCTCGGCGAGGAAACGGAAACCGTCCTTATCGACTACATTGCCGGCGCCGATCTTGACCTTGTCGCCGTACTGCTCGCGGACCCATTTGAGGGTGTTTGCCTGCCAGCAGGAATAGCCTTCGGAGGAGTCGATGCACAGGACATCCACGCCCGCGTTCAGCAGCGCGGGGATGCGCTCTTTATAGTCGCGGGTATTGACGCCGGCGCCCACATAGAAGCGCTTCTCTTCGTCCAGCATCTCGTTGGGATTGTCCTTGTGGGAAGCGTAGTCCTTGCGGAACACGAAATACTTGAGATTGCCGTTTTTGTCGATGATGGGCAGTGAATTCACCTTATGCTCCCAGATGACATCATTGGCTTCCTTGAGGGAAATGGTGTCGGGGGCGGTGACCAGTTTGGACAGGGGAGTCATGAAGGTGTAGACGGGTTCGTCTCCGCTCATGCGGCTCACGCGGTAATCGCGGCTGGTGACGATGCCCAGCAGTTTTCCGTTGGCGGTGCCGTCATCGGTGATGGCGATGGTGGAGAAACCGTTCTTTTCCTTGAGCGCGATGACATCCTTCAGGGTATCGTCGG
This sequence comes from Clostridia bacterium, assembly GCA_045598325.1. Taxonomy (GTDB): domain Bacteria; phylum Bacillota; class Clostridia; order Christensenellales; family Aristaeellaceae; genus RUG14130. Next base: position 43,027 of record JAZLLT010000065.1, on the reverse strand, counting down.
GACGCAGGTTGGAAGCGGATACAACGAATCCTGCCTTGTAGTTCTTCACGCGGGCGACCATGGCCGCTTCATTTTCGATGCTCTGTGCGCCGTAGATAAAAGAAATGCCGCCTTCCTTTGCAAGCGCGATGGCCAGTTTGTCATCGGACACAGACTGCATGATGGCGGAAACCAGGGGCACATTGAGGCAGAGCGGGCACTCTTCCTTGCCTTTTCGGTATTTGACCAGAGGCGTTTTGAGAGAAACATTTGCGGGGACACAATCCTCGGAGGTATAGCCCGGAATCAGAAGATACTCGTTGAAAGTATGACAGGGTTCGCTGTAATAATAAGCCATCTTACATCCCTCCAGAAAGTATTTTATCTATTTTATAAAATCCCGGCGCAAAAGTCAATGAAATACCGGTTAAGGAAATTGAGAGTTGCAGAAAAGCACTTGCGGTTTCCCGCAAGTTCTTTCCGTGAACCTTACTTCTCGTCGAAGCGGACGCGCTCGCTGTAAGAAGTGTGCAGGAGTTCGTGCGCGATGTGAGAGTTGGGCTCGCCCAGGAACTGCTCGTAGAGAGCCTTGATCTGGGGATTGTTGTGGCTTTGACGCAGGGTCTGACGCTCGTCCTCGGAGTACAGAGCCGCAGCGCGCTTTGCCTTGTAGGTATCCACGATGTCCAGGTCCTCGTTGGGGAGGAAGTTCTCGCGGATGTAGGGCTGGCCGCCGCCGTTTACGCAGCCGCCGGGGCAGCCCATGATCTCGATGAAGGTGTAGGGAGACTTGCCTTCGCGGATCTGGTCGAGGAGGACCTTGGCGCCCTTCATGCCGCTGGTGCAGGCAACCTTGATCTTATTGCCACCCAGTTCGAACTCGGCCTCACGGATATTCTCGAAGCCGCGGACCTCGTTGAACACGATGCCCTCGCGCTCCTTACCGGTGAGTACGAAGTACGCGGTGCGCAGAGCAGCTTCCATAACGCCGCCGGTGACGCCGAAGATGACGGCTGCGCCGGTGTAGTCGCCGACGATGTCATTGTCGAACTCTTCGTCGGGCAGCTTGGTGAACACGATACCGCTGCGCTTGATGACACGGGCCAACTCGCGGGTGGTCAGAACCGCGTCAACATCGGCATAGCCGTTGGTGACGAGCTGCTCGCGGGTCTTCTCGTACTTCTTGGCAACGCAGGGCATGATGGAAACAACGAACATATCCTCGGGCTTCACACCGATCTTCTCGGCGTAGAAGTTCTTAAGCACGGCACCCATCATCTCGTGGGGAGACTTACAGGTGGACAGGTGCTCAAGCTGATCTCCGTAGTAGTACTCGGCGTAGTTGATCCAGCCGGGAGAGCAGGAAGTGATCATGGGCAGCGCGCCGCCGTTCTTGATGCGGCTGAGCAGCTCGGTGGCTTCTTCCATGATGGTCAGGTCGGCGGCAAAGTTGGTGTCGAAGACCTTCTTGTAGCCCAGACGCTTGAGGGCGGCGACCATCTTGCCGGTCACGGGGGTGCCTACGGGCATACCGAAAGCTTCGCCCAGAGCGGCACGGACGGCGGGAGCGGTCTGCACGACGACATACTTGCCGGCGGCCATCGCTTCGTCGATCTTGGCGATCTCGCTCTTCTCCATCAGGGCACCGGTGGGGCAGACATTGACGCACTGTCCGCACTGGATGCAGGGAGACTCAACAAAGGAGCGGTTCTCGGCGGGGGCGATGATGGTGCGGAAGCCGCGGTTCTCAAAGCCAAGGATGCCGTTGCCGTGAGCGTTCTGGCAGCGTGCTACGCAGCGGCCGCACAGGATGCACTTGGAAGTATCGCGAACGATGGAAGCGGCGATGTTATCGATGGTGACGGGGGTCTTGGAACCCTGGAACATGCCTTCGCGGGCGCCGACCTTGCGGGCGACATCCAGCAGTTCGCAGTATTCGTTCTTCTCGCACTCCTGGCAGTTGCTGTTGTGGTTGGAGAGCAGCAGCTCAACGCTGGCGCGGCGGGCGGCAACGGCCTTGGGGGAGGAGATGGTGATCTCCATACCTTCGTTCACGGGATACACGCAGGAAGCGACCAGGCCTCTGGCACCGGTGGCTTCAACGAGGCACACACGGCAGGAGCCGCGGTTGCATTCGCCGTGATTGTAGTGGCAAAGGGAGGGGATGTCATAACCGCACTGACGGGCGGCTTCGAGAATGGTCATGCCCGCTTCAACCTGATACGGGATGCCTTCGATTTTAATATTCACTAATGCCATTTTCTTTCTCCCTCTTACTTCTTAATGATCGCCTTGAACTTGCAGGAAGATTCGCACAGGCCGCACTTTACGCACTTGGAGGCGTCGATCTCGCGGGCGGGCAGCTTCTTGCCGGGGGCTACATAATCGGTCTTGCTGATGGCGCTTGCGGGGCAGTTCTTCTCGCACATGCCGCAGCCGAAGCACTTGTCTTTCTCGATGACATACTGCATGAGGTTCTTGCAGACATGAGCGGGGCACTTCTTGTCAACGATGTGAGCGATGTACTCATCGCGGAAGTGCTTCATGGTGGACAGGATGGGGTTGGCAGCGGTCTGACCGAGGGCGCACAGGGAGTTCGCCTTGACGGTGGCGGCCAGCTCTTCCAGCTGATCAAGGTCTTCCATGGTGCCCTTGCCGGCGGTAATCTTCTGCAGGTACTCGAGCATTCTCTTGGTGCCGATACGGCAGGGAGAGCACTTGCCGCAGGATTCGTCGCAGATGAATTCCATGTAGAACTTTGCAACATCGACCATGCAGTTGTCTTCGTCCATTACGATAGCTCCGCCGGAGCCCATCATGGATCCCTTGGCGACAAGGTTATCGAAGTCGATAGCAGCGTCAAGGTCTTTCTCGGTCAGGCATCCGCCGGAAGGACCACCGGTCTGGATGGCCTTGAACTTTTTGCCGTTCGGGATTCCGCCGCCGATGTCGAAGATCAGCTCGCGCAGGGTGGTGCCCATGGGAACTTCGACCAGACCGACATTGTTGACTTTTCCGCCCAGAGCGAACACCTTGGTGCCCTTGGACTTCTCGGTGCCGACCTCGGCGAACTTCGCGGCGCCGTTTCTCAGGATGTAAGGTACGCAGGCGAGGGTCTCGACATTGTTGACGACGGTGGGACGGTCCCACAGACCCTTGACAGCGGGGAACGGAGGACGGGGACGGGGCATGCCGCGCTGGCCCTGAATGGAGTTGAGCAGTGCGGTTTCTTCGCCGCAGACGAAAGCGCCCGCGCCGAGGCGGATGTGAGCGCGGAAGGAGAATCCGCTGCCCATGATATTGTCGCCCAGCAGACCCAGTTCTTCAGCCTGCTTGATGGCGTTCTGCAGACGGCGGACGGCGATGGGGTACTCTGCACGAACATAGAAGTAGCCGTTATGAGCGCCGATGGCATAGCCCGCGATGACCATACCTTCGATAACGTTCAGGGGGTTTCCTTCGAGGATGGAACGATCCATGAAAGCGCCCGGGTCGCCCTCGTCACCGTTGCAGACGATGTACTTGTCGCCTTCCACATCGGGTACGAAGGACCACTTGCGTCCGGTGGGGAAGCCGGCGCCGCCGCGTCCGCGCAGACCGGAATCCAGAACGGTCTGGATGACTTCCTTGCGGTCCATCTGAAGAGCCTTGGCAAGACCGGCGAATGTGCCGTTGCCCAGTGCTTCGTAAATGTTTTCGGGATCGATGACGGAGCAGCCGTACAGAGCGATGCGGCGCTGCTTCTTATAGAAGTTGATGTCGTCCATTTTCGCGACCTTTTCCTTGGTTGCGGGATCGACATACAGCAGACGCTCGACGACTTCGCCGCCGATGATGTCCTTTTCGATGATTTCCTCAACATCCTCGATCTTCACGAGGCGGTAGAGGGTATCTTCGGGGTAGATCTTCACGAAGGGGCCCTGAGAGCAGAAGCCGAAGCAGCCGACCTGGTTCACGGTGACCTTGTCGGACAGACCCTTCTCGTCGATCATGGCCTTGAACTTCGCGCGGATCTCGGCGGAGTTGGAGGACAGGCAGCCGGTACCGCCGCAGAACACGACGGCGCGCTTGCCGGAAGTGCCGTTGAATTTGGCAGCGAGGGAAGCGGAGAGTTCCTGCTGCAGGGAAGCGAGTTCTTCAAAATTCTTAATCATGATCAGGCCTCCTTGGCACGGTATTCATCGATGATGCCCTGTACGGAGTTCACCGCAACCTTGGGATACACCTTACCGTTGATGGATACGGCGGGAGCGATGGCGCACGCGCCGATGCAGCGCAGAGCGTCCAGAGTGAACATGGCGTCATCGGTGGTCTCACCGGGCTTGATGCCCAGGATGTCGCTGAACTTGTCGATGACCATCTGCGCGCCCTTTACATAGCAGGCAGTGCCCAGGCAGCAGCCGATGACATACTTTCCTTTGGGCTTCAGGGAGAAGAAAGAGTAGAAGGTGACGACACCGTAGATCTCGGCCACGGATACGCCGGTGCGCTCGGAAACCAGTTCCTGCACTTCCAGCGGGATGTAGCCGTATTCCTTCTGGATGTCCTCAAGAATCATCATGAGAGGGGTCTTTTCGCCGGCATATCTGTCAATGATCTCGTTGATCTTGACAACTGCCGCTTCACTTAAGTGAGCCATGATAGTCCTCCTTAACTTTTTTGCCGCATGGGTGTAATCACATACAGCATTGCAGCATTTCACAACTTTCAGTATACAACAATCACCGCCTCTTTGTCAAGGGAAACGGCGGCGGGCACAGGTTGAGTTTGTTGGAATAATTTGTGACAAAGCCGTTGCATATCATAATATATAGGAAAAGATTGCACTGTTAACGCAAATTACCGTTGACGGATGGAAAAATCTGTGATACACTTACGCAAGCGATGAAGGAGACAGTAGTTTGCGCAAGTCTTCAGAGAGCCGCCGGATGGTGCGAGGGGGCAGATGCAGCGCATGCGAATACACTCCGGAGCAGAGCGGGTGAAGAGATGTAGTCCGCTCCGGGCAAGCCCGTTACAGCCGTCACGAGGTCCGCAATGCGGACGAACGGAAGTGGTACAGCGTATAACCACGCCTTCCTTACGGTTTTGTATGGAAGGCGTTTTTGTTTGGGAGGCGGATTTATGGAATTTAGTGACAGTTACTTTGCGTCCCACATGGCGCCCATCACGGGAAGCGCCATCCGCGATATCTTCAAACTTCTGGGAAAACCCGGCATGATCTCCTTTGCGGGCGGAAACCCGTCCAACGCGGCGCTCGAACCCGATGTCATCGCGCCCATCGCCGAGGAAGTCATCCGAACCGTCGGCGCGCCCATCCTGCAGTACGGCGCCACCGAGGGCTTTCTCCCGGTCAAAGGCAGCATCATGCGGTATCTGCATGACAGCGGCGTTCCCTGCGAAGAGAGCGAGATCCTTCCCACCGAGGGTTCCACTCAGGGCATCGACCTGCTGCTCAAAGCGCTCATCAATCCCGGCGATACGGTGCTGGTCGAGAGCCCCACTTTCCTGGGCACGCTGCAGGCCATCCGCACCTATCACGCCAACATCGTTCCCGTTGAAAGCGATGAAAACGGCGTCATCCCCGAGGCACTGGAAGAAGCGATGAAGAAGTACAACCCGAAACTGGCCTACATCATCCCCACCTTCCAGAACCCCACCGGCACGACTTTGAGCCTCGATCGCCGCAAAAAGGTCGCTTCTCTTGCCGCGCAATACGGCGTCATCGTGGCGGAAGACGATCCCTACCACGACCTGCGCTATGAGGGAGAGGCCCTCCCGCCCATCAAGAGTTTCGATAAGGAAGGCTGGGTCGTGTACCTCGCGTCCTTCTCCAAGATCATTTCTCCCGGCATGCGCGTGGGCGCTATGGTCGTCTCCTTCCCGACGCTTATGAGAAAGTGCGTCATCGGAAAGCAGTCCAGCGACCTTCACTGCCCCCTCATGACCCAGGCTATCGTGGACAGTTACCTGCGCAAGGACCTTCTGCCCGCCCACATTCTCCGCATCTGTGAAGGCTACAAAAAGCAGTTGGACGCGATGATCGAAGGCTTCCGCCTGTTCCCCGAGGGAACGAAGATGGTCAAGCCCGAGGGCGGTCTGTTCGTCTGGGCGGAACTGCCCGCCGGCATGAACGCCACGGAACTGCTGAACAAGGCCATCGAAAACGGTGTCGCCTATGTGCCCGGCACCCACTTCTATCCGGACGGCGGACATCACAGTACCTTCCGCCTCAACTTCTCCAACAGCCCCGTGGAGCAGATCAACGAGGGCATGGAGAAACTCGCCAAAGTGTTCAACGAAAAGTAAGATACAGAAAGAGGTTTTCACTATGCAGAACGCACTCGACATCCTCCGCGAGAGAGGATTCATCGCCCAGACCACCTACGAAGACGAACACAACAAGGCCTTTGAAGCGGGTCCCGTGACCTTCTACACCGGCTTCGATCCCACCGCCGATTCCCTCCATATCGGACACTATATCCCGATCATGGCCATGGCGCACCTGCAGAAAGCGGGTCACCGCCCCATCGCCCTCATGGGCGGCGGCACCGCGATGATCGGCGATCCCTCCGGCAAGACCGACATGCGCAAGATGATGACCGTCGAGACCATCGACAGCAATGTCGCCCATATCAAGGAGCAGATGAAGCACTTCCTCGATTTTGACGAATCCAAGCCCAATCACGCCATCATCGTCAACAACGCCGACTGGATCCGCCCGCTCAAGTACATGGACTTCCTGCGCGACATCGGCGCTCTTTTCTCCGTCAACCGCATGCTGACCGCGGAATGTTACAAGCAGCGTCTTGAGCGCGGCCTCACCTTCCTCGAGTTCAACTACATGCTCATGCAGTCCTACGACTTCCTGCAGCTGTTCCAGAAGTACGGCTGCTGCATGCAGGCAGGCGGCGATGACCAGTGGAGCAACATGCTCTCCGGCGCGGATCTGATCCGCAGAAAAGAAGAAAAACCCGCTTTCGCCCTCACATTCAAACTCCTGCTCACCCACGAAGGCAAGAAGATGGGCAAGACCGAAAAGGGCGCGCTGTGGCTCGATCCCGCCAAGACCAGCCCCTACGATTTCTACCAGTACTGGAGAAATGTGGACGACGCCGATGTGGAGAAGTGCCTGGCGCTGCTCACTTTCCTGCCCATGGACGAAGTGCGCCGTCTGGGGGCCCTTAAGGACAACAAGATCAACGAAGCCAAGACCATCCTCGCCTACGAGGTGACCAAACTCATCCACGGCGAAGAGGAAGCCGCCAAGGCCAAGAACGCGGCGGAAGCCCTCTTCAGCGGCGCGGGCGCGGCAGGCTCCGCTCCCACCACCTATGTGACCGAGGAAGAACTTACTGCCGAAAACCGTCTGCTCGCGTGGGCGGCCAAGGTCGGTCTGTTCAAGAGCAACGGCGAAGCCCGCAAGGCCATCCAGCAGGGCGGTCTCTACATCGGCGACGACAAAGTGGCCGATGAAGACTTCCGCATCACCGCCGACATGCTCAAGGGCGAAGGACTCCTCATCCGCCGCGGCAAGAAGGCGTACCACCTGCTCAAACTCGCGTAATGCCCATCAAACCGTATACCACGCTCCTTGCCTCCGCAAACGATGAACTCGTCATCAACAAGTCCCGCTTCATCTGTTACGGGTCTCCCGCGGAGACAGAGGAAGAAGCCCTGTCGTTCTTAAAGCAAGTGCGCGGCATCCATCCGGATGCCACGCATCATTGCTATGCCTACGCCATCGGTCCCAACATGGGTATCATGCGCTACAGCGATGACGGCGAGCCCGGCGGAACGGCGGGTCTTCCCATGATGGAGGTCGTCAAAAACCGGGGCGTCACCAACTGCATCGTGGTGGTCACCCGCTATTTTGGCGGCATCCTGCTGGGCGCGGGGGGACTCGTCCGCGCGTACGCGCAGGGCGCGGCGCTCGCCATCGACGCCTGCGGTACGGGCGTGGTCTATCCGACCGTGCGCCTGATGGCGGAAATCGACTACACGATGTTGGGCAGAAGCGAATATTTCCTGAAAAGCCAACCTGTCATCGTGGAGGACAAGACCTTCACTGACAAGGTGACGCTGACGCTCCTCGTGCGCTCCGCTGACGAAGAAACCTTCACATCGGCCTTCATTTCCGCCCTTGACGGAAAGGTCGAGACACTCAAAACCGACGAATTTTACAGAGCATGGCAGGACTGACCTGCCATTTTTGACATGATTACAAAACTGACTTCCGTGATCCCGGACGGCGTCATCAGGATGCCCGCCGAAACCTACATCACCCGCGCCTGGCCCTACGCGGGCAAAAACCGCGTCCGCGAGCTGCTTAACAAGAAGCAGGTGCGTGTGAACGGCGAAAAAGTCGCCGCGGACGCCTCCGTATGTGCGGGCGATGAACTCACCGTTTACTATGACGGCAAGTATGACTTTTCACTTGAATTTCTCTTTGACGACGGCTGCGTCATGGCGTTTGTGAAGCCCGAAGGCCTGCCTGTCGACAAGGACGAAAATGAGGTTGGGGAGGATACGGTGCTTTCCCGCCTCAAGATCACCCATCCCAACGCCCGCCTCGTGCACCGTCTGGATACGGGAACGGGCGGACTCATGCTCGCCGCCAACAACGAAAAAGCGGAGGAACTGCTCCTGAACGCATTCAAAAACCATCTGCTCACCAAGCAGTATGAGGCGATGGTGTGGGGCAAAATGCCCATGCGGCACGAGCGGCTCACGGGCTTCCTCGAAAAGGACGCCAAAGCCGGCCGCGTGCGCATCACTGGCAAAAAGTCCGCCGATGCCAAGGACATCGAGACCATCTACACGGTGCTTGAAGAAATGCAGGTGAAAGGACACGACGCCTCCCGCCTTGCCGTGGAGATCCCAACGGGACGCACCCATCAGATCCGCGCTCACATGGCGCACATCGGACATCCGTTGATCGGTGACGACAAGTACGGCGACCGCACTCTCAATAAACTGACGAATGTCAAAGATCCCATGCTCAAATGTGTGAAGATCACCATGGGTAACGATGAGGCGCTGGGCGTTTACGCGGGCAAACGCTTCGACCTCGGCATGAAGAGGTAGCCATGGAAAAACTGCCTGTCAGACTGGTCTGCTTCGACATGGACGGAACGCTCTTCGCGTCCCACGGACAGATCCCCGAAATCAACATCCGCGCCATCCGCGAATGTGCCGCACGGGGCATCAGGACCGCCATCATCAGCGGACGCAACTTCCGCTTCATCATGGATACGGTGAGGCAGATCGATGAAAACATGATCATCGTTTCGGCAAACGGCGCCCGCGTCGACGAAAAGCCGGGCGGGAAATGCCTCTGTGAGAACTGCTTCCGTCCGGAGGACGCTTCCGAAGTGTTGCATATCTTCGATCGATCCGAAGTCTATTTCGAAATCTACACCCGCGATGTCAACTATATTTTCAGACCTGACCTTGTGACAACGACGCACAAAAAGTCGCTTGAACAATACCTGACGCAGAAGCAGGTGCTCAGATGCGAGGCGCCGGAGAGAATCGATGATACGCCGCTTGACGGCATCTACAAATTCGTCGCCTTCTCGGAAAGCACGGAGAAACTTGACAGGATCCGCCTTTCCTTCGACAGGGCGGGCTATGTCCATTCCTCCTCCGGTTCGCAGAATGTGGAGGTCATGGGGAAGGGCATCGACAAGGGTTCCGCGCTCCGCTTCCTTTCCGCCCATTACGGCATTGCGAAGGAGAGAATCATGGCGTTCGGAGATTATACCAACGACATGAGCCTCCTTTCCGCCGCGGGGTACGGCGTCGCCATGGGAAACGCCGTACCGGAACTCAAGAAGATCGCGGACTACATCGCTCCGCTCAACACCGAAGGCGGCGTGGGGCAGATGCTGTACAGGCTCGTTTTGTGACAATACTATTTCATTTTCACGGCACGCTTGATAAGGCGTGCCGTTTTTGGTATAATCAATCTGAATAGGTATGCGAAAGGATTCACCGATGTTAGACCTCACGAAACTCAACCCGCCGCAAAGAGAAGCGGTGGAAACCACGGAAGGCCCTCTGCTCGTGTTCGCGGGCGCGGGTTCCGGCAAGACCCGCGTGCTCACTTTCCGCATGGCATACATGATCGAGCACGGCGTCCGCCCGTGGAATATCCTCGCCATAACATTTACCAACAAAGCCGCCCGCGAGATGCGCGAGAGGGTGGATTTGCTGTCGCCCGGCGCCACCGAGGACGCGTGGGTCATGACCTTCCACGCCGCCTGCGCCCGCATCCTGCGCCGCGATATCGAAAAACTGGGCTATAAGCGGGAATTCACCATTTTCGACGAAGATGACAAAATGACGGTCATCAAGCACATCCTGAAAGACCTCAACATCAACGATAAAAACTATCCGCCCCGCTCGGTCAAGGCGGTCATTTCGGACGCGAAAAACCGCATGCTGAGCCCGGAGGAATGGCTCAAGGAAAACGCCGACGCGCGATCGAGACCCTACTACAAGATCTATGTCGAGTACGAAAAGCGCCTGCAGGCCAATAACGCGCTGGATTTTGACGACCTGCTGGTCAAGACGCTGGAACTGCTGGTCGAGAACCCGCCGGTCCTCGAAAGTTACCAAAACAAATTCCGCTACATCATGGTGGACGAGTATCAGGACACCAATGTGGCGCAGTATCAACTGATCCGTCTGCTGGCGGGCGAACGCAAAAATGTGTGTGTCGTCGGCGATGACGACCAGTCCATTTACGGCTGGCGCGGCGCGGACATCCGCAATATCCTGAATTTCGAGAAGGATTTCGGCTCCACAAAGGTCATCAAACTGGAAGAAAACTACCGCTCCACCTCCACGATTCTGGAAGCTGCCAACAAGGTCATCCGCCACAACACCGCCCGCAAGGACAAGACTCTGTGGACCGAGGCGGGGGACGGCGAAAAGATCCGTCTGTGCCACGCCGCCGATGAGCGGGACGAAGCCGCATGGGTCTGCGACAATATCAAGCAACTGGAAAAGCAGGGCTGCGAACTGGGCGACATCGCGGTGCTTTACCGCACCAACGCCCAGAGCCGCGTGCTCGAAGAAGCGCTCGTGCGCCGCGGCGTCAAGTACGGCGTCTACGGCGGGCTCAAATTCTATGACCGCAAGGAAATCAAGGATGTGGTCGCCTATCTGCGTCTGCTCGTGAATCCCGAAGACGATGTGGCGTTCCGCCGCGTCATCAACGAGCCCCGCCGCGGTATCGGCGACGCCTCCGTGGAAACGCTGTCCGCCTACGCGGTCAGCGGCGGCATCAGTCTCATGTCTGCCGCCTTCGAAGCGGACCGGGCCGGGCTCAGCGCCCGTGCCGTCACCGCCATCAAGGGATTCGCCGATCTCATGGCGGACCTTACGGGAAAACTCATCGACATGCCCATGACGGAGTTCATCGTGGCACTCATGAAGGACACGGGACTGCGTAAACAATACGAAAACAGCAAGGACCCCGAGGACGAAAGCAAGGCGGAGAACCTTGACGAATTCGTGGCGGCCGTTACGGAATACGAGCGTGTGAATCCCGAGGAGGGCATCCTCGGCTTCCTCGAAAATGTGGCTCTGGTCACGGATACCGACCGCCTCGAGGAACGCACCAAGATCGTTACCCTAATGACCATCCATTCCGCCAAAGGTCTGGAATTCGAAAATGTGTTCATCACGGGTCTTGAGGAGACCGTGTTCCCCCTGACCCGCGCCATGGAAGAGGAAAACCAACTGGAAGAGGAGCGGCGGCTCATGTATGTGGGCATCACCCGCGCGAAGAAGCGTTTGTTCCTGAGCCATGCCCGCACGCGGACGCTGTACAATTCCCGGCAGGCAAACCAGATGTCCCGCTTCGTTTCCGAGATCCCCCGCGCGCTCATCGAGGACGGACGCAGGGCGGCGCCCTCCGTGCGGCTCACCATGCCGTCCCGCCCGCAGCCGCAGTACGCGGAGCCCCACAGACCCGCGGTGAAACCGGCCCTCGGAAACATCCCGGGCGTGACCCGCGGATTCGGCGCGCAGCCGGCGGCGCCCCGGGCGGTGTCCACCACCTTTAAGCCCGGCGACAAAGTGCATCATAAGTCATTCGGAGACGGCATCGTGACGGGCATCAACGAAAAAAACACCGGTTTCTACATTACCGTCGACTTCGGCAAGTACATCGGCACCAAAATCATGGACGCCAACAACGCGCCCATCAGACTGATTGAGGATTGATTATGGACAGAATGCGGGAACTGGTAGCTCTGCTCAACCGCTACGGCTATGAATACTACACCCTCGATAACCCCACCGTCACGGATAAGGAGTACGATGTCCTGTACGACGAACTCGTGCGCCTTGAAAAGCAGACGGGCGTTACCCTGCCCGATTCGCCCACCAAGCGGGTCGGCGGCGCGCCGCTCAGGGAATTTGAGTCCCACACCCATATCGTGCGCCTGCTCAGTATGGACAAAGCCCAGAGCGAGGACGCGGTCCGGGACTGGATGCTCCGTGCGCAAAAACTGCGCGATGAGGCGGTGGCACAGGGCGCGGATCTTCCGCCGCTCTCTTTCGTGGTCGAGCACAAATTCGACGGACTGACCCTCTGCCTCACCTACAAAGAGGGCAATCTCGTTCAGGCCGCCACCCGAGGAAACGGAACCGTGGGCGAGGTGATCCTGCCGCAGGCGCTCACCATCCGATCCATCCCGCTCTCCATCGGATACAAGGGTACGCTCGAGGTACACGGCGAGTGCTACATGCGCCTGTCCACCCTGGAAAAATACAACGAGACCGCGGACGAGCCTCTCAAAAACGCGCGCAATGCCGCCGCGGGCGCTCTGCGCAATCTGGATCCCGCCGTCACCGCCGAAAGGAAACTGGATGCGTGTTTCTACGATGTGAACTACATCGAAGGCATCTCGTTCAAAAGCCAGCAGGAGATGCTGGACTTCCTGCGCGAAAACCATTTCCCCGTGTCCGATGTGGAACTGCCCGCGAAAAACGCGGACGAAGTCATTGAACGCATCCATGAAATCGATTTGAGCAGGGGAGAACTGGACTATCTCATCGACGGCGCGGTCATCAAAATCACCGACTACGCCACCCGAGAAGTCCTCGGAAACACCGAGAAATTCCCCCGCTGGGCAGTCGCGTTCAAGTTTGTGGCGGTGGAAGTCACCACCATGCTGCGCGATGTCACCTGGGAAATGGGCAGAACGGGCAAACTGACGCCGCTCGGCCATGTGGATCCCGTGGACATCGCGGGCGCCACGGTCAGCAAGGCGACCCTCAATAATTACGGCGACATCCTGCGCAAGAAACTGAAAATCGGCGCGAAGGTGTGGCTGCGCCGGTCCAACGAGGTCATTCCCGAGATCATGGGCCGCGTGGACGAATATTTCCCGGATGAAAAGACCATCGAGAAGCCCGCGGTGTGTCCCTGCTGCGGAACGCCCGTGGTCGAAAAAGGGGCGTTCATCGTGTGCCCCAATTCCGAAGGCTGCATCGATCAGATCGTGATGCGCGTGAGCCACTTCGCGGGCCGCGAAGCCATGGACATCGACGCCTTCTCCGAAAAGACCGCCAGAAAACTCATTGAAGAACTGGGCATCCACGACTGTGCGGACCTGTACGATCTCACGAAAGAAAAACTCATGGCGCTGGAAGGCTTCAAGGACAAAAAGGCGGACAAACTGCTGGAAGAAATCGAAAAATCCAAGCATGTGAAACTCAATTCATTCATTTTTGCCCTGGGCATCCCCAATATCGGCGTCAAGACCGCCCGCGACCTCGCGACCCACTTCGGCTCCATCGAGGCCCTCATGAAGGCGGACGAGGAGAGCCTGACCGCCCTAAACGACATCGGCGCCGTCGTGGCGGCGTCCGTGACGGGCTTCTTTTCCGATGAAGTGAGCCGTGAGCATACCCTGCGTCTGCTCGCCAAAGGCGTTTCGCCCGTATGGGAGACCGTCTCCGCGGACGGACCGCTGAACGGAGTGACCGTGGTCGTCACGGGAACGCTGTCCCGCTACGGCAGAACGGAGATCGAAGAAGTCATCCGCCAAAACGGCGGCAAGGCGTCCTCCTCCGTCTCGGCAAAGACCGGTTTCGTGCTCGTGGGTGAAAATCCCGGCAGCAAACTGGACAAGGCGCAAAAACTGGGCGTCCGCATCGTATTTGAAGACGAATTTGAGCAAATGATAAACAAAGCATAACACACAAAACGGGAATTTATGCTATAATAATGCGTTGAGAAAGGCACGGTAGGTAAGAATGCTTTCAATGTCCGGTTACGGGCGCGCATCCCTCACCATCGACGGGCGCGCCATGACGATAGAACTCAAATCGGTAAACCACAGGTTTCTGGACCTCGCGTTCCGCATGCCGAGGAATCTCCTCTTTCTGGAGGACGATGCCCGCGCGATACTGACGAGCCGGCTTTCCCGCGGCCATGTGGAGGTCATGGTGACCTACCGCAACACCCGCACGGACAGCAAGATCGTCTCCGTGGACACGGCGCTGGCGGGCGCCTACATGAAGGCGCTAAGTGAACTGTCCGATCATACAGGAATTCAGAACAATGCGACCCTCACGGCTCTTTCGGGTTATCCCGATGTCCTCACCGTGACCGACGCGGACGAAGACGAGGAAGCGGTGAAGGCGCTGTTCGGGGACACCCTGAACGCCGCCATCGACAAACTCGTCGAAATGCGCGCCGTGGAAGGGGAGAAGATGAAAATAGCCCTGCTCACCATCATGGAGGAAATCGAGCAGAAGAGTTTCATCGTGGACGCGCGTTATCCCGAAACGGTGGAGGAATACCGCAGGAAACTGACCGACCGGCTCAATGAACTGCTGGACGGCAAGGTGGACCCCGCCCGCATCGCGCAGGAAGTCGCCATCATGGCGGACAAAGCCCCGGTGGACGAGGAAACCTGGCGCCTGCGCTCCCACATCGCCCACGCCCGTGAAAAGTGCGAAGGCACCGAGCCCGCGGGCCGCGCTCTCGATTTCCTGGTGCAGGAGATGAACCGCGAGGTCAACACCATTTCCAGCAAGTCCCAGGATGTGCCCATCACGGACGCCGTGCTCGCCTGCAAGAGCGCCATCGAAAAACTGCGCGAGCAACTGCAGAATGTAGAATGACAAAGGAGTTGACATAGATATGATGACCGAACCTCCCATCAATGAACTGCTCAAAAAGACCGACTGCCGCTATACGCTGGCCGTTGAGGCTGCCAAGCGCGCCCGCCAGTTGATCGGCGGAGACGCCCCTCTGTACGATGCCAAGGACCTCACCAAGCCCCTGTCCATTGCCATCGAGGAGATCAACCGCGGTCTGCTCACTTACGAAAAGAACGAAGCGGAGCAGTAAGAATTCCAAAAACGGAACAAATGCCGAAGCGTTTTGAAAAAAGCAAAGCGCTCCGGCTTATGTGCTATTATTCGGATAGGACGAAATCATGAAACACAACATCGTTTTGGGCGTCACCGGAGGCATCGCGGCATATAAAGCCTGCGAACTCACCCGCCTGATGAAGAAGGCGGGCTGGGATGTGCGCGTGGTCATGACGGAAAGCGGGACGAAGTTCGTCACGCCCCTCACTTTCGAGACCCTTACGGGCAACCGCGTGTCCACCGACGGCTTCGACCGCCCCTTTGAGATCGAGCATATCAGCCTTGCCAAGTTCGCGGATGTGTGCGTGATCGCCCCCGCGACGGCGGACATCATCGGCAAGATCGCCTGCGGCATCGCGGACGACCTCCTGTCCACCGCGGTCATGGCGATGCCGTGCCCCGTTCTCATCGCGCCTGCCATGAACAATGTGATGTGGAAAAGCGCCGCCGTGCAGGACAACATCGCCCTGCTCAAAAAGCGCGGCTTCTTGTTCGTGGGTCCCGAAAGCGGCTCTCTCGCCTGCGGGGACAGCGACATGGGACGCATGAGCGAGCCCGAAAAGATTTTCGGGGCAATCAGAGAGATCGCCGAGCCCGTGCGGGATATGGCGGGGCTCAAAGTCCTCGTGACCGCAGGTCCCACCCGTGAAAAGCTGGATCCCGTCCGTTTCCTCACCAACCGCTCCACGGGGAAGATGGGCATCGCCGTCGCCGAAGAAGCGGCGAAACGGGGCGCGGATGTGACGCTGTGTCTGGGTCCCACGGAATGGAAGCCCGATTCTTCCGTGAAGGTCGTGAATGTGGTTTCCACGCAGGACCTATACGACGCCGTGACACAGGGCGCGGAGACCGCCGACATCGTCATTCAGGCGGCGGCGCCCGCGGACTTCACCGCGAAGACCGTCTCCGAAACCAAAATCAAGAAGACGGGCGAAGGGATGACGCTGGAACTCATATCCACGCCCGACATCGCCAAGACCATCGGCGAAAGCAAACGGGAGGGGCAGACCCTCGTGGCGTTTGCCGCCGAAACGGACCATTGCCTTGAAAACGCGCAGGGAAAGCGCGTCCGTAAAAACGCCGACCTCATGGTACTCAATGATGTGACGCAGGCGGGCGCGGGCTTCGGCGCGGATACCAATATCGTGACCCTGCTGTGGGACGGCGGTGGGGAAAGCCACCCCATGCTGTCCAAGCGTGAAGTCGCGAATGTCATTCTGGACAAGGTGCTGACCTTAAGAAAGTGAGAATCATGCGCTACGCAAAGGTGATCGTGGACATAAGCAGTGAGGCGCTGGACCGGTGCTTCACCTATGCCGTTCCCGCGGGCATGGACATCCGTCCCGGGGACATGGTCGCCATCCCTTTCGGGCACATGAGCAAGGAAGGCTTTGTCCTCGAAATGAGCGATGAAGCCGGGATCGATGCGGGCAGGATCAAGCCCATTGCGGAAAAACTGAGCAGCGTGATATTGCCGGAACTGCTGACGCTCATGGAATTCATGCGGGAAAAGTATTCCTGCACCATGGCGGATGCTCTCCGCTGCATGATCCCCGCGCAGATGCGCATGGGACGGGTGAAGGAAAAGACCATCCGCACGGCAAAACTCATTTCGTCCATCGAGGACGCGGAAAAACTCTGTTCCCGCGCGCCCAAACAACTCGAAATCATCCGCATGCTGGAAAGCGGCGAGCAGCCCGTCGCGTTTCTGGAAATGCACATTCCCGGCGCTTCCGCTGCCTGCAGCGCCCTTGTCAAAAAGGGCATCGTTGAAATCGGCGGTATGCGCTCCTACCGCGCGCCCAAGGAAATGGAGTCCATGCGCTCCAAAACCGATCCCGTCTTGAACGCGGGACAGCAGGCTGCGGCGGACGAGATGAAGAAAGCCTATGAAAACGGCGGCGGACGCTTCCTGCTGTACGGCGTGACCGGCAGCGGCAAGACGGAAGTCTACATCAACCTCATCCGCAAGGTGCTGGCAAGCGGACGCGGCGCCATCATTCTTGTGCCCGAAATCGCGCTGACGCCCCAGACGGTCAGCTGGTTCAAAGCCCGTTTCGGTGCCTCCTGCGCCGTGCTCCATTCCCGTCTGTCCGCGGGCGAGCGGCTGGACGAGTGGCAGCGTATCCGTGACGGCGAAGCGACCGTGGTCATCGGCGCGAGAAGCGCGGTGTTCGCACCCATCGAAAACCCCGGCGCCATCATCATCGACGAGGAGCACGAAGGCGCGTACGCGTCCGAAAAGCATCCCCGCTATGACGCCCGCGAGATCGCCGCGGAGCGTGTGAAGCAAAGCGGCGGCGTGCTGGTGCTGGGAAGCGCAACCCCGTCCATCCGGTCCTTCATGCGCACCCGTCCGGGCGTACGGGAAGAAAACAAATATACGCTTCTGGAATTGACCGAGCGGGCGAACAAAAAACCGCTTCCTTCCTGCACCGTCATCGACATGCGGGAAGAACTGGCCAAAGGCAACAAGAGCATCTTTTCCGCCGCCATGGTCAAAAGCCTCAAGCGTTGCATGGACGCGGGGGAGCAGGCGATATTGTTCCTCAACAGGCGCGGACATTCCACCTTCGTTTCCTGCCGCTCCTGCGGCTATGTGGTCAAGTGCGCTTCCTGCGATGTGACCATGACCTACCACGCGAACGAGAATAACCTCAAATGCCATTACTGCGGCGCGGAGATTCCCAATCCGTCGGTATGTCCTTCCTGCGGCAGTAAATTCATCAAATACTTCGGCGCGGGCACTCAGAAAGTGGAGGAAGAAGCACAAAAACTCTTCCCGGACAAGCGGGTGCTGCGCATGGACATGGACACTACGAGCGGCAAGGATGCCCACGCGGATATCCTCTCCGCCTTCGGACGGGGTGACGCCGATATTCTGGTCGGCACGCAGATGATCGCCAAGGGACTGGACTTCCCGAGAGTCACCATGGTGGGCGTCATTGCCGCGGACACGAGCCTCAACCTGCCCGATTTCCGCTCCGCCGAGCGCACCTTCCAACTGATCACACAGGTGGCCGGACGCGCGGGGCGAGCGGATAAAAGCGGCGAGGTCATCATACAGACCTATAATCCCGAAGCCTACGCCATCCAAAGCGCGGTCAAGCAGGACTACCGCTCCTTCTACGGAACGGAGGTCTCCTACCGCCGCCGTGCCATGTATCCGCCCTTCACCACCATCGTGCGGCTCATCGTTTCCTCCGTATCGGAGGACGCGGCGCGCCTTGCGGCGGATGAACTGGACGGCCGGGTGCGGGATGCCTTTGAGAAGAAACTGCTCATGAGGCACATCCTCAACATCCACACATCCTCCGCGCCCATCAAGCGCATCAAAAACGAGTACCGCTTCCAGATCCTGGTCAAGACCTACACCGCGGGCGATGTGCCCGCCGTGGTCACGGTCATGGAGGAAGCAGCGCAGACCGAAATCGAAAATGTATCCATAGAGACGGAAGTCGACCCTTCCGCACTCTTCTGACGGAGGTAAATTATGGCAACCCGAAAGATCGTCAAAGAAGGCGACGATACTCTGCGAAAAATCTCCCGCCCCGTAACTGAAGTCGACAAACGCACCAAGATTCTGCTGGACGACATGACGGAGACCATGTACGCCGCCGACGGCGTCGGTCTTGCCGC
This sequence comes from Clostridia bacterium, assembly GCA_045598325.1. GTDB lineage: Bacteria > Bacillota > Clostridia > Christensenellales > Aristaeellaceae > RUG14130. The sequence goes on along the minus strand of JAZLLT010000065.1, from coordinate 24,007 downwards.
GCCGCAGGTGGGCATCCTGCGCCGTATCGTGGTCATCGATGTGGGCGAGGGACTGCTGGAACTCATCAATCCCGAAATCGTCGCGGCGGAAGGAAACGAAGTGGGCGTGGAAGGCTGTCTTTCCATCCCCGGACGCCGCTGCACCGTGGAGCGCCCGGCGAAAGTCACCGTTCGCGCCATGAACCGCCGCGGGAGACTGTTTGAAGTCACGGGAACGGGACTGCTCGCCCGCTGCCTTTGCCACGAAATCGACCATCTGGACGGCATCCTGTATGTGGACAAAATGATCGAGGATGTCACCGACAAAGAGGAAAACTGACATGCGCATCGTATTCATGGGTACCCCGGATTTTGCCGTGGAGTCCTTAAAAGCCCTGCTGACCACGGAGCACGAGATCGTGGGTGTATTCACCCAGCCCGACCGTCCCGTGGGACGCGGTCATAAAATCGAAAAATGCCCCGTGAAGATCCTCGCGGAAGAAAACGACCTGCCCGTCTACCAGTTTGAGCGCGTGAGCAGGCAGGAAGGTCTGGATACCATGCGCGCGATCGCACCCGACCTCATCGTGACCGCCGCCTTTGGACAGATCCTGTCACGGAAACTCCTGGCGGTCCCCAAAATGGGCACCATCAATGTGCACGCGTCCCTTTTGCCCCGCCACCGCGGCGCGGCGCCCATCAACCAGTGCATCCTGATGGGGGATACCGTGACCGGCGTCACCACCATGCTGACGGACGCGGGACTCGACACGGGCGACATGCTCCTGAAGGTCGAAACGCCCATCGGTGAAAACGAGACCGCGGGCGAACTGACCGCGCGCCTTGCGGTGATGGGCGCGGAACTGCTCAAAGAGACCCTCGAAAAGTACTTTGCGGGCGAACTCAAGGGCATCCCCCAGAATGAGGAAGAGATGACCTACGAGCCCATGATGAGCAAAGAAACCGGCAAAATCGACTTCACGAAGACCGCGCATGAAATCAACTGTCTGGTGCGCGGCGTGAATCCGTGGCCCGGCGCCTACACCGGCATGGGGGAACAGACCATGAAGGTCTGGGCGGTCAATGAGATAAAGGAACCCTGTGACGCACCCTGCGGAACGGTGCTCGTGTCCTCGGCAAAGGAAGGACTCGTTGTTGCCTGCAAAGGCGGCAAAGCGGAAATCACGGAACTCCAGATGCCCGGCGGCAAGCGCATGAGCGCGAAAGCCTATCTTTCGGGAAAGAAAATACCGGTGGGAACGGTGTTAGGAGAAAGCAATGTCTGAAAACAGAGACAAAAAGCCCATGCAGAAAAAGTTTGACGGACCCCGCAAGCCCGCTTTCAAAAAGGACGGCGACCGCCGCTTCGATCCCCGCAAGGGAAGCGGTAAGACCGCCGGCACACAAAAGGACTTTGCTCCCCGCAAGGACGGCGACAAGCCCTTTGCACCCAAGAAGGACTTCGCTCCCCGCAAGGACGGCGACAAGCCCTTTGCGCCCAAAAAGGATTTCGCGCCCCGCGGGGACGGCGACCGCCGCTTCGATCCCCGCAGGGGAGGCAGCAGGCCTGCCGCGCCCGCGGGTCCCAAGAACAGTCCCGCCCGCATGGCGGCGCTCAAAGCACTGTTCGATGTGTATTTCGAGGACAGTTTCAGCAACCTCGCTCTCGATAAGCAGCTGCGCGCGGTGCGCATGAGTGACGAAGACAAGCGCCTCGCCACTGGCATTTTCTATCTTTGCGTGGAAAATAAACTGAAAATCGACTTTATCCTGTCTTCCTTTGTGTCTTTCAAGCCCGAAAAGATCATCGAGTGCATCCTGCACATCGCCTGCGCGCAGATTTTGTTCATGGACAAGATCCCGCCCTTTGCCGCGGTGAATGAAGCGGTGAATCAGGCGAAGACCTACAAGATGGAGGAAGCCGCGGGCTTTGTGAACGGCGTGCTCCGTTCCCTCCTGCGCGCCAAAGAAGACGGCAGCATCCGTCTCCTGCCCGAGGACGCGGACGAGATGACGAAACTCACCGTGGAACATTCCGTGAGCGGCGAGGCGGCACGCCTCCTCATTTCCGCTTTCGGCATGGATGAAACGAAAGCCATCCTTTCCTACAAACTGCCCGAGCGCTTTGAGACCGTTCGTCCGAACCTGCTGCGCTGGACGGATGAGGAACTGGAAAATTACCTGACCGGAAAGGGGATTCAATGGGAAAAATCCATCGTGCCCCATTGCTACCGCGCCCGCAGAGCGGGACATCTGACCGAAACACCCGAATATGAGCAGGGTCTTTATTCCCTGCAGGGCGAAAGCGCCATGCTGGCCGCCCTCGCCGTGGAAGCGAAAAAAGGCATGAACATTCTGGACGCCTGTGCCGCGCCCGGCGGAAAAGCCAGCCTCATCTGCGAAAAGATGCTGTGCAGCGGCCGCGTGCATGCGTGGGATCTCCACGAGCACCGCGTAAGCCTGATGAAGGCAAACGGCATTCGTCTGGGGCTCGACAATCTGCGCTGCGCGGAGCGTGACGCCACCGTCCTCAAAGAGGACATGGTGGACGCCATGGACGCCGTGCTCATCGACGCTCCCTGTACGGGTCTGGGCGTCATAGCGGATAAACCCGACATCAAGTACAACATGACCGAAGCGAAGGCGGAGAGCATCCGCAATACCCAGAAGAAACTGCTGGATACCTGCTGTAAATATGTGCGCCGCGGCGGTCTGCTGGTATACTCCACCTGCACGATCCTGCCCTCCGAAAACGAGGAGCAGATCCGCTCTTTCCTGCTCCGCCATCCCGAGTTCCGGATGGAAACGGATGCCGCATACCTGCCCGAAAGTCTGCGCGACAAGGGAAAGGAAGGCATGCTGACCCTCCGTCAGGACAAAGACGACCTCGAAGGCTTCTTCATCGCGCGCCTGCGCAGAGTGTGACATGGAAAACAAGACCGAATTATGCCGCCTGTATCCCGAAGAACTCAAACAGTTCGTCGTGGGCATGGGTGAAAGTGCCTTCCGCGCGGGACAGATCCAGAAATGGATCAAAGACGGACGGCAGATCGACGAAATGAGCAACCTGTCCAAGGCACTGCGGGAAAAACTCTCCGCCTGCGCCTATGTGAACGGGGTCAAAATCATCGAGTCCATCACCTCGAAACTGGACGGCACCCAGAAGTATCTGTACGAACTGATTGACGGCAACATCATCGAGGGCGTACGGATGCGCTATAAGTACGGCGACACCCTGTGCGTATCCACGCAAGTCGGATGCCGCATGGGCTGCAAGTTCTGCGCTTCCACACTGGAAGGCTGCGTCCGCAACCTGACTGCAGGTGAAATCTTGGGGCAGATCCTCGCGGTCAACCGCATGATCAAGGACGAAAACCCGGAAGAATACGGCATTCACAATGTGGTGCTCATGGGCAGCGGCGAACCTCTCGACAACTACGATGAGGTCATCCGCTTTCTAAAACTGCTGCGTATGCCGGAGGGACTCAACATCTCACCCCGCAATGTGTCTCTTTCCACCTGCGGACTGGTGCCGAAGATGTATGATCTGGCGAATGAAGACCTGCCGGTGACGCTCTCCGTGTCGCTCCACGCGCCCAATGATGACATCCGCAAGACCATGATGCCCATCGCCAACGCTTATGCCATGGCGGATGTGCTGAAAGCCTGCAGGAATTACATCGACAAGACCGGCCGGCGCGTGATTTTCGAATACGCGCTGGTCAAGGGCGTCAACTGCTCTGATGAGAACGCGGACGAACTGGCAAGCAAACTGCGCGGCATGCAGTGCCATGTGAATGTGATCCCGCTCAACGATGTGAAAGAACGCTCGCTGGAAGGACCTACAAACGACATGGTGGAGCGCTTCCTCAAAAGGCTTGACCTGCGCCATATTTCCGCGACGCGCAGACGCGAGATGGGAGACGACATCCAGGGCGCCTGCGGACAGCTGCGAAGATCCCGCATACAGGAAAACAAAGGGGAAAACGAATGAAAGTTTACTGCGTTACGGATAAGGGAATGGTCCGCGAACTGAACGAGGACTATTACTACCTGCCCTCAAAAGGCGAGCATTTCGCGGCGGTAGCCGACGGAATGGGCGGTCACGCGGCGGGCGAAGTGGCAAGCCGCATGGCGATTTCCGCCTTCACCGAGGCACTGCGCAAGGCGGGGGACGACCTCAGCAAGGAAACGATGAAAGAGGCGTTTGACTATGCCAACGCCGCCGTATTCCGTGAAGCACAGCGGGACAGCAGCAAGCGCGGCATGGGCACGACCCTGACCGCCATATGGTATAATGCCCGCAATGTGTTCCTGGGTCATGTGGGCGACAGTCGCGCATACCGCCTCCGTGACGGCGTTCTCGAGCAGATGACCACCGACCATTCCTATGTGGAGGAACTGGTGCAGAGCGGCGTCATCACCCGCGAGCAGGCAAAGAACCATCCGAAACGCAATATCATCACCCGCTGCATCGGCTGCTATCCCGAAGTCGAAGCGGACCTTTTGAAACTGGAACGCCGTGACAGGGACATCTGGCTTCTGTGCAGCGACGGTCTCATCAATTATGTGAATGATGATGAGATCGCGGAAGAACTGAAAAGCGAAAAGCCGTGGGAGGAGAAGATCAATTCCCTCAAAAAAACAACGCTCAAGCGCGGCGGCGCGGACAATCTCACCATTCTGGTGGCAGTCGGAGGTAAGGCATGAACGAACTTATTTCCGGCAGATACCGTTTGCTCAATATCATCGGTACGGGCGGCATGAGCACCGTCTACAAAGCCCGTGACGAAGAGGACGGCGGAAAGATCGTCGCCCTCAAAGTGCTGAAACAGGAATATGAGGGCAACGCCGAGTATATCAAGCGCTTCCGCCACGAGGCGAGCGCTGCGGCGAAAATGTCCCATCCCAACATCGTAAAACTGTATTCCGTCGGTTCGGACGGTCCCATGTGGTATCTGGTGATGGAGTACATCGAGGGCAAGACCTTGAAAGATGTCATCACCCACGAAGGCAGGCTGAAGGGAGAACGGGCGGTCAAGTACGCCCTTAAGATCCTCGCCGCCATCGACCACGCTCACCGCAACAACATCATCCATCGCGACATCAAGCCCCAGAACATCCTGGTGGACAAGAACGACAACATCAAGGTCGCGGACTTCGGCATCGCCCGTCTGGTCAATTCCCAGAGCGGCACCCTGACCGACAGCAACACCGTGCTGGGCAGCGTGCATTATATTTCGCCCGAGCAGGCGAACGGCGACACAGTGGACGCCAAGAGCGATCTGTACTCCATGGGCATCGTGCTGTATGAGATGCTGACGGGTACCGTTCCCTTTGAAGGGGACAATGCCGTCGCCATTGCGCTCAAACACATGAACGAGGTGCCGCGCTCCATGCGCACCATGTTCCGCGACATCCCGAGGGGTCTTGACGAAGTGGTCATGAAGGCCATCGAGAAGGACCCGAATGTGCGCTACGCCTCCGCCGCCGACATGGCGAAGGATCTGAAGCGCGCGCTCAAAGTGCCCAAGGGCGGCTTTGTCAACAACAATAACATGACTTTCTACGGCCGTTTTGCCGGGTATCTTCTGAAAAACGGTCTGAACGCGGTGCTTGTAGGCCTTTCCTGCATCATCGTGCTCGCCATGCTCATTTACGGTGTGATGAAGGTGAGCGACATCCTCTACGGCGTCGACATCCCGTCCACCGTTGGTCTGGACTACGAACGCGCCGTATCGCTCATCACGGACGCGGACATGGAGCCCGTCACCGAGGGCAGATATTCGAACATCTATCCCGAAGGCGTCGTCATTTCCCAGACGCCGGAGGGAGGAGAGCGCGGCAGGCGCAACAAGGATGTCAACCTGGTCGTGAGCATGGGCCCCGAACCCGTGTATTTGCCCGATACGGCAGGTCTGGAAAAGTCTGAGGCGCTCAAAGTCCTCGCGGAATGCGGTTTCCCCACGGTCTATGTGGAGTATGACTGCATGGAAGGTCCCGCCATCGACACCGTTCTGCGCCAGAACCCCAATGACGGCACGGCGCAGCCCGGCACCGACATCACCCTGACCGTGAACTCCAGTCCCATCACCATGCCGTCCCTGATCGGCAAGACCCGCCAGCAGGCGCTGGACACGCTGGAAGCCCTGTCCCTGCACGCGGAGGTCATCGAAGGCTCCAGCAACGACGATCTGCCGGACACGGTGGTGCTTCAGAATCCGCCGCTCGGCACGACTCTCATCCGCGGAAGCAGTGTTTCCATCACCGTGGCACTGCCCAATCCCGTGACCTACTACGCGAGTTTCAACCGCCGCATCCCGCTGGCCATGCAGGTGCGTATGGTCCTGCGCAGTCCCTCGGGCGTCGAGACGGAAGTGTACAACAACGCCTGTGAGGCGGAACAGGTCGTTTCCCTGTCACTGACCTCCAACGAATCCGGTGAGTTCCTGCTGGATATCTATTTTGACGGACAACTTTCTTATACGGAGACATTATTGTTCGAATGACCGATACTGTATTGACGGGCACGGTGCTCAAAGGCATCGGCGGATTTTACTATGTCGCGGGCGATGACGGGACGGAGTATACCCTCCGCGCCCAGTCGAAGATCCGCCATGTCCATGTGAAGCCCATGGTGGGTGACAAGGTGGAATTCGTTCCCGGAAACGGGGAAGAGGAAGGCTGGATGAAGGCGATCCTGCCCCGCAAAAACGAACTCGTCCGTCCGCCGGTCAGCAATATCGACGCCGTGGTCCTGTCGGTTTCGGCGAGCGTTCCGGAGGCGGATCTGCTGCTCATCGACCGCCTTCTCCTGAGCGCACGGCAAAAGGGCATAGAGGTCTTCCTCGCGGTCAACAAGTGCGATGAGGACGGGGAAAACGCCCGCCTGATTTCGGAGCAGTACCGCGCCTGCTGCGCGGGCGTCTTTGCCGTATCGGCAAAAACGGGAGAAGGCACGGATGCGCTCAGAACCGCGCTGTTCGGCAGGATCCACGCTTTCGCGGGTCAGTCTGGCGTCGGCAAATCCTCGCTCATCAATGCCCTGTACGGGCTCACGCTTGATACGGGCGACATCTCCAGGAAAATCGAGCGCGGCAAGCATACCACCCGATCTTCCTGCCTGATCCCCGTGGAGGGCGGCGGCGCCGTACTGGATACGCCCGGTTTCAGCCTGCTGGAGAGCGATCTCATCGAACCCGTTAAACTGCAGGAATTATACCCGGAGTTTTTGCCGTACGCGGATAAATGCCGTTTCAGTCCCTGCTGCCACGACGCGGAGCCGGACTGCGCGGTTAAGGAAGCGCTTTCGGCGGGCATCATCGACGGGGAACGCTATGAACGCTATAAGCTGCTGCTTTCCGAAATGAAAGAAAGGTGGAACAAACGCTATGATTAAAGTCGCGCCTTCCATGCTGGCGGCAGATTATCTGAATCTCGGCAGCGAAGTCGACAAGGTGATTGCATCCGGCGCGGACGCTCTGCACTACGATGTGATGGACGGCGATTTTGTGCCCACCATCACCTTCGGGCAGAATATCCTGACGCAGCTTTCCGTAAAACCCATCGATTTCGATGTGCACCTCATGATCCGCGATCCCATCAAGCATATCGAAGAATTCGCGCAGGAGGGCGCGAGGTACATTACCGTGCATCAGGAAGCGGCGAAGTTCACCACCCGCGAATGTCTTCAGAAGATCCGCGCCTGCGGATGCCTCGCGGGCGTATCGCTGAAACCCTATACGGACATCGGCGCTATCGAGGATGTGCTGGATGTGTGCGATCTTGTCCTCATCATGACTGTGGAACCCGGCAAGGGCGGACAGAAGTTCATACCGTTTACCGCGGATAAAGTGCGCGCGCTCAAGCGGATGTGCATGAGCAGGGGAGTCGATCCCGTCATCGAGGTGGACGGCGGCATCAACACGGAGACCGCGCCCGTCATCACCGCCGCCGGCGCGGACATGCTGGTGACCGGTTCCGCCTTCTTCAAGGCAGCCGATCCTGCCGCGTTCGTGCGCGATTTGAAGGCACTTCCCGGGTTTGTAAATATAGGGTAAAAGATAAAAAAGTTCCCGAAATCCCTTGACAATATGTCCTCCATAGGATATAATATCTCTTGTCGCTTGCGAGGCACGGCCTTGAAGCCGTTAGGTCGGGGTGTAGCGCAGTTCGGTAGCGTACGTGCTTTGGGAGCATGGGGTCGCAGGTTCAAATCCTGTCGCCCCGATTGAGAGAGATGTGACCTCTTGGTCAAGCGGTTAAGACATCGCCCTTTCACGGCGGTAACATGGGTTCGAGTCCCATAGAGGTCGTATCATTTCTCAGCTAACGGGTGACGGAGTCTCAGGGCCTTTAGCTCAATTGGTCAGAGCAGTCGGCTCATATCCGATCGGTCCGGGGTTCAAGTCCCTGAAGGCCCATTCGCGGTCCGGTAGTACAGTTGGTTAGTACGCCAGCCTGTCACGCTGGAGGTCATGGGTTCGAGCCCCATTCGGATCGCTCTTTTTCTGGTCTGGGATTCAACTTGCTGGCGTAGCTCAACGGTAGAGCAACTGATTTGTAATCAGTAGGTTGAAGGTTCGAATCCCTTCGCCAGCTTGTCAAGTTTTTTCGTGGGTAGGTTCCCGAGTGGCCAAAGGGAGCAGACTGTAAATCTGCCGTCGCAGACTTCGGTGGTTCGAATCCACCCCTGCCCACTTTTTATTCCTTATGCGGGAATGGCGGAATTGGCAGACGCGCTAGATTCAGGTTCTAGTGAGGATTTCCTTCATGCAGGTTCAAGTCCTGTTTCCCGCATCGCCGGTTTCTAGTAAACCGGCTTTCTTTATGGGTAGGTTCCCGAGTGGCCAAAGGGAGCAGACTGTAAATCTGCCGTCGCAGACTTCGGTGGTTCGAATCCACCCCTGCCCAGTAAAAACGCCTTTTGTCTAATGACAGAAGGCGTGTTTTTTTTGAACGATGTGTTCCAAACGGCGGAACATGATGTGCACTTCGTGCGTGATATATGCCTTCGGCGGGTGATGCGCCTGCGGGCGTGGGCCGGACACATCACTTATCTGTCAGGGCAGACATAACATATCCGCTTGGGTTGAGCGGTGTCTTGACAAGCATGTATAACAATAGTATACACAAAATAGTGAAAGGAAAGGAGGACTATCCGCATGAAGAGCATTTACAAGCCCTATTTTCTTCGCTGAACCGCAGAAAACAGAAGTATGATGTTCGGACGCCGGTGCACTGACCGGACTTGTATCGATATACCCCTTCAAGGGAAATCAGCTCTCTGCGGGATTTTTATTCCCTTCTTTCAGAACTGATCTACTTTGGAGGACTTTAATATGTGGAAGGGTTTTATGTTTTTTCTGCGACAGGGATGGAAGTATGACAAACGGTATGCGGTTTATCTGTTTCTCAACCAGTTGGTGAATACGGTCACGCCGATCGCTGCCGCAATCCTGCCCCGCGTTGTCATTGACGAATTGACAGGCTCGGGACGCATAACTGTGCTGATAGGTTAGGTGTCCGCGTTTTTTGTCTGCATACTGTTGTGCAGGGCGCTGACCGCTTTTTTTCAGTATGGCATACTTCACTCATCGCTGCCGTGCGGATGCGGCGTTCGGTTTTGAATTGCATGAGCGATTGGCACGCGCGGATATCGAGAATCTGGAAAGTCCGGAATACAACGACCTCAAAACACAAGCTCGGAAATTCCTGACCTGCGATTATCACGGCTTCGGTTATCTGCTGGACTGCGGCGTGGGAATTCTCGGATATTGGTTGACACTCTGCGGTTTGTTGGCTATATTGAGCACGCTGGAAATTTGGCTGCTGTTGTTTGCATTGTTGGCGGCTGTCTCTTCGGTGATCGGCAGTCGTGCGATCAGGAAGGCACCCCCACGGTGACCAGCATCTCTTCGCCGTTTTCCCACCAGTGCGCTGCGGCGTGCATGGAGCAGGGAATGCTTTCGTCATAGTCGATGACGGAACCGTCGGGGTTCTGAATGATGCAGTATTCATCCGGGTCATAGGTGCGGCCGTTGAGCATGAAGCTGACGCCGTCTTTGGCAATCACATTGCCGGTGTTTGCGCATTCAATCACGGCGGGGATCTCAAGAACGAATTTGGGCATGGAATAGTCGATAGTGGCTTCGGTCACATCGTTGACGATGAAGCACCCGGCACCGTCTTGAAACGCGCAGGCGCTGTCGATGTAAACGATCGTTGCTTCGGGGGACGCGAGAGTCACGCTTCCGCAGAACACGCAGTTGGAGAAGTACACCATCTGTCCTACACCACTCACCGTGACATCGCCGCGGAAGATAAGGTCGGAGATGAAGGTGGGTTCCTCGGGATTTGCCTCGATTTCGAACTCGAAGGCCGGCAGGCGCTTCACGGCGTTTTCGTCGCCCGTGGGCACACGGCGGACGATTTCGGGGAAGGCCATCTCGACTTCTCCTTCAAACAGGTTGTAGATGGGATTGAGCAGCAGCAGCGCGTCGCCGTCCCGCAGACCCGCCGCGTATACCTCCGCGAATAAGCGCACGGAAGCGGTCTCATCACGGATGATGGCGAGCATGGGATTGACGACCTCTTCGACGATGGCAAGCACGGCGCAGGTGCCGCATTCGCCCTTCGCATTCAGCCAGTCTTTGATGGTCACGATGTTGATGCCCCCCTCACCGTGGGCGCAACAAAGGCAGGTGAGGGAGAGAATCAATGCGAGAAGAATGACTGTAAACCGTTTCATACAGATGCCTCCTTGTTATTTTGCCGCGGTGACGCGGTAGTTACTCACTTGCCCGGGCGGCATATGAATATACTGCTGGGGGAGTGAACATCGCCGGCAGTAATAAACTTCATCACATATCTTTGGTCACGATGAGATCGACGCCTGTGCCGAGCAGATTCTCGATGAGCACCTGACCGCGCTTGACGGGGGAGACGGCGGTGATGCCTTCGAACTCCTTCATCACATCCATCATGAGCGCTTTCGGGATGGCTTCGCTGGTGCGGACGGGGCAGCGGCGGTACATGGCACCTTCGATCTTCACAGTGCTGGTCACCGTGCGCACGGGAGCGCGCAGCTCGCGGCTTCCGTATTCCGCGCCGCGGGGGCAGTTGTTGCCGGTCACGGCATAGCCGTTTTCCTCATCCACGCGCAGATGGCATCCGCGGGGGCAGACGATACAAATCAGTTCTTTCATGTTATACCTCCTCGCAGGAAACGGTGATGCCGTTTTCGGCTTTACCGATCATGGCTTTGGGCAGAATGATGTGTTCCATCTCGCCGGGTGCCATGTGATCGCGGTTGAAAGCGGTGAGCACGGTATCGCCGCTTTTCACGACGATGCGGGAGGATGTGAAGATGCGATTCACGCGGAAGAACACATCCACGAACTTCACGGGCGCGTTCACGCGGATCTTCTGGGGAACGGTATAGTTGACGCAGTCCCCGCGGGAAACGGTGATGCAGTCCGTTCCGCGGCTTCCGGAAAGCACATACTCTGCGGCTGCCGCACCGGCGCGCTCGCTTTCGGCGGAAACGAAGTCCACGAGGTCGTGTACATGCACCACATTGCCGCAGGCAAAAACACCGTCAAGGGAAGTCTCCATGTTCTCGTAAACGACCGCGCCGTTCGTGCGGGGATCGATCTCGATGCCGGCAGTCTTGGTCAGTTCGTTTTCGGGAATGAGGCCGACGGAGAGCAGAAGCGTGTCGCAGTCGAAATCCATTTCCGTGCCGGGAATGGGATTGCGCCTGTCGTCCACCTTGCTCACGGTGAGCCCGCACACGCGTCCGTTTTCGGCGCGGACCTCGGTGACGGTGTGGGAAAGATAGAGGGGAATATCGAAGTCATAGAGGCACTGCACGATGTTCCTGTTGAGACCGCCGCTGTAGGGCATGACCTCGACGCAGGCAAGCACCTTCGCGCCTTCCAGCGTCATGCGGCGCGCCATGATGAGACCGATGTCGCCGGAACCCAGGATGACCACGCGCTTTCCGCACATGTAGCCTTCCAGATTCAGATACCGCTGCGCCGTGCCGGCGGTGAACACGCCTGCCGGACGGTCACCGGGGATGCCGATGGCGCCGCGGGTGCGCTCTCTGCAGCCCATGGCGAGGACAATGCTCTTTGCTTCGAGCACCTGATAGCCCTTCGCGGAGGACACACAGCAAACCTTTTTGCCCTCTGTGATTTCCAGCACCATGGTATCCGTGAACACTTCGATGCCCGTGCCGTCCAGCATATCGATGAATCGACCCGCATATTCGGGCCCGGAGAGTTCGGTCTTGAAGCGGGTGAGCCCGAAACCGTTGTGGATGCACTGGTTGAGGATGCCGCCCAGTTCCTTGTCACGCTCGATGATGGCGATTTTGGTTAGTCCGCTGTTTTTCGCCGAGATGGCGGCGGCAAGACCTGCGGGACCGCCGCCGATGACGATCAGTTCGTAGGTCATGCTTCTTCGCCTCCCTGCTTGGTTTCGCTGTCCAGAATATAACTGCCTTTACCGTCCTTCAATACTTCGAGGGGAGAAATGCCCTTTTCTCGGGCGATGATTTCCAGCACGCGGGGACCGCAGAATCCGCCCTGACACCGTCCCATGCCGCTGCCCGCGCGGCGCTTGACGCCGTCCACGGAGACCGCAGGTATGGGAGAATGCAGCGCGGCCACGATCTCGCCTTCCGTGATGGTCTCGCATCTGCAGATGACGCGTCCGTAAAGCGGGTTTTCCCGGATGACAGCCTGCTTTTCTTCGGCAGAAAGTTCCTTGAAGCGGATCTTTTTGCGGGTGAGCACGGGATTTTCTTTCTTGACGAGTTCGAGCCCGTCCTTTTTGAGCAGTTCCGCGCACTCTTCCGCGATGGCGGGCGCGGAGGAAAGACCGGGGCTCTTGATGCCGGCGAGGTCGATTAAGCCTTTCTTCACGATTCCGATAACGAAATCGCTTTGATCGGTATTGGCGCGCATGCCGGCGAAATTGCGGATGGAATTGCGGTAGGTGAGGGAAGGCATGGTCCTTGCTGCCGCTGCGCGCACATAGGAAAGCCCTTCCGCCGTGGTGTTTACTCGGTGGGCGTCCTTGCAAGCGATGGCGTTGGGCCCCACGATGAGGTTCCCGTGAACGGTGGGGGAAATGAGCACGCCCTTGCCCAGTTCGTTGGGGCACTGGAACAGGGTGCACTTCGCACGGCTGCCTTCGCACTTGTCCAGCAGATAGTAGTCTCCGCGGGCAGGCTTGACGGTGAAGGACTTCTCCGCCGCCATCTCGTGTACGACGGCGCTGTCCACGCCCGCGCAGTTGATGACGCGGCGGGCTGTGATCTTCTGTTCGCCGCAGACGAGTTCATAGCCGTCTGCAAGGGCGTTGATCGCGGTCACTTCGGAATTCAGCATGAGTTCGGTTCCGTTTCTGACCGCGGTTTCGGCAAACGCCAGCGCGTATTCCCAGGGGCTGATGATGCCCGCGGAAGGCGCGTAAAGGGCACTCGTGACGCTCTCGGATACATTGGGCTCCATGGCGAGCACTTCTTCGCGGCTCAGCACGCGGATGCCGGGAACGCCGTTTGCGATGCCCTGCGCGCAGAGTTTCTTCACATGTTCGTCTTCCTTTTCGGAAAACGCCAGCACGAGAGAGCCGTTTTTGATGTAGGGAACGGACAGGTCCGCGCAGAGTTTTTCCGCCAGTTCGCATCCGCGCACATTGAGCCGCGCCATGAGCGTACCGGGCTTGGGGTCGAATCCGGCGTGAATGATGGCGCTGTTGGCACGGGTGGCACCCATGGCGATGTCGTTTTCCTTTTCGATGACGACGGTTTTCAGTTTGTACTTGCTCAGTTCATAAGCCGCCGCGGCGCCGATCACGCCGCATCCGATGATGGCAACATCAAACATGGTTTTCTGCTTCCTTTATATACCGAAAATCATTTTTCCGTTTTGATAAGTCGCATCCGCCGCTTCTTCGGCGGTAATGCCGCGCACTTCGGCCAGTTTCTCACACACAAACCGCACGAAGGACGGCTCGTTCCGCTTTCCTCTCATGGGCACGGGCGCCATGTAGGGGCAGTCCGTTTCGATGAGCAGGCGGTCAAGAGGCAGTTCCGCCGCGCAGAGGGACAGTTTCGGCGCGTTTTTGAAGGTGAGGGAGCCGCTGAAGGAGATGTACAGTCCCATTTTGATGTACTCTTTCGCGCTCTCGAGACTGCCGGTATAGCAATGCATGATGCCCCTCGGCATGCAGCCTTTTTTCACACATTCCGACAGGATATCGTAGGCGTCCCCGTGGGCGTCGCGGATATGCAGGATGACGGGCTTACCAAGGTCATAGGCGATTTTCAGTTGCTCCGCGAAGATCATCTTCTGCGTTTCGCGGGGCGAGGTCTCGTAGTAATAATCCAGCCCGATCTCACCGAGCGCGACGACTTTTTCCCTTGACATGAGGGAAATGAGTTTTTCACGCTGTTCTTCCGACCACTTGTCCGCGTCCTGCGGATGAAGCCCGAAGGCGGAATAGAGAAACGCGTTTTCTCTTGTCAGAGTAAAGATGTCGCTTTCGTCCGCGGAAAGATCGCCTACGACCACGGCGTTTTCGATGCCGGCTTCGTGCATCCGCGCGATGACTTCCGCCCGATCTTCGTCAAAGCGCCCGTCATTGATGTGGCAATGCGTATCAAACAGTTTCATTTATTCTCCGTACTTTGCCCAGTAGGTGTCGCGGGCGGCAGTGCCTCTCTTCTGGGAAGAGGACTCCAGACTCGCGGGGCGTTCGTAGTGATAGCAGAAATAGTAGCCCGCCTCATAGGCCCCCTCCGCCGTGTTCTCGATGGCGAGGAGCGCTTTGTGATAAACAGTGTAGCGCTGGGAGAGATCATAATAGAGGAACTTGAGTTGTCCTTCCAGCGAATAGGGATCGTAACCGTTCTGATTGCACCAGGTGGTCAGGAGGCTGAAGCGGGAGGAACTCCACTGGCAAATGCCCTGATAGGACTTACCTTTGCCGGATTCGGGATTGAACCGGGATTCCTGATTGATGGACGCCATGATGCCGCAGGCGACCGCGGAATTGTAGTCCGTCTCGCGGCTCAGGTACAGATAGGCCTTCTGCTCGTTGGTGGTGTTTTTGTCCTTGAATATTTCATCCGAGGAGACATACGGAGGCTTGGTCGGCGCGGGAGTCGGGGTGGGCGTGACGACGGGCGTGGGCGCGGGCAAGTTGAAATTGCTCTTGCAGGCGTAGCCCGTGCGGCTGCCCAGCGTGATCTGCGCCCAGGTGTCGCCGTAGCCGATGACCTGAACGCCGATGCCCTTAACGATATAGCCGAGACAGGTGCTGGACGCATCGGGTCTCTCATAAACATATACCTTCGACTGGGACACGACGGCGGTGAAGGGCGTGCAGGGCTCGATGAGATCCACCTGAGGAATGGGCGTCGGAGTGACATTCGCGACCTTTTTGAGATAGGCCCTCTGGCAGTAGCCGGTTTTGCCGTTATAGGACACATAAGCCCAGGAAGCGTTATACGCAAGCACGGTTACGGCATTGCCGCTGTACAGATAAGAAATGCGGTAAGATGAGGAGGCGGTGGGACGCGAATAGAAAGAGAGCATCTTCACATTGACCTTCGCCGTGAAACTGCACTCGACAACATTTCCGGTGAGCAGGGTATTGCTGCTGCCGGGCGCGGGCGTATTCTTCGCAGCGGCTGTCGGCGCGGGCACGGTGGTTTCTGTCAGATTGCTTTTGAGGATGTAGGCAAACACGCCGCCGCGCTCCACCATGGCCCAGGAGCCGCTGTATGCGATGAGGTTGACCTGCGTTCCCTTGGCAACAGAAGCCTTCTTTGCGGAAGTGGAGGGGGAGACATAGACCTTCGCGGCTTTGTTGACCTTCGCGGTCCTGCCGAGGTTCGTAACCGTGGTGACATCACGCACGGCGACATAGCCGCTTCCGCCGTTCACTTTTACCTGCAGGCAGGAACCTGAGGTGCCGCTGATGAGCACAATGTCATAACGGGAAAGATTCTTGACTTTTTTCGTCATGGCGGCATCGGAATACAGCACGGATCTCGTGCTGCTGATAAAACCATATTCATCGTTTGCCGCGGCGGAACCGGTCACGGAAAAAAGCATCGTGACCGTCAGACACACAAGCAAAAGGACACTCACGGATCTGCGCATAGACAAGCCTCCAACTTGTTACAAATATATTACAAATTATATCATAATTATTGAGGAAAGTCAACACTTGCGAAGCAAATAAGGCGGCGTTTTCCGACTACTTGAATATTAAAATCAGATGTAATAAAATAATGCCAAATGAGTATGGGAGTGAGCATTGTGAAGGAACAGCCGAAAATCTGTGAACTGCTGAAAAACATGACTTTTGAGGGCTTTTTGCTGGTGAAGGAATCCGCTCAGAGGACTTCCAGCAACGGCGGAAAATATCTTGACATGACGCTGACCGACCTGACCGGTTCCATCAACGCGAAGGTATGGGATTCCACGGTCCTCCCGCCGGAGGTAGGCTCGGTCATCAAGGTGCGCGCGGGCGTACTGGAATACAAAGACAAACTCCAACTGCGCGTGGACAAGATGCGCTCGTCCGCCCCGGAAGACGGCATCGAAATGGACAAACTCATTCCCTGCGCGCCCCGTTCCGCGGATGACATGATGGACGAGATCCTGAACCGCGCGGACGCCATGAAAAACAAGCAGCTGAAAGCCCTGGTGCTCAACCGCCTCGAAGAAGCGGGGGACATGCTCTCCGTGATGCCCGCGGCGCGCAGTCTCCACCACGCCCAGAGAGCGGGCTTGCTCAACCATACTTCCACCATGCTGAAGGGCGCGGAACTCGTGTGCAGCCTCTATCCTTTCCTTGACAGCGACCTGCTTGCTGCGGGCGTCATTCTCCATGACCTGTGCAAAATCGAGGAAATGAACTGCGACTCTCTGGGTCTCGTGACCGACTACACCATGCAGGGTAATTTGCTTGGGCATATCGTGATGGGAGTCAGCAAGATCGACCGCATCGGGCGCGAACTGGGCATGGATGAGGAACTGCTGGTGATGATCGAGCATATGATCCTGTCCCACCACGACCTTGCCGAGTACGGCTCACCCAAGCAGCCCATGTTCCCGGAGGCGGAAGTGCTCCACATCCTGGACCTGCTGGACGCCCGTATGTTTGAAATGAAAGCCGAGAGCGACAAAGTCAACCCCGGCTGCTTTACCGAAAAGATCTGGTCGCTGGACCGTAAACTCTACCGCCCGAAATACAGGACGGATGATGACGAAGAATAAACCGGAGGAACCGTATGAAGACACTTGTGGTAGCCGAAAAGCCTTCTGTCGGGCGCGATATCGCCCGCGTTCTGAAGGCGACCCGTCAGGGGAACGGCTGCCTCGAGGGCGATTCTTATGTGGTCACCTGGGCGGTCGGTCATTTGGTGACCCTTGCCGAACCTGATGAAATCGATGAGCGGTACAAGCGCTGGAGCATGGTCAGTCTGCCCATGCTGCCGGAAAACATCCCGCTCAAGGTCATCGACGGTACAAAGGACCAGTACGAAAAAGTCCGCGCGCTCATGAATTCCCCGGAAATCTCCGATCTCATCTGCGCCACGGACTCGGGACGCGAAGGTGAACTCATTTTCCGCTACATCTACACGATGGCGGGCTGCAAAAAGCCTTTCCGCCGCCTGTGGATCTCCTCCATGACGGATGAAGCCATCAGAAACGGTTTTGCTACCCTGAAACCGTCCTCTGAATATGAGGGGCTCTATGCTTCCGCCAGATGCCGCAGCGAGGCGGATTGGCTGGTGGGCATGAATGCCACCCGCGCTTTCACGCTCCGCTATGACCGCCTGCTCTCCGCGGGACGCGTACAGACGCCCACCCTCGCGCTCATCGTGAAGCGGGACAACGAGATAGCGGCGTTTGAATCCAAACCCTACTGGCAGGTGACTGCGGATTTCGGCGCCTATAAGGGCGTGTGGATGGACAGAGAAAGCAAGGAAAACAAACTGTTTTCCGAGGAAACCGCCAAAGCCATCATTGCGCGGTGCAAGGGCGGAACGGGCGTCATCACCCGCTGTGAGACCACGGAAAAGCGGGAAGCAGCCGAGAAACTGTATGACCTTACCACCCTTCAGCGCGAAGCGAACCGCAAGTTCGGCTATAAGGCGGACAAAACGCTGGAACTGGCGCAGAGCCTGTATGAGAAGCATAAACTGCTGACCTATCCGCGCACCGATTCCCGCTATCTGCCCGATGACATGGAAGGAAAAGTCGCCAAGACCCTCACCATGCTGCCCGAGCCGTATAAATCCCTTGTGGTGTCCGTTCAGCCCATCCGCAAAGCGTACCGCTGTTATGACAACACGAAAATCAGCGACCACCATGCCATCATCCCCACGGACAAGTACCCGAATCTCCAATCCCTGACCGCGGAGGAAAGGAACATCTACGATATGGTGGTCCGCCGCCTCATCGCCAACCACTATCCCGATTATGTCTATCACGCCTGTGTGATCGAGACGGATGTGGGGGAGGACCGCTTCAAGACCAACTGCAACACGCCCGTCAGTCAGGGCTGGCGCGTTGTCTACAAAGACGAGCCCAAGACGAAGAAGGATGACGACGGCACGGCCGCCGAGATCCCCGATGTTTCCGAAGGACAGAAATATCCCGTCAAGGGCATCACCGGCAAAAAGAGCGAAACCAAACCGCCTGCCGCCTACACGGACGACACGCTGCTCAAAGCCATGGAGGATGCGGGCAAGACCATCGATGACGAGGAACTGCGCGAAAAGATGAAGGATTCGGGTCTGGGCACGCCTGCCACCCGCGCCGCCATCATCAACCGCATCGTCACCGTGGGCTATGTGGAGCGGAAGGGCAAGAACCTGATCTCCACCGAGAAAGGAAGAAAATTCATCGCCATCGCGCCTGTCGAGATGACCAGCGCCGTCACCACGGGAAAATGGGAACGGGCGCTCGCCAAAATGGCGACCTTCAACGACCCCGCGGTCCTTTCCGAAAAACAGACGAAATTTATGGACAGTATCCGCCGCTACAGCACCTTCCTCGTATCCTACGCGGGAACGAACGCGCCGCGCATGCAGTTCCCCGAGGAGGATAGGCGCAGGACAAACAAGAAATAGAGGCAGAAAATGAACAACGATATCGAACAGGCAGTCAGAAACAGCGCCGCGGAAATGGACGCGTTTTCCCTGAACGGGGATGTGCTCTCCGATCCCGCGCGCAGCATCCCCGAGCGCAAGGTCATCATCGAAATCACCGATAAACTCAGAAGCGTGATGTTCCCGGGTTTTTTCGATGTGCAGTCGCCGAAAGTCAATCCCTTCGCCACGGGCAGCGCGCTGAGTGAAATCGCATGCGCCCTGCTTGCCCAGTGTGAAGCGGCTTACCGCTGCCAGGGAGAGATTCCGGACGCGGGTGAAAAAGCGAGGGAAGCGGTCGGGGCATTCATCAAAGCCCTGCCGGAAGTTCAGAAACTGTTGTATACCGATGTGGAGGCGCTGTATAACGGCGATCCGGCGGCGTTTTCCAAATTCGATGTCATCTTTTCCTATCCCGGCCTCATCGCCATCACAGTCTACCGCCTCGCGCATATCCTGTACGGACTCAAAGTGCCCCTCATCCCGCGTATGATGACGGAGTACGCCCACGGGCTCACCGGCATCGACATCAACGCCGGCGCCGAGATCGGCTCCTATTTCTTCATTGACCACGGAACGGGCGTCGTCATCGGCGAGACCACCGTCATCGGTTCCTATGTGAAACTCTATCAGGGCGTCACGCTGGGTGCGCTGTCCACGAGACGGGGTCAGGCGCTCTCCGGCGTAAAGCGCCATCCCACCATCGGGAACCGCGTGACGGTCTATTCCGGCGCGTCCATTCTGGGCGGCGAGACGGTCATCGGAGACGACTGTGTCATCGGCGGCAACGCCTTTGTGACCGCGTCCGTTCCCGCCCGCACCAAAGTCAGCGTCAAAAGCCCGGAACTCACCTTCCGCGAAATGGACACGGGCGTGTGGGAAAAGGCTTAAATGTGCTGAAATCCGGATATGAAAAACGGCATACCGTCAAGCACGGTGTGCCGTTTGCTTTACCATTGCAGGAGAGGAATGACGAAATTCCTGCACAAAAGTCATGAAATATTCAAAAAATCCTGCACATTTCCCGTCAAACGCGGTTGACAAAGGGGAGAGGGTATTGTAAAATATAGCCATACGGCGAAATGCCGAATATTCTATGAAGAGGTAATGTCATGAAGACCTACGAGATCAAAATGAATCGTTCCCGCTGGACGAGCCTGTTGATCTGCATCCTCAGCATCCTGCTGGTCGTGATGCTCTGCACGCCCTACTTCACCTACGGCAAGAACACCACTTCCTTTATCCCCGAAGCCGGCGACGCCGATCAACTGTACGGCAAGACCTGGGTGCTGAACGGCGGAGAAAAGGGAACCGAAGGATATCAGAAGATCGATATCGCCGACGGTAAGGAAAAGTCCACCCTCTATACCACCAACATGCTCCGCGTCAATCAGAAGGCCACTCTGGACACTCTGAATGCCGCCGTTGCCAACTATACTGAGATCGCCGAAGCGGTCGAACTGTGCGAAAGCTACAAGGCCGAGGCTGCCGATGTGTATGCCAAGTTCGAAGCCGTTTACAATGAGTTTGCAAAAGGCGTGACTCCTTATGTTGCTCCCGCCGAAGGCGAGCCCGCCACCGAGCCCACCGAGGACCAGACCAAACTGGCTGACATGGAGAAGGCTTTGACTTCCGCCAAGAAGAAGGCCGATGAAGCCGCCAAGTACTTCGACACCGCCACCGCCGAACTGGTCAACGCCGAGAAGGCAGTCAACGATGCGTACGCCGCCGCTTCCGCCGCCTATGCACAGGATGCCTCTTTCGCCTGGGTGACCGAGACCACCACCGCCTACAACGACGCCCTCCTCGAAGCCTATCACGAAGAAGCGAAGATCGGTTTTGCCGAGGCGAAACTGGACGCTTTCAAAACCTGGCTGTCCGAGAAGTATCCCGAGAAGTTCGCCGTGGAGACCGGAAAGAAGGCTCTGAACAACTTCTACGACAAACTTGAAAAGACCGCCGAAGACTACGAAGAATTCTTCGCCGCCAACGAAACCGAACTGACTGCCGATGAGATCATCACCTCCGCCGAAAAGGTGAAGGAAGTTATCGCCGGCAAGATGAGCGACGCCGAGCGCGATACCAAGATCATCGGCAAACTGAATGACATGAAGGCCGCTTCCGCCGAAGCAGCAGTTGCAGCCAAGGCCGCCCAAAAGGCTACCGATGCCGCCTACAAGGCCGGCGCCAAGAAGCAGACCTCCGACAAGGCAAAGAAGGCTCTTGATTCTGTCGTGAAGAGTTTTGCCCCCTACAAGGCCGAAGATGAAGAAGAAGCCGCGTTCGAGTTCGAGGCTGCCAAGGTAAAGCGCATCGCCGTGAAGGATCTCGGCGAGGATTTCAATGCCACCGATATGGGCATCAAGGAAGATACCCTGATGGCCTCCCCCTGCACCGTGAAACTGGACAAGAAGGGCGTTGCGACCTTTACCTTCGCCAACGGCGAAACCAAGTCCAACAACTTCGCCACTTCCGTCGGCTATGACTCCGAGAAGACCATCTCCCTGCTGGGCTATGTGGGCTTCCCCTACAACGCCGATGAGTTCACCGCCGAAGCCGCTTACAACATCAAGGACTACTACATCAATGATGTCGTGCTCCTGCCCATCATCCTGGGTCTGCTGGGCGTTCTCGGTCTGGTCATCGGTATCCTGAAGCGCGACAACTTCGCGGCCGGCATTTGCCCCACCCTCGCGGGTATCATCGGCATCATCGGCTACGCTGTGAGCCCCTTCATCAAGATGGGCGACCACTTCACGAGCCACATGATCTTCTACGCAGTCATCCTCATCGTCGGTGCTCTGCACATTGCGCTGGGCATCCGCGACTGGAAGAATGCAAGAGAGGGCAAGTAATTAAGCAAGTCAAGGTCCCCGTGCCGCAAGGCGCGGGGATTTTTTGTGGAAAAATTGCGTAAATACCGCGGCATATGCCCTCGGAACATTTGCGTTTTCGGAAGATATCTGTTATAATAGAACTGTTTTCGGAGGTGTACTATGTCTGAGAATGCGAACAAAGAAATCAAAATCAGTACCAGCGGCAACAGCGAAGTGTATTTCGCGCCCGATGTGCTCTCCACCATCGCGGGTCTTGCCGTGAGCGAAGTGGAAGGTCTGGCCAATTCCGTGCGGTTTGCCGGCCTCATCAACGATAAAGTGAGCCGCAAGCCCACCAATGTAAAGAACCTGACCCGCGGCATCAAGATCGAAGTAGCGGAAGGCGTTGTTTCCGTGCAGATCAGCTGCGTCATCGAATACGGCTATTCCGTACACGAAGTATGCGCCAACATTCAGGAGAATGTGAAAAAGACCATCGAGACCATGACCGGCATGACGGTCAAAAATGTGGATGTCCATGTGACCGGGCTGTCCTTCTCCAAGGAAGATAAAGAAGCGGCGGAACTGGAATACCGTAAATACATGCTGGAAAGTTCGGAGAGCGGCGCGGGCGAGACCGAAGCGCTGCCCGAGAACGAAAAAACGGCGGAATAAGGAGCATATCTTATGGAACGGACCAAAGCGCGTGCATGCGCGATGAAACTGGTGTATGAGTGGGAAATGGGCGGCGATGGTGGCGATGATACCGTCATCGGTCTTCTCGAAATCGATCCTGCGGAAAATGAAACCGGCTTCATGAACGAAGTATTCGAAGGCGTCAAAAGTTACAAAGAGGATCTGGACGGCAAAATCGCCGCCCGTTTGAATCCCGGCTGGACTCTCGAGCGCATTTCCAGAGTCGACCATGCCATCCTGCTGGTCGGCGCCTACGAACTGATTTATACCGACACGCCTACCGGCGTCATCGTCAACGAAGCGGTGGAACTGGCAAAACAGTTCTCCGACGACAAAGCAGGTTCCTTCGTCAACGGTGTCCTCGGTAATCTCGGCAGGAGTGTGCGCAATGCCTGATTGTGTGCTTGGCATTGACACCAGTTGCTACACCACGTCCGTCGCTCTCGCGAGCAGCGGGCGTATTGTGTTTTCGGAGAGGAAACTGCTCTCCGTGCCCGATGGAGAGAGAGGATTGCGTCAGGCGGACGGTGTATTCCAGCATGTGAAAGCGCTCCCCGCGCTGCTTGCCAAACTGCTTGACGAGGCGCCGGACGCGATCATCAAAGCCGTGTGTGTGTCGAGCCGTCCCCGCGATAGGGAAGACTCCTACATGCCGGTATTCGCCACAGGCGAGGCGTTCGCGCAAAGCATCGCCGCGAGCCTGCGCGTGCCGCTTTTCAAAACTTCCCATCAACAGGGACATATCCGTGCCGCTCTTGTGGATTCGGGCGTACCAACCGGGAGATTCGTGGCGCTCCACCTTTCTGGCGGCACGACCCAGACGGTGCTCACGGATGAAAACCTTGCCATAACCGAAATCGGCGGCACATCGGACCTGAACGCCGGGCAACTGGTGGACAGGACAGGGGTGCTCATGGGACTGCATTTTCCCTGCGGACCGGAACTGGAAAAACTGGCGGTCAAAGGGGAGAGCAGAAGCCTCATCCCCGTATCAAAGGACAAACTGACCGTTTCCTTCTCCGGCGCGGAAAACAAGGTGAAGCAACTGCTTGAAAGCGGCGAAACATGCGAAAATACGGCGATGGAAGTCTATAACTTTTTGAGCCGCTCCATTGCGCATCTTGTCGTAAATGCGGCGCGCGAAGCAAAAGTAAAGCAGGTATTGCTGGCAGGCGGTGTGGCAAGCTCCCGCCTTCTGCGCGAACTTCTGCCCGCGAGGGTAAAGAAACTCGATTCAAATATCAAACTGCATTTCGGAAAGCCCGAACTGAGCGGCGATAACGCCTGCGGCGTCGCGCTCATCGGATACGGACTTTTGACGGGAGGTACCTAT
>JAZLLT010000064.1:0-65479 GCA_045598325.1 Clostridia bacterium | reverse complement strand
CTCAAGACCGAGCAGACCGACGCGGTGCTTTCCGCGCTGCAGCTGACAAGAGATGAGGAAGCGGATCTCAAAGCGCGGGAGGCGGCGCTTGGCGAGCGCTTGAGTGCTGCCGCAAAAAGCGCGGATGCCGTTTCTGCTGGCGGCATCCCTCTTTTTCTATGCCTTTTCGAGGATCTCGCCGTACTTTTTCAAACTCACTTCCCCGTACAGTTCATCGTAATCGGGTCCCAGATAGCAGCCGAAAGCGGTGATCTCCTCAAAGCCCAGTTCTTTGTAATACGCCGCGTCCTGTTCCATGACCGCTTCATCCAGTTTGAATGGCTTGGGCGGTTTCGTCCAGTTTGAATACATGGAATTGTCCGTCCAGTATTCAAGGACGCGGGAATGCTTCTTTCCGAAAAACTTAAGAAGCGCGGGGAGGCAGGCGGTTTCTTTCGCGTTTTTTTCGTTGGTCTTGTCACTCATGGGCGCGTGGGGATCCCGGTTGAAGGGCGCGTATTCCAGCGTCACGCCGTCCTCCGGCAGGGTTTCGGCGGGCACCATGAGAGAATCGTGATAGGCGAGATAACTGAGGCGTGCCGTGGGACGGTACTTTTTGAGTCCCTTCAGCATGGCGTTGACCAGCCGCAGCTGCTGATCGCCCGCAGAAAGGCCTCTGCATTTCGGACAGGAGCAGCCGCCGCCCGCGATGTCGTCAGGCCAGAAGAAGTAGCGGTCCGTGCCCGTGTCGAGGAGTTTGGCGAGGGTATAGGTGCGCTCCGCGAGGAAATCGAGCGCCTCGGGGCTCGACGGGCAGCAGTTGAAGTCATTCGTCCTTTCGCCGTTTTCATTCATGCGGAACCAGCCGGGATGGGCGGAAAATTCCTCTTTCGGCATGAGCCAGCCGAGGGCGTGGGCTTCGTACTGCACGGTGATGCCCCGCTTTTTGGCTTCCTCACGCAGAAAAACGGATTCCGGCGCAGCGAACGCGTCGATGGCCGCCTGCAAAGTGAGCGGCGCGCGCCTGCCGCCCACGGGATGGAGTCCCAGCGTGTTGAGATGCGCGTCCGCCATGCGGTCAAGCCAGCCGGTGGTCAGATCCTCGGGATGCACGATGATTCCGCGAATGTCCATGTTCTTCCCCCTGTACACGAAATCCCCGCGCTTTCCTGCGCGGGGCGATTTTTGTGTTTTTGTTTATTCGGCGATTTCGAACGCGCTGATTTCAACGCTCTGCACATCGGTCACGGCAGCATTGCCTGCCAGATCGACATACACGGTCACAATGGCCCACTCGTTCAGGTAGCCGTTTTCATTGGTCTTGGCGCAGAACATCTTGTAGTTCATGCCCGCGACGACCTGAGAACCCATGACCTCGTAGATGTCGTAGCCTTCCTTGCCGTCGTTCATAGCGTTCCAGAGCAGATCGCGGACATCATCGAAAGCATCTTCCTCTTCGGGAATGTTCCAGCCGCCCGCCAGACCCAACGCGTCGGTGTCCAGATCCTGGATGCGGAGCAGGGAGGCATTGCCTTCGAGGTCGATGTTGATGTAAACCAGCGCCCAGCCGAAAGTGGGTTCCGCGGTTACGAGGGTCTTCTTTGCAAGGAAGCAGTAGTTGGTGCCGGCAACCGGTTGAGTGGCAACGAGCATCTTGGGCTCATAAGAAGCACCGGCGAAGCCCTCAAAGGCCTTCTCATAAGCTTCCATGACTTCACGGTTGGCGCTTTCGCCGATCTGCCAGCCGCCGGCCATCTTGGGAGCCTCGGCGAAAGCAGCGGTCAGAAGCAGTGCGAGCATGAGAACGATAGAGACGATTTTCTTCATAGTGTTTTTCCTCCGTAATGTGTTTCTTTTTTTCTGTCCGGTCTTGCCGGACTTTTGTTACGCCATAATATACGAAGCACCGGATGGAATGGCTAAGGAATTTTGCAGGTTAACATTCAGTTTACATCCGATTCAAAAACAGCCGTGAGGACGCGGCTTTCGCCGTAGCGGTCCACCCAGACTTCTTCCCTGCTGACGGTATTGCCCCGTTCATCCACCCAGCCCGCAAAGGCGCAGCCTCCGCGCGGATAGGCGAAATAGGTCTGCTGCCACTGACCCGTTTCCTTCCATTGGGCATTGTAGACGGGATTGAATTTAAGCCCGACATATCCGCCTTCTCCCGCCTTCAGCGTAAGGGGCAGCGGTTCTTCCCGCTGCGGGGCGAGCGAAAAGATCTCCTTCAAGGGATTGTATGTCGCATTCAAATGGCGCAAAAGCGGATTGGCTCTCGTGTCAAGGCGGGTCATGGGATTTTCGTGGCAGTAGAAGTACTTGAGTTTGGGATTATGAGTGAGGTCGATTTCCGTAAGCGTGTTGCCGTTTACATACAGTTCTACGAGTTCGGGGTTATGCGACACATCGATCCGGCAAAGTCTGTTCATACCTGCGTCGATACCCTGACAGGCGGGCATCCCGGAAACATCCAGTTCCGTCAGGGCGTTGTCCTGCACGCCGAAGATCCGCAGGGACGGCAGGTTCTGCGTGCCGATTTTTTCGATTTTGTTGTGATACAGATCCACAAACACGAGGTCCCGGCAGTCCGACAGGTCCAGTTCTCCCGTAAGGCCGCAGGAGCGCAGATAGATTTCAAAGCTCTGCAGCGGATAGACATCCTCGTTGAAGATATGGATGCCGAATCCGATGAGTTTCCCGTTCTCATAGACCCGCCCGTCACAGAACGGGCTCCCCTGAGCCGCCTCAAAAGAGCGGCTTTTGTCCGTGCCGGCCACGCGGCGGATGATTTTCTGGTTTTCGCGGATCTTTTCAAGATTGCCGACACCGCTTTCATCGCGGTGTTCATAAAAGGAAACAAAACGGTTTTCCATAGGTCATTCCTTCCGGGGTTTTGTCTTTTCAAGCAGCGCCGTACAGCCCTCGACCACATCGTTCCAGGTCGCGGTGAAGTTGCCCGTGTACCACGGGTCGGCGACGGAGCGGGCTTCCCCCGCGTGGTGGAGCAGGAGGCTGATTTTGTGCATAGGATCGCCGCCGAAGAAAGACAGCATGTCGCGGAGGTTCTCCTGATCCATGCCGATGATCAGGTCGAACTTTTCATAGTCCTCCTTTACCATGCGCCGCGCGGTCTTTCCTTCACAGGAAATGCCGTGCTTCCTCAGTTCCCGTACGGCGGGCGGATAGACGGGATTGCCGATCTCCTCATAGGTGGTGGCGGCGGATTCGATGTGATACGCATCCGGAAGCCCCGCTTCACACGCCAGTTTCTTCATCACGAATTCCGCCATGGGGCTGCGGCAGATGTTGCCGTGGCATACAAACAAAATCTTCATTTTCATGATTCATGGACGGTTTCAGCAGACTTCCAGCGTCCTGTAAATCGTCTTGATGGCGGTCTCGTAGCAGTCCTCGGGGACGCCGATGAGCAGGTTCAGCTTGCCCGCGCCCTGATTGACCGTGTTGATTTCGATGCCCTCCGCCGACAGCGCCTGCAGGATGTGGGTCTTGGCGCTCACGGCTTCCGTGTCCTTTTCGCCGATGACCGCGATCATGGACAGGTTCTCCTGTATACCGATGTAGTCGGGATTAAGCACGCGGCGGATCTCGGAAAGCAGGTCCTCCTTGCACGCCGACAGCACCTTGGACTTGATGACCAGCGTGATGGTGTCGATGCCGGTCAGACACTGTTCAAAGGGGATGCCGCGCTGTTTCAGCATATCCAGCATGACGGCGGTGAAGCCCGCGCCGTCGGAGACCATCACCTTTTCCACCTGCAGTACGCTCATGCCCTTGCGGCCCGCAACGCCCGTGATGGGGCTGCGCTTCACCTCTTTGGGGATCTCGCGCACGATGACCGTGCCCGCGTCTTCGGGGCGGTTGGTGTTGCGGATGTTGATGGGGATGCCCGCGTCCGCCGCGGGGAGCACCGCGTCCGTATGCAGCACCGAAGCGCCCATGTAGGAGAGGGTGCGCAGTTCGCGGTAGGTCAGATACTGCACGCTCCGCGCGCCGCCGATGATGCGCGGATCCGCCGCCAGCAGACCGCTCACATCCGTCCAGTTTTCATACAGGTCCGCCTGCGCCGCCAGCGCCACCAGAGACCCCGTCACATCGGAGCCGCCGCGGGAGAAGGTGTGGATCCTGTCATTGCCGTCCGCGCCGTAAAAGCCCGCAACCACCGCGTTGTTAAGGGGCAGGAGCGCCGCTTTCAGGGTGCGGAGCGTGAGTTTCAGATTGGGTTTTCCGTCCTCGTCAAAGGACACACACCACGCCGGGTCCACGAAGGTGTAGCCCAGCACCTGCGCGAGGATGCGGGAGGAAAGGTACTCTCCCCTGCTCGCCGCGTAATCCCGGTCGGGATGGGTGGTGAGATTTTCTTTAAGCGTCTCCATCTCCGCGTCCACGGGGAAGTCGATGCCGAGCCCCTTCGCGATGCCCGCGAAGCGGTCGCCGATTTCGGTGAGGGCAGAAGAAAAGTCCTCCCCCGCCGCCGCTTTTTGATAGGCGGAGAGCAGAAGGTCTGTCACCTTGACATCGCCCTCAAAGCGCTTTCCGGGCGCGGACGCCACGACGAACCTGCGCCGCGGATCAGACAGAACGATGTCCTTTACCTTCAAAAACTGCTCCGCGTCCGCCAGAGATGTACCGCCGAATTTTGCTACGATCGTTTCCATTTATTCCTCCGAAGTGATTCCGAGTGTTCTGTAAAAGGCGTCCGGGACCGGACCGCCCCAGATATAGTACCGCGCCGACAACAGTGTTCCGATGCCCAAAGGCGCCGTATAAGTCCCGCCGCCCTCGTATTCAACGGTGATTTCAAAGAAATCGAGACCCGGCAGCAGGGGTTCATCATCCTCGACGGGCATGAGCCAGCGGAACGAGGCGAGCCACTGCCTGATTTCATCCAGATCCTCATTTACTGCCGTGAACGGTCCGCGCCCGGTCTCCGTGGTGAAGGACACGCTCACGATGGCATCGGTGTCGCCGAACACGGAAGTCTTTTCCGCCATGTCATTGCAGACTTCGAGCCCCAGCACATTGACCGTTGTGCCCTCCCAATAACCCGTGACAGGATAGCGCATGCCATGATATTTCACCACATCATACGCCAGGGCATCGTAATAAACCGTGCCGCCGTCGTCTGCTTCTAATTTTTTCGGAAACAGGATACCAACCAGGATGAGCAACAGCAGAGCAAGGAGTACGCGTTTTGTTAGTTTGGCTTTATTCATGTGATTTCCCTTTTCCGCTTCTATATACGCATACTCACCGAAGCATCATGAGCAGCCGCTTCATCACGGGACGGATGGGCGGCGAGATCATGGTGAGGTCGATCTCATTTGCCGCAAAAAAGCGCAGTTCTTCCACTTCCTCGGGCTGCGGGACAGGTTCCCCATGCCATTTGCGGCACAGGTAGATGATTTCGATATTGGAGACCTCGTCTCCGTTGGGATAGACATAGTGGACTTCGGGACCTGAATTGACCATAAAAAACTCGATTTCATCCGCGATGAGACCCATTTCTTCCATGAGTTCCCGCTTCGCGCAGTCCTCGACTTTCTCGTCGATTTCCATCGAACCGCCCGAATAGCCCCACAGCCGGTTGTCGGTGCGTCTGCCCAGCAGCACGCGGTTTTTGTCATCCAGAATGATGATGCTCGCCGCGCACTGGATGAGGGTGCGGTGACCCACGATCTTGCGTAGGTCCATGATGTATCCGCTCATAATTCCTCCGCTATACTGCGGCAGAACGCGGTGATCTCCGTCTTACGCGCGATCGCATCCTCTTTGTTTTCCACCTTCGTCAGACAGAGTTTCCCGCCGTTTTTGATTTCCAGATGCCCGTAGAAATGTTCGATACTGCCCGCCACCTTCTCCGCCTCTGCGATGCCCGGACCCGTGCGCAGAGAAATGACATAGCCCTTTTTGCCCGCGGGCAGTTTCGCGTGGGGCTCGTGGGTGTTGCACCAAGGCGTGCAGCGGTCGATGAAGACCTTGAACTCACCGGGGATGTCCGCCCAATAGGAAGGCGATACGCACAGGATGACATCCGCACGGGCGAACTCGTCCATCAGCGCGGCGTGGTCATCCTTTTGGACGCACTCCGCCGTGGTATGACAGACGCGGCAGCCTTTGCAGAAACCGATGCGGTAGTCATCGATGCATATTTCTTTGACCTCTCCCGCGTCCTTCAGCGCTTCGCCCGCCGTGCGGACGATCTCCGCAGTGGCGCCGGTCCGCACGGGAGAACAGTTGATGATCAGGACATTTTTTCTCATATCAGTTTGAAATGCTCCGCCAGTTTCATCAGCACTTCTTCCCGCGTGTCGCGCCCGTCGTTTTCGCGGACGAGGGTGAAAAAGCCGCTGCCGACCAATTCATCGTAATTCTCTTTGCTGTTGATTCTTTCCAGTATCCGGCGGTAATTTTCCATGACTTCATCGCGGTTTTCGCAGCTGTCGATTACGGAAAGCAGGAATTGCTTTTCGGGGTCGGAACGGTCGAAAAAGCGGTCCACACTCATGCTCTGCGGGCAGACCATCACCGCCACATGATCGTAATCGGAGATCTCATGAAGCACATGAAGCGGCAGGTTCGTGTCCACAATGACCTTTCTGCCCTGCGAACGCGAGATGATCTCCGCGATTTCAAAGCCCACGATCTCCTCCATGTTCCCGAAGATCCAACCTGCGTACTCCTCGGGCGTACGGGTCACGAACTCCTTCCAGTCCTTCATCCGCTTAAAATAGTTGAGATTGGGCTGCCATTTTTCGTCGGCGACAATGTCGGTCACCGGTTTGGTGAAATTTTCACCGCACTCCACCATGCCGAACCGTTCCGCCAGCAGATGCACGGAGGTGGATTTCCCGGCGTAAGCCGTTCCCGTGATGAAGTAGGCATCTCGCAGATAATGGCGCAGGATGTTGTTTTCGATCTGCATAATTTTCTCCCAAAGCGATTTGGTATTATTATAGCAGAAAGTTCCGTTGATGGCAACCGGAAAGTGGACAGACCGTGACGGCAACACAAAAAGACGGTCCCCTGAGGACCGTCCTCATCTATCGGAAACCCGCACGATGCGCGCTTACGGCAGCGCGTCGGTCTCGTCCCAGAGGACAAGGCGCCACCGATCGTTATGATAACTCAATACGGACACGGAGGCGTTGCGGCAGGTGAGCGGCGGATTGTGGGTGGTGAGGCCCAGCACATTGGCGGCGCAGGCGCGGATGAAGCCGGCGTGGCAGACCACCGCGGTGCGGACATCGTCATTGGTGGCGACGCTGTCCAGAAAATCCTTCGCGCGGCGCAGGAAATGGGCACTCCCCTCGCAGTCGATATGCAGAGGGCCGTAATCGAATTTCGCGTGGCACTCGGCATATTCCTCGCCGAATTTTTCGTACATCTCGTCCCAGTGGAGCCCGCGCATGGTGGTGTTGTTCATCTCGCGGGAATCCGTGATATAGGTGCGGGGCATGTCGCCGAAAATGATGTTCGCGGTCTGCTGGGCGCGCTTGACATCGCTGACATAGAGGGTCGAAAAAGGGATGTCCCCCAGCAGTTCACGGGTGCGCGCCGCCTGCTGCCTGCCCAACTCGGTCAGGTCGTAGGGCGCCCAGCCCGCGTGGGCATTTTCGGCGTTTGCCACGCTTTCACCGTGGCGGATCAGATACAGATACATCGTTTTCACCTCTGTTTGTTCCTATTATAACGAAACAGGTAAATTTATCCCTGCGAAGTACATTAAATTCCGTTTATTTCGGTTGACAAATCGCGCCTTTGGTGGTATCATTCGCACAACGGTCATGACGAAGACGGCGGACGGGAACTTGCCAAAGCGAGCCGGGTATGGTGAAAGCCGGCGCAACGAAGCGTTATTGCCCATCACTTCCGAACCGGAACGGTGAACCGATTCAGCCGTTTCCGCAGGCGCAGCGTTAAAGGCGCGGGGCTTGACAGAGCCCGCAAAGCGGCGCGAAAGCGCAACTTGAGTGGTACCACGGAATGGTTATTCCGCCTCAGGATATTGGATATCCCGGGGCGTTTTTATTATGAGAAAGGGAGGTTGGTCACATGCAAAACGGATATTCCGCGTCGGATAAACTGTACGAGGTGGCCTCCCGAATTCGGGAACTGAGAGAGATCTCCGGCTTCTCCATGGAGGAGATGGCGGCGCGCACCGGGCTGACGGAGGAACTGTACCGCACCTATGAAGAGGGTCTGGCGGACCTGCCGTTCACCTTCATCCACAACTGCGCCCGGGAATTCAATGTGGATATCACGGAGATCATGGAGGGCAAAAGCACCCACCTGACCGGCTACACCGTGACCCGCAAGGGACAGGGCAGGCTCACCGCCCGCGAGCAGGGCATCGAGATCCGCTCTCTGGCGCCCCTGTTCAAAAACAAGATCGCCGAGCCGTATTTCGTGCGGTATGAATATCTGCCCGAGCAGCAGAACCGTCCCATCCACACCACCAAGCACAGCGGTCAGGAATTCGACCTGGTCATTCAGGGCGCCCTCAAGGTGCAGGTCGGCGAGCACAGCGAGATCCTGCACGAAGGCGACAGCATCTACTACGATTCCTCCACGCCTCACGGCATGATCGCCGTAGACGGCGCGGACTGTCTGTTCTGCGCCGTGGTCCTGCCCGGCGAAGAAAAGGCGGAGGACGAGATCAGCGATACCATCGTCGCCGCCAAGAGCACCGAAAAACTCATCTACGATTCCTTCGTGGATGTCGCCGAAGACGAGCACGGACTGGTCAAAGACATTTCCTTCAAGAACGCGGACAAGTTCAATTTCGCTTTCGACATCGTGGACGGTCTTGCCAAAGCCAAGCCCGACAAACTCGCCATGCTCCATGTGAGCCGCGATAAGGTGGAGACCCGATTCACCTTCAAGGAGATCAGCAAGGGCAGTAACCGCGTCGCCAACTACTTCTCCTCCCTCGGCATCAAGAAGGGCGACCGCGTGATGCTGGTGCTCCGCCGCCACTACGAGTTCTGGCTGTGCATGATGGGTCTTTGCAAACTGGGTGCCATCGCCATCCCCGCCACCAACCAGTTGGTGGAGCACGACTTCACCTACCGCTTTACCGCCGCAGGTGTTTCCGCCATCGTGTGTACCGGAACGGGCGGCGTCGCCGAGCAGGTGGATCTTGCCGCGGCGCAGTGCCCCGGCCTCAAGCACAAGCTCATCGTCGAGGGCGAGCGGGACGGCTGGCGCGATTTCGACAAAGAGTACATCCGCTTCTCCAGCGTGTTCGAGCGCACGGAGGACTCCATCAAGGGCGACGATCCCATGCTCATGCTGTTCACCAGCGGCACCACGGGCTACCCCAAGATCGCGACCCACTCCTGCAAATATCCCCTCGGTCACTTCTGCACCGGCAAATACTGGCACTGCGTGGACCCCAACGGTCCCCACTTCACCATCTCCGATACCGGCTGGGGCAAGGCGCTCTGGGGCAAACTCTACGGCCAGTGGATGAGCGAGGCCGCCACCTTCGTGTATGACTTCGACCGCTTCAACGCCGCGGACATCCTGCCGATGTTTGCCAAATACAACATCAGCACTTTCTGCGCGCCGCCCACCATGTACCGCTTCCTCATCAAGGAAGACCTCAACAAATACGACCTCTCCTCCATCAAGCACGCCACCATCGCGGGCGAGGCACTGAACCCCGAGGTGTTCCACCGCTTCAAGGAAGCCACGGGCATCTCCCTCATGGAAGGTTTCGGACAGACCGAGACCACCCTCATCATCGGCAACCTCGCGGGCATGCGCCCGAAGGTCGGCTCCATGGGCAAGCCCGTGCCCGGCTTCGATGTGGACATCGTGGACCACGACGGCAACCCCGTCAAGCAGGGTGAGACCGGCGAGATCGTGCTGCACATCAAAGACGGCAAGCGCCCCTGCGGTCTCACGCTGGGCTACTACAACAACGAAAAACAGATGCCCGAACTGGATGTTTCGGACGGACTGTTCCATACGGGCGACACCGCGTGGCGGGACGAAGACGGTTACTTCTGGTATGTGGGCCGCGTGGACGATCTCATCAAGAGTTCCGGCTACCGCATCGGGCCGTTCGAGATCGAGAGCGTCATCATGGAACTGCCCTATGTGCTGGAATGCGGCGTTTCCGCCGCCCCGGACGAGATCCGCGGTCAGGTAGTGAAAGCCTCCATAGTCCTTACCAAAGGCACCGAGCCCACCGAGGAACTCAAAAAAGAGATCCAGAATTATGTCAAGAGCCGCACGGCCCCATACAAGTATCCGAGGATCGTGGTGTTCCGCGACGAACTGCCCAAGACCATCTCGGGCAAGATCATCCGCTCGCAACTGTAACCCATTTTACCGGGCCCCGACGGGGTCCGGTATTTTTGCGGTTACTTTTCGAGTTACTTTTGGAAATTTTCTTCGGTTACAAGTTGAAAAATTTGTATTCTTGTGGTACAATATAAGAACATTATTATGGAGTGTTGTATACATGAATACCGCCCTGGCGATTTGGGGCCTCATTCTGTTCGCGCTGTATGACGCGGGCACCGTCTGGGGCAGAAAAAACTTCGTATGGAGAAATCTGTTCTGGGCAGGCACCGTCCTGTGGATCTGGGCGCTTATCAGCGCCTTCATCCGCGGCATCGGGGCGCTGACCGCCCTGAAAAGCCTGTTTCTTCTCCCCTGCGCGCTATTCCTGCTTTTGACCGTGTACGCCATCTTTTTCGCCATCCCCTTTGACGGGACGGAGCTGAAGGGCGAAAAGAAAGTCTATACCGGCGGCGTGTATTCTCTCTGCCGCCATCCGGGCGTTACATTCCTGGTCATCGCGCTATTGTTTCTGGTTGCGGCGTGTCCCTCGAAGGAACTGACTGTAACCGCTCTGGCGGTGGGGCTCGGTGACATTCTGTACGCCCTCCTGCAGGACAAATGGACTTTCCCCAAGACCCTTCCGGGTTATGAGGAATATAAACATCATTCCCGTTTTCTTTTGCCGGATCTCAAGAAGGCCGGCGCACTATTCGGACGGAAGAGGAACGATCGATGAAGGTTGATGAAGAACTTCGCATGGCCGACTGCGCCACCGTGTGGAAAACCTATCTGGGCTTTCTCGATTTTGACACGGACGGCTATATGGAGATCCAGAACCGGCTCATGCTGGAGCAGATCGACCTGTGGAGCAACTGCGGTCTGGGGCAGAAATTCTTAAACGGCAAAAAGCCGAAGACCGTGGCGGAGTTCCGCGAAGCGGTGCCGCTTACCAACTACGAGGACTACGCGGAGATCCTGCTGGAGCAGCGGGAAGATATGCTCCCCGCGCCGCCCGCCATCTGGATCAAGACCACCTGGGAAGGCGGCATCCGCCCCCTCAAAGTGGCGCCCTATACCCAGGCGATGCTGGACACCTACCGTTCCAACACCGCCGCCTGCCTGATCCTGTTCGGCTCCTACGGAAAGTACAAGTTCCGTCTGGGTAAGAAGGTCATGAGCGGTTTCGCGCCCCTGCCCTACCCCACGGGACTCATGGGATTGGTGCTCGAGCAGAAAACCGGTTTTGAACTCATGCCCTCCCGCGAGGAAGCAAAGACGATGTCCTTCTCCCAGCAGAGCAAGGAAGGCATCAAACTGTCCCTCAAAAAGGGTGTGGACTACTTCTTCTCCATGGGCAGCGTGGCGTATGTCATCAGCAATTTCTTGATCGACATGCTGAACGGCAGCTCCTCCGGCGGAGGCGGCGGGCACACGAGCCTTTGCCCTGCCATGATCTTCCGCATCCTCCGGGCAAAACTGCGCGCCCGTATGCAGAACCGCGGCGTACTGCCGAAGGATCTGTTCAAACTGACCGCCCTCGTCTGCGCGGGCACGGACAACGCCTGCTACAAGGACGAACTGGAGCAGATGTGGGGCATCCGTCCCATGGAACTGTTTGCCGGCACCGAGCCGACCCTCATCGGCTGCGAGACCTGGAGCCGCGAGGACATCTACTTCTTCCCGGACGCCTGCTTCTACGAGTTCCTGCCCATTTCCCAGAGCATCGCGCTTCACAACGACGAAAACGCGCCCCACGCCACCTGCCTCATCAGCGAGGTGCGCCCGGGCGAAAAATACGAACTCATCATCTCCGTACTCAAAGGCGGCGCCTTTGCCCGCTACCGCACCGGAGATGTGTACCTGTGCGTGGGTCTGTCCAGCGCCGAAGACGACATCCACATCCCCCGTTTCCGCTATGTGGACCGGGTGCCGTGGGTCATCGACATCGCCGGCTTCACCCGCATCACCGAGGATTCCATCGGGAGTGTCATCGAGATTTCCCACCTGCCCATCGGCGACTGGTGCGCCGCCAAGGAATTCGATGAGAAAGGGCATCCGTTCCTGCATATCTACCTCGAGATGCAGGAAGGGCACGCGGTCAATTTCGCCCTCACGCAGAAGATCCTCGTGGAGCACATCGGCATCTACTTCAAATACATGGACAGCGACTACAACGACTTAAAGCGCCTGCTGGGCATGGATCCCCTGCAGGTCAGCGTGCTGTCCAACGGCACTTTCGGCAACTATGCCGATAAGAAGGGTCACCGCATCACCCGCATCAACGCGCCCGCGGAGGAGATCCGCTTCCTGCGCAGTCTGCAGAGCGATGCGTACTTCGACTCTCTTTCGGTCAAGGCGGAGGACTACGAATGAGCGGCAGTTTTACCTTTGTGTCGAGCATAGCATTGCTTTGCTATGTCTTTCTGCTGATCACATTCACGCATGCCGGCGGCAACCGCGTTCTGCGCTCCTTCAGAATGGTGCTTTACATGCTCACTCTGTGGGCAGCGGGCTCCCTCTTCATGCGCATCCGGCTGTGGCCCGGCATCAAGGTCTGGTATGACGCGTCCCTGCTGGGGCTGTGTCTGGTTCCTTGCGCCATCATCAACTTCCTGCACAGGTACGCGGATGAAAAAACGAATATCCAGGACTTCGCCATCTACATCGCCGTCCTCATCATCAATCTCATCAACATCCTCACTTCCGACCTACTCCCGCCCCCCGAAGCGGTGGCCCTCATGGACGGAGAGGTCTCTTTCGTATACACCTTCAACACCAGAGGCGTTCTCATCCTCTACGGCTGCGCGGTCCTCGCTTTTGCCAACATCCTGCTGACGGTCCGCCAGCGCGTCAAGCAGGATCCCTCCACGAAAAACGCCTACCTGCCCATCGTGCTGGGCTGCTGCGCCATCCTCGCGGGCAATATCCTCATCATGCTGCCCGTCTTCTCCGGCATCCCGCTGGACATCATCGGCGGCATCATCAACTCCGTCTGCATGGTCTTCATGCTCTACCGCAAGCGCATGTTCAAACTGACCCAGCTTACCTCGCAGCGCAGCTGCTATCTGCTGTCCGCCGTGGCGACGGGTCTGGCATTCGTATACATCATCAACCCCGTGCAGTCTCTGCTCGTACATGCCCTCGGCGTGGGCCAAAAGACGAGCATCCTGATCGTATCCGTGCTGTACACCCTGTGCACCATCGGCGTCACGGCGGGCATGAAAGTCACCATCGACAATGTGTTCGGGCATGAGGAACAGAACCGCGCGCAGTTGGTGGAGGATTTCAGCCACAATGTCTCCCGCATGCTGAGCGTCAACGACATTTTGGGTGAACTCATTTCCGTCATCATCCGCGGCGCAGGCGTGAGTTGGGTGAGCGTGCTGACGCCCGACGGGACGGGCGAGAAATTCGTCATGACCCGCGGAAGCAATCCTCTGGAGCGCCGCGACATCTACCTGACCGCGGGCAATCCCGTGCTCAAGCATCTGGAAAAGACGGACGCCTGCCTGATGGAGCATGAGATCGCTTCCATCGACGGCTACCGTTCCCTGTGGGAAAACGAAAAGCAGCTGCTCGCCGGTCTGAACGCGGGCTGCTTCGTGCCCCTGACCGACAAGGGCACGCTCATCGGCGTACTCATCCTCTCCCCCAAGGAGAAGGGCAAGCGCTTCAATTTCGCGGATGATACCTTCCTGACCTCCGTCAAAACCGTCGCCGCCATCGCGGTCAAAAACGCGAATCTGTACGAGAAGGCGGACCACGACGCCCGAACGGACGATCTGACGGGACTGACCAACCGCAAGTATTTCATGGAGGAACTGAACCGACAGTTCGACGCCTGCCGGGATACTTCTCTGGCGCTCATCCATGTGAACATCGACGACTTCAAACTCTTCAACCAGCTTTACGGAAACACCGCGGGCGACGCCGCCCTCCGCCTGATCGCCGCCACCCTTCTGCGCGTGGTGGGCGAAAACGGCTCCGTGGCACGCTACAGCGGAAAAGAATTCATGGTGCTGCTGCCCGAGGCGAACTCCGTCTTCGCACAGAATCTGGCGACCCATATCCTGGAGCAGATCGCCGCCATCAGCAACATCACGGACGATCTGGATTCCTGCAAGACCATGACGGCCAGCATCGGCATCTGTGTCTACCCCTTCGCCGCCTCCACGCCCAAGCAGCTGCTGGGCAACGCGGAGCAGGCGGTCTATCAGGTGAAACGCGCCGGCAAGAACGGTGTCAGGATGTACGCCGCCACCAAGGACGCCACCTCCGGCAAGGCGGACGAACCCGCGGATTACCAGAAGGTGTACTCCACCTACGCTCCCACCATCTATGCCCTGACCGCCGCCATCGACGCCAAGGACCACTATACCTTCAACCACTCCAACAATGTGGCGTACTACGCCACCCGCCTCGCCCACGCGTACGGTCTGGGCACGGACAGCATCGAGATCATCAACGAAGCGGCGCTGCTGCACGATGTGGGCAAGATCGGCGTACCCGAGCATATCCTCAACAAGCAGACGCGGCTCACCGACCAGGAATTCGCGGAGATGACCAAGCATGTAGAAAACTCCGTCAATATCATCCGCCATCTGCCCTCGCTGGACTATGTCATCCCCGCGGTCATCGGTCACCACGAGTGCTATGACGGAAGCGGCTATCCCCGCCGCATCGCCGGTCAGGATATCCCGCTGTACGCCCGCATCCTGTGCGTGGCGGACTCCTTCGATGCCATGACCTCCCGCCGCGTCTACAAAGAGCCCTATCCCGTGGAAAAGGCGCTGGGCATCCTGAAGGAAGCCAGCGGAAAACAGTTCGACCCGGAACTGGCGGAACTGTTCATCAAAGAATTTACGGAAGGCAGGATCGAACTGCAGTTCAAATAAACAGGATCCATGAGCGACTTCAAGGAACGGACCGACAACCCGCTGCATAAAGCGTACGGTCTGTGGAACAATACGAAATATGTGCTCAAAAAGACATGGCAATACGATGTCTTTGTTGTGTTTTTGGCATTTTTCGTCATGGCGGCAAAATCCGTCGCCTCCTATTACTGGGGCTTCGTCACCCGTTTCATCATCGACCTCATCGAGCGTGATATTACCGAAGAAACGAAGTACGCGCTTCTGCTCAAGGGCATGATCGGCTTTACCGCCGCCGCTCTGGTCCTCCACAGCGTGACCGTGTTCGATAATGTCGTCTATATGCGCCACCTCGGCATCCGCATGAAGCTGATCACCGAGCGCGTTTCCGCCGCGCTCAGCATTCCCTACGGCATGCTCGAGCGTCCCGAGGTGCTCGACCTGCATCAGCGCGCGATCCATTCCACGGACGGGAACGACAACGGCATCGAGGGCATGAACCACCTCACCATGACGCTGGGCACCCAGTTGGTGACCGTCATCGTGACGCTGACCGCCGTGGTCATTCTGGACGCGCGGCTCATCATCGCGCTCGTCATTCTGACCGTCATCCAGTTCCTCTGCTACAACAGGATCATCAAAAAGGACAAAGCCGAGGTCTGGGACCGGCTGGCACCCGTCTGGCGCCGCCGTCACTATATGACCCGCGTGACGCAGGACTTTGACTACGCCAAGGACATCCGCCTGTTCGACATGGCGAAATTCCTGA
The DNA here is from genome assembly GCA_045598325.1 of Clostridia bacterium. Taxonomy (GTDB): domain Bacteria; phylum Bacillota; class Clostridia; order Christensenellales; family Aristaeellaceae; genus RUG14130. The sequence continues at coordinate 49,546 of JAZLLT010000064.1, read as the reverse complement.
CCGGCAAGCAGAAAAAGCTCTGCGACGAACACGAGGAGCGTCTGGCGCACCACGAGGATCTCTGGCTGTGGCATGCCGTCATGACCCGCCTGCTCTTTATGACGGGCGAGGTGCTCATCTACGCGGTGCTCACCTATTCCTTCCTCAAAAAGGATATGTCCATTGCCGATTTCACCTTGTTCTACGCCATGGCGCACGCTTTCTCCGGCGCGCTGCTGGAGTTCATGCACCGCTTCGGCGACTACAAGCGCACTTCTCTTGAAATCGACGATTTCCGCTCCTTCATGGACCTCACCCGGGAAGAAAGCAAAAACACCGCGCCCGTCCCCGCGGGCGAATACACCATCCGCTTTGAGCATGTTTCCTACCGCTATCCCGGCAGCGATCACGATGCTCTGACCGACCTGAACCTCACCCTGCATCCCGGCGAAAAGCTGGCTGTCGTAGGTCTGAACGGCGCGGGCAAGACCACCATGATCAAACTCCTGCTGCGGCTTTACGAGCCCACGCAAGGCCGCATCACGCTGAACGGCACCGATATCGGTAGTTACAGTCTGAACGCGTGGTACACTCTGTTCTCCCCCGCCTTTCAGGATACGGAGTTGTTCGCCTTCCCCATCGCCGAGAATATCTCCATGGCCCCCGCGGACAGGACGGACAGCGCCAAAGCAGAGGCAGCCGCGGAACAGGCGGGTTTGGGCGAAAAAATCGCCTCCCTGCCCAAGGGTATCATGACGGAGCTGCTCAAGATCGCCGCGGGCGACGGCATCGAGCTGTCCGGCGGCGAAACGCAGAAGCTGGCCCTTGCCAAGGCACTGTACAAGGACGCGCCCATCATGGTGCTGGACGAGCCCACCGCGGCGCTGGACGCGCTGGCGGAGAAAACCCTCTACGAGCGCTTCGACAGCATCATCGGAAAGAAGTCCGCCGTCTACATCTCCCACCGCCTCGCGTCCACCCGCTTCTGCGACAGGATCGCGGTATTTGAAAACGGCCGTCTGACCGAGTACGGCACGCACGACGAACTGATGGCGAAGGACGGCTCCTACGCCGGAATGTTCCGCGTGCAGGCGCAGTACTACCGCGAGGAAGGAGGGACCGAGAATGTCTGAAAAATCCTCCTTCAAAAAAATCCGCGCCGTACTACGGTTTCTGCTCGGTTCCACATTCCGGAGGCATCCCGGCTTCTTTGCGCGGCTGGCGCTCAAAAACCTCATCGACATCGTGCAGCCCTTTGTGGCGGTGCTCATGACCCCCATGCTCATCGACGAGTTGGCGGGGCAGCGCGATCTGAAGCGCATCATCCTTCTGATCGCCGCTCTGATCCTGGGTGAGGGTCTGCTCAGTCTGATCGGCTCCTTCCTCAGCAATCGCCTCCACAAGGATCAGAACATGCTGGAGAACGAGCACGGTCTGGACCTGAGCGGTCACACCATGCATCTGGACTTCAAGCTGACGGAGGACCGCGCGGCGCTCGACCAACTGGAAAAGGCGAAAACCGGCATCGACTGGTATTCGGGCGGCGTCTTCGGCATCACGGACTGCCTGTTCGGCATCATGCGCGACCTCATCCAGTCGGTCGGCTATGTTGTTCTCATCGCCGCGGGCGCGCCCCTGCTGCTCATCGTGGTGGCGTTCAACGCCTTGTTCAACGGCATCATCAGCATCTTCCGCAACCGCGTGTATCTGAAGAGTTGGGAAATGCTCTCCGACAATAACCGCCTGTTCGGCTACTACGGCTTCACCGTGGCGGACTTCCGCTACGGAAAGGAAATTCGCCTGTACAACGCCAGGGACATGATGGTGGAGCGCTGGAAGCGCCTGAACAGGGACTTCATGGGCGTTCAGATGTGGCAGGCACGCTGCGAGGTGCTCTGCGGAATGCTCTCCACCGTCGTCATCGTCGCCAAGCTCTTTTTGACGCTGTACTATACGGGCGTACTGGCCATCCGCAAACTTATCTCCATCGGCACCATGACCCAGCTGACGGAAGCGTCAACGGGGCTCGACCGCTCCCTGTCCGGCGTATTCACGGGAGTGACCGACCTCGCGCGCCGCTGCGGCTACGCCTATGAATATGTCCGCTTCATGCAATGCCCCGAGACGACAGCCAAAGGCGACGCGCCGGTCAGCGATCTCCCCCACCGCATCGAGTTCAGAAATGTCACCTTCACCTATCCCGGCACAGAGACGAAGGTGCTGGACGGGATCAACCTGACGGTCGAACCGGGCGAGCATCTGTCCATCGTGGGACTCAACGGCGCCGGAAAGACCACCCTCATCAAACTCCTGTGCCGCCTGTACGATCCCGACGAGGGCGCGGTCTATATGGACGGACGGGACATCCGCGAATATGATTACGACGCCTACCGCCGGGTCTTTGCCCCCGTATTTCAGGATTTCAAGCTCGTCGGCTTCACCGTGAAGGAAAACATCACCATCGGCGAAGACGGTGATCCCTCCGAAGTCATCGAAAAGGCGGGTCTCGGCGAGGCCGTTGCGAAGATGGAGCACGGCGCGGATACGGGCCTGTTCAAATACTTCTTTGATGACGGCATCGAGCCCTCGGGCGGCGAAAAGCAGAAGATCGCCATCGCCCGCGCCCTGTACAAGGACGCGCCCGTGGTGATCCTCGACGAGCCCACCGCGGCGCTCGACCCCATCGCGGAGTACGAGGTCTACAAGCGCTTCAACAGTCTCGTCGGCGGCAAGACCGCCTTCTACATCTCCCACCGCCTCTCCTCCTGCCGCTTCTGCGACCGCATCGCCGTGTTCAGCGGAGGCAAAATCGCCGAACTCGGCACCCACGAGGAACTGGTAAACAGGGAAAACGGCATCTACGCCGAAATGTTCGAGGCGCAGGCGCAATATTACAGGTAAACACAGCAAAACGGAGCCGTGGAAAAATCCACGGCTCCGTTTTTATTTTGTGATAAGGCAGACCGGTATCCCGTTACAGGATCCTCGCGGGCGTCCACCTCAGGCAGTCGCCGGACACCAAGCGGTATTCGATGCCGCGGTGCCTGCCCTCCAGACTGTCATGAAAACGGCTCTCGCCGTGGCAGTGCGCGTAGAGGACCTGCTCCGCGCCGTACTGTTCCGCCATTTCGGTGAAGGCGCTGTCCGTCTCCATGATGTTCGTCGGAGGATAGTGCAGGAACATAAGGAACTTACGGTATCCATCCTGCGCGGCGGCTTCAAAGGAGGCGCGCAGGCGCTCCGTCTCCCGCTCCACCAGTTTCCGGGCGTGTTCCTCTTCCTCTCTGTCCCAGTCGATGACGCGGCGCCCCCGCATGTAGAACGGTCCCTCAAAGGTGTAGCCTTTTGTGCCGACGATGGCATAATCCCGGTAAGCCGCGTAATTATTCTGGAGAAAGAACAGTTTTCCCTCAAATTCACGGTTCAGCGCGGCGGTCTTTTTCGGGTCCCAGAACATATCGTGATTCCCGCGCAGCAGGATCTTCCGCCCGGGAAGCGAGCAGATGTACTCCAGATCCTTTTCGCACTCGGCCCTGTTTTTGCCCCAACTGTGGTCGCCCAGCAGAACGAGCGTATCATCCGCGCGGATAAGTTCACGGCAGTTCTTTTGAAACAGCGCCTCGTGGTTCCTCCATACGGAATCGCGCAGCTGCCCGGGGGCTTTCAACTCGGAGGAAAAATGGAGATGGAGATCTCCTATTGCAAACAGGCTCATATCAACTCCCCGCGGCCGGCAGATGGAACTCACCCACCGGCCGCCTGCATGACGGGTATTTATGCTTTGATTTCGTACTTGCCCGCGGTCAAAGTGCACTTGCCGCTCTTCTTCACTCCGTTCACGGTATAGGTCTCCCTTTCGGGGACATACTCCGCCTCGCAGTCGAAGGGCACGGTGATGTGGTAGAGGATGCCGTCCCCGTCCTTCTTCCAGCCGAACTCGTAGCGTCCCGCCGCGGAATCGTAGGAGGCATCCGCGTAATCAAAGCGCACATCGCTCACGGGCGCAAAGGTCACCTTCTTGAAGCCGGGCGCTTCTTCCACGGGATTCAGACCGCACATGCAGCGGTACATCCACTCGACCACGGAGCCGTAGGCGTAGTGATTCAAACTGTTCATGCCGGTGCTGGACAAGTGTCCGTCCGGCATCACGCTGTTCCATCTCTCCCACACCGTGGTGGCACCCATGTTGACCTCATACAGCCATGAAGGCAGGTCCTCATTGAGCAGCAGCGTGTAGGCGATGTCTCCCATGCCGTTTTCGGTAAGGACACGGCAGAGGTAGTAGGTGCCCACAAAGCCGGTATCAAGGTGCATTTTGCGCTGCTCGATCTTCTTTTTGAGGTCATTGCGGATGCGCTCCTCCCTGCCTTCGGGCACGAGGTTCAGCGCAAGCGCCAGCAGCATGGCGGTCTGCGTGGGTTCGGCGATGCGTCCGGTGGGCGTGAAGAATTCTTTCTGGAACGCGTCCTTGATTTCGGCGCGCAGCTTCCGGTAGCGCTTTATATCCTCGGTATAGCCCAGCACCTCAGCTGCCCTGCAGGTAAGGTCAACAGAATAATAATAGTAGAACGAAGCCACATAGTAGGGATCGGTGCCGCCGTAAGGCGAATCCTTGTCCGGGTTATCGAGGGCGAGCCAATCGGCGAAATGCTTTCCGCACAGCCACAGGCGGCATCCGCCGCAGTTGCGCTCGTCCTGACGGTAGATCCACTCCGTCCACAGTTTCATGTTCTCGTAGTTGCGGGCAAGCTGATCCTTGTCGCCGAAGAAGGTATACAGCGTCCATGAAATGCCTGTGGCGGCGTCCGACCACGCGCAGGCGCCGTGGCTGCCGCTGTCCTCGGTGGACTTGCCCTCGGCCACGCTGTTTCTGAGGTTCAGATAGGGGATCACATGAGGCACGGAGCCAAATACCTGTTTCTGCTCCTCCAGCATGTCGTAAAGATATTTCTGATAAAACGGGAAGGTTGCCATATTGAAGGACGCGGTGGGCGCAAACACATGCGCATCACCGGTCCAGCCCATGCGCTCGTCTCGCTGCGGGCAGTCCGTGGGCACATCCACGAAATTGCCGATCTGCCCCCAGAAGGCGTTGCGGATGAGCTGATTGACCTTGGGGTTGCTGGTCTCAATGTGACCGGTCACATCGAGTTTACTGTGTATGACGCGGGCGGTGAACGCCGCGGGATCCACCTTTTCGATGCCCTCCACCTTCACATAGCGGAAGCCGAAGAAGGTGAAGCGGGGGCACACATGAGCGGGCACGCCTTTGCTCGTATACTCATACCGCGCCTCGGCGGAGCGGAGATTTTCGCGGTAGAAGCAGCCGTCCTGCATGATCTCGCTGCAGGACAAAACGACCTTCCATCCCGCGGGCACATCGCAGTCAAACTCGATCCAGCCTGTGGCGTTCTGACCGAAATCGAGCACCTGCTCCCCCTTGGGCGTCACAATGAGCGTGGGCACAGTCAGCGTATCGCAAACGGTGAGGGGCGGAGAAATGCGATCCATGACCCTGCCGAGGGGCGCCTCAGCGGATACACAGAAGGGCAGATTTCCTTTATTTTCATCGCCTTCCAGACGGGCATCGTAGTATTCACCGTTGTAGATGCCGCTCTCGACGATGGGCGAAACCGCCGCCTGCCAGCTTTCATCCGTTTGCACGGTAACGATGCTTCCGTCCGTAAGCTCGACGACCACCTCCATGAGGAGCTTCATTTGGTCGCCCCACACGCAGCAGCGGTCCTTGCCGAAGCCGAAACGGCCCATGTACCAGCCCTTGCCCAGCCAGACATCCAGCCTGTTTTCGCCCGCGCTGAGCAAGTCCGTCACATCCATGGTGACCGCCTGCAGCCATGTGTTGTAGTCGTTGCAGAACGGCAAAAGCACCTCATCGGTGGCCTTTTGGCCGTTGATGTTCACCTCATACATGCCCAGTCCCATCACATAGGCGCGGGCCTTCACAGGTTTACAGGGAAGCGTGAAGCGCTTGACCAGAATGGAATGCTGTGACTTGTCAAAGGGTGCGGCGATCCATTTTCCGTTGATCGTCCCGTCCATGATGCCGGTTTCGAAGTATGCCATGGGACTTACCGCAGTTTCGCCGGTATCGGCGGTCACGCTCACCTGCCAGCCGTACCGGGTGCGGGGCTTGAAGGGCATATCCGCCCTGTAGGCAAGGGAAGAAATATCGGTTTTATCGCCGCTGTCGAATACAAGCTTCTCCCCCTCAAAAACGGTCACGCGGGCAGAAGCCTGCTTCTTCGCTTTGGTATCCTCCGTCACCCAGCTGAATATGGGTGTGTCCATAAAAACGCCGATCGGCTCAGTCCTGTGGCAGGTGCGCATGGAAGTGATTTTCATATCTGTCCCTCCCGGAATGCTTGATGAGTATATTATAACAGAAAACGGGTCTCCGGACAACCGGAGACCCGAATTTTTAATACATTAGCAGATAGTCAGCATGTCGGTATACTCAAGATTAAGGCTCTTTGCCACATTCATGTTGACGCACTTGCCGGCGTAGATGTTGACGCCCATCAGCAGACCTTTGTCGCTCTTTACGGCGCTCTCGAGGCCATTGTGCGCGATTTCCAGACCGTACTTGATGGTGGCGTTGGCGAGGGCAACGGTGGAGGTATGGGGCACAGCGCCGGGCATGTTGCCTACGCAGTAGTGGACGACGCCCTCTTCGATGAAGATGGGATCATCGTGCACGGTCACATGGGAACTCTCGCAGCAGCCGCCCTGGTCGATGGCGATATCGACGATGACGGCACCCTTCTTCATGAGTTTCAGATGCTCGCGGCGCACCAGTTTGGGGGTGGACGCGCCGGGGATCAGCACGGAGCCGATGACCAGATCCGCCTCGGACAGCGCCTTGCGGATGTTGGCTTCGGTGGAGTACAGCGTGGTGACGGAGGCTCCGAAGATGTCCTCGAGATAGGCAAGGCGGTTGGGGTTAATGTCCAGCAGAGTGACCTGCGCGTCGATGCCGACTGCGGCCTTTGCCGCGTAGGTGCCCGCGATACCGCCGCCGATAATGACAATCTTGCCTCTTTCCACGCCGGGAACGCCGCCCAACAGAACGCCGCGTCCGCCGAATTCCTTTTCCAGATACTTCGCGCCTTCCTGAATGGACAGACGGCCGGCGATCTGGCTCATGGGTCGCAGGCAGGGCAGGTTGCCCGCCTCGTCGCGGATGGTCTCAAAGGCGACTGCCTTGATGTTCTTCTCCATGAGGACTTTTGCAAGACCGGGATTTGCTGCCAGATGCAGGTAGGTGTAGAGGATCTGACCTTCCTTCAGGTACTGGTACTCGCACTCCTCGGGCTCCTTGACCTTGACGATCATGTCCGCAATGTCATAGACTTCCTTGGGGGTGTCCAGCATAGTCGCGCCCGCGGCGGCGTAGTCCTCATCGCTGAAGCCGGCGCCGATGCCGGCGCCCTTCTCGATGTAGACCTTGTGGCCTTTTGCGCTGTAGGCAATGACATTATCCGGAGTGAGGCCCACGCGGTATTCGTGGTTTTTGAGTTCCTTGGTGGTTCCGATGATCATATATATCCCCCTCATTTGGCCGAAAGGCTGTTTTGGAAAAATTTTGCATTATCATAGCAAAAAAGTGTTGTACGCAGTTTTCGATTTTATTACATTTGGATTAATTACGCAGGGAAATAATCCAAAACCGCGTTGACCTTGTACGCGCGCGGGAGTATAATGTAGGCAAATGATTTTTGAAAAGGAGATCGAGAAATGAAAATCTATGTCGACGCGTCCGCCCGCACCGTGGGCAACGGCAGCAAGGAATCCCCTTTCCGTCACATCAATGACGCCGCGCAGATTGCCCGCCCCGGCGACGAGGTGCTGGTCTATCCCGGCATGTACCGCGAGTATGTCAATCCCCTCTTCGCGGGCACCGAAGAAAACCGCATCGTGTACAAGAGCGTTGAGCCGCTCAAAGCCGTCATCTCCGGCGCGGAACCCGTAAAGGGCTGGACGAAGTATGAGGGCGACACCTGGACCGTCCGCGTGAACAACGGGGTGTTCGGCGCCTACAATCCCTATACCACCGAGGTCTACGGCGACTGGTATTTTGCTCCCGCCGTCCGCCACACCGGCGCGGTCTATCTGAACGGCAGGATGCTGTATGAGGCGGAGACGCTCACTGAATGCCTGAAGGGCGAGGTCTACACGCCCTCCTGGGAGCCGGAATATTCCGTCTACAAATGGTACACCGAGCAGGACGGCGAAGACACCGTGCTGTACGCGAACTTCAAGGGCAAGGATCCCAACAAGGAAAATGTGGAGATCAATGTCCGCCGCCGCTGCTTCTTCCCCGACAGGACCGGCATCGGCTACATCACCTTCTCCGGCTTCACCGTGGAAAAAGCCGCCACCACCTGGGCACCTCCCGCCGCCTTCCAGGACGGCATGGTGGGTCCCCATTGGAGCAAGGGTTGGATCATCGAGGACTGCGACATCAGCAACAGCAAGTGCTGCGGCATTTCTCTGGGCAAATACTACGATCCCGAAAATGACCACTATTTCACCACCAAACACCTGAAGAGCCCTACCCAGATGGAGCGCGACGCCGTCTGCCGCGGACAGTATCACGGCTGGCTCAAAGAAAAGGTCGGCTCCCACATCGTGCGCCGCTGCCACATCCATCACTGCGAGCAGACCGGCATCGTGGGCCGCATGGGCGCGGTATTCTCCGTCATCGAGGACAATCACATCGAGCACATCAACAACATGCAGCAGTTGGGCGGTGCCGAAATCTCCGGCATCAAGATCCACGCCGCCATCGATGTGACCATCCGCCGCAATCACATCCACCACTGCACCATGGGCGTATGGTGCGACTGGGAAGCCCAGGGCACCCGCATCAGCCAGAACCTCATGCACCACAACTACCGTCCCGATTTCTGCACCTGGGCGGAGGGCGGCATGGGCAGTCAGGACATCTTCATCGAAGTCGGACACGGTCCCACCCTCATCGACAACAACATTCTTTTGTCCAAGTACGCCGCCCGCCTCTCCACCGAGGGCGTGGCGTTCGTGCACAACTTCACGCTGGGCTCCTTCGTGGGTGTCAACAGCGGCACCGGCCCCCGCTATACGCCCTACCACATCCGTCACCGCACCGAGGTCGCGGGCTTCATGACCATCCTCCACGGCGACGACCGCATCTACAACAACATCTTCGTGCAGCACTTCCCCGTGACCGACAAGGAAATGAACGATGTGACCGGTCACAACGAGTCAATCGTGGGCACGGATGTGTTCGACATTTTCCCCACCTACGACGAGTGGATCGTGCACTTCGACCTTGATGAGAAGCGTCCGAACATGGGCAAACTCGCCGAGTTCCACCACAGTTTCCTGCCCGTGTGGGTGGACGGCAACGCCTACTTCGAGGGCGCCAAAGCCTGCAAAAACGAAAAGAGCAATCTCGTGAACGATACGGAAAAGGTCTTCGTGGACATCGCGGAAGAAAACGGCAAGTGGGTGTTCAAAACCAACGCGCTCGATCTCCTCAAGGGCTTTACCTGCGGTGTGATCAATTCCGACATCCTCGGAAACGCCTTCGAGCCCGACGAGAGATTCGAGAACACAGACGGCAGCGCCATCCTCTTCGACCGCGACTGTTTCGGCGACCACCGCGGCGTTTCCGTGCTGCCCGGTCCCTTCGCGGATGAGGAAAGCCTCAAAAAGGCCGTCTGGGAAGCATGAAGATTTTGATTTGCGAAACCACCCGCGAGGAGCGGGAGCAGATCGTCGCGGACGCCATCGGCAATATCGAGGGCGCCTGCGACGGCTGCGCGCCGGGGCTCATCAAAATGTACGATGAGTACATCGAGGGAAAAACGGAACTCAAAGACATCAACCGCGCATTCTCATCGGGCTATGTTTCCGGCATGGAAGGACCCGGCAGAGCCGGCTGCGCAATGGAGTAAGAAATGATCTTTTTCTATATCAGACACGGCGATCCCACCTACAGCCCGGACGATCTGACGCCCTTGGGACTGCGTCAGGCGGAAGCCATCGGCAGACGCCTTTACCGCTACGGCGTGGATGAAGTGTATTCCTCCGACCTCGTCCGTGCGCAGAAGACCGCCCTGCCCACATGCGAGATGTGCAAAAAGGAATTGCGCATCCTGCCGTGGACCAGCGAAAACAAGGCGTGGGCGCAGCTTGCGCTTCCCTGTGAAAACGGCGAGGGAAGGGCCTGGTTTTTCGCCCAGCAGCGCTACATCGACCTGCTCATGACGCGGGAAGCGCGCGAGATGGGCGACAGATGGTATGACCTCCCGGCTTTTGCGGAAACCACCGTCAAGGAAGGCTATCTGCGCATAAGAAACGAGACCCGCGCGTTTCTCACGGGTCTCGGATTTGAGTGGGATGACGAAAAAGGGCAGTACAAAAATCTGAACTTCGGAAAAGCGGACAGCAGGTCCGAACGGCGCATCGCCCTGTTTGCTCATCACGGGTTCGGCACGGCGTTCATTTCCAATCTGCTGTGCATCCCCTACCCCGAAGTCTGCGTCAAGATGGACATCACCCACACGGGGCTCACGGTGTTCCGCTTTGACGAGAGCACGCCCTGCACGGTCCCGCAGATGCTGACCCTGTCCTCGGACGGGCATCTGCTTGCGGACAATCTGCCGCTCAACTACGACAATTACCTCAGATTTTGAGGAGCGAGAGCACCTCATTCAAACTCACCACGGCGGTTTCCTGCGGGAAGCCGCCGTTTTCCGTGCAGGCGTAAACGGCATGGCCGTCAAGGAAGAAGCAGGGATCGTCGGGCGTTTCGAGGGACACAAAGTCCGCTGCCATGCCCACGCCCGACAGTTTCATGAGTGCTTCCTTTTTTGCCCAGAGGCCGGCAAGAACGGTTCCGGGATCGCCGCTTGCACAAAGCAGTTCCTTTTCCCGGTCCGTACAGATCCGCTCCGTGAGCCGCACATCCGCTTTCACACTTTCCTGTACATCGCAGCCCACTTCTTCGTCCGCGACGGCGCAGAGGGCATAGTCACCCGAATGGGAAAGGCAGAAGCACGGGAGGGTCTCATCCGTGAAGTACGGCTTCCCCCGCTCTCCGAAGGCAATCTCCCCGCAGGAAAGCCCTTCCTTTTTCAAGGCATACATCAGCAGGAGCCACACACCGAGGCTCCTTTTTTTGTCTTTCTCAAAGCGCAGGCGCTCCGCTTTTTCCCGTCTCCACGCGGGCACAAGCAGAAGGGCCTCTCCGACGGGGAGGTCCTTGATGTTCATGAGGTACGCTTTATGCATACAGGATCAGGGCGACGAAGACGAGGTCTTCGGTCCCGTTGTTTGCGAGGGAGTGAAGTTCGCCGCTGTTGCAAAGCGCCACATCGCCGGGCTTCACGGTTACTTTCGTGCCGTTATCGTTATACACGCCTTCGCCCTTCAGGAAGTAGAACACTTCGCTGTCGCCCTCGTGGGTGTGCTCGCCGATGGTGCAGCCGGGGCGCAGGGTCATAAGGTTGAACATCCTGCCCTTGCCGTTCATTTCTTCGGCGCCGCTCAGTAACTTCGTCATGACGGTCTCGCCGATGCCGCCGCGGATACATTTGCTTTCGACTGCGCAGTCCTTTTGCATTCTTACCATGATGATTTCTCCTTTATTTCACGAATTTCCGAAGTGCCGCACGGATGTCTTCCGTGGTGATATTGCCCGGTGTGTTTTTTATGGACTTGTTGTTTTCCCATCGCGGCAGTGCCTCTTCGATCTGCTCCGCCGTCAGGTTCACCCTCACATCCTTCACCGCGCCGCGGACCATGGAGAGGATCTGCTCCTGCGTGAGTCCCGTGTCCGTAAGGAAACTTTCATACTGCTCCCGCGCCCGCTCGCGGATGATGGTGAACATGCTTTCAAACAGCACCGCGCAGGCGAACCCGTGAGGCAGGTGTAATTGCTCCGTCAGCAGATAGCCCACATTGTGGGGCATGCAGGTACCCGTTACGGAGATGGCGACGCCGCCCAGAATGGATGCGTCGTACAGGTCCGCACGGTCCATATCGCCGAGGTCTTCCCCGCCGATCACCTTCATGAGCGGGCGGTACATGAGCCGTATGCTTTCCGCCGACGCGGCTTTGCTGAAGGGATCCGCCTTGCGGGAGAGATAACTTTCCGCGCTGTGGCAGAAGGCATCGATGCCCGTGGACAGAGTGACGGGTCGGGGCATGGAGCGGGTGTATCTGGGGTCTCCGAGGGAAAGGGAGGCAAACAGGCGCGGATCGCTCACGGAGTGCTTCCTTCCCCTGCTGTCGGTCAGCACGGAGACGGAGGTCACCTCGCTTCCCGTGCCGGCAGTCGTGCCGATGAGCACGATCGGCAGGGGCTTATTTGTCCACTTCAGCGAGTATAACCCGTCCTCATCCATTCCGGGATTGGCCGCGAACACCGCTGTTGCCCTCGCGGCGTCCAGAGGAGAACCGCCGCCGATGCCGAGCACGAACTCCGCGGCTGTTTCCCGGGCGAGTTTTCCCGCCTCGATGCAGGAGATAAGCAGGGGATTTTCGTTGATTTTGTCGTAAATAACATAGGAAACGCCCCGGGAAGTAAGTGCCTGCAAGGCGTCGTCCAGCGCGCCGCTCTTTTTGGCGGAGGACGCCCCGGTCACGATGAGACATTTCTTTCCGAAGGACGCGATATCGTCAGCGTGCCCGGAAACGCAGTTTGCGTCCGAAAACATTCTGACCGGCATGTAGAACTTCATGTTTTGCTCCTAGATGTCCGCTTGCGCGATGTATTCGCTAAGTTCGCTTCCATCTCCGCCCATGGCGAGCAATGAGGTGACGAGCGCTTTTTTTTCGTATTTAAGTCCCGTGAGCATGGTTTCCAGCCGCGCGGGAAGGTCCGTATCGAGGCTGTCCGAGTAGACCCGTGCCCGGACGATCCGTCCGCTTTCCACGGTGAGGAGCAGATTGGTCATGCCCCAGGAAAAGCGGTTGTCCAGTTCGATATCGAAATGGGGCGTCTCCCCCATGCGCCATTCCCAGCCTGCATGCTTTTCATATAGGTGCTTGACTTCCGCTTCATCGGCCTGCGTGAAGGGATAGGCGGCTGCCTCGCCGTATTCCGCGGTGAACGCCTCTTCGAGGGCTTTTATCATGTTCTCCACGGTGACGGTGGGATTGATTTCATTCAAATTACACACTCTCGACCGCACGGACTTGATGCCCTTGGCGGCGAGTTTCTGTTTGGACGGGGTGAGATAGTTGGAAAAAACGGTGAGATTCGAGGAAATGAGCAGCGTCCCGTGATGCTGGCGGTTGTTTCCGCGGTTGCTGAACGCGTTGCCCGAAAATTTCAGACCGCCGGCCGTAATGTCGTTGCGCCCGGAGACCTCCGCTTCGATGCCGAAGGAGGACAGGGCTTTCAGGATGACGCCCGTCTGTCGGGCTTCGTCGTAGATGTCGGCAGAAGCGATGAAAGAATAGTTTAGGTTCCCTCTGTCGTGATACACCGCGCCTCCCCCGGAAACACGGCGAACCAGTTGGACGCCGTCGGCATCCAACCGGTTCAGATCACATTCGATATATGGATTTTGATTGCGACCGATGATGACCGCGTTCCCGTTTACATACAGGTAGAGCGCGATGCACCCGGGACGGATGCTGCCAAGCAGGAATTCGTCCCGGGCAAGGTTCTCATACCCGTCATAGGACGGGGACACGAGAAAGTAGTTCATCAGACACCGGCCTTCAGGCGACGCTCCAGTTCGGCGTCGGAAGCGGCTGCTTCGGTGGTGGGCACATATCCGGGGATGGGCACGATGCGGGTGTGGATGGCATCGAGGATCCAGGAAGCCTGGGGGAAGAAGTACTCATCGAACTCGGAGGGAGGAGTGATCCAGTTGCGGGCGCCGATGACAACGCAGGGTGCATCCAGATCGTCGAAGCACAGAGAAGTGATGTTGGCGGCGATGTCGTTGAGCATGGAGGCTCTCTGGCAGGCATCGGATACCAGCACGACGCGGCCGGTCTTCTTGACGGAGGCGATGATCTTCTCATAGTTGAGGGGCACGAGGGAGTGGATGTTGATGATCTCGGCTTCCATGCCGTACTTCTCTTTCAGTTCGTCGGCAGCCTTGACCGCTCTGTACAGCGCGGCGCCCACGGTCAGGATGGTGACATCCTTGCCGTCGCGGATCTTGTTGGTGTCGCCGATCTCGATTTCGTAACTCTCCTTGGGAACGCCACCCTCATGGAACATTTCGCCCATGTCGTAGATACGCTGGCTCTCAAAGAACACAACGGGGTCGGTGCCGTTCAGGGCGCTCTGCATCAGTCCCTTGGCTTCCCAGGGAGTGGCGGGGAAGCAGACCTTGAGTCCGGGGATGTGGGCGCAGAGGCTGGTCCAGTCCTGAGAGTGCTGGGCACCGTACTTGGAGCCGACGGACACGCGCAGGATAACGGGCATCTTGAGGATGCCGGCGGACATGGCCTGCCACTTGGACATCTGGTTGAAGATTTCGTCGCCTGCACGGCCGATGAAGTCGGCGTACATGAGTTCGACGACGGCGCGGCCGCCGCACATGGCATAACCGACTGCGGAGCCGACGATGGCGGCTTCGGAAATGGGAGAGTTGAACAGACGGCTGTGAGGCAGCACATCGGTCAATCCCCTGTACACGGCGTAAGCGCCGCCCCAGTCACGGACATCCTCGCCGTAGGCGATGAGGCTGCTGTCCTCATAGAACTTGTCGATAAGGGGCTCGAAGATGGCGTCGCGGATGCCGAACACCTTCATCTTGGAAACGGGCTTGCCGTCGGCGTCAAAGGCGGAGCGGACTTTGCCTTCCAACTGCTGGACGCGGCTGCAGGACTCCTTGGGACCGAGGACATTGGACTTTTCGGTGCCGAAGGAAGCGACTTTTTCATTGCTGAACATGAGGCGCTCGACGGAAGCGGGATCTGCCTTCATGTCGGTGTAGGGGCTGAATCCCTTGTCGGCCGCGTGGCGGCAGATGTTGGTCATGCGCTCCTTGGTCTCGGCGAGGATCTCTTCGAACTTGCTGTCCGCGGCAACGCCCGCGTCGACGAGGCCCTGACGGTAGGTGATGATGGGATCCACTGCCATCCAGTCGTTGATCTCGTCCTTCTCGCGGTAGGCGTTCTGGTCGGAAACGGAGTGTCCGCAGAAGCGGTAGGTCAGAGTATCGAGCAGCACGGGGCCTTCGCCGTTGCGGAGCAGTTCCAGCTTGCGCTTCATGGCATCGATCACAGCCAGAGGATTGAAGCCGTCGATGCGCTCGGCGTGCATCTGGGAAGGAGTAAAGCCGGCGCCCATACGGGCCAGCATGTCGTACGCCATGGTCTCGCCGCGGGTCTGGCCGCCCATGCCGTAGCCGTTGTTGAAGATGTTGAAGAGGATGGGCATGCCGGAGGCGGGTCTGCCGTCATCGGTCCAAAGGGTCTTGAACTGGTCCATGCAGGCGAAGTTGAAGCTCTCCAGCACGGGGCCGCAGCCCAGGGAACCGTCGCCGATGTTGCAGACGACGATGCCGTTTTTGTTGTTGCACTTCTTGTACAGCGCGGCGCCGGTCGCGATGGGAGCGGAACCGCCGACGATGGCGTTATTGGGATAGACGCCGAAGGGCAGGAAGAAGGCGTGCATGGATCCGCCCAGACCCATGTGGAAGCCGGTCTTGCGGGCGAAGATCTCGGAGCAGGTGCCGTAGAGGATGAAGCGGATGGCCAGTTCCTTCACATCGGAGCAGGGGCCCATCTTCTCGACCGCGCGCAGGGTGCTGCCGCCCAGGAAGTTCTCCATGATGTCCATCAGTTCCTTGTCGGACAGTTTCTGGATGGAGGACAGAGCCTTGGCGAGGATCTCGCTGTGGGAGCGGTGGGAACCGAACTGATAGTCGTCGGGCGTCATCAGGTAAGCCTGACCGACGCAGGCGGCTTCCTGACCCACGGACAGGTGAGCGGGGCCGGGATAGGTGGTCTCGACGCCATTGTAGGACTTCTGGGTCTTGATGGAGGTGACCATATTTTCGAACTCGCGCAGGATGGTGATATCGCGGTAAATGCGGAGAAGGTCCTCATCCTTGAAGTTCTTGCGTTCCTGCTTGATGGTCTTGTTGTAGGCGTTTACTTTGATGTCCTCGAAATGGATGGTGCTCTTTGCGCGGATCTCACTGGGTCCGTAGTACAGTGACTTAGGCATATTGATCTACCCCTTTCAATGATTACAGTTTGAAAATGGCTTCGCGCATGACTTCGCATACGGTGGGATGCGGGAAGACGAACTTCTTGAGGCGCTCGGGCGGCAGTTCGGTGTCCACCATCATGGCTGCGGAGAGGATCATTTCGGAGGCGTAGGAGCCTACCATGTGAACACCCACGACGCGGTTCTTGTCGGTGTCCAGCACCATCTTGCAGAAGCCCTTGCCGCCGTCGACTTCGGCCACATAGCGGCCCGCGTACATCATGGGCACATTGACTTCCTTCACCTTCATGCCCGCCTTCTCGGCGTTTTCCTTGGTATAACCCACGGAAGCGACTTCGGGATCGGTGTAGATGACGGAGGGAATGGTGTTGTAGTTGATGCGGTCCTTCTTGCCGAGGATATTGTTGACGGCAACTTCCGCCTCGCGGTACGCGGTGTGCGCCAGCATGATCTTGCCGTTGCAGTCGCCGACCGCCCACACGCCGGGCACGGTGGTCGCCATGGTGTCATCGGTGACGATGGCGCCGCGGTTCATTTCGATATTGAGGCTCTCAAGGCCGATGTTCCTGGTGGCGGCTCTGCGGCCGACAGAGAGCAGGACCTTGTCGCAGGGGCACTCGTGCCGGCCTTCGGCATCCTCGTACACGACGAAGCCGGGCTTCACGGAGAGCACCTTCGCGGAGAGTTTGAAGATCATGCCGCGCTTGCCGTAAGCGTCCATCAGCACCTTGCAGATGTCGTTGTCGGTGGGGCCGGCGATCTTGTTCATCATTTCGATGACGGTGACCTTAACGCCGACGGAAGCGAAATAGCAGGCCATTTCCAGACCGATGACGCCGCCGCCGATGACTGCCAGTTCCTTGGGCAGGTCGGTCAGTTCCAAAATCTCCCTGTTGGTGCAGACGAAGCCGCTTTCCACGCCTTCCTTGACGCCGGGGATGGGAGGCACGACCGCTTCGGAGCCGCAGGCGAGGACGAGGCGGTCGGCGAGGTATTCCTTGCCGTCCGCGATGACACAGAACTTGCCGTCCTTCTTGCCGCTGATCATGGCGGCGGAGGTGACGACATTCACCTTGTTGGCGCTCATGGTCATGCCGACGCCGGAAACGAGGGTCTTGACGACCTTCGCCTTGCGCTTGATGACCTGGGCATGGTCGAACACCACATTCTCGCTCTTCACGCCGAAGGCTTCGCTCTCGGTGGCGTGACGGTAGAGTTTTGCGGAGTTAAGCAGGGTCTTGGTGGGGATGCAGCCTTCGTTCAGGCACACACCGCCCAGCGCCCTCTTCTCAAACAGGCAGACCTTGAGGCCGCCCTGAGAGGCGCGTTCCGCGGCCAGATATCCGCCGGGGCCGCCGCCGACTACGATAATGTCAAAAGCATCCATTTTCATTTATCTCCTCAGGTTATTTCGCGAGCAGAAGAGTGAAGGCTTCGAGGTTCCTGCAAAGCTGCGCGCAGAACTTGGAAGCGGGAGAACCGTCCACGGCCCTGTGGTCGTAGGTGAGGGAAAGACCCATAGCGGGATAGAGTTTGATTTGTCCCGCGGCGTCCGCCTTCACGCGGTTCACGATGCCGCATACGCCCAGGATGGCAGTCTGCGGGGGATTGATGACGGGGGTGAACATCTCGACACCGGTGGAGCCCAGATTGGAAACGGTGAAGGACGCGCCGGTGAGCAGGTCGGGGCTGATGGCGCCCGAGCGGGCCGCTTCGGCGAGGGTCTTGACTTCTTTGGAAATCTCGAGCAGACTCTTGGTGTCGGCGTTAAAGATAGTGGGCACCATGAGTCCTCTGGGGGTATCAACGGCAACGCCAAGATTCACATGCTTGAAGCGGCGCAGGGTGGTGTCGTCCACCATGTTGGCGTTGAGGTCCGGCCAGTCGAGGATGGTGCGGGACACAGCGTAGAGCACCATGTCGCCCAGAGTGATGCCGCCGATGTCTCCGCCGGCTGCCTTGCACTCCTTGCGGAACGCCTGAATGGCGGTCGCGTCGAAGGAATGATGGTTGGTGAGCTGCGCCATCCCGTGCAGGGAGTTCATCATGGACTTGGAGATCGCCTTGCGGATGCCGGAGAACTTGATGTCCTCGTACTCGGCTGCGGGGGCTGCCGCTGCGGGAGCGGGCACGGCGGGGGCTGCTGCCTCGGCTTTCGGTTCTTCCTTCACGGGCATGCCGGTCTCCATCAGTTTGCGCACATCGCGCTCGATGATGCGCCCGTTGGGTCCGGTGGGTTCTGCGTAGGAGGCATCGACGCCGGCTTTTTCGGCGAGGGCCCTGGCGCGGGGAGAGATCTTCACGCTGCCGTCCGCGGACGCGGTCTTTTCCGCTGCGGGGGCTGCCTTGACTTCTTCCTTCTTTTCCTCGACAGGAGCGGCTGCCGTGGGGGCTGCGGAGGAGGCACCTGCGGGCTTCAGATCGTCGTAATTCTCGCCCTTGGTGCCGATGACGCACACATTGGTAAAGCAGGGCACTTCGTCGCCGTCTTTGAAGAAGATGTCGAGCAGTTCACCTTCCGCAGTGCTTTCGCACTCGAAGGATGCCTTGTCGGTCTCATAGGTATAGATGATCTCACCCAGTTTCACCTGATCGCCGACTTTCTTGAGCCATTTGCCGATCAGGCAGGATTCAACGGTGATACCCGCTTTCGGCATGATAACAGCCTGTGCCATAATGTATGTTCCTCCTTAGTCTTTTGCAAGGGTCTTGAGCAGATAGTCTTCGGCCTCATTGTTCCACAGGCCGTTGGTCTTGTCGGTAAGTTCGGCAAGTTTTGCAAACATGGGATCGGTCTTGCCCAGTTCCGCGAAATCGGAAATGGCGGTCAGAGGCATTTCGATGTGGGTGTAGATCAGTTTCTTTCCGCCGGGGATCTTGGGAAGATTCAGGGTGGTGTCGATGACCGCGTTGAGGCCGCCGATGTGGGTAACGAGGGCGGCGGGGGTCAATTTGCCTTCGCTCATCATCTTGAGACATTCCGCCATATCATCGGTGTTTCCGCCGGAGGTGCCGCAGATGTGGGTGGAAGCGTAGTGCACATTATAGAAATTCAGTTTGGCGTAGAAGTCCTTGCGGGCGGGGCCGGCAAAGAAGTTGAGGCAGCCGTCGGTGCCGAGGATGGCATCCGCCTGCTCCACAACGGGAGTCACGGGGGCGAAGCAGACCACATCGTCGTAGCCGGTGCCGCCGGTGAGTTCCATGAGCGCCGCAACGGGATCGGCCATCGCGCCGGTGTTCACATAGTGCAGTTCGATGCCGTACTTCTTCGCTTCTTCCACGGTGTGGATGCGGGCGGCACGGTCCAGTCTGCTCTGGTCGATATCGGTGATGGTGAGCAGGGAGGGACGGCGGTCGGTATGGATCACATAGTCGATGGCAGCCAGACCCATGGGGCCGACGGATGCCAGCAGTGCCATTTTGCCGCCTTCCTTGATGCCCATGAAGTGCTCATACACGCCGGGTTTGGTGTGGTACATCGCCTTGAAGGTGCCCGCCACGCAGGAAAGGGGCTCGGACAGGGATGCGCCGAAGTAGTTGTCGCCGTTATAGGGCAGCAGGCATCCGCACTCCATGAACTGCTGGGGAATCACGATGTAGGTCGCGTCGCCGCCGATGGTGGTGAAGGAGTAGCCGGGAGCCCACAGGGTGCCCTTGTAGTTGATGTTGGGCTGGATGGCGAAGCGCTGTCCAACCTTGTAGGAATCCTTCCACTTGGAGCCGACTTCCAGAATCTCGCCGCAGAACTCGTGACCCATGATGGTGGGGTTCACATCGATGTCCTGGGGAACGCGCTTGTGGTCCTTGCCCTGCTCTGCGCACTTATAGGTGGACATGCAGATGGAGTCGCTGACGACCTTGGCGAGGATCTCGTCATCCTTGATGGCGGGAAGTTCGAAGGTCTCGAGACGAAGGTCTTCTTTACCGTAGAGTCTGACCGCTCTGGTTTTCATGGATTAGTCCTCCCTGATTTCCGATTTCACAAGTCTCCAGGCCGCATCCACCAGATGGCTGAACCTGGGATCCGCCAATTCCTTGCAGATGAAGGACTGGCGGGAAGAGTTGATGTCTTCGCCCGAGATCTGGGTGAAGCCCAGTTTGTCGCAAAGTCCCATGAGCCGGTCCATCTGAGCGATGGTGTTGCGGCTCGGCATGTAGGTGATGCCCTTGACGCCCGCTTCCTTTAAGAACGCCATGAGTTCCTCAAGGTAGTCGTCCTCGAACTTCTGCGCCTTTTTGTCGCCGGTCGCGCTCACGCCCACATCGCCCAGATAGGCGTAGCAGAGCGTAGCGCCGATGTCGCCCGCAAAGTCGACCGCTTCTTTGAGGGTCATCATTTCCTCATCCGCGGGGATGTAGGTGCGGGCGTTGAGTTCGCTCTTCATGACACCCAGCACATCGTAGGTGAAGTGCTCGGATGCGGTGTCCCGGAGCCAGCCTTCCACCTTGGAAGAGGGCGCCACCTTCAGATCGTTTTTGAGGAAGGAGAGCACATTTTCGCGTCCGACCTTTTCGATGATCTTGAGGGAGAGTGCATAGAGCAGATGGCGTTCGGTGACGGAGCCGCCCACGGCGAAATTGGAGATGGGCAGGACATCCTTATCGAAGTCCACGGTGATGCCGTAGGCGGAGGTGATGGCATTGATCCTGTCCACCATCTTCCGGTTGCGGATGTTGCGCTTTTCGGAAAGTTCACGAAGTGTCCTTTGGGTCTTTTCGAAACTCTCGCAGGGAACGGAGTGGAACGCCATGTAGGAAGCGCCCGCCTGATCGGGATGGTTGGTGCGGCGGTTTTCAAAGGGCGTTCCCGCGAAGGACACGCGCGCCTCGAAGCCGCAGGTGGTGCCCATACCGGCGATTTTGCCTGCCTCGCGGAATTCCGCCGCGCCCGCGATGGAATCGTGATCCATGATACCGCAGGTGAGCAGGCCTTCCCGCCGGGCGAAGTAAACGGCCGCGGTGGGAGAATAGGGACTGAAACTATATTTGGTGTGGATGTGGTTATTGGCGTACTCGGGTCTGGCGGCGGGTTTTTCCGTCTCGTTCGCAATCAGCGTTCTGAGATTTTCCAGCCGTTTTTCCGCCGTGTCCGCGTTGAGCAGCGCGAGGATTTCTTTCTTTTCCATAGTCTCCCCCGTCAGGAAAGCATGACCTGGCCGCCGGTCACGGGAATGGCCTGACCGGTCTCATACTTCTGCTCCACGCAGTAGGTGAGCGCCAGAGCCACATCGGAAGGCAGGCAGCCGCGCTTGATCAGGGACTTGCTCATATAGTAGGCCTTCACATCTTCCACGGTCTTGGCGCCGGGCACCTTGCCCGCGTTCAGGTACTGCACGAACAGGCCCTTGACGGGATCGCTCCAGAGAGGACCGTCATAGTAGTTGCCGGGGCAGATGGAGTTGACCTTGATGTTGAAGGGAGCCAGTTCCATGGCGAAACTCTGGGTCAGGCCGATGCCGCCGAACTTGCCGCCTGCGTAGGCGAAGTTGGCTTTGCTGCCTTCGAGACCGCTCTTGGAATTGATCTGGATGATGTCGTGGAACAGGCTGTTGTCCGCTTCGAACTGGGCCTTCATGATGGCGGAAACGAACTTCGCGCACAGGAAGTAGGCCTTGTAGTTGATGTTGGTGACGAACTCGAACTTGCCGACGGTCATATCCTCGAGGCTGCCCGCGCCGGCGACGCCCGCGTTGGAGACCAGGATGTCCACGCCGCCGAAATGTTCAACGGTCTTCACGACCATTTCCTCGACGGATTCGGGAGAGGAAACATCCACCTTGACGCCCATGGCGTGCTCGCCGAACTCGGCGGCCACTTCCAGAGCGAGGGGCTCGTTCAGGTCGGCGACCACGATGGAGGCGCCTTCCTTGAGCATTTCCTTGGCGATGCCGTAGCCGAAGCCCTGAGCGGCGCCGGTCACGATGGCGATCTTGCCGGCGAGACGGCCGGTGGTTGCGGGGCGGTTGTGAACATTTGCAGCCGCGTACGCTTTTGCTTCTTCAAAAGTCATTGTTCTATATCCCCTTTTTTATTGATTGACGCTCTTGCGGTAGGATTCAACTTCCCAGTTCACGATAAAGTCCACAAGGTCCTGCGCCATGGGAGACTCGCCGCCGAAGAACTTGGCGTAGTAGGCGATCTTCATGGCATCCTTGACGAGGGTCATGGCATTGACCGCGTTTTTCTCGGTGTCGCCCACGGTATAGATGCCCGCGCCCTTCATGATGATGACATTGGCGGAAATTTCCTTCAGGCAGTTCTCGCACGCGCCGAACTGGACCTTGGGGCCGCAGTACACGATCTGGTCGGGATTGAAGGGCTTCATGATGGGCTCGGCGGCCATCTTGGAGGCGGCATACTTCATGGCTTCGGGGCTGTTGTTAAAGCAGACGAAGTTCTTTCCGCTGTTCTTTTTGATGAGTTCGCTCCAGCCCGCGGTATCAGTGCCTTCGCTCTCCACCTCGGGCTTGCCTTCCACGCAGGCGGTCAGGGCGTTCATCATGCCGGAAAGATGCACTTCGAGGTCCTCCACGGTATCGGCTCCGAAGAACACGCCGTGGTTTTCGAGAAGCACGGTCTTGATGGGCTTTTCGGACGCGTCGAAGATACCCTTCATGATCTTGGCGAGGGTGTAGCCGGGCTTGCAGGCAGGCACCCAGACCACGGAATCGCCGAAGAGACGCTTGCACTCGGCTTCGCCGTTTTTGCTGCAGGTGAGGCCGTTGATGAGAGCGGGATGCAGATGCAGCACGAATTTCTGGGGGAACAGGGCGTGGAGCAGCGCTTCCACGGAGGGACGCTTGCTCTCTTCGCCGGGCAGTTTCGCCGCAGCGCAGTCCGCCACGAATTTGGCTTCGCGGGCGGTATCCTCGGCGGGATATTCCTCATCCAGCATGGAGAGCAGTTTCTTCATGTCCATGCCCACAAAAGTCTCGGTGACGGCATCCTTGAGGGCGGTGCCGCTGCCCTTGACATACATGATGCCGTTTTCCTTCATGGAGGTGTTGCCGCCTCCGCAGGTGACCAGTTCACGGTTGGCTCCGTAGAGTCTGGAGAAGTAGATCAGGGGTGAAAGGTTCATTCTTCATTCCTCCCGCGGGCGTAAAGCACTTTTACGCCGTATTTGTCGCAGGCTTCCTGCCAGCGCGCATCGGGCTTTTCGTCCGTCACGATGCAGGAAAGCCGGCTGAGATCACCGATGGTCGCAAAGGCGACCCGGTCAAACTTGCCGTGGTCCACCACGAGGATGACCTGCCGCGCCGCCGCCATCATGGCGCGCTTGATGAGCGCGGTGTCCTCGTGTCTGTCGGTGAAGCCCGCCTCGATGTCGAGGGCGCCGCAGGAGATGATCGCCTTGTCCACATGATAGGAACGCACCATGCTCTCCGCCTGATGTCCCGCGAAAGAAGGCGCGCTCAGGCGCTTCTGGCCGCCCGTGCAAAGCACGGTCCAGCCGGGGCAGGCGGCAAGGCTGTTCACGATCTCCATGGAGTTGGTGATAACGGTCATGTCCTTGCGGTCTTTCAGTTCACCGGCAACAAAAAACGAGGTCGAAGATTCGTCCATCATCAGATATTCCCCGTCGCCGATGAGCGTGGAGGCGAGACGCGCGATGGCGTACTTTTCTTCCACATTGGAACGGCGGCGGATATCGTATGGTGTCTCCGTCTTTTCGTCCTCGTTCAAAAACGCTCCGCCGTAGGTGCGGCGCGCGATGCCGTCCGCTTCGAGTTTTTCCAGATCTCTGCGGATGGTCTCTTCGGATACTCCGTAGGTGCGGCTGAGTTCGCTGACAAACACACGCTTGTCGCTTTTCAGTAAAGCGGTGATACCGCTGCGTCTTTCTTCTGCCAGCATTGTGCCCACCTCCAGTTATGTATATTGTAGCACAATGCCCGTTAAATTACTACTGATATCCTGTTGTTTTATGTTAAATATGTGTTTTTGTGTTGGATTTATGGGTGTTTGATTGTGGGATTCAGAGTTTTTCTCCACAAATCCCGCTTCTGCCCCGCATTCCGGACGGGAAAGGACGCCCGTCGTACAGGGGCACGAGAGAGTTGGTCACGCGCGCCTCCACGGTGTTTTGCCCTTTCCGGCACAGACCGCTGATCTCAATGTCGAAGGGCGCGGTCAGAAGGGTGCCGGCATAGACGCCGTTCACATAGACTTTCGCCTTTTCGCGCACATCGCCCAGGCGCAGCATGAGCCTCCCCCTTCCGGAATAAGTGATCTTACAGGAATAGGAGAGTTCCCCGCAGAACCGTTTCGTTTCGGAAATGCGGCTCCAGTCCCTGAGGCCCTTCACTTTCTTTCCCGAGGGCAGGGTGAGCGTCCATTCATCATCAAGCGGTTTTTCCTTTTTCCACTCGGGATGCGTGAAAACGGGCAGCCCTTCCGTCTCCATGCCGCTCAAAAGC
This sequence comes from Clostridia bacterium, assembly GCA_045598325.1. Classification (GTDB taxonomy): domain Bacteria; phylum Bacillota; class Clostridia; order Christensenellales; family Aristaeellaceae; genus RUG14130. The sequence goes on along the minus strand of JAZLLT010000064.1, from coordinate 24,937 downwards.
ACGAGGCTCTGCCGCCCTTCCATACGCAGAGAAAGGTTGTTTCCGCGGGCGCAGGTCAGGATGTTGTTCCACGGATCGAATACGGCGATGTCTCCGTCAAAGGGCAGAGAAAGCGTCCCCTCCCACGGCTTCTCCCCTTCGTTCACGATGAGCAGCGCCTCCGCGTTTTCGTGACGCGTGAGCGTGACGCGCAGTTGAGCGCAGGCAGGCGACGCCTTCACCGCCGCGTAGGGCAGCAGTTTCGCGCCTGCTTTTTGCACGGTCTTGACACCGTTTTGCGTGAGGTGGTCGAGGGCGTCCCGCCTGTAAACGAGACCCGGATCGAGCAGGACGAGGTCATAGCGGTTGCCGCCCAGCAAAACTGAACCGTGTTCATATTTTGCGCGTTCCGCGAGGCACTCATCGGTCACATAATTGAACTCGATCTGATGCCGGTACAGATATTTCACCGCGTCCACGGGCAGGGTGTCGCAGGTGCCGAGCACGGCGATCTTCGCCCCGTTCACGCAGTCCGTATTGAGGGCGGAAAGCACCTTGATGTAGCGGGAGAGTTGCCCCCAGTCCTCCCACCAGATGCTGTTCATGCCCACATCCGGCGGACGGTCCAGTTTCACGGGCGTGTCGATGGAATAGTAAAAGGCGTGAGGGATGAGGAAGTTGCAGCCCCGCACGAACAGCCAGTCCATATACCACTTCATGTCGGACACGGTGAGGCTCCACTGCACGCCGTTTTTTCCGCAGCAGCCGAAGCACTCGTTGAGGTTGCGCCGCCTTCCCAGCGCGCGGGCGGTATCCGAGGCGCACTTTGCCTGCGCGCTCTCCCTGCCGCCGACGGAAAGTCCCTTTTCGGGCGCGACCCAGCGCCACACCACATCCTGCCCGGGGATGCCGAAGCAGGTGAGCAGGGAGGAATCCATGGGCGAATGGGGATGTCCGCACAGGTGGATCATGTGGCTTTCGCACCAGTCCGAGATCGGTCCGTAATAGGTCCTTTTGAGCCGCTCGCAGAGGGCGCGCTCGTATTTCTGCTTTACTTCATCCGTGCGTTCTCCGCCGATAAACAGATAAGGAAGGTCGTCCGCGGAAAGTCCCTGCGCCGAAATATCCTTCTCAAAACCGCCGCTCCACGCCACCGCGCCGCGGCGGGCGCATCTGCCCACGGGGCTGGGTTCGTCGGTGAAAAAACCGATGACCGTGTTTCCGAAATACCCGGACAAACACTCATGATACTTTTCGTGGGTGAGGGAAATGAAGGTCTTCATTGCGTCCGCGTTCATGAGGTCCGCCGCCGCGGGCGCGCCCGGCTGCCCGTCGTCCTCGCCCTCGTGGATGCCGCGGATGGTGCCGTGCGTGGGCCCGTAAGCAAGGCGCAGGAGCGTTTCGTCTTCGCGCGGTTTTCCGCTTTTCGTGGGCAGACGGGCGGAAATCAGCCTCTCCCCTTCCGTTTTCACGGCAAAGCGGTACAAAACGGTTTCGTCCGCGTCCGTTTTTTCGCCCATTTTCAGCGCGCGCAGGCCCATCGCCGCGTAGGAAGGGTCCTTCGCGACCACTTTTCCGTGGCAGGAGCCGGAAGGATACATGGCTTCATCATACAAAAGCACCCGCATGCCGAGACGGGAAGCCGTCTCGACCGCATGGCGGATGGCGTGCAGGAAGCGCTCCCCGAGGTATTCGATATCCGCGTCCACGCCGATGCGGGGATGGAGCACCGCGCCGCAGATGCCTTTTTCGTGAAAGGCAGTCAGTTGCCTGTCGATCTCCTCATCGCGGAGGTCTCCGTTCAGAAACCAGAACGGAAAGGGCGAAAACTCATCGGGCGGCGTCAGAAGAAGGTCACGGGTGATGTTCATGATCGGGTCCTTCCTTCATCGGAATTTGTGTAAATGATAGCACAAAACCGGGATCGAATCAATCCCGGTTTTCTTTAGCCTCTTCATTCAGATATTCCAGTATGCAGTTGAGGATGACGCCCGCAGCGTTCGGTCCGCCGCAGCGTCCGCGGGTCACGATATGGGCAAGTCCGCTGTCGCGGAGCCGTTCTTTCAGTTCCACCGCCTGCGCAAATCCGCTCACCGTCGCCAGCACGCACACATCGCACATGGGCATGTGCTGTCTGTGGCTGAGCACTCTGGCAAGCGCCGCGGGCGCCGTTCCGATGACCATGAGTTTTCCGCCGTCCCGGTTGAGCGCCACATCCGCCGCCACTTCCGCGCGGGTGATCTTTTTGTTCTCCGCCAGTCTGAACACCTCGGGCAGTTCCAGAAAGCACCGGACTTCCGCGCCCGTGCCGGCGAGCGTTTCCGCTTTGACCGTACTCGCGAGGGCTTCGGTGTCGGGAATGACCGTGCCGCCTTTTTGGAGCAGTCTGCGGATCATGGAGACCGCGGTCGGAGAAAATTCGATGCTCTTGCACAGCTGCTCGTCGCCCGTGACTTTCAATACGCGGGAAACGATCTCTTCGGTCTCCGCGCTTGAAAAAGGTGCGTTTACCCGCCGCAGATCCACGACGCGGCGCGACTGGCGTACCATCGGATTCACCCTCCCTTTTCCTCGATTCCATCGTTATTATAGCTGTAACGATATGTTAATTCAAGGAAAAGGGCGTGTATTCGGCATTAGGCGTTTTTTATCGCAGCCTTATCATTCCGTAAATTTACCGTAAATTTCAAGGCTCTGCGCCGGTTTTCCCGGATGCGGAGCCTCCGGCCGCAGGGGATTACTTTTTCAGGATGAGTCCGGTTTCGTCAGCGTCGATTACGCAGACGGAGCCTTCGCCCGCATCGCCCCGCAGGATGGCCTTCGCCAGCAGGGTCTCGATATTGCGCTGGATGTAGCGGCGCAGGGGTCTGGCGCCGAAGGCAGGCGAATAAGCCTCTTCGATGACCTTGTCCTTCGCACTCTGCGTGAGGGTCACGGTGATGCCCTTTTCGGAGATGCGCTTGTTCACATCCTCCACCATCAGTTCCATGATGCCCTCGATCTGAACTTTCGTGAGACCCTTGAAGTAGATGATCTCGTCCAGCCGGTACAAAAACTCGGGGCGGAACGCGCCGTGGAGCAGGGAGTCGATCTCCGCTTTCGCGCGGCTGTCGATCTCGCCGTCTTCCCCGATGCCGTTCAGGATGATGTCGCTGCCCAGATTCGAAGTCATGATGATGATGGTGTTGGCAAAGTCCACCGTCCTGCCCTGGGAATCCGTGAGGCGTCCGTCGTCCAGCAACTGCAGCAGTACATTGAACACATCGGGATGGGCCTTTTCGATCTCATCGAACAGCACCACGCTGTAGGGGCGTCTGCGCACCGCTTCGGTGAGTTGTCCGCCCTCGTCATAGCCCACATAGCCGGGAGGCGCTCCGATGAGTCTGGAAACCGAGAACTTCTCCATGTACTCGCTCATGTCGATGCGGACCATGGCCTTCTCGTCGTCAAACAGCGCCTGCGCCAGCGCCTTGGCCAGTTCTGTCTTGCCCACGCCCGTGGGACCCAGGAACAGGAAGGAACCGAGGGGTCTGCCGGGCGCCTGAATGCCCGCACGGGAGCGGAGGATGGCTTCGCTCACCAGCGTCACGGCTTCGTCCTGACCGATGACACGCCTGTGCAGCTGCTCATCGAGATGCAGCAGTTTCTCCCGCTCGCTCTCCATGAGTTTCGCCACGGGGATGCCCGTCCAGCGGGCGACGATGCGGGCGATCTCGTCCTCGGTCACTTTGTCGCGCAGGAGCGTCCGCTCGTTTTTGTTCTTCTCCGCCTCGGCTTCCGCTTCGGACAGTTTCTTGGTCAGTTCGGGCAGTTTTCCGTATTTGAGTTCGGCGGCCTTGTTGAGGTCGTACTGCCGCTCCGCCACGGCGATGTCCCCGTTCACCTGCTCGATCTGCTCACGCAGGGTGCGGACGGAGGCGATGGCGTTTTTCTCGTTTTCCCAGCGGGCCTTCATTTCATTGAACTCGTCCCGCTTCTCGTACAATTCCTCGCGCAGTTTCTTAAGCCGCTCCACGGAGACCTTCTCCTCCGGCTCGCCCTCGAGAGCCACTTCCTCGATCTCCATCCGCATGATGGCGCGGCGGATCTCGTCCAGTTCCTGAGGCATGGAGTCCATTTCGGTCTTCACCATGGCGCAGGCTTCGTCCACGAGGTCGATGGCCTTGTCGGGCAGGAAGCGGTCGGTGATGTATCTGTTGGAAAGCACCGCGGCCTCCACCAGCGCCTGATCGGTGATCTTCACGCCGTGGAACACTTCGTAGCGCTCCTCAAGACCGCGCAGGATGGAGATGGTGTCCTCCACCGTGGGCTCGCCCACCATGACGGGCTGGAAGCGGCGCTCGAGGGCGGCGTCCTTTTCGATATACTTGCGGTACTCGTCAAGGGTCGTGGCGCCCACGCAGTGCAGTTCGCCCCTCGCCAGCATGGGCTTTAAGAGGTTTCCGGCGTCCATGCTGCCTTCGCCCTTGCCCGCACCCACGATGTTGTGCAGTTCGTCGATGAAGAGGATGATCCTGCCTTCCGCGCCGGTCACTTCTGACAAAACCGCCTTCAGGCGCTCTTCAAATTCACCTTTATATTTGGCGCCCGCGATGAGCGCGCCCATGTCGAGGGAATACAGCTGTCTGTCTTTGAGGGCGGTGGGCACATCCCCCGCCACGATGCGCTGGGCGAGGCCCTCCGCGATGGCAGTCTTGCCGACGCCGGGCTCGCCGATGAGGACGGGGTTGTTCTTGGTCTTGCGGGAGAGGATGCGTATGACATTGCGGATTTCGCTGTCCCTGCCGATGACCGGGTCCAGTTTCTGTTTGCGGGCGAGGGCGGTCAGGTCCGTCGCGTATTTGGAAAGCGCCTCGTAGGTGTCCTCCGGGCTGTCCGTGGTCACGCGGTTGTTGCCGCGCACGGTCTGCAGGGCAGTGAGCAGGGCGTTTTTTGTGATGTTGTGGTTTTTGAGCGTCTCCGCGCTCTTCCCCGCCGCGGCTTCGATGAGCCCCAGCAGCAGGTGCTCCACGGACACATACTCGTCCTTCATGCGCTCCGCTTCGCTTTCGGCGGCAGAGAGGGCGTTGTTGACATCCTGCGAGATATAGACCCTGTCGGGTTCCCTGCCGGATCCGCTGACTCTGGGTGTGCGCTCGATGACGGACAGGATATCGGCAGTCAGTCTGCTCACATTGACCCCCATCTTTTTGAGGATCTCGGGCGTAAGTCCGCCGTCCTGCGTGAGCAGCGCGTGGAGAAGATGCTGCTGCTCGATCTGCATCGCGCCGTATTTGAGGGCGGTCTGCTGGGCGAGCTGCAGCGCTTCAAGGGATTTTCTGGTAAATTTCTCTGCGTTCATTGAAATCCCTCCATTACTTGCAGATTTGATCGCTTTGTTATTTTGACCTTCTTTGACCATTATATGCAAAGGTCTGACTTTTGTCAATAAGTCATCCATTAAATCCGTGTAAAGTCGCTCTCATCCCGCTTCCCTCCCCTGCCCGCGCTTGCAAAGACGGGCGCGATGTGGTACACTATCGGCAAATGAAATTCCGGGAGGATCAGACCATGTCAGCAAAAGTCGTAACCTTCGGTGAAATCATGCTGCGCCTGAAGTCCGTGGGGCTCGAGCGCTTCCTCCAGAGTGCCGCTCTCGAAGCCACCTTCGGCGGCGGAGAAGCCAATGTGGCGGTGAGCCTTGCCAACTACGGCATGGACGCCTCCTTCGTGACCGTGCTGCCCGAAAATGACATCGCGCTTGCCTGCGCGAAGGAACTGCGCGGCTTCGGGGTGGACACGAAAGACATCGTGTGGACCGCCGGCGGCAGAATGGGCATCTACTACCTCGAGACCGGCGCCAACCAGCGTCCCAGCAAGGTCATCTATGACCGCGCCTACTCCGCCATCTCTCTGGCGAAGCCCGGCGACATCGACTGGAAAAAGGTCTTTGACGGAGCCGCCTGGTACCACATCACCGGCATCACCCCCGCCATCAGTCAGGGCGCCTGCGATCTGGCCATCGAGTCCGTGAAGGCGGCAAAGGCGATGGGTCTCACCGTCTCCTGCGACCTCAACTACAGAAAGAACCTGTGGAAGTACGGCAAGACCTCCATCGAAGTCATGCCCGAAATCGTGAAATACACCGATGTGGTCATTGCCAACGAGGAAGATGTGCAGAAGGCGCTGGGCATCTCCGCCTCCTCCGCGGACGGCGCGGAAAAGGGCGAACTGGACACCAAGGTGTACGAAGACCTCGCAAAAGCGGTCATGGCCGCCTATCCCAATGTGAGCCGCATCGCCATCACCCTGCGCGAGAGCAAGAGCGCCGACCACAACGATTGGAGCGCCTGCTTGTATAACGGAAAGGAATTCCTCCTCTCCCGCAAGTACATGATCACCGACATCGTGGACCGCGTGGGCGGCGGCGACAGTTTCTCCGGCAGCCTCATCTTCGGTCTCAACACCTACGGTACCGACAAGGAAGCGCTGGAATTCGCCGTGGCGGCAAGCTGCCTCAAGCACAGCATCCCCGGCGACTACAACCGCGTCACGAAGAAAGAAGTCGAATCCCTCATGAAGGGCAGCGGCAGCGGCCGCGTACAGAGATAAGGAGGCACTTATGAAACTCGATATCCGTTATCCCAGCCATCCCGACGACGCGAAGCACTATACCACCGAAGAACTCCGCAAGTATTACCTCATCGACAAGGTGTTCGAGGCGGACGAAGCCCTGCTCACCTACAGCCACTTTGACCGCATCATCGCGGGCGGCATCATGCCCGTAACCAAGCCCGTCGCCCTCACCGGCGGCAAGGAATTGGCCAGCGAATATTTCCTCGAGCGCAGAGAACTGGGCATCATCAATGTAGGCGGCGAAGGCAAGGTCGTCTGCGACGATGAAGTCTACGACCTGCTCCCCCGCGACGGCCTGTATGTGGGCATGGGCGTGAAGAAACTGGAGTTCACCTCCGTCGATCCCGAAAATCCCGCCAAATTCTGGATCAACTCCTGCCCCGCACACAAGACCTATCCCAACAAGAAGATCAACATCAAGGACGCCGCCAAGCGCCCCCTCGGCACCGTCGAGCAGTGCAACAAGCGCGTCATCAACCAGTACATCCATCCCGCCGTTCTCGATACCTGCCAGCTGTGCATGGGACTCACCGAACTGGAGCCCGGCAGCAACTGGAACTCCATGCCCTGCCACACCCACGAGCGCCGCATGGAAGTGTACTTCTACTTCAACCTCGATGACAAGATCATGTTCCACATGATGGGTCAGCCGCAGGAGACCCGCCACATCGTGATGCACAACGAGCAGGCGGTCATCTCCCCCTCCTGGTCCATCCACTGCGGCGTCGGCACCGGCAACTATGCCTTCATCTGGGGCATGTGCGGCGAAAACCAGGAATTCGACGACATGGACAACATTGATCCCAAAGATCTGCTGTAACAATCGCTGGATGACTGTGCAAATACAGTCAGCAAAAGAGAGAGGATTTGTCTCCACACAAGAGGCAAATCCTCTCTTTTGTGTTATAACAACGGATGCTGTACCTTATCGCTTGCAATTTTCATTCCGGAATGGTACGATTCCGGTAAGCATATTGCGGGTGATTATACTCTCCTGTATCTCTCCGGCTTCTTAATGCCTACAGCCATCGCAGGATATATAAAGACTGCGAAAGAACAGGAAAGTTCTTTCGCAGTTTCATTTTGTCCCGGAACTTTTTTCTGCTCCGCGCGTCTATATGGCATAAACAGGAGGTGCCTTATGACCGGAAAAGAAAAATGCAGGATGCTCAAGGAGATCCGCGCGCAGATCGCGGCACAGAACGATATTTCTTTCGTCACGGAAGAATGTACCCACAAGGGACAGTGCAAAGGCACCTGCCCGAAGTGCGAGAGCGAAGTGAGATACCTGGAGGAGCAGTTGGACAAGCGCAGGTCCGCCCGCAAGAAGGTCGCCCTCGCGGGCGTCTCCGCGGGGTTGGTATTGTCCCTCACGGGCTGCTCCGCCACAGATACCATCGTGGAGACGCTGGATGTGCTCCGTGAGCGTCTCCATCCCGCCATCATCGATGAACTGGACGGCGACATCCAAATCATGGGCAGAGAATCCATCATCGAGCCGCTCGAAGGAGAAGTGCCGGACGAGCCGGACCTGATGGGTATCGCGGTGCCCGCGGAAGACCAATGAGCACCATGTCCGTATGGGCGGTATCGCGCCTCAGGATGGAGACCGACGGCGTGGGCGTCACCACCCTCGTGACCGCGGAGGGCTGCCCGCTCAGATGCGAATACTGCCTGAACCCCGTTTCGTGGAACGGGGAAGCGCGGAGCGTCTGTCTGACCCCGGAGGAACTGTACGAAAAGGTCAAAATCGACAACCTCTATTTTCAGGCGACGGGCGGCGGCATCACCTTCGGCGGCGGCGAACCCCTCCTCTACCCCGATTTCATCGCGGAATTCAGGGAAATCTGCCCGCCCGAATGGAAGATCCGCATAGAGACCTCGCTCAATGTCCCGCGGGAAAACATCGAAAAAGTCCTTGACGCCGCCGATGAATACATCGTGGACATCAAGGACATGAACCCCGAAATCTACTGCGCCTATACGGGAAAAAGCAATAAACAGGTCTATTTCAATCTGGCGTATCTGCTCGCTTCCAAGGGACCCGGTCAGGTGCTGGCGCGCGTGCCGCTCATCCCGGGGTTCAATACGGAAGCGGACACCGAATCTTCTCTCACCGTCTTGCGCGGGATGGGTGTGGACCGCTTCGACCTGTTCCGCTATCAGACCCGCTGAAGCGTTTATATGGAAATCCCCGGGAACGGATCCGTTCCCGGGGATTCGTCTATTTCCCCACCACCGCGTACAGCAGGCTGTTAAAATCGGGCATGGCTTCGGTGAGTCCCGTTTCGAGAATCGTGAGCCCGTTGCGTGCGATTTCCTTTTTGAAGGTATCGAAGGACACCATGCGGCAGGAAGTGGCGGCGACCCTCATTATTCCCGACGGATGCTCGCGCTCCTTCAAAATGAACGCCTCATCGGGATCGGTCTTCATCTCGAATTTCCCGTCCCCCATGCTGCACACGAGAGCGACGCCGCCCTCCGTCAGATGATCGCGGATAAAGCCGTAAAACGCGTCCCGGTCACCGTCAAGCACCAGCATGTGGACCACGGCGACGGCGTAGATGAACCCGTAGCGCTTTTCGTGGCTGCCGCCGATGCAGTCGAGGACAGCGAATTTCTCCGCATAGGCGGGGTATTTCTCGCGGCAGTAGGCGACCGCCTCCGGCGACAGGTCGGTGGCGGTGAGATCATATCCTCCTTCCAGCACAGCCCCCGCGTCCCTGCCCTCTCCGCAGCCGATCTCCAGCATCGGGGTATCTTTGGAAAATCCGTACTTTCGGACCGTTTCAAGCACAATGGGCGAGGGAATATCCCCCGCCCAGGAAACGCCTTTTCCGTGCGCGGTCTTGTACCGCTCCTCGTAGGCTTCGTAATAGTGTTTCATTATTGCTTATAAGGCTCTTCACAGCCCAGTTCGCCCACGAACAGGATGTCGCTGGTGCTGCGCCCATTGTCGAAAGGATGATTGGTGAGGTCATAGCCGAAGGACATCTGGGAAGTGCCGCCGCCGTCCAGATTGAAGGCTGCCTGACAATTCAAATCCTCCATGAGGATCGCTTCGCCCTTGTAGTTATACCCGACGGCATAGTCATCCTGACGGCCGTCGATGACGACGAACACATAGTGTCCGGGCTCGACCATGCCGAAGATCGTGCGGGGATCGCGTCCCACATCCTTGTAGGATTCCATCATCTGACCGTTTTCCAACAGGATGGGGCCGAAGCACATGCCCTGCCACGCGCCCTTGTCGATGAGTTCCTGCCCGTCGGGCGTGACGCCCGCGGGGAACATCTCAACGGTGCCGTCCTTATACAGTACCAGTATGGACTTTTCTTCGGAGGGCGTGTCGCGGTAAAGGACGCCGTTTCTGATCACGAGCCCGTAGGGGCGGTTTGCATAGCCGTAAAAGTCGGTGTTGATGGAGCAGACGGAATTGGAACGCTCCGCCATAGACATGAACTTCTCGTAGATGTTGTCGCCGTAGGTATCCCGCGCGAACAGGGCGCGGATATACTCCACACTGCGCACATAGATGTCTTCCACATAGATGCTCTGCTTGCGGGGCGAGGATGCGGTGCGGTGGGAAAGGGTCACGGAGATATTGGCGGAGCGGTAGGAGTTCTCTGTGGTGATCACTTCGCCGTCCGTGAACACGCCTTCAAAATCGAAGATCGCGAATTCGCCGCTTCCCTCGGAGACGGGCGTCTCATCGGGCGTCTGCTGCACGGTATCGCTGCTTCCGGCGGGCGCGGGCGTCGCCGTGGCGGAGGGACGGTAGATGCTGCCCGTCACACCGGGTCGCGGCCGCACATGGTCGAAATAGGCAAATACCACCAGTATGATGCCGGTCAAAAGCACATCGATGAGGATGACCGCCCAGGCTTTCAGCATCACGGGCCTGGTTTCAAACAGTACGGAGTGAAAAGAGCGCTTTGCTTTCTTTTTCATTTGGCACGCACCTTTCCGGCGGCTGCCTTCGCTTTCGCCGCTTCCTTTTTCTTATACTCCGCCCTCGCCATCCGGCGCTGGAGCGTACTGTAAATCACGGATTCAATGAGGGACGCCACGCTCAGAATGAACAGCACCCACTTGTGGAATTCGTTTTTCAGAAACGCCTGATTTTCATTCATGCGGTCGATGACAAAGAAGACGATGAGCATCAGCGCGCAGATGATGCAGATATGCGGCAGGATCCTGCGCAGGGTTTTCCCGATTTTCCGTTTGTCCATGTTTCCCTCCATAGCAGTCTATGGCATTTTTCGCGGATATTATAACACCATCCGCGCCCTTCTTGCGTAAATGCTGCGTAAACTTTTGCAGGCAGACGGGTCGCAAGGCATCGGCGCCGGCGCGATTTTTGCCTGAAACCGCGCCCGTTCCCGCCGCAATACCGTTATTAACAAAAATTTACCCGTTTTGCGCCTCTGCCACGGGAAGTTGCATTTGCAATGAAGCGCAAAAAAGAGTATAATGACTTCAACTGATCCTATTGCTGAAAGGGATGTTTTTACCGTGGCGATTCGCAATTCTGCGAAGGCGCTGATACTGCATGACGGCAAACTGCTGCTCAACCGCTGTGTGTCCCGGCTCGGCGTATACTACGCTCTGCCCGGCGGCGGTCAGCACGACGGCGAACTGCTCACCGAAGCGGTGCGCAGAGAGGTCATGGAGGAAACCGGACTGACGGTGGAACCCATGCGCCTGAGCGCCATCTTCGAGCGGGTAAGCGACAACCGCGAAGGCAATGTCAACGCCCATAAAATGTACTTCGTTTTTCTGTGCAGGTATTTAAGTGAGATACCCGCACAGGAGCCGGTGGAGCGGGACGCTTACCAGACCGGCATGGAATGGATGCCCGTGGAGGAAGCGCGCAAGGCGAGCCTTTTCCCAAAGGTCATCCGCGACAATCTACCCACGCTGCTGGATTACGGCGAGACCATCTATCTGGGCAGCGAAAGGCGGGAGTAATGAGAATACTGGGCATCGATCCCGGCCTTGCCCTCATGGGCTACGGGGTCATCGACTGCCAGAGCGGCAGATACAAGGTGCTGACCTGGGGCTGCGTTTCCACCCAGGCGCATTCCCCCCTGCCCCAGAGACTGCGCTCCATCTATACCGGCGTCAGGCAATTGATGGAGATGTATGAGCCCGACGATGTGGCGTTTGAGGAACTGTTCTTCGTCAAGAACATCACCACGGGTATCGATGTGGCGCAGGCGCGCGGCGCGGCGCTGGTGGCGGTCTCCGAGAAGACGGAGAGCATCTACGAATACACGCCCATGCAGATCAAGCAGGCGATCACGGGTTACGGAAAAGCGGACAAGCCCCAGATGCAGAACATGGTAAAACTGCTGCTGGGTCTGGACGCCATCCCCAGGCCCGACGACGCGGCGGACGCGCTGGCTGTGGCCATCACCCACGCCAGCTGCAGCCACGCCAAAGAACTGTACAAAATCAAATGAGGTAACTATGATAGCGCATATCGAAGGAACGCTCTCCGACAAAGGCATCGATTATGTGGTGATCGACGCGGGCGGCGTGGGATTTGAACTGAGCGTCAGCGCGAATACCCTTTCAAACTGCCCTTCAAACGGCGAACACCTGAAACTCCACACCTATCTCGCCGTGCGCGAGGACGCGATGGAGTTGTTCGGCTTTGCCACGAAAGAAGAAAAGAAGATGTTCCTGCGCCTCATCGGAGTCAGCGGCATCGGCCCCAGAACGGCGCTGGGCATCCTGTCGGCGCTGTCCGTGCACGACATTTCCGTGGCGCTGGTCACGGGAGACGCCAACACCCTCGCCAAAGCCCCCGGCATCGGCAAAAAAACAGCCCAGCGCCTCGTGCTGGAACTGAAAGACAAAGTGGACAACGACGAACTGACATCCGCGGCATCCCCGGGCACCGCCTTCATTCCCGCCGCGCAGAGCGCGGAAGCGGAAGCCATCGAGGCGCTGATGGCGCTGGGCTATCCGTCGAACGAAGCCGCGAAAGCCGTTTCCGCCGTGGCGGGACAGAGCGACAAGAGCGGCGATCTCATCTTCCTCGCCCTGCGCAGGCTCGGAGGCGGCAGATGATCCCCGTCTACATCAGCAATGGCTGCATCATCACCCGCAATAACGGCAGAGATTACCGGTTGATTCCCCGCTACGCGAAGCAATTGCCCGTGGACGGCGTGGAATTTCTCATGTACAATGTGTGGGACGATGATGTGAAGGGGCTCCGTTCCTTCCTGAAAGGCTGCGGTCTATCCTTCCCCGTGACCCACATGGACAAGCAGGTGGGTGAAATGCTGGCGGAGAGCGGACTGACAAACAAAAGCGAGATCCTCCGCTATTTCAAAAGAGATCTCGCCACCGCCTGCGAACTGGGTTCAAAGAAACTGGTGCTCCACCTGTGGAACGGGCCCTGCTCGGACCGCAATTTCGATTCGGCGCTCTCCCTGTTCGGGGATCTGTACGAGATCGCGGATAAAGAGGGCGTCCTGCTGACGGCGGAGAATGTCGCCTGCAAACGGAACATCTGCCTTAACCACCTTGACGCCCTGCTCAAGGAATATCCTTTTGCCCGTTTCACCTACGACACCAAAATGGCGTTCCTCCACGGCGAAAACGAACTGCTCGCAAAGCCCGAATGGGCGCACCTCATCCCCGCCATCAGCCATCTGCATGTGAACGACAGCCGGATGGAAGATGCCGGCGGCGGCAGGCTGCCCATCATGCACATCGGCGAGGGCGTCATCGATTTCGATTCGTTCTTCGCTCTGATGAAAGAGCGAAGTTTTGACGGCACCGCCACCATCGAGAGCACTTCCGTTCTGGAGGACGGGACCGTACAGATCGATAAACTCACAAAGAGTATCGAAACCGTAAGGAACTATCTGAACGCTTAATCGCAGTCGAATATCGCTTTCTTCTCCACGAAGGAAGCGTATTTTTCTTTCCAGAGTTTGTGGGGCGCGCTTCCGTTGTAGGCGGGGAGCGCGCCCTTTTCCATGTCGATTTCGATCATCAGGTCCCAGCGGTTTTCCGCGAGGGGAAGCCCTTTCACGACGCCGACTTTGCGGATGCCTTCCATCTGCTCCAGCGGCTCGAAAACGCCGAGCACTTCCTCAGCGAAAGCGTCCCGGTCCGTGACCAAAGGGGTGTATTTGACGATGATCCTGTGCAGCATAATGCCCTCCGAAGTTAATTATTTCAAAATTGTTACAAATTCATTTGACATTCTGTAATATATGGTGTATAATCACTCACATCAAAGGCGCGTAAAGCGCTGTATCGAGAGGTGCCCCATGAGCAAGAAAGAAAAGCAAGTCCCGCAGATCTCCTTCCTGAACTGGATCATCACCCTGATCTGCTCCATCATACCCGTGTTCAACATCATCTTCTTCATCATCACCGCAGCCGCCGCCAAGACCAAGAGCAAGCGTGCTTACGCCGGCGCGGCACTCGTGCTGACGCTCGTGTTCCTGGTATGCGCCGTCTGCGCAGTCGTCTTCTTCAGCGACGATATCGTCGCCTGGGCGAAGGAGATCCTGGCAGCCGAAGCACCCGCGGCAGTCTGATCCTATCCGCAAATCCAAGCCTTCCGCAAACCGCGGAAGGTTTTTTTGTTGCATTCGCCGCGCCTTCCCGGGCGCGTTTTTTCGTTCTGTCCGTTCCACTTTATTATAATCTTTCCGCCACTTATCTGTCAATATCAGGCTGATTATTTCAATATATTACTATTTTGTGACACTTATTACGCGTTTTTACGATTTCCTCCTTGTTTTGCCTTATTTTATTACAGACCAAAGTTTGCTTTTTCATTGAACTTTCATTGCCTCGCGTCAATGTTGTAATGCCCGTTCTGTATAATATCGCCATTATTGAGCGGAAGGGGTGCGGGTATGACCGAAGTATACCGGGGCAAAGTCATGACGCCCCGCGAGACCGCCATTGCCAACGCCCGCGCCGCGAAAAAGAAGCGGGAAGCGCGCATCCGCCTCATCCGCATCCTCTCCCTGTGCATCCTCTTCGCCGCGCTCCTCACCCGCCTCATGGTCTCCGCCGCCGCATATTCCAATATCCGCAGCAAAGCCATCGGAGAGCGGTCTCAGGAAGTGACGCTCACCAACCGCATCGGTTCCGTACAGTTTGAAATCGAGCGCGAGATCCGTCCCGAAAACCTCACCTACAAAGCCGCCACCACACTGGGCATGGTGGAACCCGGCAGCGACGCGACCGTCGAGGTCGAGGTCGCGCGGGCAAACTGAGCCCTTTTCATAGATCGTTCCGCACGGATCAGCGTGCGGAACATTTTTTACGCAACTTTTCGCGTTCATCCGCGTCAAAATGTCGTGCACAACTTTTATTTGCCGGTAAAATGTGCTATAATGGCTGTGTATGGCAATATCACCACGGAGGGTTTATATATGAAAGAATTCTGGACCTCCCTGAGCGGCTGGATGGGCAACGGCTTCAGCATTTTCGTGTACGCTGCCATCGTCGTGCTGTTCATCATCGGCGTGCTGCGCTGCATCGCGCCCGTTTCCCGCAACCGCAAAAAACTGAAAAACGCCATCCGTCTCATCAAAAAGGGCGACAAGGCGAAACATTCCTGGCAGGAAGAAAAATTTCTTGGGCGCGGCAACCTCATGCCCCACTGGAGCGAGTACCTCAACAACCTCTTCTTCGCCGACGGCGAGTATCACAACCCCGCCAATGTGGAGGATTACATCAACGAGGAAACCGTCATCGAAAGTCCCGGTTCCTCCCGCTTTTCCGAGGCGCTGCCGGGCGTGCTGGTTTCTCTGGGCTTCCTCGGAACGCTCCTCGGTCTTTCCCTCGCGCTTTCCGAAATGAACGCCGTGGACGCCAGCACCATCACCGCCTCCATGGATGTGCTTCTGTCCTCCATGAAGTACGCTTTCCTGACCTCCATCTTCGGCGTCATCGCCTCCGTGACCTTTACCCTCATCACCCGCTGGGTGGTCGGCAGGACGCAGAGCACGCTCATCGAGTTCTATAACGCCCTCGAGCGCTACGCGGGCGTATTGTCCGTTGACCCCATGACGCAGGTTGCCATCTATCAGCAGGAGCAGACGGGTCTGCTCAAGCAACTGCTTTCCGTTCTCTCCCCCGAAAACCTTTCCGCCCTCGTAAAGCCCATCGCCGACGCCGCCGACAGGACGAGCGCGGCGCAGAAGGAACTGATGGATGAGGTGGCGGATGCCTATATCGCAAAGATGGACGCCGCCATGCACGGACAGCTGGAGCATCTTTCCACCACCATCGAAGATACCTGCCGCTATCAGGAGCGGGCGCTCAAGTCCGTCACGGATTCCCTCGTGGAGTTCTCTTCCGCCGCGGCGGCCATCCACGATATCCGCGAGGACAGTTACGCCCTGCTTGACAGACTGGACCGCGTCGTGACCAAAATGGACGGCACGCTCACCCGCTACGCCGAAGCGAGCGACACCACCTCCGCCCTGCTCACCGAACAGAGCAACTGCATCGACGGCCTCGCCTGCATGAATGACGAACTCAAGAAACTGACCGGAGAAGTGCGCGCTTCCTCCGAAAATTACCTGGCGGGCGTCAATAAACTCGCCGAAGAATCCGCCGGGAAACTCGCTTCCGCGGGCGAGGCGCTCTCCGCCTCCATGTCCGAAGCCCGCGAGAAACTGTCCCGCGACATGGACGAATCCCTCAACTACTTTGAGGGCTGCATGACCCAGATCATCCGCAATGTGGAGAAGGCGGGCGGCACCGTTTCCTCCTCCGCGGAACTCCTGCCCGCCGCCGTGAAAGGGGCGGCGGAAGACTACGCAAACGAAATTTCCAAAACCGTCGCCGCCCTTGAGCAGGCGCGCAGAGCACTTAACAGAATGAGCGGAGGCAACGCATGAAGTACGACCGCCGCAGAAGAAAGTCGGGCGGCGAGAGCGGCAGTTTCTGGCTCAGTTTCTCGGACATGATGAGCGTTCTGGTGCTGATTTTCATTTTCGTCATCTTCTCCATGATGTTCACCCTGAACGAGCAGGAGAATAAATACATTCAGGCCAGAAACGAGTATCAGATCGCCCTTGCCCGGGCGGAAGAGAGCGAGCAGGACCGGGAGGAACTCATTATCCTCCTGGGCGAAGCCAACAGCGCCCTTGCCGCCGCCGAGCAGGAGCGGGATACCGCGGTCAGCAACCTCGCCGACGCCACGGAGCAGATCCACATTCTGTCCGATAAACTCGACACAGCAAACGATGAACTGGCGGAAAAGAACACCATCATCATCAACCTGCAGGGCACGAACGATACGCTCAGCGCTCAAAACAGCCAACTCCTGCTGGACAAACAGGTGCTGGAAAGCAATCTCGACGGAATCAACGACCAGATCGTCCGGCTGCAGGCGCAGTTGGACAGCAAGCGCAGGGAACTGGATGCCCTCGGGAAAGACTATTCCGCTCTGCTCGCCGCCTCGCAGGACACGCAGGGCGTGATCGCGCAGTATGAAAGCGAACTCACGCTGTACAAGCAGCAACTGGCGCAGACCCAGAGCCAACTGGAGCTGCTGCTGGGCGTCAAGACCCAGATCATCGAGGAACTCTCGGCAGAACTGCGCAGAAACGGCATCTCCGTGGGCGTGGACGCCAAGACCGGCTCCATCTCCCTCTCCGGCGGCGCGCTGTTCGATACGGGCAAAACCGACCTGAAGACCGAAGGCATGGCGTATCTGGACCGCATCCTGCCCGTGTATCTGAATGTGGTGCTCTCGGATGAATTCCGCCCCTACATCGCGGAGATCATCATCGAAGGGCACACGGACTCCACCGGCAAGACCGGCGTGGACGCCTATCTGTACAATATGGAACTGTCCCAGAAACGCGCCGAGAGCGTGGCGGACTATGTGCTCGGCAGCGACTATATGAGCCGTGTGCTCCGCCTGACGAACGCGCAGCAGAAGGATTTCCGCTCCGCCGTCACCGTCGCGGGACGCTCCTATTCCGACCTCATCTATGACCGCTACGGGAATGAGGACAAGGACGCCTCCCGCCGCGTCGAAATCAAATTCCGTCTGAAGGACGACGAGACCATTGACGCCACCAGAACGCTTCTGGAACTGATGGGCAACTAAGGAGTATCGTATGAAGTATCTGCGCCGCGCGATGGGCAGGATCGCCGTGAAACTGCTGGTTTTCACTCTGGTCATCTCCCTGCTCATCTGCGTGTTCTACATGGCCTACAACATCGGCACCGCCTACATCCTCGTGACGGAAGGGCTGGAAAAGCGGGTGGAAGTCTGCCTGACGAGGGAAGATTACACCGTGCTCAATAACTATTTCGCCGTGTCCTTCCTGAATCAGGACCCGGTACTCAAAATATCGCTCACGGAAAGCAGCCCCTACTACTCCTACAACATCACCTCCTTCGAATACGATGTGAAGATCCAGAAACTGCGCGCGTGGCCCTGGGAGGACACCATCACCTGCACGGTGACGGAGTTCGTGAGCGGCATCACGGGCAATGTGAAGGCCGCCTATGCCACCACCGCGCCCGACAAGATCGCCCCGTGGGAGAGTTCCCGCTGCACGGTGACCCTGCACAGGCAGAGCGACGGCAAGTGGAAGATCTCCGGTCTCATTCAGGATACAGGCTATAAGGACACGGCAAGTTGATGAAGATAGGTTCTGTCGAATTGCCCGCGGGCGCGGCGCTGGCGCCCATGGCGGGCGTCACGGATGTGAACATGCGCCTGCTCTGCCACGAGATGGGCTCCGCGTGGTCGGTCAGCGAAATGCTCTCCGCCAAGGGCTATGTATACTACCCGGAGCGGCGTGTGCATCAGGAGATCACCACCAAGCACCCGGACGAAGGCATCTGCGCGCTGCAGTTGTTCGGAAGCGAAGAGGACATGCTCACCCGCGCGGTGCAAATGCTGAACGGCTCCGCCTTCGATTTTTTCGATTTCAACATGGGCTGCCCCGCCCATAAAATCGTATCTAACGGCGAGGGCAGCGCCCTCATGACCGATCCCGTGAAGGCGGGTCGGCTCATTTCCGCTCTCGTCAAAGCGTCGGAAAAGCCCGTCACGGTGAAGATCCGCGCGGGCTGGGACAAGGAGCACCTGAACGCTCCCGAAATCGCCCGCGTCGCCGAAGAGAGCGGCGCCCAAGCGGTCACCGTCCATCCCCGCACCCGCGATATGTTCTATTCCGGGTCGGCGGTCTGGGACATCATCGGTCAGGTGAAGCGATCGGTCCGCATCCCCGTCATCGGAAACGGCGACATCCGCAGCGGTGAAGACGCCCTGCGCATGAAAAAAGAAACGGGCTGCGACGCCGTGATGGTTGCCCGCGCGGCGCAGGGAAACCCGTGGATTTTCAAAGAAATCGCCTGCGCGGTAAGCGGCGTCCCCTACACGCCGCCCACACCCCGCGAAAAAGCGGAAACAGCGCTCCGGCACCTCGATATGCAGATTGCGACCCTCGGCGAGGAAGTCGGCATCCTCGAAATGCGCAAGCATATCGCGTGGTATCTGCAGGGTCTGCCCGGCAGCAGCAAACTGCGCGGCGCGGTCAACCGCCTGTCCACCCGTGAGGAGACCGAATCGTTCCTCAAACAATACATGGATGCACTTGCCTGACGAAAGGAAGTTTTTAATATGGAACTGTTTGAAAATCTGTCGCTCAACGAACTCATGCGTCCCGAAGGCTTCGACTGCGAATGCGGCGTGCATCACGGCGTGAGCCTCAAGTACATCAAGATCGCGCGCGGCGCCATCCGTTCCCTGCCCGAAGCGATGAAAGCCGTTGGCGGCAGCAAGCCCTTTATCGTCTGCGACAAAAACACCTATGCCGCGGCGGGCCAAAAGGTAGCCGCGGTCCTCAAAGAAGCGGGCATCGGCAGCACCGTCTTCATCCTCTCCGAAAACGGCTATCCCAAGTGCGAGCCCAACGAATACTCCGTCGGCTCCCTCTGCATGCACTTTGACACCACCTGCGACACCGTCATCGGCGTGGGCGGCGGCGTCATCAACGACTGCTGCAAGGTATTTTCGTATAGTGCGAACCTGCCCCAGATCATCGTGGGCACCGCGCCCTCCATGGACGGCTTCGCGAGCAACTCCTCCTCCATGGTTGTGGACAGCGTGAAGACCACTCTTTACAACCGCTGCCCCGCGGGCATCGTGCTGGACACCGAAATCATGGCGCAGGCACCCATGCGCATGCTGTGGGCGGGCTTCGGCGACATGGTCGCCAAATACATTTCCGTATGCGAATGGCGCATTTCCCACATCGTCACCGGCGAATATTACTGCGAGCATGTGGCGCAGCTGATGCGCAATGCTCTCAAAAAGATCATGGCGGCTTCCGACAAACTCGCCCTCCGCGATCCCGACGCCGTGGGCGCCGTCGCGGAAGGCCTGGTATTGTCCGGCTTCGCGATGAGTTTTGCGAAGGTTTCCCGTCCCGCCAGCGGCCTTGAACACTATTTCAGCCATGTATGGGAAATGCTGGCGCTGGAGCGCGGCAAGGAAGCGGACCTGCACGGCATTCAGGTAGGCGTCGGCACCGTGCTGACTATGAACATCTACGACGGTATCAAGACCCTCGTCCCCTCCCGCGAGAAAGCCCTCCGTCACATGGCGGAATTCGATCCCGCCGCGTGGGAGAAGGAGATCTGCCGCGTGTTCGGCAAGACCGCTCCGCAGGTGTTGGAAATCGAGAAAAAGACCCAAAAGAACAGCCCCGAGAAGCATCTGAAGCGTCTGAACGCCATTCTGGACAATTGGGACGCGATTCAGAAAATCATCTCCGAAGAACTGCCCGACAAGGAGTGGCTGCTGGGTAAGATGCGCGTCACCGGCATGCCCATGACGCCCGAAGACATCGGCATCAGCCATGACGATGTGGTGGACGCGTTCCTCCGCTCCCGCGACATCCGCGACAAGTATCTCTCCGGCTCCTTCCTGTGGGATCTGGGCGAAATCGAAGCGTTTGCGGAAAAACTGTGATGCGCGTCACTTGCGAACAGAATAACGAAACCCTGCGGTTCGCGGCAAGCGAACTGCAGGGTTATTTGGATTTGATGGGCGCGCCGGATATCAACTATCGTCTTGGCGTCACGGACCTCACCGCCTGCGGTATGCCCGCCGTCAGCGACAGCGCTCTTGATGACCAATATCTCATCGATGTGCGGGGAGATGCGGGCGTCATCCGCGGGAACAATCCCCGCTCGGTGCTGCTCGGCGTGTACCGCTACCTTTCCCTCACCGGCTGCGCGTTCCTGCGCCCCGGGAAGGAATACGAGGTCGTCCGGCGTCTGAAACGGAAGGAAGACTTCTTCGCCTTTGAAAAACGGACCGCGTCCCTGCGGCACAGAGGCGTTTGCATCGAGGGTTCGGTTGCTCCGCAGAATATCCTCGACTTCATTGACTGGCTTCCGAAAGTCGGCTGCAACGCCTTCTTTTCCCAGTTCGAGACGCCCCACACCTTCCTGACCAGATACTATTCGGACGGCAGGAATCCTTTCCGTGCTTCTGTCCCGTGGACCATGGAGGACTCCAAACGCGTCATGGAGGACATGGACGCCGCCATGCGCCTGCGGGGCCTCCTTCAGCACCGCGTGGGACATGGTTGGACGGGCCGGGCGCTGGGGCTTTCTTCCGACGGCTGGGCGAAAAACACGGACACCCCCGATGAAAAGCACCGCGCGATGATCGCGGAAGTAAACGGGAAGCGGGCGCTGTGGGGCGGTATCCCCGCCAACACGAACCTATGCATGAGCAACCGGGACGCGGTGGAAGCGTTCGCCGAAAGCGTGGTCCGCTACGCCCGTCAGAATCCCTCCGCGGACTACATCCATGTGTGGCTGGCGGACGACTGCAACAACCACTGCGAATGCGAGGCCTGCGGGAAAAAACGCCCATCCGACCATTATCTCGATTTGCTCAACCGCGTCGACGAGAAACTGTCCGCCATCGGTTCCTCCGCCCGCGTGGTCATGCTGCTGTATGTGGATTTGCTCTGGGCGCCCGAGGCGACACGGCTTCATAACCCTTCCCGCTTCGTGCTCATGTTCGCGCCCATCACCCGCTCCTTTGTGCAGTCCTTTGACGAAACCGTCATTGCGGAGAGCGAGCCGCCTTTCATCCGAAATCACCTCTCCTTCCCCGCCGACCTTTCGCTCAATCTCCGCTTCCTCGCTTCCTGGCAGGCGGCGACGGAGGGTTGCGACTGCTTCGACTACGACTACTACCTCGCCCGCGGCGAGTACGGCGACCCGACCCACGAGGGCATCACGCGCCTCATCTCCCGCGATCTGAAAACGCACAAAGCACTTGGCTTGAACGGCATCATCAGTTGTCAGAACCTGCGCAACCACTTTCCCAACGGCATCGCGGGTTATGTGATGGGGCAGACCGCTTTCGATACCTCCCTCTCCTGCGAAGACCTTGCCGCCCGTTACTATGCCGCCTGCTACGGGCAGGACGGTCAAACGGTGAGCGATCTCCTCTGCCGTGTTTCCGCCTGTTTCAACAGGGATTACCTCCTGCGTTCCATCCCGAAGCGGGACCCGGAGTACGCGGTGGCCCTTTCCCGCGTGCCCGCGCTGACAAAGGAACTTGCCGCCCTCTGCGCGTCCCATGCGCCCTGCGCACACGCGGCGCAGGAGAAAATGTGGGAGAAACTGGCCTTCTTCTGTGAATACGCCCGTCTGTACGGGGAATTGCTCCGTCTGCGCGCAGAAGGCGACAAGGACGGCGCCCTGCGCGTCTACGAAACGGAATTCCTGCCCCTCGTCAACCGCCGCGAAGTCACCCATCAAAGCGATGTGGACCCGTGGAGAATCGAGATCCTCGTCGGCATCCCGCTTAGGAACTCATGAAACAGAAATCAAGTAAATCCCTTTGGGAGTTTCAGAGGGCTGCAGCCCTCTGACTTTCAATCCGCAGGAAACTTTGTCCCCCCGAGGAGAATTATTACGCAGGCAAGCCTGCCGACCCGGAGTGAAAAATCCATACCTCTCGGATTTTGCGCCCGGAAATTTCCGCAGAAATTTCAGCAAAATCCGCAAAATCAAAAATACCGTGGAAAAATCATTGATTTCTCCACGGTATTTTGTCCGTTTCAAATGGATCTCCGATTCATTTGAAACGCAGGGCGTCAGCCCGATCAATATTTGCCCAGTTCGATATCATTGGGCGTGGTCATGCTGCGCTCCTTGATGAAATCGATGATCTCATCCAAGTAGCCGAACGCCAGACCGGTGTAACTGTCCGCCGCGCCGTAGTAGATGGCGATGCGGCCGGTCGCCTTGTCCTGCAGAGTGGAGCAGGGGAAGGTGACATTGGGCACGAAACCGCGCTCTTCATACCACTCTTCGGGGGTATGCAGGTAACTCCTGCTGCGGTAGAGCACCTTGGAGGGGTTATCCTTGTCCAGGATCGCGCCGCCGATAGAGTACACATAGCCGTCGCAGGTCATGATGACGCCGTGATAGAACAGAAGCCAGCCCTCGGAAGTTTCGATGGGGTTGGCGCCGCCGCCGATCTTCAGCGCTTCCCAGCCGTTGTTGCCTCTGGTCATCACATGACGGTGCTTGCCCCAGTAGGTCAGGTCCGGGCTCTCGGAGACGAAGATGTCGCCGAAGGGCGTATGGCCGCTGTCGGAGGGACGGGAGAGCATCATGAAATTGCCGTTGATCTTACGGGGGAACATGACCGCGTTGCGGTTGAAGGGCAGGAAGGGATTTTCATGGCGCACAAAGGTCTTGAAATCCTTGGTCTCGGCAAGGCCGATGGCCGCTCCGCAGAAATCGGTGCACCAGATGATGTAGAAGGTGTCATCGATGCGCACGAGACGGGGATCGTAGGCGTAGTTGGGATTGTAGGGCTTTCCGTCCTCATCGACAAAGTTGATGGGCTCTTCGTCGATGTTCCAGTTGTAGCCGTCATCGGAGAATCCCACATGGATGGTCATGTTGGTCTCGATGGTGTCGCAGCGGAACACGCCCACGAACTTGCCGTTCCATGGCTGCACAGAGGAGTTGAACACGCGCGCCACATACTTCACGGGGTTGCGCTTGATGATGGGGTTCTCGCTGTAGCGCCACAGGGGGCTGTTGATGACCCCGGCGGGTCTGTCCTGCCACGGGATATTGGGAAGGTCCGGGGCAACCATGGTGTACTTGCTCATGATTCTCGTTTCCTTTCAAAACTCTAAAAACAGGCATCCGGAGACGAATGTTCCCGGATGCCTGAAAGGTGCGATTAGTCGGCGAGGATCTTGGTGACGACGCCGGAACCTACGGTGCGGCCGCCTTCACGGATAGCGAAGCGGAGGCCTTCCTCGCAGGCAATGGGGGTGATCAGAGAGATTTCCATGTCGATGTTGTCGCCGGGCATGACCATCTCAACGCCTTCGGGCAGTTTGATGTTGCCGGTAACATCGGTGGTACGGAAATAGAACTGGGGACGATAGCCGTTGAAGAAGGGAGTATGACGGCCGCCTTCTTCCTTGGTCAGTACATAAACCTGACCCATGAAGTGGGTGTGGGGATGAATGGAACCGGGCTTCGCCAGAACCTGACCGCGCTCGATCTCGTTGCGCTGCACGCCGCGCAGAAGAAGACCAACATTGTCGCCGGCCTCTGCGAAGTCGAGCAGTTTGCGGAACATCTCAACGCCGGTAACGACGGTGGTGCGCTTCTCATCGGTCAGACCGACGATTTCGACCTGGTCGCTCATCTTGACGGTACCACGCTCAACACGGCCGGTGGCAACGGTGCCGCGTCCGGTGATGGAGAAGACATCTTCTACGGGCATCAGGAAGGGCTTGTCGGTGTCGCGCTCGGGAGCGGGAATGTAAGCGTCAACTGCATCCATCAGTTCGAAGATGCACTTGCACTCGGGCAGTTCCTTCGCGTTGCCGCCGGCGGGCAGCGCTTCCAGAGCCTTCAGAGCGGAACCCTTCACAACGGGAATGTCGTCGCCGGGGAACTCGTACTCGCTCAGCAGGTCGCGGATTTCCATCTCGACCAGATCCAGCAGCTCTTCGTCGTCCACCTGGTCGACTTTGTTCATGAATACTACGATGTAGGGTACGCCTACCTGACGGGCGAGCAGGATGTGCTCACGGGTCTGGGGCATGGGACCATCTGCGGAAGAAACGACCAGGATCGCGCCGTCCATCTGGGCAGCACCGGTGATCATGTTCTTGACATAGTCGGCGTGGCCGGGGCAGTCGACATGCGCGTAGTGGCGGTTCTCGGTCTCGTACTCAACATGCGCGGTGTTGATCGTGATTCCGCGGGCCTTCTCTTCAGGCGCCTTGTCGATTTCGTCGTAACGCATTGCGGTCGCCTG
>JAZLLT010000063.1:0-29639 GCA_045598325.1 Clostridia bacterium | reverse complement strand
TTCATGAAGGCTGGCGTGAAAAGCGCAATCCCCGTCCAGGCGAATATGTGATGGACTCCGGGACCGCGCGGCGTGTGCGCGGATGGAAGCACGCAAAGGATATCTGGACATTCGGCTATTTCGGTTATGACTGGGCAAGCGCTTCCTGCCCTGTCGCCGAATTCGATACCGAAAAAGGAAGTTTCGTTCCGGAATTCGTTTCGATGTTCGGCGTTTACAAGGGCGCGCGCTACTGCTTTTTGAATGTAGCCGATGAATTGTCCGATGGAGAATGGTACATCGACCGCGAGACGGCCACGCTTTATATCCGTCCCGGATGCGATATCTGTAACGCCGACATCGAACTGGGCGGAAAAACCTGCTGCGCCATCCGCATCGACGGAGCGGAGCATCTGCATATCGAAGGATTCACCGTGCAGGGTGCCCGCGGAAACGCGATTGAGGGACATGGAAATCACATTTGTCTTTCCGACCTCATCGTGCGTCAGTCAAGCGGAAACGGCATCGTTTTAGACGGAACGGATAACCGTGTATCAGGCTGTGAACTGTATGATCTCGGTGAAGGCGGCATCGTTCTGGATGGCGGAGACCGCATTACCCTCACGCCCGGAAACAACGCCGCAGACAACAATTCCATCCACGATTTCGGATATCTGTTTCCCAGTTACCGTCCCGGCGTATTGCTCAAAGGTGTCGGAAACCGTTGCATACACAACGAAATATTCAACTGCCCCCACTGCGCGGTCCAGTACGGCGGAAACGATCTGGTCATCGAGTACAATGTGATCCATGACGCGGTCACCGCTTCCACGGACGCGGGTGCCGTCTACTGCGGGCGCGACTGGACGAAATGCGGATGCGTTGTGGCGTATAACTGTCTTTACCGCATCGGCGGAGAGGACAGTTTCCCCGACGGTATCTATTTTGATGACCTCATCTCGGGACAGACAGCCCATCACAATCTCATCGTGGATGTAGGAAAATACGGATTCATCGCGGGCGGCGGCAGAGATATCGTGATCTCTGATAATATCGTCGCGGCTTGCGGGAAAAGCTGCATCGATTTTGACTCCCGCGGTCGGGACGCTTACCTCTTTGACGGTTGGGCAAAAGATCTTGTCTGCGGAAACGATAAGCCGCTGTGGAAAAATCTGCACTCCATACCTTATGACGGAAAAGTTTGGTTAGAACATTATCCGCAGTTTCTGTCATTTACGGAAGATGCGTCCGATCCCGACGATCCCCGCTTCGCGATCAATCCCGCGGGCGGTCATGTAACCCGTAACTGCTTGATCGCGCCTTCCGGCGCTCATACCCGCATCTTCCCCGATGTATTTCGCTTCAGCATCGTAGAAGGCAATATCTACGCAAAATCCGTCACGGATGCGGGATTTTCATACGGAACATTCCGTTTTCCGGACGGAACGGCGCCGATCCCATTCGAGCAAGTCGGGCGTTACTGACCGGTTACACGATTTGGTTGCGTATTTTTGTGCAGTATAACAATTTTTCTAAATTGTTGTTTTTGCCGTTGACATTTGCGGGGGCGTATGCTACAATATAAATGCTGGAATACGCTCATACGAAATGGCAAACTTTTCGAAAGGAAAGGGCGCAAAACTACAGGGCCTAAAGGAAACCATGGCCGCCAGTTGCCGAATTGATGCTTATGCATTCAGTCCGATGCGATCAATCTTCGGAGTCGGGTTTTGTATAGCGCAGCAATATCGACCGTTTGAAAGGAATGACGCATCATGAAGAAATTCTTATCCATTCTGTTGGTGCTTATGCTGTGCCTGAGCGCAGTGACATGCCTCGCCGCACCCGCAGGCCCCAAGGGTCCCGCCGCCGGCCCCAAGCCCGGCCCCGCCGCACCCGCTCCCAAGCCCGGTCCCGCAGCTCCCGGCCCCAGGCCCGCCGGTCCCGTTGAGCAGGACAAAGCGAACAAGATTGTCGATGCCGCCAACGCCAAGATCGCCGCTTATGTGGCACAGGCTCAGGCTACCGCCGAAGATGATGTCGCATGGCTGATCGCCGTGACCAACGCCGTTGCCGATCAGGCGAAGGCCGAAGTCGCCGCACTGGGTCTCACCGCAGGATGCAACCTCGTCATCTATGTTGTTGACGGACAGGAAGTCGCAATCGATCCCCTGTATGTCATCAACGATCCTACCAAGCCGAGACCCCCGATCACCACTCAGGTGGGAGACGGCAAATAAGTTGATAAAAAGCATAGCGCGGACCGCTATGCTTTTTTTGAGGTAGTAAACATATGCAGGGATTGTACATCGTTCAGAGCGGAAAATCATTTCCGGAAGGAAGTGATTTGCAATTACTTGCACGCAGACCCGGCATCGAAGTCATGGTGCAGAAGATGACCGAGGGCGCGACGGTATTGCTCTCGCCCAGCGCGACAAAAGAGAGCCTGGAGTTTTTCCATGTGCTCTACGGCAGTGTCTGCCTACGCACGACCGACGGTCCCCGCATTCTGATCCCCGGCGATTCCTTCTACACGGACTGGCTCGAATGCAGCGTGCAGATCGAAGTGCTGAAGCCCTCTACGCTTCTGTATGTGTCTAATGCTCCTTTGTTCAACGATCTGAATGACCGTCAGGAGAAACTGCAAACGCTTCTTCAGCAGGTTGACAGCAAGGACCGTTCCACCTTTGTCCACTCCAAGCATGTGCTGTTCTACTCGATGAAACTGGCAACCCGTCTGGAACGCAGTCAGGACGACCTCAACGATCTTGCCAACGCCGCGTTGTTCCACGATATCGGAAAGTGTTATGTGCCGGATGAAATTCTGAAAAAACCCGCAATCCTCTCCGATGACGAGATGACGGTGATGAAAAAGCATCCTCTGGACAGCGGCAGGATTTTGGAGCCGGTTTTCGGAAAGAGAGTTGCGGATATCGCCAGTCACCATCATGAGCGTCTGGACGGCAGCGGTTATCCTTTCGGGCTTAAAAAGGACCAGATGTCCATGGAGAGCCGCATCATTTCCGTCGCGGACTGCTTTGATGCCATGACCAGTGAGCGCATCTACAACAAAAGACGCAAGGATAAGAAGACCGCTGTGGAAGAACTCCTGCACGATTCCGAGCGCTACGATCAGGTCGTCTGCACGGCGCTCAAAGAACTTTGCGAGTCGGGTGAACTGGACGATCCCGACAAGCCCTATGAGCAATGACGCTTTCCCGTCACAGTTTCTTAAAACAGTCGGCATATAAGCCGGCTGTTTTGTTACGAAAAACAGTACTTATATCAACAACCAAAGAAATAACTTGATTGATATATAAAAATGAGTATAATAATAAAGTGTGTAATTATGATTTTCGCAGGTGAACGGAATGGGTGAAGTATTGCGCGTCAAAGGCGGAAAACCTTTGTGCGGAGATGTTTGGGTCAGCGGAAGCAAGAATGCGTCGGTGGCTTTGATTCCCGCATGCATTTTGGCAGACTCCCCCAGCACCATTGAGAACCTTCCCGACATCAATGATGTCTATTGCCTGATCGATATCCTGCGCTGGCTCGGCGCGGATGTATCCTTTCATAAAGGCGTCATTTCCATCGACCCACGCGGCATCAATAAGAACAACCCGCCCGAAAATCTCGTTTCCAAGATGCGCGCCTCCTACTATCTTGTGCCTACCCTCATGGGCAGACTGGGAAGCGCGGTCGTGCCCATGCCCGGCGGATGCTCCATCGGCAACCGTCCCATTGACCAAACCGTCAAAGGGCTGGAAGCGCTGGGCGCCGTCGTTGATCTGGACGGCGGCATCATCAAAGCCGAAAAATCCGATAACTACTACGGAAGTGAAGTCTTCCTTGACATGCCGTCGGTCGGTGCTACCATCAATACGATGTTCGCCGCCGTGACCGCCAAAGGGCGCACTGTCATCCATAATGCCGCCAAAGAGCCCCATATCGTCGACACCGCCAACTTCCTTTCCTCCATGGGCGCGAAGATCAAAGGCGCAGGCACGGACATGATCCGCATCGACGGCGGTATGCCTCTGCACGGAAGCAACTATACGGTCATTCCCGATCAGATCGAGACGGGTACGCTGATGATCGCCGCCGCGGCAACCAGAGGCGATGTGACGCTTCACGGCACCATCCCCACTCACATGGAGTCCCTGACCGCAAAACTGCTGGAAATGGGCGTCTATGTGACGGACGAAGACGATATCATCCATGTACAGGCACAGGGAGTTTTGCGCCCCATCAGCCTGACCACGCAGGTTTATCCCGGCTTCCCGACCGACCTTCAGCAACCGCTCACCGCGATGCTGTCGACCGCGTGGGGGCGCTCCACGGTCAACGAGACCATCTTCGAGAGCCGCTTCGGTTATGTGAGCGAACTCAAGCGTATGGGCGCGAACATCTCCGTTGACGGACGCATCGCCACCATCGATGGCGTGGAGAAACTGCGTGCCTGTCCCCTGCGCGCGCTCGATCTGCGCGCCGGCGCGGCAATGGTGGTCGCCGCTCTCATGGCGGACGGGGTGAGCGACATCAGCGGCGTCCAGTTCCTGCAGAGAGGCTATGAGCACCTGGACGAGAAACTCCGCGAACTGGGCGGAGATGTGCAATACATCGAAATTTGATTTGCTACAAAAAGAGCGGACCTGCCGATGCAGATCCGTTCTTTTTTACTACTTCTGTTTTTCGATGGCGGCGATACGCTCGCTCATGGGCGGGTGCGAATAGTGGAGTTTTACAAGCAGCGGTGAAGGAGACAGATGAGAGAAATTTTCCTTTGCCAGTTTCTTGGGGCCGCTGACCAGCGCATCCGCGTAGCCTTCCTTGACCGCCTGCGTGTCCGCCTTGTATTCCGCCCTGCGGGAGCGCCAATTGGTAAACAACTGCAGAAGCGGCGATACGATTTCCAGCGCGATGCTGCCTTCGAGGATCATGGCAAATCCGTAGTTGACACTTTCAAAACCGAAAGCGGGATACAGCGCGGTCAGTTTTACAGAGAGCCACGCGGTCACCGCAATGAGCGCGATATTCACAAAACTGAAAACCTGGTTTTTGAGCGTGTCTTTATTGAGCCCGTGACCCATTTCATGCGCGAATACGCCGCAAATCTCGTCAGGTGTCATGGCGGCGATCATGGTATCATACAGTACGATTTCCTTGGTCTTCCCAAAGCCCGTGAAGTACGCATTGCTCTTGGTGGAGCGCCGCGAGCCGTCCATCACATTGATGGCGCGGACCGTGTAACCGTTTTTGGAAAGCAGCGCCGTCAGTTTGTCCTTGAGTTCGCCGTCTTCCAAGGGCGTAAACTTATTAAAGATGCGGGAAAAGAACGGGAACAGGAAAGCGATGCAGAGCACCAGGACAAATACGATGACCGCGAAAAGTACGAGCATGCCGTCACCGAGTTTGCTGTGCAGGAGGGCAAGCAGAAACACGAGGGCATATTCGAGCAGGAGGCTTATGATAAACTGCTTGATGCTGTCCGCGATGAAGGTCCTCTTCGTGCTGCGATTGAATCCGTATTTCTCCTCGATGACCATGGTATCATAATAGGATGATACCGTTCCGATGATCGTATCCGTGAGCACCACAAGCAGGGTCACGCCAAAGGCCGCCGCGTAGAGATTCGTTCCGAACAGACGCGCGAATTCCGCGAATCCGTCAAAAGCGATATGGCATTCGAGGATCAGGAACGACACCGCGTTTGTGATGATCTCGAGGCGCAGTTTTTCCTTGGAATACTCCTTCCACTTCGCGTAGGTCTCCGCATCGTAGATATCGGAAACATTGGCGGGAATGGGATTATCGAAGGATTTGCGCTCAATGTAACTCAAAAACAGTTTGTAAGCGTAAATCAGAAGCAGGAGCAGCATCGCTCCGAGTTTGACAGTCATGTTTACCTCCTGTGATAGCCGCCGAGGATATCGGGCTTGTTCTCCATGCTGTCATCTTTCGTGATGGGACGGATGACTTTGCACGGTACGCCGGCGGCAAAGGAATCGGACGGGATGTCGTGCGTGACCACGCTGCCCGCCCCGATAACACAGCGGTCACCAATGGTGACGCCGGGGCACACTACCACATTGGCGCCGAACCAGCAGTCGTTACCGATATACACGGGTTTCGCGTAGCAGGCGTGCTTCTCTTCCCCGTTTCCGTCGATCATACACTTGCGTTCGTCTGCCAGCATCGGATGGATGGGCGTCACGATGGTCACATTGGGACCGAAGTTGCAGTCGTCCCCGATATACACAGGCGCGTCGTCCTGCACGGTCAGGTTGAAGTTTCCGAAGAAGCGTTTGCCGATGTGGGTGTGCACGCCGTAGTGGAAGGCGATGGGACCCTGAATGAAGCTGCCTTCGCCGAAATCTCCCAAAAGGTTTTTGAGGATCTCCGCCCGCTTTTCCGTTTCGAATTCGTAGGTCCTGTTGTAGTCCGAATCCAGATTGTGGGCGCGCATTTTGATATCACGCAGTTCCTGCGCACCGGGTGCAAACAGTACGCCGTCAAAGATCCTTTTCTCTTCGCTCATTTCAGTTTCTCCTTGATGAGGTCTTCATAGACCACCCGGTACGCGGGACGATAGGCTTCGCGGTAGACATCGCTGTGGCTCACCATCGGCATGCCGGATGCCACATAATTTTCTTTGAAAGAGCCGATTTCGCAGGGCAGCTTACCTCCGGCGGACAGATCTGCGAGGATATCAAGAGACGCCCGAAGTGCCTCCGGCTGCTTCATGAAGGTATTCGCCGTAACGACAAACGCGTCCGCGATGGCGTCATCTCTCAAATGACCTTGCCCGCCGCTCAAATAGCAGCGGGCAAGTCCGTTGCCGATGGGTTCGAGGCGGACACCCGTCTCCCCCTCCTTCCGCTCCGCGCGCAGTCGGTTCACGGCGTCTTCCGGATTCCTTACGAGATGTCCCGGCCCCATGTGCATCTGGTAGAGCAGTTTCACATAGTCCTGCGCCTGCATGAGCGGATAACGGTTCGCGTGTTCCAGCAGGATTTTCTCTATCTCATTCATCAGCCGTATTCGATCCTCGGTGCGGATTCTTTGTAGTAGGAAGTGCAGAGTACCTCGCGGCGGAGTTCCGTGCCGTCCGCGCTGTGATAGATGCGGTAGGCGGTGGCGCGGTAGCCCTTGTGTCCTTCCTTCACCACGACTTCCTCGCCGGGCATCAGAGAGGAATTGTAGGTGCGGATCCCGTCTGGCATCGCGATGGTTTTGGTGGTCTTGCCTTCGATGGTGATATACATTCCGTCATCCAGAAGTTTTCCGTACATCTCCACATACACGCGCTTATCGGTTGAGAGATAGGCGATGATGTAGACGGGCTGATCGGAGGTGTTCTTGAACTTCATGTCCTGACTGCCCCAGGAGACCGTGGCGTCTTTGCCCTTATCCACATAGGCGACGGGCAGAGAATGCTCGTGCCGTTCCACAATTTCATAATCGCACTTCATCGCGGCGTTCCAGAGGGTCGTGGACACCTGACAGATGCCGCCGCCCACATCCTCCGCCTTTTCGCCGTTTTGGTAGACGGTGGCGATCTTATAGCCTTTGTCCTTTGTGCGCTTGCCGACGGTGTCGTTGAAGGAGAAGGTCTCGCCGGGCATAACGCAGGTGCCGTTGATGGAGGCGCAGGCAAGCGCCAGATTGGTCAGGCGGTCATTCTTGGAGGAAGTCGCCTTGGTGACGGCCTGTGTGATCATACCGAATTTGCTGTCCAGATCGGAGGATACAACGGAAGGCCGGAGGACTTTGACATCCACTTTCACGATGCCGCCGCCCGCGTCCAGAGTGGAAGAAGCGGTTTCATAGAGTTTCTCCGCATCCACATAGGATCCTTCATGGGCGTCACCTATGGAGAAAGCATGTGTCGTCCAATCAAATCCCGTGATGGCGGCGTCCACGGCATCATAGGTGTATTCTTTCGCGACAGTGTCCGTCACATCGCGGAGCACCGCTTCGCTGTACATCGTGCGCTTCACTTCGTACCGCTCATTTACGGTCATGAGTCCGCTCACGGAACGGTATCTTTCTTCCAGCGTACCTTCGCGTCCGCAGCTCCACGCCTTGAACAGAACTTCCTCATAGTCGCTTCTGTATCCCAGTTCTTCCGCAGTCATGCAGAAGGAGGAATCACCGATATCGAACACAAGGCTCTGCTCGGTGTATTTCGGCTCCACATATTTCTTCCAAAAATCTTTTGCTTCCTCGAGCGTCGTACCGGTCAGGTCATACCCTTCCACGACGATACCGTTATAGAAGGTCTGTCTTTCCACGGAGGAACGCATGTGGCGGAATTGCTCGCATTTTCCGTATTCAATGATACCGAGCACCATGCTGATGCCGATGAGGAGCAAACCCAGCGTGCAGGCGGGAACGGTCCACCAGCAGTAGGTTTGCTTTGTGTTCTTCTTTGCGGAAGACTTTCTCTTCGCCGCGGTCTTTTTGGGCGAAACCTTCCCTGGCGCGGACTTCTTCGTCTGCACCTTCTTCGGAACAAGCGTCGACGGTTTGTTCCTCGCGGACGGTTTCTTTTTTGTGACGGTCACAAGACTTTTGTCCTGCTTTTTCACCGTCTGCTTTTTGCTGCTCGTTTCTTTCATTTACTTTCTCCGCTTTCGCGAATGATTCTTCTGAGCCGAATGATCTCGTTTTCGAAACCCATTTCGGACGGTTCGTAGTACGGCATACCTTTCGCCTCAATGGGCGCGTACTGCTGTGCCACATAGTGGTTCGGGAAGTCGTGCGGATACAGATATCCTTCTCCGCTCCCGACCCGTCCGGCACCTTTGTAGTGGGTATCGCGCAGATGCACGGGAACGGTTTCGTAATTGCCCTTTTCAGCGTCTGCCATCGCCTTGTCCACGGCAACGGATACCGCATTGGACTTGGGGCTTTCGCATACCGTGATGATCGCCTGCGCGATGGGAAGCCGCGCTTCGGGCATACCGATGGCCTCCAGTGCCGTCCATGCCGCAGATGCCGTCAGCATGGCATTGGGGTTTGCCACGCCCACATCCTCGCTTGCGTGAGCGATGACACGGCGGACGATGATACGGGGATCGACACCCGCGTAGATGAGTCGTCCAAACCAGGCAAGCGCCGCGTCGCTGTCCGAGCCGCGCAGGGATTTGCAGAATGCCGAAAGCATATCGTAATACAGACTTTCATCCATCCGAAGAGACGGTTTCTGTATGGATTCCTCCGCTACGGGCAGATCAACCGTGATGCTTCCGTCTCTGCCGACCGGTGTGGACAGTACGGCGATCTCCAGAGCATTGAGCGCGCTTCTTACATCGCCCGATGCCATCACGGCGATATGGTGCGCCGCTTCGTTTGTCAGCTTCACATCACGCTCGCCGTAGCCGTTTTCCCTGTCGGAGACTGCCAGAAAGAGCGCCTGCTCGACCTGCTCAACCGTGAGCGGTTCAAAGCGGAACAGTCTGCATCTGCTCACGATGGCGGGCGTCATGGCGATCATCGGGTTTTCGGTGGTGGAACCGATAAAGCGGATGATGCCTTTTTCGATGGCCGGCAGGATGGAATCGGACTGCGCCTTGTTCCAGCGGTGACATTCGTCAAGCAGGAGGTAGGTGCTTTTCCCGTACAGTTTCCGCCGTTCCTCCGCCCGCGCGATCACCTCGCGCACATCGGAAACGCCGCTGGTGACGGCATTCAGTTTTTCAAAGGCGGATTTTGAGGTCTCGGCGATGATGTGAGCCAGAGTGGTCTTTCCCGTGCCGGGAGGACCCCAGAAGATGGAACTGGTAAGCCGGTCCGCTTCGATGGCGCGGCGCAGCAGTTTCCCCTGCCCCACGATGTGCTCCTGACCGATGAACCCGTCAAGGGTCGAGGGACGCATGCGGTCCGCAAGGGGCGACAGTTCCTTTCCGGCTCCATTTTCCGCAATGGTAAACAGATCATCCATTTGATGCAACAGGTTCCTTTTCCGTTGTTCTGCCGCTGAGACAGGAATAGACCGTCACCGTGATAAGCACGATGGCGCTGCCGATGAGGGCAAGCGTGCCCGGTACTTCGTGTATGACCAGCGCGACCCAGATGGGATTGAGTACCGGCTCCGCGTTTTCGAGGATGGCGGCGGTGATGGGCGTGGCGGTCTTGAGTCCCAGAGACAGGAACAGATAGCCGAGCCCCAGCGATACGCCCATGAGCAGCACGAGCAGCCAGTCATTCAGGTGCGCCGCGTCGAAATACACATTCTTATCGGTGAACACCGTAAACAGCCAGGAAAGGCTAAGCAGGTTTCCGAGATAGGTGTAGTCGAGCGCGCTCGTCCCCTTGATGCCGGACGCGAGGAACACCGCCGAATAGGTGAGCGCCGATACGAGGGCGCAGATGTTTCCGAATCCGCCTTCCGCCATATTGGACGCGCAGCAGAGGATCACACCCGCAAACACGAGGACGACGGAGATGAGTTCTCCCGCGCGCGGTTTGATGCGGAAGAAGAAAAAGTTGATGATGACCACGAACAGCGGCATCGCATACTGCAGCACGATGGCGTTTGCCGAGGTGGTGAAGTTGAGCGCGGTCATGTAGGTGAGGCTCGTGAGCGTCACACCGAGTGCGCCGATCACCACGCCTTTGGCGAGTTTCACCTTGAAACTCTTCCGGTATGCTGCAAGGATCAGCACCGCCACCACGGCGCGGACGGACGATTTGCTGAAACTGTTCCATGCAAGTGATTTGGACAGAACGCCCGAGAAACTCCAGAAAACCGCCGAGATGAGTACCAGCAGCGCGCCGCGCAGACTCTGTTTACTTTTCAACGCGGTTCAGCCTCTCACCCTTCAAAAAAGCCCTGATGTTTTCGGCGGCGATATGCATGAGGCGCACGCGCGCTTCATAGGGTGCCCATGCGATGTGGGGCGTCAGATATACATGCGGCGCGGTCAGCAGCGGACTGTCCGCGTTGATGGGCTCATGGGTGACCACATCCGCCGCGTACCAGCCGAGATGCTCCTCTTTCAGCGCATCGGCGATGGCCTTCTCGTCCACGAGACCGCCGCGGGCGGTGTTAATGAGCCACACACCCTTTTTCATGCGGGCGATGGTTTCCTTGTTGATCATGCCGGCGTTGTCTGGCTTGAGAGGGCAGTTGAGCGAAATGACATCGCTTTCCTCAATGATCTTGTCGAAGACTTCTTTTCCGCACTTGGAGGGAGAATAGGCGGTCACATCCATGCCGAACGCCCTGCCCACTTCCGCCACACGGGAGCCGATCTTGCCGTTTCCGATGATGCCCAGTTTCTTGCCGTTCAGTTCGACAAGAGGATTGATCCAGAAGCAGAAATCGGGGTTGGTCTGCCACTTACCGCCAAGGACTGCGGCGGAATGAACGCCTACGGATGAGGCAATCTCCAGCATGAACGCGAACACATACTGAACGACGCTTTCGGTAGAATAAGCGGGGATATTCGCGACCGCCACGCCATGCCGGGCCGCAGAGCTGATGTCGATGTTGTTGTATCCCGTCGCCAGTTCGCCGATATACTTAAGACGCGGAAGAGCGGAAATGATTTCATCCGTGATGCTGCATTTGTTGGTCAGCAGGATCTCCGTGTCCTTTGCTGCCTCTATGATCTTGTCCGGGCTCGTGCGGTCCAGCACGGTCAGTTCGCCCAGTTCTTCGATTTCTTTCCAGGAGATGTCGCCGGGATTCGCGGCATAGCCGTCAAGTACCGTAATCTTCATATCAATTCTCCTACTTATATTATAAAACTTCCCTGCGTATTTTATCCCCGCTTTTGCCCGTTGTCAACAGATGGAATGTGAATATTCATGTGATTTCAATCAATCGAAACAGAACGGCGTCGGTTGCGTCTTTTTGGCTCCATGTGTTACATTTCCGTGACAAGTCTCCAAAAATGAGTTCAAGATAAAATACCTTTTTTCGTGTAGACTTTTAGACTCCCTTCGCATATAATAAGGCCTGTTCGGCACACGGGAAGGTGTGCCGTAATTGAACCAAAATGAAAATCGAGACAACCAGAAAAGGAGTCCATTATGATAGAAAGCATCATCAAAAGAGACGGGCGGAAGGTCCCGTTCAATGAAGAGAAAATCTCCGGTGCCATCACCAAGGCGTTCCAGGCATCCGGTTCCGCCAAATCCGCCCAGGTAGCGGAAGAACTGGCCAAGCAGGTCGTCGCGCGCATCAATTCCGACGAAAATATCGGCACCCCCACCGTGGAAGAAGTGCAGGATATCGTTGAGCGCGTGCTCATCGACAACGGCTTTGTGAACACCGCGAAGTCCTATATCGTCTACCGCGCCGAGCGCACCCGTGCCCGTCAGATGAATACCCGCCTCATGCGTATCTATGACGACATCACCTTTAAGGCTTCCCGCGACAGCGACATCAAGCGCGAGAACGCCAACATCAACGGCGACACCGCCATGGGCGCCATGTTGAAGTACGGTTCCGAAGGTGCCAAGCAGTTCAACACCATGTTCGTCATGAAGCCCGAGCATGCCGCTGCCCACAACAACGGCGATATCCACATCCATGATCTGGACTTCTACACCCTGACCACCACCTGCACCCAGATTGACCTGCTTTCCCTGTTCAAGGGCGGCTTCTCCACCGGTCACGGCGTGCTCCGCGAGCCCAACGACATCGCTTCCTATTCCGCGCTCGCCTGCATCGCCATTCAGGCCAACCAGAATGACCAGCATGGCGGCCAGAGCATTCCCAACTTCGATTATGCCATGGCTCAGGGCGTCCGCAAGACTTATGCAAAGCGCTACCGTGACAACATGGTCCGCGCGCTCGAACTGCTCAAAGGCCTCGAAGATGCCGACAAGCCCGTCCGCGCCTACATGGGCGAACTGAAAGAAAAGGACCTGATCCCCTCTCTCGTCATGACCGAGGAATACCTCGCCGCCGAAAAGGACGAACTCATCAAACTGGGTATCGCCGCGGACGAAGTGAAGACCTATCAGGATTTCGCCGCCAAGAAAGCGGAAAAGGAAACCGACCGCGCCACCTATCAGGCCATGGAAGCGCTGGTGCACAACCTCAACACCATGAACTCCCGCGCCGGTGCGCAGGTCCCCTTCTCCTCCATCAACTACGGCACCGACACCTCTCCCGAAGCCCGCATGGTGATGCGCAATCTGCTGCTCACCACCGAGAGCGGTCTGGGCCACGGCGAGACCCCCATCTTCCCCATCCAGATCTTCCGCGTAAAGGAAGGCATCAACTACAATCCCGGCGAGCCCAACTATGACCTGTTCAAACTGGCCATCCGTGTGAGTGCCAAGAGACTGTTCCCCAACTTCTCCTTCCAGGACGCTCCCTATAACCTCAAGTACTACAAGCCCGGCCGTCCCGAGACCGAAATTGCTTACATGGGCTGCCGTACCCGCGTCATCGGCAATGTATACGATCCCACCCGTGAGATCGCCTACAGCCGCGGCAACCTGTCCTTCACCTCCATCAACCTCCCCCGCCTCGCCATCAACGCCAACCACAACATCGACCTGTTCTTCACCGAACTGGACCGCATGATGGATCTGGCCATCGATCAGTTGACCGAGCGCTTTGCCCTGCAGTGCAAAAAGCGCGTCCGCAACTATCCCTTCCTCATGGGTCAGGGCGTATGGCTCGACTCCGAGAAACTGGACTGGGAAGACGAAGTCGGTGAGGTGCTCAAGCACGGCACCCTGTCTGTCGGCTTCATCGGCCTTGCCGAAACCCTGAAGGCGCTCATCGGCGAACATCACGGTGAGAGCGAAAAGGCGCAGAATCTGGGTCTTGAAATCGTTTCCTTCATGCGTAAGAAGATGGACGAGACCAGCAAGAAGCGCGGCCTTAATTACACCCTGCTCGCCACCCCCGCCGAAGGTCTTTCCGGACGCTTCGTCCGCATGGACCGCGAGAAGTATGGCGTCATCGAAGGCGTCACCGACCGTGACTACTACACTAACTCCTTCCATGTGCCTGTATACTACAACACCAGCGCCATCAAGAAGATCCGCACCGAGGCCCCCTATCATGAGCTGACCAACGCCGGTCACATCTCCTATGTGGAACTGGACGGCGATCCCACCCAGAACCTGGAAGCTTTCGAGAAGATCGTCCGCGTTATGAAGGAAAGCGGCATCGGCTATGGCTCCATCAACCATCCCGTCGACCGCGACCCCGTCTGCGGCTTCAACGGCATCATCGGCGACAAGTGCCCCTCCTGCGGCCGTGAAGAAGGCAATGTGCACTTCGAGCGCATCCGCCGCATCACCGGTTATCTGGTAGGCACCATGGACCGCTGGAACAGCGCCAAGCGCGCCGAAGAGGCCGACCGCGTGAAGCACACGGTGAAAGACTGATGGAAATCAGACTGGCGGGAATGGTCAATGATTCCATCGTAGACGGTCCCGGGTTCCGCCTCGCGATTTTCACGCAGGGCTGTCCTCACGATTGTCCCGGCTGCCACAACCCGGAAACCCATGATTTCGGCGGCGGCAAGATGTACGATGTGGACAAAGTCATTGAAGCGTTCCGTGAAAACATCCTTTTGGACGGCGTCACTTTCAGTGGCGGAGACCCCTTCTGCCAGAGCGATAAGTGCGCCGTCATCGCGAAAGCCGCCAAAGAGAGCGGGCTCAATGTCTGGGCATACAGCGGATGGACATTTGAGGAACTGATGGAGAACGGCAAGGCCGACACCTCCATTCGCGACTTTCTCAATTATGTCGATGTGCTGGTGGACGGACCGTTCATCCTCGCCCGGCGGACTTTGGAACTCCGTTTCCGCGGCAGCAAGAATCAGCGGCTCATCGATGTGCCCGCATCCCTTTTGAAGGGTGAAGCAGTCATCAAAGAATAAGAAAAGAAGTACGGTTCAAACACCGTACTTCTTTTTGATTCTCGTGAGTTTCCTTCCGAGTGGCTTCTGCAGAAGCAGCAGGAACACCACATTGGAAACCGCATACAGGATCGTAAACGGCAGGCTTGCCCCAAAGGACGCGAGATACCGCACCGCAAACGCTCCGTCACCGTACATGCTGACACTCCATACATCCATGACCACGGAATAAAGCGCTCCCGAGAGAAAGCCGTAAAGGTAGAGCACAAACGGAGACTTTTGAAATGTTCCGCCGAGGACGCCGGCAATCAGTCCGATCATGCCCCATGCAAACATCTGAAAGGGCGTCCACGGGCCCTGACCGAAATAGAAATTGCTGAGAAATGCGGAAAGTGCGCCTGTCAAAAATCCCGCCTCGCTGCCCAGATACATACCCGAAAGGATAGTGAACGCGGTCACGGGCTTGATGAGCGGTATGAAGCGTCCCACGACGGACAGCGCCGTCATGATGACCGTAAGGACGAGCCGTCTCGTGCCGACCCGCTTTCTGTCGTAGCCCGCCATAAACAGAAGCAGCGACAGCAATACCGCCAGAAGCGCCGTAACGGCGTATTTGCCCGTCAGAAGCGAAATGAGTATCAGCGCGGGCATCAGAA
Source organism: Clostridia bacterium (assembly GCA_045598325.1). Lineage (GTDB taxonomy): Bacteria > Bacillota > Clostridia > Christensenellales > Aristaeellaceae > RUG14130. The sequence continues at coordinate 14,161 of JAZLLT010000063.1, read as the reverse complement.
CATACGGCACGCAGAGACGGATCACACGCCTCAGAAGCGAATCTGTAATGACCCTCATGCCTTCTTCTCCTTAAGCCGTTCCCCCAGTTCCTTCACCGTTACCGCGCCCGGGACCGTTCCACCGGTCAGGCGCACGGCGGCGGTCGTATAGAAGGAATTGCGCAGGAAGAATTCCTCCGGCGTCCCTTCGGAAACGATCCTGCCGCGGAACAGGAGCGAAACACGATCACCGTATTCGGCGGCGAATTCGAGGTCGTGGGTCACGATGAGGATCGTTGTGCCCGACGCTTTCAGTTTCAGAAGGAAATCACCGAGTTCCTTTTTGCTCACGGCATCCAGTCCCTTGGTGGGCTCGTCCAGAAGCAGCAGTTTCGGTTTTGATGCAAGGGAAAGCGAAAACGCCAGTTTCTGTTGTTCTCCGCCCGAAAGGTCATAGGGATGGCTGCCAAACAGATGCGTGAGGTCATATACCGGATCCGTGATTCCGGATAGTTCCTCCCGCACACTGTCCTTTGTGAAGAGTGTCTGCACATCCTGCGGCAGCATGGAAAGACAGTTGTCGTAAAGGGTGCCTTCTTTGTATTTGGAAACTGTCTTTCCGAACACCTTCACTTCTCCGGTATAGGGTCTGTGCAGAGCGGATGCCAGCGACAGAAGCGTGCTCTTTCCCGATCCGTTTCCGCCGAGCAGAAAATGGATCTGCCCTTCCCTTACGGTCAGATTCATATCCTTCAGGATATCGGAGCTGTCCTTTTCATAGCGGAAATAAACATTTTTGAGTTCCAGTGCGGGAGGCGTGTTTTCCTCTGTCTCCTTTCGTTCCGTTCCGTTTATCTGCTCGTATTTCTGCGAAAGCAGTTTTCTGCCATCCCGCACCGTCAGCGGGATCACATCGCTTCCCAGCCTGTCGAACAAACGGAATACCGCGGGCATGCCCTGCATGAGTGTTTCGTTCCCTCGGATACGGGAAATACTCTCGTCCCGGTCTCCCTCGGTCAGAAGTCTGCCCTTTTCCAGAACGATGAGCGTATCGGCAAGAGGCAGGCAATCGTCGAGGCGATGCTCTGCGATGAGCACCGTGACACCGAGATCACTGTTGATTTTGCGGATCTCCTCCATGAAACCGGCTGCCGCGATGGGATCAAGTTTGCTGGTTGGCTCGTCGAGCAGTATCATCTGCGGGCGCATGACCATCACGGAAGCAAGGCTCAGCAGTTGTTTTTCGCCGCCCGAAAGCGTGCAGACATCTCTGTCGTACCAGTCTTCGATGCCAAAGAAAGCGGCCATTTCCGCGATGCGGGAGGCGATTTCTTCCTTTGGGGTTCCCAGATTTTCCAGACCGAACGCCAGTTCGTGCCACACTTTGTCCGTCACGATCTGCTCATCCGGTCTCTGGCAGACATAGCCGATGCGGCTTGCGGCATCACGGTCGGACATGTCTTCGATTGCCTGTCCGTCAAAGATGATGCTTCCGCTTCTCTCTCCGCGCGGCGAAAGTTCTCTTTTGATAAGGCGCATCAGCGTGGATTTTCCGCTGCCCGTCGCGCCTACAAGCACGGCAAAACTGCCCTTCTCAAGGCTGAAGGACACATCATTGAGCGCGGGAGCATTCCGCTCCGCGAAAGTGAAAGTCAGATTTTGGATGTCAAGTATTGCCATTTGAGTTGATACCCCGTGTCATTGAGGATGGGAAGAAGTCCGAGAAGCAGCATGGCAACAAGCGCATAGACGCTTCTTATATCCGCCGTCAGAAAGGCAGGATAGAACTGCGTACCCGTGAAGCCGCAAACCTTCAAAACGATGATGCCGCCGAGCAGCAAAACGATGATCCCGCTGACTCGCGCATCGTGACGGGCAAAACGGTAATCATTGAACTGCGTCCGTTTTCCCGTATCATAACCGCGGGCGGTCATACTGTCTGCCGTGGTGATACCGTTTTCCAGTGCCCATGTGACCAGCGCGGAGAAGACGGAAAGCCCCACACGCAGCTTGTCAATCGCGGTCTCTGCCCGATACCGTCCTGTCACCTTCTGCGCGTCGCGGATGGCGCGCGCCTGCCGCTTGAGCAGAGGCACATAGCGCATCGCCATGGAGATCATGAGCGCGAGACGGTTTGAAAGCAAGCCGCACACACACAACACCCTGTCCCCCGTCATGAGGTGGGAAAAAGCGTCAAACCAGGTGAGCGCGCTGCCGATCATGATGCCCATATAGAGGCCGTACAGCAGCGCTTCCAGCGTCACGGCATTTCCGTTCAGCATGAACAGCGCCGTCTCGCCGTTGTGGGAAAACAAAGGGTTGATGAGCGCGGAAAGAATCGCAATGATGAGCGGAAGTCCTGCCCGCGCATGTCCCGTGATCTGTCTTTGCACGCAGAGCGCGGTCAGCAGCGAGAGCGCCATCACGAAGATGTCGCCCGCGATCAGACCTGCCGACAGCGCCGCGAGGAAATACAGCGTGCAGGTAGCGGGATGGAGGTCACGGATCGGTTTCATTCACAGTCTTCTCCCAGATCGAGTGTATACAAAAACGATAGGATATCGCCGTCGGCGGGCTCATATTCGCCGCAGCCGACAGACAGCCGCTCCCCGTTCACTTTGTAGATCCAGCCGGAAAGCGGACCGAACTCGAACTCGTACAGATAACCGATACCCGAAATGTAGGCAGCCATGCTGTTGTCCATGTCCAGTTGGATCTTGTTCTCTTTGCAGACGCGGCGCAGGATGCTTGCCGCCGTATCGCCTTCATGGAGTTCCGCTTTTTGTTTGGCGTAGATACATCCGTCCACGGGGACGGTGTCTTTCTGTCCGATGATGTTATCGCATTTGATTTCGACAAACACGCTTCCCGTGACCGTGCTCTTTTCTTCGGGCGCGGTATAGTATTCCTGAATGCCTTTGATATCAAGGACATTGACAAGCAAAAGTGCGATCGCGAAAATCAGGACCGTGCAGAGGAATGTCGCCGGGCGCCGCTTGCCCGTGAGCAGTAGGACGAGCACCGCGACGATACATAGAGCGGTAAGCCCGATGTTTAGGTAGAATTTGAGGCTACGAGAAGGACCGGACAGAGGCTCGAACCGGTACAGAGTCCCTTCCATGCAGCTGTACTTCTCGTATGCCGCATAGGCAAGAAGCGCCTGCCGCGCCGCCATGGTGTTCTCTTTTCCCCCGGTAACATGGCTGTAGCCGCCGTTTGGCAGCCGGAAGGATGCGATGGCGTCAAGCACGGTATGCCCGTTTTTGATGAACACAGCATCCGTCATGGGATCAATCCCGAGCGCAGTCAGCGCGATGAGCACCTGGCAGGCGCTCTCGCAGTTTTCCGCACCGTAACTCCTGTACCCTCCGTTTTCCGTCTGCATTCCGGAAAGGACACGCAGCGCCCGTTCCTTTGATTCATTGATTTCGGGGGTATCATAGGCTGCCAGCGCCTGAAGAACGATTGCCGTGGTATCCGCGTCCGAGACCGTGCCGCTGATTGCCCAACCGCCGTCGGCGAGCTGCAGCGAAAGGATATCCGCGAGTATGTCCGCTTCGCCCGCTGTCTTGCAGGAATATCCGTTTGCGATGACAAGCAGCGCGTATGCATCGCTCATGACGCCGAGTTGTCCCGCGGAGGAATCGAGGAGGTCTTCAATGACCGCCTTGTCTTCCCCGCAGGCAACAAGGGTCAGAGCGATGCGCAGGCGCGTCGTTGGATTCGCGACATTGTTTTCCTGCATGTACCTGATGAGGCTCTTTCCGTAGGCAGAGTGCACAAGCGCGTCTCTGTCGATGGCGGCGATGGCAAGCGCGGTATGGTCCGCCCCGCTTCCCGCCTGCGGCGCGAGCGCTTCATCAATCCACTTATCAAGTTTTTGCCCGCCCGTCAGATACCCGAGCACCACGCCGGATTCGGCGCAGGTACTCAGGGCAAGCATCGCGGTTAGAAGAATGGCAATGAGTCTTTTCATTTCACGATCAATTTGCAAGCAGGCGCGCAGAGAATCATGCCGTCGCATACGGCGCTCAAAATGTACTCGCCTGCTTCCGGCGCAGTGAAGGTGATGGTTCCGTCTTCGCCGCTTACCGCCTCGGTGGTTTCACTGTTTACGGTCAGTACCGCTCCGGTCAAGGGAGCGACCACCACATTCCATGCCGCGTCATAGCCCATGGAAGAAAGCGTGAGCGTGACAGTTTCGCCCGCTTCAGCGGTCAGTTTCGTTTCATCGAACCAGCAGTAGGAGTCGCTCCACATGATGAGGTCGGTGTAGATGAAGGCGTGCACCACATCCCCGCCCTTCACCGGATCGGACAGGTCCATGGGGCTCATGTTATTGATATAGTAACTGTACGCGCCGCCGTTGTCTGCGCCCCACAGAAGGCCCAGAGACAGCCCGTAATCACTCGTGTAACTCTTGTAGCCGTCGATTCCGCTTTCGCAGTATGCGGCGTGGGCAAGCGTGAGCGCGTCATTGATGGTAAGGGAACCGTCCTCGTCGATATCGTTAACTTCCACATCGCCGAAGCAGAGGATCTTGCTGCCTTCGGTGATGATGACTGTGACCGTATTATTTTCTTCGCAGATACCGATGCTCATGATGAGCGCGAGAATGATTGCTGCCGTCAAAATCTGTTTCATTGTTTACTCCTCTTTATCTCTGTTCTTCTTCGTTTCTGTTCGATGCGCTTTTCCAGTTTCTTTTCCACCACATTCGGGTCGCGCACTTTGATGCCCGCTTCCTCCAGCGCTCGGGGCCATGGGCCCAGATACGCCTTGATCATGGAAACTTCCTCCTCCGAAAAATCGGATTTTTTCGGAAACCGCTCCCCGTTCAGCTGTTCATATACCTGAACGAGCCGTGCGATGCAGTCTTCCCTGTTCAAAGACCTTCGCCTCCTTTCCACGCAAAAGCGCCTTTTGCTTTCACAAAAGGCGCAGATGACGGCACGCTGCCAACACCTGCGCCTTCCGTTTCAAAGCCGCTCATGCAGTATGATTCTTCGTGAGGAGTATTCCGACTGTAACGGTAATGACGGTTGCGACGGATTTTCACCGAACTTCCCTCTAATCCCTGCGGGACTCACGAAAACCTATTCAGTTCACTATTATTATAATCCTTTTGCGCGTTTTGTCAATAGAAAAAAGCAGCCGGACAAGCCGACTGCTTTTAAAGACGAGATTACTGTTCTTCGCCCTTTCTGCGGTTGAACACGACATTCACGATGATGCCGAGGATCAGGGCAGTAGCGATGGCGCTGATGGTGATGGGTCCAAGGTGCAGTTCCAGACCGCCGATGCCACACACCAGGATGGCAGCTACGACGAACAGGTTGCGGTTGTCGCCGAGGTCCACATTCTGGACCATCTTGAGACCGGAAACCGCGATGAAGCCGTACAGAGCAATGCAGACACCGCCGGTGATGCAGGAAGGAATGGAATTGACGAACGCGGTGAAGGGCGCGAAGAAGGAAAGGATGATGCAGTAGATGGCCGCGATCACGATGGTGCTGACGGAGGCATTGCCGGTGATGGCGACGCAGCCTACGGACTCACCGTAGGTGGTGTTGGGGCAGCCGCCGAAAATGGAACCGATGATGGAACCGACGCCGTCACCGATGAGGGAACGGTCCAGACCGGGATCGGTAATGAGGTCACGGTTCACGATGGAGGACAGATTCTTGTGGTCCGCGATGTGCTCGGCGAGGGTTACGAAAGCAACGGGCGCGAAGAGCATGAAGATGTTGAGGACATCAGAGAACTTCTCGATGGTGCCGCCTTTGCCCTGGAACATGCCGATGAATACGAACTCGGGAACCTCGAAGACACCATTGATGGCCTTGAATGCATCAAGGTTGATGATGTTGAGGCCGCAGAAGGTGAGGATGAGACCTACGATGTAGGCAGCGCCGATACCGATGATGAAGGGGATCATGCGCATCCACTTGGGGCCCTTGACGGAAGCCCAAACGGTTACGAGGAACGCGAAGATGCCGAGCGCGATGTGGATGAGGCTGTACATCTCAGCGCCGCCGTTGGTATTGTTCAGGTTGGTGATGGCGCTGCCGCAGAGGGACAGACCGATCAGAGCGACGGTGGGGCCGATGACAACGGGAGGCAGGAGTTTGTTTACCCAGTTGGAACCGGTTGCCTTGATGATGAGGGCGATGATCACATAGACCAGACCCGCGAACACAGCGCCCAGGAAGATGCCCAGGCAGCCGAACGCTGCTGCGCCGACAAGGGGGCTGATGAAGGCAAAGGAGGAGCCGAGGAACACGGGGCTCTTTCTCTTGGTGGCGAAGATGTAGAACAGGGTGCCGAAGCCTGCGCCGCAAAGAGCAGCAGCCTGGCTCAGAGGCTCACCGACGAGTACGGGAACGAGCAGGGTGGCTGCCATGATGGCGAGCAGCTGCTGGAACGCGAAGACGAGGTTCTTCGCGAACGGGGGACGATCATTGATGTCGTATACCAGTTTCATGTTGGTACCTCCATGTTATTGTTGAAGCCTCCGGGTATGAAAAAACTTGCCGCAGTATGTGCGGCAAGATGCGTACTTCTTCACAGACCTGTATCCATGCATCTTGCCGGTATCTCCGTACCGCCTTAAAGACTTCAGTATTCGTATTATACCACAGGATATATTACGATTCAACTTCATATAAGTAAACATATATTGACACATTCCCGTTTTGAGCGTAAAATGAATTCGAGGTGGTATATATGGCGAAAATCATCGTCAGCGGCTGTCTTTTGGGCATCGATTGCCGCTATAAAGGAGACAGCAGGACAAACGAAAAAATACTGTCGCTTGCGCGGAAGCATACGCTCATCTGCGTCTGCCCCGAACAGATGGGCGGGCTTGCGACACCCCGTCCGCCTGCCGAGCAGAAGGATGGAAAAGTCATCACCGAAGACGGGACCGATGTGACCGCGCAGTACACGAAAGGCGCGGAAGCGGTACTCAGGATGGCGCTGCTCAATCACGCCGACTTTGCCATTCTCAAAGCCCGTTCCCCGTCCTGCGGAAGCGGGATCGTCTATGACGGAACATTTTCGGGCACACGCATCGCGGGCGACGGCGTCTGCGCGGCAATGCTCAAAGCACACGGGATCCCCGTGTATACGGAGGAGGAGTTGGACAGACTCCCGGTAAAACCATGAAGAATATCGAGTTTAACGGTAAGAACCTCTTTTTCGCCGCGCTTGGCACGGCGGGTTTCATGGAAGGCGGAGATGAAGGCCTTTATGGAGACATCATGGATGCCTACATCGGTCTTGGCGGCAACTTTCTCGATACCGCGCATATCTACGGCGGCGTTATCGGCGGAAGCGAGCGCATCATCGGTAAGTATATGAGCGCGCAGCACAACCGCGACCGTCTCTTCATCAGCACCAAAGGTGCGCATCATGTCATCGGTACGGAACCCGTCGGCAGACTGTCACGAGAGGAACTGAAGCGTGATTCCTCCGAGAGCATGGAGGCATTACAGACCGACCACGCGGACATCTACTTCCTGCACCGCGACAATCCCGCCTACTGCGTGGAAGAGGTCATTGAGAACCTGCAGGAACTGATCGAAAAAGGAATTACAAAAGCAGTCGGTGCGTCCAACTGGAGCCCGAAGCGCATTACGGAAGCCAACGCCTACGCAGTTGCTCACGGGCTAACGCCGTTTAGCGCCAATCAGCCCCAGTTGTCGCTGGCGCGTCAGGCGGTCATCGAAGATAAGAGCCTCGTGTGGGCTGAGCAGGATACGCTTGCGATGCACGCGGAAACAGGCATGCTCATGACTCCCTTCTCCTCGCAGGCAAAAGGATTCCTTGCAAAGCTCCACGAGGTAGGCGAAGCGTACATGCCCGACAAAGCAAAGCGGCGCTTCCTGACGCCTGAAAATCTCGCAGTGTATCAGCGCTGCTGCGAGGTAAGCGAAAAGACGGGCATTTCCATCGCTGCCCTCTCCATCCTCTGGTTTGAGGATCAGCCCTTCCCCATCGCCCCCATCATCGGCATCAGCAAACTCTGCCAACTCACTGCGATGAAAGAAGCCGCGGGTGTAAGCCTCGACAAGGAAACGCGGGATTATCTCAAGAAACTCATGTAAAAAAAGAAGCCTCCGGGCTTCTTTTTGTTGCTTACAACCGTTCCGCGATCCATTCCTCAAATGGTATCTTGTCCGGATTCACTCGGTAACCCGTGCAATCCTTTTCCCGCTCGATGAGGTAATGATCATACATTTCCCTCCTGAGTGTCGCGGGATCCCCGAAAGTGTGCAGCGTGTTGAGCAGGACATTGAACTCCCGCTCGGTATAGCATCCTTCTTTGGGGATCTGCTCGCTCAGGTAATACAGTGCGATCAGTTTCTTTCGTTTTTTGACCGGCATCTGCGTAAGTTTACCTTCGGTATCCAGAAAACCTTTGATTTCTCTGGAAATGATTTCTTCCATGGTTCCTCCGGGTGTATTCGGTCGTGACATTCCGATTTGATTTCCGATCTATCTTGAATAGATCCCCGTCAATACTTCCCGCTGATAACTTTCAAACTGCGGAAGCTCCGGGTAATGGGCAGCAATGTCCGCCGCCGCCTGATTGTCGTAGGGAATGCTGAGGATATCGAAGCGGATCGGAGCGAGTTCCTCTCCCCCGATGTCACCCTCCACCACAAGCGCGTGAACGCGCGGGACACCGAGACTGTTGCCTACGCTGCCGGTGTTGACCGCGTAACCGAGAGAGCAGGCACGGACATAAGGCATATGGCTGTCGGCGCAGATGTATCCGCCGTAAACGCGGTCTGTGACTTTTGATTTGAAGCCCTGCATCAAAGCATCCCAGCCATCATACGCCTGATAGAGACGATCCACGGGGCGTCCGTGTATGAGCCGCAGCCATTGTCCGCTGATGAGCACTTCATCTTCAAAAGGAAAGCTATCCAGCCACTCAATTCTCTCACGCCCCAGTTGTTTACAGTAAAAATTCCCTTGAATGCCGTTTTCACGAAAGTCCCTGCAGATCCCGTCGTCCCAGTTGCCCTTGACATAGTGGCGGCAGTTTTTGCGGACCCAGTCGACCGCCCGGTCATTCTCGGGGCCTTTGCCGACCGCGTCACCCAGAAACCGGATGTCGTCCGGCGCGATACGCTCCATTTCGGATTCCAGTGCGTGGAGTGCAGGCATATTGCCGTGAATATCAGCAAGAAAGAGTATTTTGCCCATACCCGTTTCCTCCGTATTTTGATCACTTCTATTATAGCGCATATCGCATCCGAGCGCAACAGCGAGGTCAACATCATATAAAAACCGGGTATCCGCGGTCTATTCTGCGGATGCCCGGTTTGCTGCGGGTAACAGGACTTGAACCTGCACGCCTCGCGGTAAAGGAACCTAAATCCTTCGCGTCTGCCAATTCCGCCATACCCGCGCAACAGGATGATTTTAGCGCAGAACAGCGGTTTTGTCAAGACAAAAATGCTTCCCCGTTTTCACGGGGAAGCACGGGATTCAGTAGGTACTCAGGGAAGTCAGGCTCGTGCAGTCCTTGAAGGCTCTCGCGCCGATCTCTGTTACGGAAGCGGGAATGGACACGCTCACAAGTTCGCTGTGCCCCATAAACGCTTCGGTATCGATGCGGATAACCGCTGCTTCATTCATGCGGGCAGGCACCTTGATGGCTGTGGTTCCGGCAGGTGCGCTCTTCAGTTTGATGAAGGCGCCAAGCACGCCGTCGCTCGTCTCATCGATAAAGTAGGTGTATACGATTCCGTTATCGTTAAAGTCAATCGTATCGCTGACGGTCACTTCGCATCTGCCGGTCGCGTTATCGTTTTCGGAATCGGTGACGGTTACCTCAATGGCGTAGACGCCTTCCTGGGTGTTCGTCACGACGATGCCGTTTTCGGGATCGTAGGATGCGGTCCTGCTGATTTCGCTTCCGTTATACAGCGTTACGATATCCCAGGAGACATCGCCGATGGCGTTGACCGCGTCGACATGCCACACGATGTCGTTTCCGACAGTCGTCACGGGAAGTTCGCAGGAAGGCTGCACTCCCAGATCTTCCAGGATATGGACGATGCAGGTATCGGTCTTCTTTCCGTCGTTGCTGGTAACGGTCACGGTCACATCCGCCTTTGCGCTGCCGGCGGCGATATATGCGCCGTCCTCATTTGCGGTGATGGTCAGTTTTCCGGTCGGGCTCGCCTTCCAGGTGACTGTCTTATCGTCCGCATTGAAGGGATACACATCGAGGTTCAACTGCTTTCCGCGGTTGACACGGATGAATATCTCTTCGCAGTCCAGTTCGACCGCCGTCACATGAACGGGCGTTACCGTCACTTTGGTGGTGCAGGTGAAGGTCCTGCCGAAGGTATCGGTGATGACGCAGGTCACATTCGCGGTACCTTCTTCCACGCCGCAGATGCTGCCGTTCTGATCCACGGTAAGAACAGACTCATTGCTGCTGGTCCATACGGCGGAAGCGATGTCCGCGTCTGCGGGCGTCAGGATGCAGGTAAGCGTTTCTGTCGCGTAGTGCTCGATCTCGCATGCCGCGAAGTTGGCAACGGCATTAGTCAGATGCACCTTGGTCGCGGTAACGGTCACGGTTGCGGAGAAGCCGCCGTCATGGGTCGTCGCGGTGATGATTGCGGTGCCGTTGTCGCCCGTTGCGGTGATGACGCCGTCCTCGACAGTTGCCACAGAGGCATTGTCGGTGGTCCAGATGATCTGCTTGTCATCCGCGTTCGCGGGCAGGATGTTGGGCGTAATGACCGCTTCCCTTCCGCGCTCGATGGTCACCTCGTTGGCGGAGAGCGTGATGCCCGTCACGCGCACGGGCGTTACGGTCACGGCGATCTCATCGGTAAAGCCCTTGTCTGCCGTGGTCACGGTGATGATGACAGGCTCCCCGTCCGTCACATTCTTGGCCTCTATCAGGCCGCTGCTGCTGACGCTGACGATGTCGGGAGCGCTGCTTTCGAAGATGACAGCCTTGTTGTAGGCATCATCGGGCGACACCGTGTAGTTCAACTGCTGCTTCTCGTAATGGACGAGGCTCAATTCGTTCCTGTCGAACTCGACATCTTCCACATGCTTGTTGACGGTGATGCTGCGGGTGACATAGACATTGTTGTGGGTCGTCGCTCTCACGCTGACGGTGCCCTTGGCAAGTGCGTGTCCGACACCGTTCTCGTCGAAGAACAGGATGTTCTCATCAGAACTGGCGTACTTCACGCTGCCGGTCGAGCCTGTGGGGAATGTGACCGTGAAGGTCAGTTCATCGCCCACATACAGGACGGAGGGTTCGGGCGTGATCTTGATGGAGGTGGGCGCGTACATGACCTGAACGCTCATGGTCGCGGTCTTGCCGTTATGGGTCTTGACGGTGAGGGTCGTGGTGCCCTTTCCTTTACCGGTGATGATATTGCCATTCACAGTCAGGTAAGTGGTGGAAGCGGCGGTAAAGGTGTAGGTCGCGTCGGTTCCTTCGGGGATTTCGACGAGTTTGCTCACATCGACCTGCTGGCCGATGCCGATGATGATCTTGGATTCGGTGAATGCCACGCCGGTGGGAGCGGGTACGACAGTCACGGCGACGGTGTCGGTCTTGCCGTTTGCGGTCTCCACGGTGATGATGGCCGTTCCGGTCGTCTTCGCGGTGATCTTGCCGGCGTTGTCGACGGTGACGGCAGTACTGTCGGAACGGAAGGTGACATCACTGTATGCGCCTTCATTGAAGCTCCAGCCGACCGTCTTGCTCGCGCCCGCGCCGATGGTGATCTCGTCGCAATCGAGCGAAACTCTCTCGGGCTTGGTAAATACATTCACGGTGATGAGCGCGTACTTGCCGTTGTAGGTCATCGCTCTCACGCGGGTCGTGCCGGCGCTGACGCCATGGATGGTGCCGTCCGCATCGACGGCCGCGATGGTCTCGTCTTCGCTGTCCCAGGTGATGGCGGAGGAAGAGGTGGTCGCGGTCAAAGTCACTGTGGGCTTGAAGGTCTCGCCGTCCACGATAACACGGGCAGATGCTTCGCTCAGTTTCACGGCGGTGGGCGCCGCGACGACCTTTACGGTCTTCGTGAGGGTCAGTCCGTTATAGGCTTCCACTTTGATATTCGCGCTGCCGGTGCGCACGCCCTTCATGCTGTTTCCGTTGACGGCGATGTAACCGGTAGCGGATGAGGTAATCTTATAATCACCGTCCAGTACATTCTCATTCGCGTCATAGGCGCGAATCTCGAGCGTGACGATTTCATTGAGACCGATGCTCGCGCGGGCGTCCACGATTTCCAGTCTCACGGGCGCGGGCGTTACGGTCACGGCGCAGGTATCGGTATAGGTGATACCGGTGATTTTGTTGGTCGTGCTGACCTTAATGGTTGCGGTGCCCGCCTTGACGGCGCTCAGAAGTCCGGTCTCCTCATCGATTGCCGCGATGTCCGGCTTGTCGGAAGAGAACTTCGCTTCTCCGAGGTGTCCCTCATTGAAAGAGTATCCTAGCGTCTTGGTCGCGCCTTCGCCGAGCGTCAGCGTGCTGTTGCTGATGGTGATTCCGTCGGGCTCTGCCAGCACGGTCACTGTGCAGGTGGCAGTCTTTCCGTTGTAACTGCGTACCGTAATGACGGCAGTGCCGATGGCGTGCGCGGTGACGAGTCCGTCCGCGTTCACGGTGGCGACCGCTTCTTCGGAAGAGGTGAAGGTCACGGCGCCGGTAGTTGTGGTGCTGTTGTAGGCGTAGGACAGTTGGTAGGAGCCTGTCTCGGAGACGGTCACAGCGCTCGCGCTCAGTTTGATGGCGGTGGGCGCCGCGACGACCTTGACGGTCTTCGTGAGGGTCAGTCCGTTGTAGGCTTCCACTTTGATATTCGCGCTGCCGGTGCGCACGCCCTTCATGCCGCCATCGGTGATCTTCACATAGTTGGAGTTGCTTGAAGAAATCTTGTAATCGCCGTCCAGCACATTGCCGCCGTTGTCGTAGGCGCGGACGACGAGCGCGACTTCTTCATTGAGACCGATGGTCGTGCGCTCATTCACGATTTCAAGGCGTACGGGCGCGGGTGTGACGGTCACATGGCAGACATCGGTAAATTCCTCACCCGTTCTGCGGTTCACCGTAGTCACCGTAATGTCAGCAGTACCCTGCAGGTTCGCGGTGATGAGTCCGGTATCCGGGTCAACGGAAGCGATTTCGTCCTTGGAAGACTTGAATTGTACGGTGCCTTTGTGTCCATCGCTGAAACTGTAGCCGAGTGCCTTCGTCGCGGTCTCGCCGAGGGTCAGGCTCTCATAGTTCAGTTCGATTCCGTCCGGCTCATAGAGCACGGTCACGGTGCAGGATGAGGTCTTGCCGTTGTAACTGCACACGGTCACGGTAGCCGAGCCGGCATCGTGGGCGGTCACAAGTCCGTTCTCATCCACGGTGGCGACCGCTTCTTCGGAAGAAGTGTAAGTCACGGAACCGGTGGTCGTGGTGTTGTTGTACTTGTAACTCAGTTGATAGGTATCCACCTCGGAGATGCTCACAGCGGCGGTATTCAGTTTGATGGAGGTCGGCGCAGCGACAATCTTGTAGGTCACCTTCTCGGTCACACCGTTATAAGCCTTGATGGTGATGGTGGCGGTGGTGGGATAGGTGGCTTTGATAAGGCCGTCGCTGTTGACCTGCAGGTATTTGGAGGAACTGGTATAGGTGAACGCGCCTCCGGTGACTTCGCCGTTGATATCCAGCGCGATGACACCCATATCCATGATTTCGCCGTTGCCGATGGTGCGGCGCTCATTGGTGAGTACGATACTCGCGGGCGCGGGACGCACATTGACGGTATAGGACGCGGTGTAATAGGTATCGGTGGTGGTATTCTTGATGGTGGCGGTGATCTGCGTCGTGCCGACCTTGATGCCATCCACTTTGCCCGTCGCGGGATCGACCGCGGCGATAAAGGGATTGCAGGAAGCATACACGATGCGCGCCGCGGTGCCATCGGGAATACCGGCGGTCACGGTCAGCGTTCCGCCCTCGCCCACTACATACTCGTCTTCTTCGAAGAAGATGTCCTCGGCTTCAGGCAGCACGGTCACTTTGCAGGCGGCAGTCTTTCCGTTATAGGTCCTCACGGTGATGGTCACTTCACCGACGGAAGTCGCCTGAACGAGGCCCGTTTCGTTGACGGTGGCAACCGTT
>JAZLLT010000062.1:0-2470 GCA_045598325.1 Clostridia bacterium | reverse complement strand
GAAGACAATGCCGCCGAATACCACCGCCGTCAGCAGGAAACTGCCGACACGGATTCTGACCGTTGTCTCCATGCCTGTGGGCATGGCGCTGAAGACTTCGCCTTCGATGTCTCCGTTCTCGGTGATCTTCACGAATTCGGGACGGATGCCGAGGACAAAGTCTTTTTCCTCCGCCGCGGGCGCGTCGCTCACGCGGGCAATGGGATAATTGAAGGGCACATCCTTGTTGGTCTTCTCCACATATCCCTTCTGCGTGCGCGCAAGCGCCATCGTTTCTTCTTCCGCCGCCATACGCTTGAGGCCTTCTTCGTTTTCCCAGAGCAGGTCCATTTTCGCATGGATACCGCCGAGCAGAGTCATCTCTTCTTTTCCGCTCGCCTCCACAAAGTTGATGGCGGGATTGCCGACGAAGTCCGCCACAAAGAGATTGTTGGGCTTGTTGTAGACATCAAGCGGTTCATCATACTGCTGAAGGACGCCGTTTTCGATCAGGCAGATGCGGGTCGCGAGGGTCATTGCCTCCATCTGGTCATGGGTGACATACACGAAAGTGCTGCCGGTGGACAGATGTAGGCGCTGCAGTTCGCTTCGCATCTCGAGGCGCAGTTTGGCGTCGAGATTGGAAAGAGGCTCATCCATGAACAGGACGCGCGGTCCCGGAGCGAGGGTGCGGGCGATGGCCACGCGCTGCTGCTGACCGCCGGAAAGTTCACTGGGATACCGGTCCATGAAGGAACCGATCTTCACGATGGCGCTCACGCGCTGCACGGCGCGGTCGATTTCTTCTTTGGTCAGTTTGCGGATGGGTGCCTTCCCCGTCTCATCGCGGACGACTTCGCCTTTTTCGTTGACGGCGCCGCCGGATTCCTTGATGTTGGAAAGGCCGAAAGCGATGTTTTGATACACCGTCATGTTAGGCCACAGAGCGTAGTTCTGGAACAGGAAGCCCACGCGCCGCTTGTTGGCGGGAACATTGATGCCCAGTTCGCTGTCGAATACGGGCACGCCGTCGATGGTGATGCGGCCTTCGGTTGGCGTTTCCAGACCCGCGATCATGCGCAGGGTCGTCGTCTTACCGCAGCCGGATGGACCGAGCAGGGTGACAAAAGCGTTATCCTCGATCATAAGATTCAGGTGGTCTACCGCGTAGTAGCCGCCCCATCTCTTTGTGACATTGGTCAATTCTATTCTTGCCATAATCTTACCTCTCTTACAGCCGAATGCCGTTATTTCCCGCCGCCGATACCGGCGTCAAGGCTCGCGCCCGTCAGTTTGTTGACGAGCGTATTGAACAGGAGGATGACCAGGATGAGGATGAGGTTGATGCCGCTGGAAAACGCGTACAGACCCATCTCATCGAAGTAGTCCAGCATGGTGGTGATGATCTTGTCCTGACCGCACAGGAGCATGAACAGGGTCAGTTCACGCAGGCAAGTCATAAAGGGCAGCAGATATCCGCTGATGATGGAGGTCTTCTGAATGGGGATGATGATGCGCGTCATGCGTTTCACCCACGGCACATCCTGAATGATGGCGGCTTCTTCGATTTCGCCGGACAACTGCATCATGGAGTTGAGCGCGCTCCTGCTGGCAAACGGGATGTATTTGATGGTGCCGGCGAGGACCAACAGCAGAAAGGTGTTGTAAATGCCCGCGCTCGAACCGAATACGAAGAAGGCTACGCCGACTGCCAGAGACGGCATGAGGTACGGCAGAAACGCCATGGAATTCACATAGCCCGCCCACTTGCTGCGACGGTTCTTGCTGACGCAATAGCCGACCAGCGTACCGATAGTACCGGCAGCAAGGGCGCACAGCAGGGAAACGAGCATCGTTCCGACGAAGGCTTTCCAGATGGCTTCGTTGAACAGGATGCCCTTGTTGCCGTACATGCCGTTTTCGGTGATGTTTTCGGCTGTGATCCACCACTTCGTGGTCAGGTTGCCCGCGATGCCGTTGGTCAGGAAGGAATAGTCGCCGGGGTTCGGCAGGAAGGTCTCCACGGCGAACAGTACGATTGGCAGGATGCCGGTGAGCAGAGTCGTAATGGCAAAGACAGCGGAAAGGATATATTTGCCCACGCCGAGATTTACAAGACTCGTCTGCCCTGACTTGCCCGTCACAGTGGTGAAATTCTTGCGTCCGGAAGTAGTCTTCTGGTTGACGATGAGGATCAGGAATCCGAACAGCATCATGATGATGGCAAGGATGCTCGCCTGACCGATGCGATCCGTTTTGAGCTCAATATATTTGGTGGACAGGGTGGTGAGTTTCAGATAGTGCGGGATGGGATAAGAACCCATGGCACTTGAAAACACCAGCAGGATCGTGGACAGGATGGCGGGCTTTACCAGCGGCATCGTCACGCGCAGGAAGGTTTTCCATCGGGGCGTGTTCAGGATGGTCGCCGCTTCCTCCAGATTGGCATCCATGTTGCGGAAGATGCCGCCGATGAGGATATAGGCAAAGG
>JAZLLT010000061.1:0-44449 GCA_045598325.1 Clostridia bacterium | reverse complement strand
TCGGGCGCGTTGGTGCTGATTAAGATAGTTAGCGGATTGGCTTGCAGGTACGCTTTCCACGCCGCCGCGCTGGAAGTGTTCGCGCTCTTAAACGACAGGTTGCCGTTGACGGGCGTGGAAGAAGTGCCGTTGAACATAAAGCCGTCCTGCGGCAAATCTGCCAAACCCGCGATTGACGGATAGAAGGTGTAGTCAGCACTATACCCGACAACATCCGCGCGAGTCTGATTCTTGATGATGTCGCCATAGGCAGATGTGTACACGCCGCCGCCCGTGGCAGACCAGTTCTCCGAGCCGTCAAGGGTGATGACCTTCAAGCCCGTGTAGTTCGGGAAAGCCGCGGGGTCAATGGGGTCAATGTAGCGGTAGGACGCGGGCGCGGATTTCTCCCACCAAACCTTGCCGTTCAACTTGACACGGTTGACCGAACGACCGTTGATTTTTACATCGCTATACGGCATTAAACGCCGCCCCCTTCTTCGACTTCATAACCGAAAATCTTGAAGGTGGTGACTTCGTGGGTGTCGCTGTCCTCGACTTCCATTTCGATGTAGTTAACATCGTTTGAGAGCCTATTGTACGCTAAATTGCCGTTGGATGCTCTGTCGCGGATGGTCGAGAGGTCGGAGATCGTGTCCTGCTTTCCTGCGACAGAGGTCTGCAAGGCGGCAATGGATGCGTTGATGGTATTTACGACGGTTGTCATGTCAAACTCGACCTTGCTACCGTCCTTTTTGGTGAGGGTCAGTTTGTTGCCGCTCACCGACGCGCTCTTGATGTAGGCGGAGGGTTCGCCGCCGCCGCCACCGCCGCCCTGCCCTGCGATGGCGAGGATGACTTCGGCGGGGAGACCCATAGTGTTAGCAAATGCGTTTCCTGCCATTTTTCAGCCCCCCTTATGCGTCTACCCATTCGGTGCCGTCAAACTGTTTCAGGTTTTTTGCGCCTGCCTGATAAGCCCACGAGCCGGGGTGGCACTTGATCGTTCCCTCGTCGCTTTCGAGGATGCCGTCAGCGGCAAGGTCGGCGGGGTCGGAATAAAGGACAGCGTAGATCGTGGCTTCCGTTCCGTTGTTGTTTTTACTCTGCACATAGACCATAGTAGTACCTCCTTAATCTTCGTAGGTGATAGTGATATGGGTCGCGTCGGGCGTTCCGCCCTCGCGGATCGTGTATTCAATGCCGCCGATGGTGAGTTTATTGGGCGCGCCGCCTGCGCTCCCCCACGCGTAGCCCGTCGCGGTCTTGATGAGGGCATCGCCGACATTTCCGCCCGACGGCGCGACGATGGCAAGGGCGACAGCGGCGCGGAGGGCTTCAAGGTCGGCAATGACCGCATCGTTTTCGAGCAACTGCCCCGTGCGGGTCGCCGCGACCGTACCCTCCATCATGCGCACGGTTCTCCATACCTCGGACGCGCGGAGTTGGACGGCAAGAACAAACGCGCCCTCGACCGCAAGGCAGTCATCCGTAATGGTGACGGAGCATTCGTGCGTTTCCGCGTCCTGCGTCCCAGAAAGTTCCACGGTCACGCCGTCCGCGCGGACAAAATAACCCTTGACGGACACGGAATCTGTAACCGTTGCGCCGCTTCTTTTCGGCAAAACGCCGATGATTTCGGGGTTATCATCCCCGTATGCAAGGATGCGGAGCGCGTTGTCCTTGTACATCCCCGCGTCCAGATCGACCGCGACGATGTCGCGTCTGTTAATAGACATAAAGCCTCCTACTCAAACCAAACTTTGGTGATAAAAATATCCCTTTGCGATGCCGCCGTGTCCTGTATGTTGATGACGGCGCGGAAATCAGACGAACCGGCGAATCCTGCCGGGAGGTCAATGGAATAATCCGCATCTGTCGCGGAAACCGCAATAGCCCCGCTCATCACGCCGCCTTCGCCCGAACAGGCGTTCACATAAGCATCCGACAGCAGCCCTATCTTCATGTAGGCGCTATATACGCCTCGCCGAGCGCGGACATACATTTTCGTGGCGTCAGAAGGTATGGCCACCTTGTCCGTGGTGCATACATGGGCGTTATACGAGGTGCTGTTGAGTTGATAAATGGAGATTCGCATATCTCCGTATGTCTCCACACGGGACAGATCTGCGTGACCCTGCGCGGTGTAGTTGGGGCGGGTCAAGAGGTTTCCGCTCCATTCGATGCCGTCTACATAGCCGCCGTCAAACAAGACGGGGTCGCCGCCGCTACCCACGGAATAAGCAAGGCGCGTACCGACATGGATTGACGCGATGCCACGGGTGCCGTTATGCACCCCCGCGACCTGCTTCAAACCGATATGTATCATGTCATCGCCCCCAGTTTCACGCGCACGGACGGCGCGAGTTTATCATAGTCTATGCATCCGCCCATCAACTGAAAGCCTGCGACGGTGCGCCCTCCGTAGGTGTAGGAGTTTGCGAAAGTCACGGACTTATAGCGGCAACGGACGGCGTCCCATTTGAATCCCGTCATAAACAAGTCGGTGTCGATATCGTCCTCCGGGTCATATAGATGCACCGTGTCATACAGATGCAGACGGGTCAAGCCCTTATATTGAGCGTATTCGGCGGTGTCGCCCATGTTCACATATTCCACGGTCATGGTGATCGTTGGCTTGTCCACATTGTCAACGGAGAATTTCTTTTCTGCCTGCTCCCGCATATAGGCGCGGAGCGTTTCTTCCGTCCATGTGCCGTCATTCCCGTCATCGCCGCCGACCTTCGCGTCAATATCGAGATCGAGAAGCGTAATAACGGGGTAGTCGTTGAGAATGGGGCTATCCACCCACGGGGCGCCGTCAAGAAAGAAATCCGTCTTCCCGTCCGCCGCCTTTGCGATGGGACGGACGCGGGTGATGAGTTTGGAGGTGTCCTTTTTCACCGTGACGCCTACGAGGTTGCCGCCGTAGGTGATGGTGATGGGCGAACGGCGCAAGGTGTTTTTGTAGAGAAAAAAGTCCCAGTTATCGCGGATGATCCGTGCTTTATAATAAGACACGATGCCCTTGTCCGGGTCAAGAAGGGCGGAAATCAAGTTCTTTTTGGAAAGATCGCCCGTGTATGCGCCGTCCTCTTCTTTGAGGTTTGTCGCTATCGTGCATTCCGGGTCCCACAGAAGCGCGTTTTTCATCCGCGCGATGGCAGAAGCAGGCGCGGCGTTGTTCACCTTGCAAACGCCCGTCATGTTACCGTTGTGATCGTAAGACACATGCTGACACCATACCGCCACATTCCTGCGCGACTGCTCCGTGACCGTCTTGATGCGGAACAACTGTTCCGTGATAACGCGCGGTTCGATGTCCTCCGCCGATATGGTGCGGACATAGACGCACGCGCTCTTACGCACATAGCCTTCTACGCCGCCGTAAGTTTGAATACGCATCCAGTAGGCGGAATAATCTTCTGCTTTGTAAAATTCCGTCCCGGCGGCAAGATAATCAAGAATAGGTGCGCCCGGTTTCGTCCGCGCGATCTCCGCCCACTTTGCGGGGACGGAGGGCGGCGGCGTAGACTGCTCCGCGCCCGTGAGGTCTGCGGTCAGTTGATAGTTATGGTTATTATAAGTGCATCGGTCTCCGACGGTGTACACGGCGGGATAGCCCCACGCCGCATAATTGATGATGGTGTCATCCTTCGGTTGGCTGCGGACTTGCGCCCGTGTGCCGAGGTCGTCCTTGACCTTCCACACTTCCGCGTTATCGCCCTCGACCGCAAGTTCTGTCTGTCCACCGGGAACGGGTGCTTTGATGATCCATCCGTTATTGGTGAGCAGTTTCCATTTTCCGGCATCGTCCTTTGGGAGTTCGATGTCGAGTTCGTATTTTCCCGCCGCTTCGCCCGTAATATCGCACGACACGGGGGCAAGGACGGCGCGCCCGTTGGTCGCATAGTCCGTGTCCTGCGTTGAATAAATGGTTATCACAAAAACCGCTCCCTTCTCTCCACGGTGACGGCTGTCGCGCCCGTGTAGGTGAGCGTATGACGCCCGGGCGTGAGCGCGGGGAACGCGCCGACCGTGACTATGGCTTCACCGTCCTGCTTGACGATACCCGCCATTCCGTCCACGGTCACCGCTCCCGCGTCCGCCGTAAAAGAGAATACGGCGTCGTCAACCGCGATAGTGACCTCCGCCGTGTCCGTAAGCGTGGCGATAAAGGCAGGGTATTCGATAAGGTCACCCGCGTTTATGAGCGTTTCGCCCGAAACGACAGCGTGCGCGTCCGCGTGGACGCGGTACTTGTACGGCTGGCACTTGATATGTACTTCGCCCGTATACCAGTTGAGATACGGCGAGACCTTTTTCCATTCCGTCCCCGCAAGGACGCGGCATTCCTGCTTCCTGTCGGGTTCGGTAGAAAAAGTCACGAAATGCTGTCCGCGAAGCCACCTCTGCGCCTCATGGACAGCCTGCGCACCCTTGATATGGCAGGTCAGCGGAACGACATACGGTTCATACGCTTCCACGCCCTCGGGGACGAACACGCTTCCCGCGCGCCCGAGCACCGTATACTCTTCGCCGCGCTCATCCGGCATGACGATAGGCGGAATAGTCTCCACAACGATATTTTTTGTGACGGAGGAAACGCCGTCAAGCGCAAAATAATCTTCCATGGCTTAACCTCCTCCATACGCGCTTATCTCGCGGAAGTTATACTCATTCCACGCGCCGATACCGTTTCCGCGAACGGCGGCGTTATAATTCTCGATGTAGACGGAATTGCTGTTGTTGGTCGTGTTCCCTCCGACGCCCCCGCTGATCGCCACGCGCCCGATTTGAGAAATGACGCCGTTCAAGGCTGCGACGGAATCCGCCACGGTCGGGATGGCGGAGTCGAGACCGTTCACGACTTCCTGCATAGCGGAGACGCCCGTGTTTTTAAGCGCGTCAATGGCGACATCGTCGAGGGAATTGAACCACATTTTCGCGCCGAAATCTTCGCGAAGCGGCTCAGCACCGCCCTGCCATTCTTCGATCATTCCGTCCATCATCTCGGACAGATGTTCAAATTTCTCGGGCATGCCCGTGAAGATTTTTTCTACATCCGCCCACGATTCGTCAAAGGCGTCCCATTCCCCGGTTTCCGCGCCGACGCGGTAATCATCCCACATCTGCTCCACAAGAGCAGACGCGGCGGCGACCCACGCGTCACCGTAGTTTTCCATGTTAAGGTCGGGCTTTTCTTTTACGGGAGATTCCGGCTTTGAAACAACCCTAAATTCCCCGCTCTTGATGTCGTACACCATGTATTCCGCGCCTACGGGAACATTTGCGGTGTTTACGCCGGCAACATTCACCTCTGCGCCGTTCATCGTCCGCGCATATGTTTGATACAGTTTCTGCACGGCGTCGCCGATTGCGCTGTCGCCGAAAGTCCCCTGCAACTTCTCCATAATTTTCGCTTGGTTATCGGGGTTTGCAAGTTCATAGGCGATTTTGATCGCGGCGACTGCGGCACCGATCACGCCGAGCATGGACACGATGGAGCCGAGAGATGATTTTACGGCGGAATCCGCCACCATTGTTTGCGTTACATCCGCGGTGAGTTTCGCGGTGGTGCCGCCGCCGAAAAGCAGTTTCCAATCCGCCGCGAATTTCAGCACTTTTGCGAATGCTTCCGCAGCGACCAGCCCGCCGAAGGCGATGCCGATACCCTTAACCCACGCGCCGATGTCGATTTCTTTGAGTTCCTTGAATTTATCGGACAGACCGCTGATAAAGTCCGTTGCGTTGGAAAGAGCGTCTGTCAGGTCGCCGTTCGTGAAGTCGGTCACGATGTCGCCGATGGCCGAACCGAAATTCTCGATTGCTTCGGCGCCTTCTTCGCTTTCCGCCCATTCCTGCACCTTCGCAAAGATGGCAGTAAAGGCGTTTGCGATTTCGGTAAACGACGGGGCAAGCCCCGCAAGGATGGTCATTTTCGCCGCGTCGAAGGACATACCCAGCCCCTTTAACGAGTCGTCGAGCAAGCCGAGGCGGTCAAGAAGTTCTGCGTCAACCACAAACGCCTCGTTCATGTATTTAATCCAATCCTGCTCCGCGCCCTCTTGGAACAAGCCGATTACTTCGCGGTAGGATTTGCCGAAAAGTTCCTGCGCGATGGAGTTCTGAATGGTTTCGTCCTGGATTTTGCTGATTACGCCCACGGTTTCCCAAAGCAACTCGTTATAGTCTTTAAGCGTGCCGTCATCCCGATAGTAGTTGATGAGTGCTTCCGAGTCTTTGATGCCGCTCTTTAAGCGATCAGCGCCGCTCAAATCGGCAAGCCCGAACACGGAGAAGTTTCTCGACCCGTCGCGCTGGCGCATGAGTCTGTCCTGCGCTTTCAAGATGGCGTCGATGGACACATCCATGATTTCCGCCGCGTACTGCCATTGCTGATATGTCTCCGGTTCAAGGCCCGCGTTCCGCGCCTCGGTCTTGATGGTGTCCGCCCACGCGGCGGCGTCCTCGCCCGACTGCCACAAGTCCTTGCCAATTTGGACAACCGCTTTGGCGGCGCGAACCGCTTCACGGCGGATGGAGTCGATGCCGCGGATAACGCCCTCGAAACCGATTCGGGAAGCGATGGATTCCAGACCCGTATTAAGGCTCCCTGTCTCGGTGCTTGCGTTTGTCGCCTCCGCGGTGATTTCTTTCATGCCGTTTGCGGCTTTCTTCGCGCCCGTCTGCGCGGTAGCCGCGCTGTCGCCCACGCCCTTCAAGCGCGTCTGCAAGGTGTAGATGGATGCCTGCGCGTTGGCGGCGGCGGTTCTCATCTGCGAATAGGCGGCGGAGCCTCCATAGCCCGCGTCCTTTAATTTCGCCATCGCGTCCTGCGACGCGGAAAGAATTTTCTGTTGCTCCGCGATTTGCTCATTGAGAATTTCGGTCTGTTCTTGCAGATACTTTTCCGAGTCCCCCGTAGCGTCATATGCGGATTGTGACGCGTTCAGCTCCGCATTTAGCGCCCTCATCGCGTTCCGCGCGTTATTGATTTGGGTTTTGAGGTCGTTAAGACCCTCGACCTTGATTTTCGCCGCCATCCAGCACCTCCGTTATCGTTTTTGCCGTTGGACGAAGTGCATTTCATCGTCATACTTCCGCCGAAGCAGAAAAAGGTCGATGACCATACCCGGGCGCATCGGCCCGATCTCCTCCATCCGCAAACCCGCCGTTAATCCGTAGTGGACGAGGCGGCGGTATGTAAGCCCTCGTTCACCTTTGTTTTTTTTATTCGTTCAAGCACGAGGTCGCGTTCTCCGCTCCCGTCGTCCTCCTCCGTCTCGCCGCCCCTTGCAAGCACCTTTCTGATCGCCATTTCATAATCAAAAAAGCGGTACGGCGTCATGTGCGCCTTTACCCAGTCTTCCCCGATGGGCGCAAAATCATTCCCCTCGGTGTGGCGAAAACCGCAATTCATGAAAACGGTAAACAACGCTATGAGCGTGTCCGTGTGTGTTTTGGGGTCATTCAACTTATCACCCCATGTATTATTGAGCCCCACGCGCATTTCCGCATCGTGCAGGGCATCTGCGTCAAATTCAAGCGGCACGACCACACCACCTTTCAAGGGGACATGGAGCGTATCAAGTCCGTTTATGTATTTTGTAACGATATTGAGATTTCTTCCCAATTCCTCTGCTTTTTTTGCGTCCATATTTTTATCCTTTCATACGGTAAAATCCCCGTGGGGAAACCCCACGGGGAAAGAGCGCGTCAGCCTTCGCCGTTTTCATCGGCGCCATCGGTGATGTTCGCCTTTTCTTTGAGCCACGCAACGGCTGCGGCTTCGCTTGCAAACTGCGCGTAGCAATGATAAGACACCTTCATATCGTCCGCCACGCGGAGACCCATTGCCTCGCCGGTCATCTTAGTCGTGCCCCATTCGATGGAGTCGCGGTCTTTGGTTTTTGCGTTCAGTTCGGATTTGGCGAATTGCACCTTGTAGAACCAGTATGCCTCGTAGTAGGCAGTACCGTCGCGGACGCCGTTTACCATGTAGCCGAAGCCGATATAAGGGCCGGGTTCGTCCACGGAACGGTATTCGTCGGGGTCGGAAGAGGTGCCCGTGTCCTTGATGTCGCCGAAAATACCGACGCGGTCTTCCAGGAGGATGTCGCCCACCTCAAAGGTGATAGATTCGGAAGTCGTGCCCTTGTCGGTCTCCTTAACCGCGTTGGACGCGGAGAAGTAAGCGTCACGAGTGTTATAGGACAGGTCGGCGGCTACATCGTAGTCAACCATTTTCCCGGCTCCGTAGACGGGGAAAGAGCCGTCGGTGTGGGAATTGAGAGGCGCATAACAGGAATGCGCAAGACCCGTGTACATATAGCTGTACCTCCTTGTTTATAGGTGTTTATTGATTTCTGCTTCGATTTCGTCGTAGATCTGATTCTGTGCTTTGTCTTTTGTTGCGGCGATGCCGCGCTCCACGAAGTGGAAGCCCTGCATGAACGATGTCCCGTGATTGATCGCACGGGCGATTTCGGGCACCGGGGCAAGCCGCTTGATGTTTCCGTTCATTCCGCCCGGTACCTCTGCATACCCGTCTCCCGCGCCGAAACCGATTTGACACACGATCGAGTCCCCGACGCGTTTGAAGTGCGTGATACCTGCGGCGGCGTCAAGCATGACAGCCTTTTCTTCCGGCGACGGCAGGCGGAGGGCTTCGCCCTCTTTGACGCGGTGGTATGGCTCTGTCGGAACATTCATAGCCAGTTCCGATATGGCGTCTGCTACCATTCCCGCCCCCCGGTACATCGCTTCGACAGCCACCTTCGGTATGTCGCGGTAAATGCTGTCAAGGTCGTCCATGAGGTCGGTCAGCCCATCGACGGAAACAAAGATGTTCTTGCCGCTGCTCCCGATAGTTTTACGCGGTCTTCCTATAAGCCATGCACCTCCACGCTCCACGAATAGTGGATGACGGAATTGCTGCGCTCGTTCATGACGGAGGTCAAGTCCCACGAAACATCCGCGTCCGCTAGCACTCCCTCGACCTGTGCCACTTCTGCGCGTCCGTTTGAGCCGCGCACAAACAAGTCACACGACAACAGGAACACCCGCGAATTTGCCTCGTTGGACGCCCAAATGCTGTTTCCCTCGCTCACGACGGATAAACCGCCGTAGGCTGTCACGGATGCATCCGGGGCGCGGTTCCATCCGCCCTCCGCGAACGGGATGCCCGTATTCTGCAAGGCGGTGAGAAGGTCGCTAAATATCATCATCCCACCTCCCGCAAGTGATTTCAATCCCGCCGTCATTCGTCATATAGGTGCGGATGACGCGATACCGTCTCCCGTTCCATATGGCTTTATGCTCGTCCCCGTAGTCCTCCATGAGCGCCAACTTAAAGCGCACTTCCGGGGAAAGCCCCTGCGACATAGCCTCATAGGTTTCCTTCATTCCGACGGACTTTACCTCCGCGTACACGGTGCGCTCCGTTTCGGTAACGCCCGCGCTGTCGTAGATGCCGTGCGCGGCTGGAGTGTCGGACACAAGAGTAATGGTATCATACCTCTGCATCTTCGTCCTCCGGCAAGCCATAGCCGCTCTTGCTCTGCAACTGTGCTTTCATTTCGTCATATGCCGCCTTTACGCGGTCATAGTCTTCGGGCGAACCGAAATTGCAGCGTACATAGGTGATGATGGCTTGGATGACCTCATCATCCGTAATGGTACAGTTGTCGGTCACGACGCCCTGCGCGGAAACGCTGAAAGAGATACCGTCCACGGGTTCGGCAAGCACGGTGCTTACATCCGCCGCGCCTGCCTTGATAAGCCGCGCTATTTCTGCGTCGTAAGCGTCAGCCGTGATACGCAAAGCGCGTTTTGTTTCTGCAAGCATAGTGTGTTTTACCTCCGCAAAAAATGGGGGCGCGAGAAAGGAAAAGCGCGCCCCCTTGCATCTGCCTATTTAGGCAGGGATGCCTTGATTAGTCGTCGTCCTCTTCGGTTTCGGGAAGGACGACACGCACGAATGCGTTCTCTGCAACAACTGCCATGCCGACATACTGGCGTCCGACCAGTTTGACGAGGTCCTTCTCGGCGAGGGACAGGTTATCGACCTTGATTCCCATTTCTTCGCCGTTGGGGAAGTTCGCCTGCGCGCCATAGCCGAAGTCACCGATGATGATGACGGTATCGCCCTCCTCTGCATCGCCGATATTGGGGAGTTTGTCGGTGATAACAACGCGGTCTTTCAGACCGTCGAACACATCCACGGCGTAGTTCGCGCCCATCTGGATAGAGATGAGTTTCGCACGGGTTCCGCGGTTCATTGCGATATGCAGGTCTTTCGCCTGTCCAGAGAGTAGCGCGACGGCATTTACGATGGTGTCGATGGCGAGACCAGTAGCGGGAAGTTCGACTTCCTTGACGGCGGGAGCGGTGGAGGTGGAGGTGGTGGGCGCGGCGGTAATCTTGCCGATGAGGATTTCCTCGGCCAGTTCGATAATGCGCTGCGCGATCTCTTTGTAGAGATAGCCCATGGTGTCGATGGTGGTACCTTCGATGGCTTCATCGCTCACCGTGATCCATTTTTTCAGAGATTCCGCGGTAATTGCGACAGAGCCCAACTGAATGACTTCCTCGTCGGGTGCGGCGGTTCCTTCGGCGTGTACGACAGCGCCGCTTGCGGACAGTTCAAAGCCGACCTTAACATTGCCTTTAAGGTAGGTGTGCTTTACAAGACCGAGCAGCTCATGGGTTTCCCACGCGGTGCGGATTTCGTTATCCAGCAGTTCGGGGACGGGCACATATCCGGTAAGGGATGCGGTGGCGTTAGTGCCATTGATGGACAGCAGGGCGCGGATCTCGGCGTCGTTGTTGGATTTCAGGTAGCGCAGGAAAGCGCCTGCGTATTCATTGCTCCTGCGGATTTCAGCAAAATCGCTCATGTTCTTTTTCTCCTTAAATTCATAAAGTTTGGTTGCGGTTTCGGAATTTGCGACAGCAGCGCGGATTTCCGCATCCTTTGCGGCAGCGGCTTCGCGTGCGGTCAGTTCTGCCTTGATGGCTTCGCACTCGGCGCGGGCTTCGTCTGCATCAAACTCAGCGGCATACTCGGCGCGGGCGGTCAGTTCCTCGGCGGTCATTTCCGAAACGGGGGTTGCAGAGCGTTCAAAAGCGGGAACATCGTTCGCGGGTTCGAGTTCGGTCTCTGCGGTTTCTGCGGCTTCCATTTCGGCGGCGCGCGCCCTTGCACTATCCAGTACAGACTTCGCGCTATCCAGCGCGGCGTCACGGTCAGCGGCTTCGATGGAGGTCTGTTCGTAGGCGGGGAAGGTCACGGCAGACACCTCAAAGATACGCCCCAGCGCGGTGATCGTGCGGGTCGGGTGTTCGCTGTCGAGGTCTTCCCATCTATCCTCATCCACGGTGAACATGAACGACATTCCGGAAATGTCCCCACGGCTCACCGCGGAATAAAGGGCTTTTGCATCCGCGTTGTTCTCGATGTCGAGATTGACGCGGATATGCAGACCGTCTTCTTCGGCGGTCATCTGCATAGTGCTGTTTTCGTTGTTGTTGCGGGAGCGGGCAAGCGGAATCATGTCTGTGTTGTGGTTCACAAGGAACCGAACATCCCGCATATCCGCGTTATCAAGCGCGCCTTTTGCGATGCGCTCGGTAAACGCGCCGAGGTCGGTGTCCACTTCGTAAACGATAGGGACACCCGTAATAAACGCGCCGTGCTTCTCATCCTGCTCGGCGCGTACCTCAAAATTAAAAGACCGTCTTTCGGTCATTCGGTGTCATCTCCTTTGCTTTCGTCTTTCCCGATATTGGCGAAATAGTATTCGCCGCGGATAGGTCTGTTGTTTCCGCCGTTCTCTTCGCCCAGAGGGACATAATTAAACAGTTCGCGGATTTCATCCTCAGTCAACACGCCACGGTCGCCCATCTCTTTCGCAAGTGCGATCTTGTTTGTCGTGGACATATACTGCAAGCGGTTCGCCGTCACGACGACACGGTTTCCCTGCGCGATCTCGCGCGGCGTGTAGGTCATTCGGGTCAATTCGTCCGACAGCATGATTGCGAAAGGCTCTAACTGCCCTTCAAAAAAGGCGTCGAGGTCGTCGCCCGTCGCGGCGTTCTGCAAAATCTTCTCGTTAACTCCGAAATAGTTATAAACATTCTCGTTAATGAGTTTCATCTGCGCCGCGTCGGGGGAATACGGCGAAAGATTGACTTGCTTTACATCCTTCCATGTATTGGGGTAAAGCATGAACGCGCCGCGCCCCGTGCCGTTGATGACTTCATCCGTGTACTGCTTGCTCGTTTTCGCAAGGTCTTTCGCCTTTGCGAAATTGTCCAGTCCCGCCATAAAGCGAATGGTCACAGACGACTTCATCGCTTCCTGTATGGACTGGTTCTGTATCGAGAGCAAATTCAGCGTGGGTCTTACGGCGTCAAAATTACCTTCCCCAAAAAAATCATCCGCGTACTGATGCACGGGAAGGACGGCGCATTTTTCAAACTCCATCGCGGCTTTCTTGCCGTTCCCGAAATAGTATTGCAAGTACGGTTTCCCATCTTGTTCTACCATCGTGACATTCGCCGCAAGCAAGGGATAATAGCCCGCGATCTCGCCGTACTTGTCCAGTTCGGGGACGATAAATGCGGTATTGTTGACCGCCCTCAAAGTCCAAAGCCGCGCAAGGAATTTGCCCCATGTTTGGTAAGAGTTCGGGCCAATTTTCATAGCCGCTTTTAAGGCTGGTCGCGCCGAACCGTGAAACTCGACGCGCAATTTGCTTGCGTGTCTTGCCCCCGCTTCAATCGCCGCGCGGATAAGCATGGATTCGTAAATGCCGCCGCTCCACGAAGTGAACACGGGTTCGTAGGCGTTGAATGTACCGAAACCGCCCGATGTCGCGGATGCTAAATACTTTCGGGCCATTTTTCCGAAGTACACATCAAAAAGCCCCACTTGTTAATCACCTCGATTCGCTAATTGTTCGCCTAATTCGTCATAATGCACATGACGCATGCACATAGCGTCAAGCAACGCGGCAACACCGTCTATGTGCCCGTTGGAATGTATCTTTACCAACTTGCGTCTGTTGGTCTGGTCTTCGATTTTAAGAGCCGCGCTCATCCAATGCAGTTTCATCAAATCGTTATCCTCCGCGCAAATGAGCCGCCCGTCTTTCATCGCCGCTTCGGTGTCGATAATCACGCCCGTAAGGTTCGGGCCTTGCACGACATCGTCCATGTGGAAACCGTACCCTTGCATCTGCTGTGTCCAGTAGAGCGCGTTGTAGCGGTCATACCCAACTTGCAGAGGATAGATCTCATAGTCCTCCACAAGCGACACAAACCAGTTATAAACATCGTTATAGTCGATTTGATTTTCGCCCGACAGAACAAGAAAACCGCGCTCGACATAAGCGCGGTATGGTATCTGGTCACGGGCGATGCATTCATCAAGTTTATTTCGCGGGAGGAAGAAGCGCGTAAAATAATACAGTTTGCTGTCGCGCTCGATCAGCACGACAGCGGCGGTCAAGTCGGTACTGATCGACAAGTCAACGCCAGCCAGCGCGTAAGAGTCGCGGAAATCTTCAAGCGTGTAATTGCACGGCGGGAAAGATTTCTTTATATCCTGCGCGGATAGCCACGATGCCGCGGATGCTTGTTTGACATTGCAATACTTGACGAGAAACTCGACTTTTTTTGAAAACGAATTTTCCGCAACTGCAATCTCTTCGAGCATATAGTCAACCGAAACGGAAACGCCCAAATTCGGCATTGACTTCTGTAACTCGTTTATATCGTTCCACTTATCCGGGTCATCTATTGTATACAAAAACGGAGCAAAACGCGCTTCATCCGATGTCCCGTTTATGACGGCTGTTGCACGCTTTGTCAGTTCGTCAAAGATGCCGTCATTGACATATCCCGCGGTGCCGATAACAAACAGAATCGGCTGCGTTCTTGCACCAAATGCGGATTTCAAAACTTCATACTGTTTCAAACCCGCTTCGGCAGGCCATGAACCGGGCTCATCCGCCACGACGCATGACGGGTTGAAACCGTCGCTTGTACCGCTTGCAAACGCCAGCGGTTCGGCTGTCGCATCCGTTGACGGGACTTTTACAAGTTCGCGCCACACCTCGCTCATATTATGGAGTTCGGGTTCCTTGTTTATCATTCCCGCGAATGCGTCAAAACATAAATGACTCTGTTTGAGTTTGGGCGCGACGAAATAAAGACGCGCTCCTATTTCTCCGTCGAAATACAACATATACTCGGCTATTGCCGCAAGCATAAGCGTTTTGCCGTTCTTGCGCCCTACTTCGAGCATGACCTCGCGGAATTGCCGTAGACCGTTATGATCGTAAATGCCGAATACGACCGAAAGCATTGCTTTTTGCCATAATTCAAGCTTCAACGATTGACCGCCGAGCGGCCCTTCACGATGCTTTGCGAACATCTCAATAAAGTTGATAGCCCGCGCCGCTTTCTTCGGCTTGTATTCGTATCGCCCTTCTTCAAGACCGTGGACAACCTGTTCATACCATTTCGTTATCCATTGACCAGCAACAATTGAGCCGTCGCGGATACCTTGATAGTATTCGTAGATGTAGTTATTCATGCTCCATCATTTCCATAAGTTGTTGCAGTTTGCTTGTGGGCGCGTTTCCCTCATCCTCGCTAAACGCCTTAACGATGTTGATGAGAGTTGAAACAGTACCGTTCGCCGCCGTTGCGGTCTTGTTGTATTCCGTAATGGCAGGATTGGTGTAGACATTCATTCGCCCTTTGATATATTCTTTCTTGACGGTGGCGCCGATGTCGTTTATTTCTCGTTCCAATTCCTGCATGATCTTCATCTGCACCTGATACCGTTTGAAAGTGGTCACAAAAAAGAAATTGGTCTGTACACCTTTTTCTTCCGCACGGCGCAGGACTTCATCCGCTTGCTGCTGGAGGGTCATAGTTGTTTTAGCCATTGTGTTCACCTCCATAGATGCGAAGCTGTTTTTTCAAACGATTAACGTATTTCTGCAGGTCGCGGCGGTGAATCGGTCCGGAGGCCCGCATTTCAGCCGTGGCTTTTGCGATCTTGTCCTTGATTTCATTAATCGTCATAGCAACACCCCCTTTTCTTTGCCGGGTTTAATCGCCCAAGGATCTTTCCATGGCGGTTGTCGCCACATCTTTTCGATTTGTGCATATGTGCGCAGATACCGGCTCGGAAGAGTAGTTTCTGTATATTCCCCGAATAGCGTATCCATATCGAAATATTTTTCCAGAGTGGCTTCGCGTACCGCACTTGGTGCTGACCAGAATTTCGGCGTCTTGCATATACGAACAATATTTTCCGCATCTTGACTACTCCCACGATGCGCGATCATCGATAGCATGACAGTTGACAGACTATCCGTTCCCATTCCTTCTACTGACCACAGCGCATTGCCTTGGAAAATAATATTACCTTTTAGATGTTGTCCTAATATTCTCCCGATTTCTCCGCGGTAATTACGCTTAGAAGCAGGAGCACAAGCAAGAGGCGTTGCGGGCATGGGTCTAAAAGGCGTACAATTCAACAAGAAGCACCATTGTTTTTCGTGTTTAACATCATCGTCTGCTGCCGCAAGAGTTTCTACGTATTCGTTCCAATCCTCGTCTGTTTCCGTCGGATAACCAACAATGTTATACAGTTTAATCTGATGCGGCTTTGCATCTGAATTGATACATGATTTTAAGAAATCTATAAGCATCTCTTTGCTTATTCTTTTGTTTACCATATATCTCAACCGTTCACTCATTCCATCAATGGCAGTAGTACGCAGTTTGCTTAAATCAATTTGTTCGCCATTTTTCATATCGAGCATTGCTAATTCTTTATCTGCAATCCCGCCAAATAGTTCATCATCCATCTTGTAGGATTTATACGGACTGCAAAATTTACGATGCCACGTGTAACCACAAAACAAACATTTGTGATTGCATCCAATCGTTTTTTCGCAAAACGATCCGTTTTTAAGAAGCACAGGATATTCATATGGCTTTCCTTGCTTGATACGGTAGATATTATCTAATGAAAAAGAGTTAGAGCAAATAATGCTATCGTCAAAAATACCCTGTTTGCCGTCAAGTTTTTTGACCAGATTTATTACACTTTCCTCGCCGCGTCCCAAACTAAAATAATCAGCAAAAGGAACAAAAGGCGCGACATGCAAAACGCCCGCGCCTCCAACTATGATTTTATAATTTCCCTTTTGCCAACGAATACGTTCTTTTACGAATTCCCACCAATCGCAATCACTTGTTAAACTCACAAGTATCACGTCGTATTTATGAACTGTTGCAATCCCGGCCCATTCAACTGAATAACCCGATCTGCTTAATGAATCAATAATAACACGGAGTCCGACAAATTGTCGCGTATCCATACATTCATTTTTGTATGTCTGCTTTGCATATTTCTCTTGTACGTATGCGGCTATTTTCATACTTCAAACACAAATCCACATTTGGGACAATGGGTTTTGCGTGTTTCGCCTCCATTATTATCTTCTTCATCCCCACTTTCAAGTTCGAGAGCTTCTGTGGTCATTGAATTCATATCAAATCCGATCAACGAAATATCAAAATTAGTGTCTACTAATTCTTGTAACTCTACATTAACAATGTCCATATTCCACCCACCCAGCTCTGTAAGGCGGTTATCGGCGAGGATGTAGGCGCGCCGCTGCTCATCCGTAAGCCCCTCGATGAATACACACGGGACTTTATCAATGCCGAGTTTCTTTGCCGCCATGATGCGACCATGACCGGCGATAACATTCATGTCACCGTCTATCAGCAAAGGCGACAAAAAACCAAAAGCACGGATGCTCTCGGCTATCTTTTCAACTTGTCCCTCACCGTGGGTCTTCGCATTCCGTTCATAAGGTCGAAGATCCGCAACGGCTACTTCCTGCACTTTGGCAATTTTCGCCATCTTTTCACATCTCCTCTTAAATTGTCATAAAACAAGCGCGGGTTTCGCAACTCGCGCCAAGTTTCCAAAAAACCGTGGAAGCTCACGCGTAGCGGTTCCGAGGTAAACTGGCGACCCGCTCCGCTGTCGTTTGCCGTTCCTCGCATAGGGGGGCTATATCTCCACATGCCCCGTGATAAAATCCGCTTTCGGTTTCAGTTTCCCGTGCCGTTTGTCATGGCACGCTTTGCAAAGCAACACCAGATTATTCCAACCAAACACTATGTGCGGGTCGTCAATGTTTTTTGGTGTTATCTTAACAATATGATGCACTTGTTCCCCGGGTGTATATATCCCTTGCTTCATGCAATCCTCGCACATCCCGCGCACGCTCTTTACATACGCGTTTCTACAAGACCGCCATTCCGCGCTCTTCATCAGCAAGTCATATCTGTCTTTGGCCATAACAAAAGCGCGAGTCATATAAACCCGCGCGTCCTTTTCGATACGAGAAACGGCGGTGAGCCGTTCGCCCATCGCCGCCATGATACAGTATACTACACCTTCCGCATATTGTAAATGCAGATTATCGGCAATTTTTCGGCATTATTGCGCCGTCTGCTCCGCAACCATCATGCAGGAATACTTACCGAGATACCCCGTCAGCCCTTCGGCTTCAACATCAATCCACATCTGCCCGTACTTATCCTGCCACGCGCCGAGGATCGTCGCCCACACGACGGTACAATCTACCTTATCTCCGCTCCATGTACCCGGGTAGATGCTTGCGCTGTCGTTGTACCCATTCTTGATTTGCGTGATGCAAATATCCGCCGTTCCGTTCGGGTTAAGGATAAAGGTCAGCATCGTCCGCCCCTTTCCTTCCTGCCACGCGTTCATCACATACACGCCCTTGTAGTTCGTGATTGCCTCGATGTACTCATGTTCGCCGCACGCCGTCGCGCACAGTAGCAGTACAAGGATGATGCAAATCAATTTCTTCATGGTATCGCCTTCCTTTCTTCGTTGTCTTTTTATTATAGCACATTCTCCGCCGCTTTGCAAATCAGCCCAAACGCGCTTTTCTCCAAAGTGCTCAATTGCCGTTCCGCAAGGTCGATACCGAACATCCCCGCATATCCTCTCCGTACATACGCCCACGGCAGCCGTTTAACGACACGGTTTTCTACAACATACTTTTCTCGGTCGTTGAGCATCCGCATCCACGCCTCCACGATGGCACACCGTTCTGTCAATTCGGTTATCTGCATATCCGCCTCGGCTATTTGCGCTTTCAGCAGCATCTCACCGGGCGCGTCCTCGATCATCGCCAGCGCGGCTTGCTCCGTCGGGTTTCCGACCGTCGTTCCATGCGGCATATCGGACACGACTTGCGCCCTCGGCCCTGCCAGCGTTTCAAGGCGGTCTTTTTGCATGATGCTTAACTCGCGTTGCAGGCTCATCCTGCTCACCGTCAGCCCGTCCAGCGCGGCGCGTTCCACGCGGTAGGTAGTCAGCCTTTGCCGCACATCGTCCTCAGTCATCGCACCCCTCCTGGATTTTTCGCTTCAGTTCGTTTATTGCGTTCTCGACCTTTACCGCGCATCCCTTGCATACATCCTCATCGCGCCCGCCTTCGCCGTCCCGCGTATGCGGCACGGTAAACAGAAACCGCTCATACGGGTTGATTTCCTTCCCGCAGAAGTCGCAGGTGTATATGATCTTGTGGCTCATCCTCTCACCTCCGCCGTTATCGGTGCGACCGCCGTCTGTACTCTCTGCTCAATATCCACTTCAAGCACATATTCATCCCCCACGCGCCGCAGACGGAAGTCTGAATACCCGTTCTTGTTGACCCATTTCAGGGCGGCGTTAATCGTTTTGAATCTGATCGCTCTCATATTTGTCCTCCCGGATATTTGTTGTAGTTCCCTCTCATCATTCTGTCGTAGTTGTCAAAGTCGCGCTCCCGTTCGGTGTGTTTTATGTCGAGCCATGTCACGCCAACCGCCATAGCCGCCCATTGGTCAGCGCGGAATCCGTAAAACACATCTGGATGGTTCTTCACGCCCGTCCCGCGTATCTTGTCGAATTGCGCGAACCGATCTACGAGCGCGCGGTGTATTGTCGCATCATTCGCCTTTGTGCAATGGCATAGGTTTAACTTCTCCTGCTGTCGGTACACCCAATCGGGCTTGATGTCGAGCGCGCGGTCACACTCCTGCATAAAGCGCCCAATCCATACGCAAGTTTCAAACACCTCCCGTCCTACGGGCATACCGTAGGACGCAACCATCTCGATAGCGACATGAGAAATATCTTTTCCCGTGTCGATGATTTCCAATAGCGCGGCGTTCTGTACCTTGTCGTGCGCGTGTATGTTATAGTTCAAATCGAGAACGACAAACGCGCTTTCCGTCGTCCCCGGGTCAATAGCAAGCAACCTCATTCTCTCTTACCCCCAAACTTCCACGATAGCCCACACGACCAGCGTTGCCGCGATGCCGATAATGATTCCTGCGCCCATTTTCTTCCACCTCCTCATACACGCTTTCCCGCCGTTTTTGGTCTCCCTTCAATCAGCCTGCTCATTCTTTCGCTCCTTTCGGCTTGATACCCAACTTCTCCGCTATGTCGGCGGGGATGGGCTGTTTGCGGCATGAATCGCAGAACCCTTCGAAAACATCTCTTGTAAACGGGCAAACGCCGTCTCTTGTGAAGTGACACCGCGAAATAGGAAACCTTGCGTCCGGGAAGTTCTCCCCCTGCCACTCTTTCCATGTGGGATAGACGGGTTCGGGATGCTCTGCCGCCCATTTCATAATTGCCGCTTCGTAGTTTTCCAACATATCAGCAGGAGGATTCTTGCAGTCTTCATACATCTCAATCGGACAGCCTGCGCACTCATATACAGGATGTTTGCATTTATCGCACATCCTCTGCCTTTGCCTCATTACCTCCTTAAATTCAGCCATAGACTTCTCCTTTCAGCCGTTCCGCGGCATATTCGCCGCCTTTCTCTTTGACCCACCAGTAAACTGTAAACCGCGACACCCCCGCGATCTCCGCCCATTCTGAAGCGGTCTTGCTGATACCGTCCACGATTAAGCGCACATTGTCGCGTCGGTTGCGTGCGTTTTCCTTTGCCGTCACCCATCTGCAATTATCGGGGTTATACCCGCCATTCACATTGATGCGGTCGATCTGCAACCCGTCGCGGTAGCCGTGCGCAAGCGCCCATTCGATAAACGCTTCGGACGAGTTGCTCCATTCGGCGCAGACCTTGATACCGCGCCCTCCGTAGTTCCTATATCGCGGTCTGTTCGGGTTATTGCACCGCGCCTTCATTCCGCGCCAAATGGAGTAAAGGTGCGGATATTCGATGCTCTGCCTCATTCGCTCACCCCGCTCAATACTCGACCGCGCTCTGCCTGTTGATGAAGAAGTGGATTCCTGTGGAACACTCATTCCATCTGTTGTCGTCAAAATCATCAACGGTGACTGTTTCGCCCACCTTATAGGTGAAGTCCCTTTTGAAATTGCTTCTCACCTCATTGCTTGCATATGGAGTCCCGTCAATATTCTCGATGGCAAGGACAACCGCCTTGTTGCATCTGCATTTGTCGGTAGTGGCGGAAGATCGTTTAGCGTCCTCGGTGATTTGCAACTTTACGATGGAACTGCCGCTTGCCTTTTTCCAGCCAATGAACGCGCCGTATTCCGGGCATCTGATAGGGATAAACGGGATGTTTTTTGCACCTTTCAGAGACGCACCGTTCAGAGACGCACCGTTCAGATTTACGCCGTCCAAATTACAGTTATCGAAATCCGCTCTGTCATCCTCGCTCCATCCTTCTGCTTCGTCCATCCACCGCTTATGTGCTTCAAGGACTTCCTTCAAGTTGTTGCCGTTATACTTCATTGCTTTTCCCTCCTCTGTCTCATTCGCTCACTCTGTTGCTTCTCGGTCTGTTCATGATGTCCGCGTAGTACCCCTTGTCGAAGTCGTTATCCGTTACTGATCGCGCGTCCATCGGCTTTTTCGGCTTGCCGTATACGGCAGGCGTTGCCGGGGTTTCCTGTTGTCTTTTGTTGCGTTCTTCCTCCGCCGCCTTGACCTCCGCAAGCGTCTTGAAACCGCGCTCCACGATGCCGTTCAGTACCGTGCGAACATACGCGAAATTCCTTGACCCGTGCGACAGCGCATGATTGATCGCCCAGCGTATCATGTCGTCCGTCATCTGCCCCCGATAAGACACCAGTTCTTCCGCAAGGTCAGCGTTCATGCCGATAAGGTTATCAGCAGCAAACATGATTAAGGGGTCTCCCGTCGGCGTCATGTCGTCGTCTATTCTATCCTCCTCTATTCTAATCTTATCTAATCTATTCTTATCTAATCTATTCTGTGTTTCCGTTCCGTTTCCAATTTGTATACAATCCGTTTCCAGTTTGTATACATGACCATCTTCGACCAACTGCCTGTATTCATTCTGATATGCCGTCGGCTTGTATCTGTCTCTCTGGATGCAGTTATGCAACCGCCAATGGCGGATAACGATGATGCCGTTGTCGAACGGGATAACATACTGTTTCGATATGAGCACCTTCATATCGTCATCCTTCGCCCCAACGAATGACATGATCTGCCGGGGTTTGTTCACGAATCCGTCATCATCTGCTCTCATTGCAAGGTGGAAATAGAGCAGTTGGGTTGTTGCCGGCATAGAAGTAAAATCGTCGCTATCAATCACCGACAGGCTGAACATC
Organism: Clostridia bacterium; assembly: GCA_045598325.1. Classification (GTDB taxonomy): domain Bacteria; phylum Bacillota; class Clostridia; order Christensenellales; family Aristaeellaceae; genus RUG14130. Next base: position 22,764 of record JAZLLT010000061.1, on the reverse strand, counting down.
CGTTTTTCCGCCATCCTTGCCCTCCTTCCTCGCTAGATACTCGTCAATCTCCTTGCGGATCTCCGCCGCGTGCTCCTGCCCGAATGCATCAAACTCAATCGGGCAGATGTTCCCGAAATAGGCGTTTTTAAGGCAATCGCCAAACTCCTTGATTTTTTCGTCGCTCATTCAGCGCCTCCGAACCAGTAGATGGCGTAGAGGATTGAACCGATTGCGATAGCAAGTACAGTTTGCGTTATCATGATGCCGCTCCTTTCTTTACCCCGTTAAAACGGGAGTTCGTCTGTTTCGTAGGGCGTGGGTTCTTCCGCCACGGGCGCGGGTGCAGCCGCAGTCTCGCCCTTGCTTTCCACAAATTCCGCTTCATCGACTACGATCTCGGTCACAAACCGCTTGCTTCCGTCTTGCGCTTGATAGTTCCGCGTCTGAACGGAACCGACAACTGCAATTTTCTTGCCTTTTGTGAAATATCTGCCGATGAAGTCCGCCGTTCCGCGCCACGCCACGCAGGGCAGGAAGTCGGTTTCCTTATTGCCGTCCGCGTTGTTGAAGCGGCGGTCAATAGCCACCGTAAAGGTGCATACCGATACATCGTTCGGGGTCTTGCGCAGTTCGGGGTCTTTGGTCAGCCGACCGATGCCGATAAATTTATTCATTCACTTTTCCTCCTCATCATCGTGGTTAAAGATGCCGCAGACGGCAATCAGGTCTTTTGTTGTGATAAGACCAAATTCCGAATACATATCCAGCAGGATCCGCAGCCGTTCATCGTTGCGCGTAAGCGCGCTATATTCCCTTGCCGTGATAGTCACATAGCCCTCGTTTTCCATTCTTACCTCCATTCCGCGGACATAGCCGCAAGTTGTTCAGGCGTGAGCGTCTCTATGCCTTGCGCCTTTGCCTCTGTCACAAGCGCGTCAATGAGGGCGCTCATTTGTTTCGTGTCGTACACGGACGAGCCGTAGTACAAGACCACATTCGTGCAACCGGGTATCTTGCTCTTAACGGTATCGGCGAACCAGCCTAACCCGTTGTGCTCCCATCCCTCGACAAGGCGGGAAACGGCGGCGTCCTTGACGCATACCGTTTCGCTCACCCCGCCAATGCCGCGGATAGCCTCGCGGTATATCTCCGCTTTTGTCAATCGGAGCGCGGCGGCAAGTTTGTCAATGATCGTCCAACAGTAGGCGTTTGCGTCCAACGACCTTTTCTGCCGAAACTTTTTCAAACTCATGTCGATTTCCGCCTCCCGCAGGTCGTTATAGGTCTCGCGTAAATCGCCATCAACGGAAACCGTTATCCGTTGCCGCCCGTCAAGCCCGATCGAAAAATCAACTATTCTGCCCTTCATTTGCTTTCAACGCCTTTTCGTAGGCGGCTTTGCTCATCCCGCGCAAATCGGCGCCGTATGCCTTAGAGCACTTGTTCATCTGATCGGGAGTAAGACACTTCATCAGCGCGGTCATTTCTTCGTCCCCGACATGCCATTCGTTGGCGTGCCCGGCGGGAACGGGCTTCTTGCCGCCGTAGGTGTACACAGCGTTCCCCTTACCGTCAACGATAGTAAGCGCCGCGATTTTGCGGTTATCGTCGTAGGCAATGGACGCGACCTCGAAGCGCTCAAAGGGGTTTTTCAACTTGTACTTGCCGCCGCTGTTTTCGGTCTCGACTTGCAGGAAAATGAACGGTGCGGAGTACAGTTCGCGCCCGATACCCCAACGAAACCCGGCCCGTTTGAAGGCGTCGCTTGCCTCTGCTTTCTTCTCATTCCCGTCGTCCTGCCCGCTTTCGATGCCGCAATCCAATTTCCAAACAACGCAGTTTCTGTCCGCGTCGTAAATTCCGACGCCGCAATACAGATTCCCGTGGATCTCGCGGTAGTCACACTCCCAGTTGCCTTGACCGACTACCGCATCAAGCATATCCATGTCCACGCGGGCGGATTTGTAAAGCAGCGCGACAGCGCCCTTCGCCGTGACCTGTTTTACCTTGACTGAGATTTGTTCCCTGTCAAGCGTTGGAAATTCAAACTTCATTTTTAACCTCTCTCTTCTTCAAATACTTCTTTGCCGTCGCGCCCGACGATGACCGCGCCGCGCATCAAACGGGGTCTCGCAAGCAGCATCGCGTCAAGTTGATTTGAGCACCCGCTATATGTCGTATACCGCTTTGCAAGCGATATGTCGGTCGTCCATATCGGCTGATGGCCGCCGTTGTTCGTCCCCGCGTAGTAGAGCCCTTCGGTCGGTACGAAGATATAATAATCAGGTTTGCAAAACAACGCTTCCAGCATCCAGACACACCGCTCGTTTTCTTCTTCCTCGTCATAAGGGTTGTTCTCGATCTCGGCATCCGCGGTCTTGTTCGCCGCCGCAAGCGTCCGCCGCTCGTACTCGATGCAGGAAATCCTTTTCCCGGTTTCCTCGTCGGAGAAAGCCTCGGGAAATTCGCATTCCTTTGCGGTAATTTTGACCTTGTACTTGTACGCGCATTTCTTGACGGTCAGCACCAGTTCCTCGGTCACGCCCATAAAACGGGCGATGTCGCGCACTTCGCGCCCGCGAACAAGCAACTGGAAAATGCTCTGCACGATGATGGGGCTGTGTGACACGGGTTGCCCCAGCAGACAGCGCGGGCATCTTGCGATATACTGCATCGCCTCGGATGCGGTGGCGCATATTCTCCGCTCCGCAAGTTCCATTTCCGTTGTGTCTTTTTTGACAAACTTGAAAAACGCCGTTCGGTTTGTGTTCTCCACGACCGCGCTTCCGCTTTTGCGCTGACCGTTCCTGTTAGCCGTAGACGCCATTCATGATCGCCTCCTTTTGTGCATTAACAAGAAGTTCGTCGATTCTGTCGCCCAGTTCGCGGAGTTCTTCAATTTCCATCGTGAATGACGGGTCGAAATTCAGTTCATCCTCCGCGCCCAATCCGTTCAAGTTCTTTGCCGCTTCCTGCAAGTTCCAGATTGCTTCCTCGACACCGCCTGCCGCTTGAACAAGGCTATCCCAATCAGTTCTCATCGGTCAGCACCTCTTTCTTGTCAACGATGACGGTCTTGCCCTTGTAGTGCCACACCTCAATATCGCCGTATTCGTCAACGGTGACTTCCTCGCTCTTGATGTACCACACGCACACGAGCAGCGCGATAAACAGCAGCAGGGCGACGATGGCGACAACGCCCGCGCCGAGGCTGTCAATGACGAATTGATCTAACGCCTCAATCCATTCCATGACCTTCATGTTCTTCTTCCTCTCTCTTGTGTTCTTCCCACCATTGCCTCGCCGCCGCTTGCCGTTCGGGATGCCCGCGGTAAAAATCTTCTATCGCGTCCCGCATCTGGAACACGGCGTTGGCGAATTGGTTAATGAGCGGTATACCGACAGTAGACTTAATCGGCATAAAAAATGTCCTCCACGCTCCGACCGAAATATGCCGCCAGCCGCTTCTTGACTTCATCGCGGGGCGTCCTTTGCCCGTTCTCGTAATGGGAGAGGGACTGCTCCGTGATACCGCAAGCAGATGCCACGGTTTCAAGGGTTTCCATACGGTTATAGCGCAGTTTCTTCAACCGATAACCGATTTTCGCTCTGTTCATTGCTTCACCTCCTTGTATCTCGCTTACGGGTATAAGTATACAACAAGTAGTCTTATTTGTCAACTATTTGTATATTACAAAAGTATTAAGCATAGTTGACTTTTTATACAATTAGTTGTATACTTGATACGAGGTGATTTTATGATAGATATTGGAAAGAAAATAGCCGAGTTGCGGAGAGAACGGAATTGGACGCAAGAAAAACTTGCTGAAAAAATCAATATGACAAAGCAAGTAATAAGCCATTATGAAAAGGGCATCCGCAAGCCGAGTTATGAGGCACTCGAAGCAATCGCGGACGCTTTCAATGTTGATATGTCAACATTCCTTACAGACGAGGAGCAGACCCGTGAATTGCGTGAACATTACGCCCACGAGGGCATCTCCACCCGTGTTTCCGCGCCGAGGTATGAGAAGAAGACCGCGCTCGACCAAATTATCGACAACTTGCTCGAATACCGCGAAGACTCTACGATCTCGCCCGATGAACAAAGGTTACTGGACGCCTACCGACTTCTGAACACAAAGCAAAAGGCAAAGGTGTTTAAGTTGATGGACGCAATTTTTGATAATTGAGGTGCCTATGAATGCAGCGATCTACGCCCGTTACTCGTCGGAAAATCAGCGGGATGCCTCCATTGATGACCAGTTCCGCGTATGCCGCGAATACTGCCAGGCACACGGGTTGACCGTGGTGCAGGAATACCACGACAACGCCATAAGCGGATTGACGGACGCACGGCCCGACTTTCAGCGGATGATTAAGGACGGGGAGCGCAAGGCTTATGATGTCCTTGTGCTCTACGCCCTCGACCGATTCGCCCGAAACAAATACGACAGCGCGATATATAAAGCCCGCCTCAAAAAGGCGGGTATTCAAATCGTGTATGTTACCTCGCCGTTGGGCGAAGGACCCGAAGCGGGGCTTATGGAATCCATCCTAGAAGGTATGGCGCAATTCTATTCGGAAAACCTTGCGCGGTCGGTAAAACGCGGATTGCAGGGAAACGCCTTAAAAGGCCTCTGGGCGGGCGGAAGCGTGCCACTCGGTATTCTATTGGACGAGCATAAAAAGATGAAAATAGACCCCGTAGGCGCGTCTACGGTGCATCTTGCGTTTGAATTGTACGCGGCGGGAAAATCAAAGACCGAAATAGCAAAGCAATTCAACGCGGAAGGGCGAAAAACATCTTACGGGAAACCGTTTACAATGACCTCTCTCGACCACATTCTCCGCAACCAGATTTATATCGGCGTCTATAAATACGGAGAGATAACCATACAAGACGCCGTCCCGCCCATCGTCGAAAAACCGCTTTACGATCAAGTGCAGGAACAAATAAAAATCACATCAAAAGCCCGCGCACACCGCAAAGCCGCGGTCGAATATCTATTGACGACAAAACTCTACTGCGGCATCTGCGGCGCGTGGATGGTCGGCGACTCGGGCGCGGGGCGCGGCGGGAAAATCTATACATATTACGCCTGCGGAAACAAGAAGCACGGGACGCATAACTGTATCAAACAGAACGAGCCGAAGGATGCAGTAGAAACGACCATCGTAAACGCCTGTCGCGCCGCTCTGACCGATGAGCACATCATAGCCATAAGCGAAGCCGCCGCCGCGAAGTTCGCCGCCGATGCAGACAACTCCCTTGAAATAAAGCGTTGCACCGTCCACCTCCGCGAAACAGAAAAGAAAATAGCAAACATAATAACCGCCATCGAGAATGGAATAATAAACGACACCCTGCACGACCGATTGACCGCTCTTGAAGCAGAACGCACATCCGCAAAGGAAGCCCTTGCCATCGCGTCAATCCCGCGCCCTGTCCCCACGGCGGCGGAAATAGCCTATTATCTCGCGTCCCTCCGCGACGGGGATATATCAGACCCCGACTTCCGCCGTATGCTCATAAATCACCTGCTCAACAGCGCGACGATCTACGACCTGCCCGACGGGCATAAAAAAATCGCGCTGGCATTCAATCTGACGCCAGACGCGAATTGCGAAGTAATATCCGGTTCGGATATTAACGAGAAAGTGGGGTTAGTTGGGCTCGAACCAATGACCTTCACGATGTCAACGTGACGCTCTAACCAACTGAGCTATAACCCCAAGCGCAAGTGTTATTTTAGCACCCGTGGGCGCTTTTGTCAATAGGGTTACAACAATCTTAACTTTTCCGTGGTATGATAGGTGCAGCGGAAGGAGGGATCCCATGGCTTATCTCGTTTTCATCCTGATGGCGGCGGGTTATGCGGCCTATGTAACGGCGTGCGCAAAGCATGTGCAGAAGACACGCGAAAGCATCCTCAAGATCATCCCCACCCCCTGCGCGCTGCTTTTTTCCCTGACCGGCAGAGGCGGCGCGTACGGATGGCCCGTGAGCGCGGGACTGCTCATGTGCGTGCTCGCGGACTGGATTCTGGACTACCGCTTCCCCATCGGCGTCGCCTGCTTCGGCTCGGCGCACATCCTGTTCATCACCGCGTTCTTTATCAGAGGAGGCACCGGCATCGAAACCCTCGCCGCGTTCTGCATCTGCGCGATCGTTTTCACGGTTCTGCTTTCGGGTGAACGGACACGGAAAAACCTGCTGGGCATGCTCCCCACCTGCGCCTACTGCCTCGCCCTGTGCTGTCTCGTCGCCTCCTCGGTGAAAGCCGGCACGCTGTGCGCCGCGGGTGCGCTGCTGTTCGCCGTTTCGGACACGCTGCTGGGGCTGCGCCTGTTCTACGGGAAGCGGTTCGGCGGGTGGGTCATCATGGGCACCTATTACGGTGCGCTGTACCTCATTTCCCTTTCGGCTACCATTATTTAACGGGAAATAAAAGCAAAAGCGTTTTACAAATATGAAAAAGCGGCGTATAATATAAGATTAGAAAATTATGCGCAAGCGCACAGATACGGAGGATATGTTTATGGCGATTATCGACAAGATCAAGGCTCAGGCCAAATCCAATGTCAAGCACATCGTACTGCCCGAAGGCGACGAGAAGCGCACCGTGCAGGCCGCCGCGAAAATCGTGAAGGCGGGTCTTGCCACCCTCACCCTGCTGGGCGATATCGAAAAGATCAAGGCCGCCGCGGCCGAGACCGGCACCGACCTCAACGGCATCGAACTGCTCGATCCCGCAAAGAGCGACAAACTCGCTTCCTACGCGAACACCCTTTATGAACTGCGCAAAGCGAAGGGCATGACCGAAGAGCAGGCTGCCGCCACCGTGAAGGATCCCATGTACTTCGGCATCATGATGGTCAAGAGCGGCGACGCGGACGGACTGGTTTCCGGCGCCGTGCACTCCACCGCGGATATGCTCCGCCCCGCCCTGCAGATCATCAAGTCCAAGCCCGGCATCAAGACCGTGTCTTCCTGCTTCATGATCGAAAGCCCCATCTACGGCGTGATGATCTTCTCCGACTGCGCCGTCAACATCGATCCCGACGCCGAGCAGCTGGCCAACATCGCCGTTGCCGCCGCCGAATCCGCCAAGACTCTGGCAGGCCTCGATCCCAAGGTCGCGATGCTTTCCTTCTCCACCAAAGGCAGCGCCAAGCACGACAATGTGACCAAGGTGCAGCAGGCGACCGCCATGGCCAAGGAAATGGCTCCCGAACTGAAACTGGACGGCGAACTGCAGCTCGATGCCGCTCTCGTTCCTTCCGTCGGCGAACTGAAGGCGCCCGGCAGCGAAGTCGCAGGCCACGCCAATGTCCTCGTGTTCCCCGATCTGCAGGCCGGCAACATCGGCTACAAGATGGCGCAGCGTTTCGGCTCCGCAGAAGCCTACGGCCCCATCCTTCAGGGTATCGCGAAGCCCTGCAACGACCTGAGCCGCGGCTGCTCCGTGGATGACATCGTCGCCACCGTAGCCATCACCGCCGTACAGGCACAGTAAGGAGATTTGAAATGAAAGTACTCGTTATCAACGCCGGTTCTTCTTCCCTCAAATACCAGCTCATCGACATGGAGACCGAAGGCGTCATCGCCAAGGGTCTGGCCGAGCGCATCGGCATGGACAAGAGCAAACTGACCCACAAGTACGGTGAGGACTGCTCCGAGAAGTATATCCTCGAAACCACCTTCTCCGATCACACCGGTGCCATTCAGGAAGTGCTGAAGGCTCTGGTCGACAAAGATCACGGCGTCATCGCCGATGTCAAGGAAATCGGTGCCGTCGGCCACCGCGTGCTCCATGGCGGCATGAAGTTCACCAAGAGCTGCATCGTGAACGAAGCCTGCAAAAAGGCCATCCGCGACTGCTTCCCCCTTGGTCCGCTCCACAACCCCGCCAACCTCATGGGCATCGAAGCCTGTGAAGCCGTCATGCCCGGCACGCCTCAGGTTGCCGTGTTCGACACCGCGTTCCATCAGACCATGCCCTCCAAAGCCTTCATGTACGGCGTTCCCATGAAGTACTACACCGAGTATCAGGTCCGCCGCTACGGCTTCCACGGCACCTCCCACCGCTACATCGCGGGCAGAGCCGCCGAACTGCTGGGCGAAAACGGCATCAAGCACGACAAGATCGTCATCGCCCACCTGGGCAACGGTTCTTCCCTGTCCGCGGTCGTGGACGGCAAGTGCGTGGACACCTCCATGGGACTGACTCCCCTTGAGGGCGTGCTCATGGGCACCCGCTCCGGCAATGTGGATCCCGCCGTTGTCGAGTTCATCGCCAACAAGGAGAACATGACTGCTTCCGAAGTGCTGACCATGCTCAACAAAAAGAGCGGTCTGGAAGGCATTTCCGGCGTTTCCTCCGATATGCGCGATGTGAACACCGCCGCCGACGCGGGCAACGAGAACGCGAAACTCGCCCTCGACATGTGGCAGTACTCCGTCAAGAAGTACATCGGCGCTTACGCGGCAGCCATGGGCGGCATCGACGCCCTCATCTTCACCGCAGGCATCGGCGAGAACGACGCCGCCGGCCGTTGGAATGTGTGCGCGGGGCTCGAGTTCCTGGGCATCGAACTGGACGAGGAAGCCAACAAGGTGCGCGGCGAAGAAAAGTGCATCTCCAAGGCAGGCTCCAAGGTCTCCGTATGGGTCATTCCCACCAACGAAGAACTGGCCATCGCCCGCGATACCGTGGAGCTGACTGCTAAATAAAGATTTTACTTTACAAATCGAAGCAAAGCGGCTATAATATAAAGGCTTGTGGAGGACGGCTATGGTCGATGTATCCGGTGCACTCAAAAATCCCGGCAGCGTTTTCCCGTTCAGGGAGGTGCTCTCCTTCGATCCCTGCGAGGTGATCGGCGAGGAACTGACCTTTACGGACGCGGTTCTGGAAGGCGAGTTCTTCGGTGCGGATGAGACCATCAGCGTGAGAGCCCGCCTGACGGCAAATGTCCACGCACACTGCAGCAGATGTCTATCCGAGGTCACCTACCCCGTGGACACGATGACGGACGCGGACTTCAGCCGCAGCGACGACGGCGAGGATGTCTACACTTTCACCGGTCACCAGATCGATGTGAAGCAGGCGGCATTCGAATCTCTCCTGCTGGAACTCCCCATAAGTTTCGTCTGCAGCGAGGACTGCAAGGGACTTTGTCCCGTCTGCGGTGTGAACCGCAACAAAAGTCTATGTACATGCCTTGAGGGCGCGGTCAAGCCCAATCCCTTCTCGGCATTGACTAGTTTACTTATCGAAGATCACAACGAGGAGGAATAGACAATGGCAGTACCTAAGGGGAAAGTATCAAAGGCAAGAAAGAATTCTCGCCGTTCCGCACACTGGAAGCTCTCTCTGCCCGGCATCGTAAAGTGCCCCAAGTGCGGCAAGATGAAGCTGGCGCACCGTGTGTGCAAGTCCTGCGGCTACTATGATGGCGAACAGGTCATCAAGGTCGAGGAAGAAGCCAAGTAATTCAAAACAAGGCGGCATCGTGGACTCACGGTGCCGGTTTGTTTTTCCTGTCAAGCGGAGGTCTCCATTGCTGAAAATCGACACCCGTGCCTCGTGCATCCGCGGCAAAGCCGTCCTCTGCGCCGTCTCGGGCGGCGCGGACAGCGTTTGTCTGCTCCGTCTGCTCATAGATTCGCGGGACAAAGGGGAAATCACCCTCTTTGCCGCCCACTTTGAGCACGGCATCCGCGGCGCGGAGTCGAAGGCCGACATGGCGTTCGTTGAGGATCTCTGTAAGCAATACGGTGTGCCTCTGACGGTCGGAAGCGCGGATGTGCCCGCAGAAGCGGAGAAAAGTCGTGAAGGGCTCGAGGAGTGCGCGCGGCGTCTGCGGCACGCGTTTCTGGAAAAGGAACGGGTGCGGCTTCATTGCGATGTCATCGCCCTTGCCCACCACAGCCGTGACCGCGCAGAGACCGTGCTCATGCACCTTCTGCGGGGCAGCGGACTGACGGGCGCGGCGGCGATGCCCATGACAGGCGGCGTCATCGTGCGTCCGCTCATCCATGCCTCCCCCGAAGAAATCCGCGGTTATCTTGACGAGATCGGCCAGCCCTTCCGCGAGGACGCGACCAATTTCATTCCCGACAATCCGAGAAACGCCCTGCGGCTCAAGGTCCTGCCCTTGCTGCGGGAAATCTATCCCGGCTGCGAACAGGCGCTCTGCCGCTTCGCGGAAATCACGCGCGAGGAAGACAGTCTCATCGAGCGGATGACGGACGAATACGAAAAGCAGTTCGTCACCACCTTCGGCGGCATCAAAGTATTCGGCGCGGGCGGAGAACCCGCACTCAGGCGCCGCGCCGTCCGGCGGCATCTTCCCGCAGAACCGGGGTTCGAAGCCGTTTCGCTCACGGAAAACGCGCAGGGTTTCGCGGACATCGGGAAGGGCTTCCGTGCTTACGGTGCGGACGGATGCGTCTATCTGATCCCGCCGCTTTCCGATCCCGGTGAAGCGCCTATCAATACGGACGGCGAGACCGTCCTTCCCGGCGTGTGCCGCGTCACCGCCTCCCCTGCCCCCGCCGAGCCCGTACGGGACAACGGCTGCGTTCAGGTGCTGGACGCGCCTGCCGTGAGCGGCTCTGTGTTGCGCCTGCGCAGGGACGGGGACTTTATCCGCCCTTTCGGCATGAACGGGCAGAGCAAGTCGCTCGGTGATTATCTGACCGACCGCAAAGTACCACTGCCCCTCCGGGAGCGGCTTCCCGTACTGGCAAAAGGCAGTGAAATTCTGTGGGTACCCGGCTGCGGCATCAGCGAAAGCGTGCGGCTCACCCCGTCTTCCGCTGCCGTCAAAATCGAACTTTTCATGGAGGAATCAGCGCTATGATGAAAGATGACATGAAATACATCCTTCTGGATCACGAGATCGTCGCAGCCCGGGTGAAGGAACTGGGCGCGCAGATCACTAAAGACTACGCGGGCAAAAAGCCCCTCATGGTCTGCATCCTCAAAGGCTCCACGATTTTCTACGCCGATCTGGTCCGCTGTATCGACCTGCAGATCGACATGGAATTCATGAAGGCGTCCTCCTACGGTTCCGCCACCGTGTCAAGCGGAAAAGTGACCGTTGTCGGCGCGCTCGATGACAAAATCAAGGGCCGTGATGTGATCCTCGTGGAGGATATCATCGATTCCGGCCGCACCATCGCCTTCCTCAAAGAAGACATGCTGAATAAGGGCGTTGCTTCCCTCAAGGTCGCTTCCCTGCTCGACAAGCCCGACCGCCGCGTTTCCGATGTGCAGCCCGACTATACCGGCTTCGTGGTGCCCGACGAGTTCGTGGTGGGCTACGGTCTCGACTACGACCAGCAGTACCGTAACTTCCCCGACATCGGCGTATTGAAGCCCGAAGTGTACGGAAAATAAGTCTTTTTGAAAATTGTCCACCGAATCATCCGTGATGTAACACTTATTTCTTCTATAAGACCACAAATATTTACGACCATCGTGTATAATGATGGCACAACATGAGTGAGGAGATCGGCAATTATGAGTGAAATTCTTTCCGGAGCAGGCAAGATTCCCTTTGAAACCCGTCCCATCGCGCCTCTCGGCATCATCTGCATGCCCGGCACCGAGGCGTTCGGCGAGAAAGTTGACGCATACCTCAAGCAGTGGCGCGCCGGCATCGGCGAAAATGAGGAAGAGTTTTACACCTTCCCCGGTTACAACCGCGATTCCTTCCTTCTGGATGTCAAGTGTCCCCGTTTCGGCACCGGCGAAGGCAAGGGTCTGGTCAACGAGACCGTCCGCGGCTATGATATCTACATCATTTCCGATGTGACCGCCCGCCAAATCACTTACAAGATGTACGGTGAGACCGTTCCCATGTCTCCCGACGATCATTATGCCAACCTCAAGCGCATCATCGCCGCCATCGGCGGAAAAGCCCGCCGCATCAGCGTGATCATGCCCTTCCTGTACGAGAGCCGCCAGCATCGCCGCGTGAGCCGCGAATCCATGGACTGCGCCCTCATGCTTCAGGAACTGGCCGGCATGGGTGTTGAAAACATCATCACCTTCGACGCCCACGATCCCCGCGTGCAGAACGCGATCCCCCTCACCGGCTTTGAAAATGTGATGCCCACCTATCAGGTGCTGAAAGCCCTGCTCAGAAAACACAAGGACCTGAGCCTCGATAAGCAGCACATGATGATTGTCTCCCCTGACGAAGGCGCCATCACCCGCAACATCTACTACTCCACCGTGCTGGGTCTGGACCTCGGCATGTTCTACAAGCGCCGCGACTACTCCAAGGTCGTGGACGGCCGCAACCAGATTATCGCGCACGAGTACATGGGCGACTCCGTCCGCGGCAAGGACATTCTGGTCGCCGACGACATCATCGCTACCGGCGATTCCATGATTGATCTGCTCAAAGACCTCAAGCGCCGCCACGCGGGCCGCATCTTCATGAGCGCCACCTTCTGCTTCTCCACCAACGGCATCAAGGCGTTCAACGAAGCCTATAAGAAGGGGTATCTGGGCGGCGTGCTGGGCACGAACCTCGTGTATCTGCCCGACGAAGTCCGTAACGCGCCCTGGTTCATCGAAGTGGACATGAGCAAGTATGTTTCCTACATCATCGCCACCCTGAACCACGACCATTCTCTGGACGGCCTCATCAATCCTCTGGGCCGCATCGTGAACCTGCTGACCAACTACAAGGCCGCGCAGCAGGAAGCACCCAAAGCTGAATAATTCAACTATCATGCCGTGGCAGTCCTGTCGCGGCATTTTTGGAGGCACTCATGAAATACATTCCGAGCAAAAGACAACTCCGCTTCCTTGACTGGGAAGTGGGCATGTTCTTCCATTTCGGCATCCGCTCCTTCAACCCCGGTCACCGCGACTGGGACGGCATCGAAATGCCTCCCGAGACCTTCAACCCGGAGCAGCTCGACTGCGACCAGTGGATGAAGGCAGCGAAAATGATCGGCGCCAAGTACGCCATCATGACCTGCAAGCACCATGACGGCTTCGCCCTGTGGCCTACCAAATATTCCCCCTACTCCGTTGCCGCGTCCCCGTGGAAGGACGGCAAGGGCGATGTGGTGAAGGAATTCACCGATGCCTGCCGCAGGAACGGGCTGAAGGTAGGTCTGTACTACTCCCCCGCGCAGTGGGGTTCCCGGGCCGTGGAATTCAAGGACGGCAAGGAATACGATGATTACTTCATAAACCAGATCTCCGAACTGCTCACGAGCTACGGCAAGATCGACTATCTGTGGTTTGACGGCTGCGGTTCCGCCGGTCACGAATACGACCAGAAGCGCATCATCCCCATCATCCGTTCCCTGCAGAAAGACCTGCTGATCTTCGGCATGTGGGATCCCGACACCCGCTGGGTGGGCAATGAAGACGGCTATGCCTGCGACCCCAATCCCTATGTGTGGACGGTCAATGTGTTTGGCGAAAAGAAGACCATGTTCATTCCCGCCGAGTGCGACTGCAGACTGCGCCGCACCTGGTTCTACGATCACAACGCCGCCACCATCAAGAGCGTGGACGAACTCATGGGCATGTACGAATACTCCGTGGGACGCGGCAGCAACCTGCTGCTCAATGTGGGGCCTGATGACCGCGGACTCATCCCCGAGGCGGACATGAGGCGCCTGACCGAGTACCGCGGGGAGATCGACCGCCGCTACGGCTGTCCCATCAATTTCGAGCCCCTCATGCAGGAGAGCGACAATACTTACTCTGTGAGCCTCAACCCTCACAACTGCACCGAGATCGAACTGGACAACTACATGGAAGAATGTACCGCCGCCATCCTCTCCGAGGATGTGACGAAGGGACAGAAGGTCACTTCCTTCAAACTCTATGCTCACGCCCCTTCCCTGCTCCCCGCCCGGGATTTCCTCGTGTGCGTCGCGCAGGGCGGCACCATCGGTCACAAGCGCATCTGCCGCTTCCCCGCGTTCCGCGCCTGCAAGTTCACCCTTGAGGTGACCACGGAAAAGGGCGCGAAAGCCGTCATCAAGGACATCAAAATCTACTAATCCGCAGCAAAAAGGAAGCCGCCAACGGACGGCTTCCTTTTTTATGCTTTACGCGAATTTGATGACGAGCGCGAATTCTTTTCTTTCATTGAAGTCTTCGGGTATCAGCCGCCGAGATAGGCTGCTCTCACGCTGTCGTCGCTCAGCAGATCGTTCGCGCTGCCGCTCATGGAAATGATGCCCGTGGAGAGCACATAGGCGCGGTCGGCGATGGAAAGCGCCATGCGGGCGTTCTGCTCGACCAGCAGGATGGTGACGCCGCCCTCGTGCAATTCCTTGATGATGTCGAAGATCTGCTCGACGAGGATGGGTGCCAGACCCATCGAGGGCTCGTCCAGCATCAGCAGTTTCGGCTTGCTCATGAGCGCGCGGCCCATGGCCAGCATCTGCTGTTCGCCGCCGGACAGGGTGCCCGCGATCTGCTTTTCGCGCTCCTTGAGGCGGGGAAAGCGGGTGAACACATCCTCGATGGAAGCGTCGATTTCACCGTTCGGGCGGGAGAAGCCGCCCATCTGGAGGTTCTCCAGCACCGTCATCTGCTGGAAGATGCGGCGTCCTTCGGGACAGAGTGCCATGCCCAGTTTCACCGTCTTGCTGGCGGGCACGGACAGCATACTCTTGCCGTCGAAGGTGATGGAGCCGCTCTTCGGGCGGAGGAGGCCCGCGACCGTGTTGAGGGTAGTGGACTTGCCCGCGCCGTTTGCGCCGATTAGGGTGACGATCTCGCCCTCATTGACCTCAAAGGAAACATCCTTGATGGCGTGGATGGCGCCGTAATAAACATGGATATTGTTGACAGTCAGCAGACTCATGTCAGCCCTCCTTGTGCTTGCCCAGATACGCCTCGATGACCAGAGGATTGTTCTGGATCTCTTCGGCGGTGCCCTTGGCGATGATCTTGCCATAGTTGAGCACGCAGATGCCTTCGCAGATGCCCATGACAAGGCTCATGTCGTGCTCGATGAGCATGACGGCGATTTTGAACTCGTCACGGATGCGGATGATGTTGTCCATCAGTTCCTCGGTCTCGTGGGGGTTCATGCCAGCGGCGGGCTCATCCAGCAGAAGGAGTTTCGGGTTGGTGGCGAGCGCGCGGACGATCTCCAGCCTGCGCTGGGCGCCGTAAGGCAGGGAACCGCTCTTCACTTCGGCGAGATCCTGCATGCCGAAAATGGACAGCAGATCCAGAGCCTTCTCGTGCTGCTGTTTTTCCTTTTTCCAGTAGGAAGGCAGGCGCAGGATGCCGGAGAACATATTGTAGGAGATCTGGTTGTGAAGGCCAAGGCGCACATTCTCCTCCACTGTCATGTTGTCAAACAGGCGGATGTTCTGGAAGGTGCGGGCGATGCCCAGTTTGCTCGCCTGCACGACATTCATGCCGGCGGTGTCGTGTCCGTCGATCATGACGATGCCGCGGGTGGGCTGATAGACCTTGGTCAGGAGGTTGAACACTGTGGTCTTGCCGGCGCCGTTGGGACCGATGAGGCCCGCGATCTCGGTCTTGCCGATGGTGAGGTTGAAATCCTCCACCGCGTGCAGGCCGCCGAAATCGATGCCCAGATGGCGGGTCTCGAGGACGGGCGTTTCATTGAGGTCGCGCTCCGGAACGATGGAAAAAGTGGGCAGCGGGACCATCTTGGTGTCGATGCGCTTGTTTGCCATCAGGTTTGCGCCTCCTTTGCTTTCTTTTTGCCCGTGAGTTTGCCGATGCGGTAGCGGATCCAGCGTCCGACGGAGGAGTTGGAAATCAGCATGACCGCGATGAGGAGAACGGCGTACCAGAGCATGTAGGTTTTATCGAATTTGACGGTGGTGCCGAAGGCTTCGAACTTGATGTTCTGAAGCAGGGTCGGCATCATGACCAGAACGGTAGAGGAAATGATGGAACCCCACACATTTCCGATGCCGCCCAGCACCACATAGACCAGTATGAGAATCGACTGGTTATAGTCGAATTTTGCCACTTTGATGTTGCTGATGGACAGACCGTACACAGCGCCCGCCATGCCCGCAAGCACGGCAGCGATGACGAAGGCCATCATCTTGTAGTGGGTCGGGTTGACGCCCACGGATTCGGCGGCGATGCGGCTGTCGCGGCACGCCATGATGGCGCGGCCGGACTGGCTGTAAGCAAGGTTCAATACCACGAACAGGGTGATGAGCACGAGGATGAAGCCCGCCGCAAAACCGCCTTTGTCGGCGGCGATCGTGGAGACCTTGATGGTGCCCTGGGGACCTCCCAGCAGCGCGACGCCCGCCAGATCGGGATTATCGAAGCCGAAGAGCAGTTTCTTTCCGTCTACATTGATGTAGACGCAGTTGATGATGTTTTTGATGATCTCGCCGAAAGCAAGGGTCACGATGGCGAGATAGTCGCCTTTGAGGCGCAGGACGGGGATGCCGATGAGGAAGCCGAAGATGCCCGCCAGCAGACCGCCCGCCGCCATGGCGATGACAAGGCGGATGATGATGTTCTGCATGGAGAAGGCGTTGAGCAGGTAGCCGGAAACCACGACGCCGGTAAAGGCGCCGATGCTCATGAAGCCCGCGTGTCCCAGCGACAGTTCACCGGAGAAGCCGACCACGAGGTTCAGGCTCACCGCCATGGAAATGTAGACGCAGATGGGAATGAGTTGTCCCTTCATGGAACGGGACATGGACAGACCGAAGGTCTTGTTCATCTTCAGTTCGAACAAGACAAACGCGAGGATCACGATGCCGTAGGAGATGAGTTTGGTAGTCAGTTGCTTTTTCTTTCCCATACCGCTCACCTCACACTTTCTCATGGACGGGCTTGCCGAGAAGTCCGGTGGGTTTCAAAAGCAGCACGATGATCAGCACGGCGAACACGATCGCCTCGCCCAGCTGGGTGGAAATGTAGGCGTTGCCCATGATCTCGATGATGCCGAGGAGCAGTCCGCCCACAAAGGCTCCGGGGATGGAGCCGATGCCGCCGAAGACGGCGGCGGTGAACGCCTTGATGCCCGGCATGGCGCCGGTGGTGGGAGAAAGGGCTCTGTACGAGGAGCACAGCAGCACGCCCGCGATGGCCGCCAGCATGGAGCCGATGGCAAAGGTGATGGAGATGGTGCGGTTCACATTGATGCCCATCAATTCCGCCGCGCCCTTATCCTCGGAGACCGCGCGCATGGCCTTGCCCGTCTTGGTTTTGCCGGTGAACAGGGTCAGAGCGATCATGATGACGATGTTGGCAAGGACCGTCACGATGGTGGTGGCGGTGATTTCCAGAGACCCGCCGAAGAAGGTGATGGAGGGCAGTTCGATGACCGTCTGGAAGAACTTGGTGTCCGCGCCCCACAGAAGCAGCGCCAGATTCTGCAGCAGATAACTCATGCCGATGGCGGTGATGAGGACTGCGAGAGAAGTGGCCTTGCGCAGGGGTTTATACGCCACGCGCTCGATGGTCATGCCCAGCGCGGTGCAGACCGCCATGGCCGCGATGACGCCCACCCACGCGGGCAGACCCGCCTCGTACACGATGAGGAAGGTCACATAGGCGCCCACCATGATGATGTCGCCGTGGGCAAAGTTCAGCATTTTGGCGATGCCGTACACCATGGAATAACCCAGGGCGATGATGGCATATACGCTGCCCAGGTTGATGCCGTGGATCAGGTTGTCCAGAAATTCGATCATTGAAAAAACCGCCTTTTTTGATGGGTATTACAAGCACATAAGGTAACCGCCCGCTCGGGACGGTTACCTTTATGGGATCTACACGCGAATCTTACTGAACGAGCACATAGGCGCCGTCCTGAATGACGACCGCGATGGGGGTCTTGTTGACCGCACCGCTCTCGTCCCAGTGCATGGTGCCGGTGACGCCGGTGATCTCGATGGTGGGCATGGTGGCGATCAGGAGTTCGCAGGCCTCTTCGGGCGTGGTGTCGTAGGTGATGCCGGCCTTGGTGAACGCCTCGAGGAGCGCGTACATTCCGTCATAGCCGTCGGCGGCGAACTGGTTGGGGGTCTCGCCGTAGAGTTCGACATACTTGCCTACGAAGTTCCTGGTCAGGTCGTCCTGCGCGTCCGCGGAGAAGGGGCTCAGCAGCATGACGCCTTCGGCGAGGCTCTTGTCGAAGCCTTCGAGGGCGAGGATGCCGTCCATGCCGTCAACGCCGAAGTAGGTGGGCTTGTAGCCTGCCGCGTCGGACTGGACCATGATCATGGAAGCGGGAGTGTAGTAGATGGGCAGGAAGACCAGTTCGGCGCCGGCTTCCTTCATCTCGGCGATCTGCACGGAGAAGTCCACATTCTTGTCATCGGCGAAAGAGGACTCCGCGACGATGTTGAGACCCAGTTCGGCGGCCTTCGCCTTGAAGGTGGTGCGGATGCCGATGGAGTAGTCCAGAGAGTTGTTGTAGATGATGCCGACCTTGATTCCGGGGAACTTGCCCGCGATGTACTCGGCGGAAGCGGAGCCCTGGGCGGAATCGGTGAAGCACACCTGGAACACATTGTCGTTGCCGTCAATGACGAGGTCATTGGAGGCGGTGGGGGTCAGCATGAAGATGCGCTCTTCATAAGCAACGGAAGCAACGGCGATGCAGGAGCCGCTGGTGACGGTGCCGAGCATGCAGATGGCGCCGTTATCGAGCAGGGAGTTGTAGCCGTTGATGCCCATTTCGCCGTCGCCCTGATCATCGCGCTCTTCCACGATGAACTGCAGGCCGCCCAGAGCATTGATCTCGTCCGCGGCGATCTTCGCACCGTTCACGGCAGCGCTGCCGTAGATGGCGTAAGCACCGGTGGTGGGACCGATGACACCGATCACAAAAGCGTCCTCGGCGGCGGCGAACGCCGTCACAAGGAGCATGAGAACCAGTACCAGAGATACGAGTTTCTTCATAATGGTTTCCTCCTATAAAAACATGCTGTATATTATAACAGTTCTATGCAAATTTCGCAAGTGAAATCCGCATAAAAATGCAGATTTTCAGGCAAAAATAACGCGCAGGCAACGAAAACCCGCGCGGAATGATGCATAAATGCAGGATGTGCCGGCTATTGACCCGTTTTCCGTTCACCTATCCGGCTGATGGTTTTCGAAGCGGGCTTCTCGATCAGATAGGTCATGACGGAAGCAAAAACGAGCGTTGCCGCAAAACAGAGCAGGGTGTAACGCAATTGCCACACGGGCTCGCCATTCATCTGCGGGTCGGCTTCCGCGATATAGGCAGGGATGCGCCATGCCTTCAGGCGGAGCATGATGACCGAATGCCACAGGTACATTTCGTAGGAAACGGCGGAAAGGAAGCGGGAAACGGGATTGCCGAAAGCAAAGCGCACGGGCTTTACCGACAGAGTAAGGGACAGAAGCATGAGCGCGCCCGCAAAGGACAACGGGAAGCGGCGGTTCATCTGCCCGAGGCGGATACGGTCGTATCCGCTTTCGTAGGACTGATTTTGGAACAGTTTCCAGATCATCACGGCGCAGGCGCAGGCGCAGACCGTGAAGAAGGCTTCCCGCGCCTTCTCTCCCCCGTCATGCTTTTTCAGATATGCGCACACATACGCCGCGAGGCAGCCGTTGGCGTACACATCCAGCATGGCTGGCAGTTGGTTGATGTAGAGGGTGGTGTCCGTGAAACGCGCCGCGACGAACCCGCGGTAGCCGAAGGCGGCGGCAATCATCGCCGCGTAGGTGAGCAGCGGTTTTTTCGCAAAAGCGCGGGAAATGAGCGGGAAAATGAGGTAGAATTCCATTTCCACCGCCAGCGTCCACAGGGCGGTGTTGAGGCGGGTGCCGATGTAGGAAGGTCCGAACAGCACCTGCGAAAAGGTCAGGTGCGGGATGAGGTCGCGGAGCATCTCGCCCCTGTCCGCGTACTGTCCTTCCGCGAGCGCGATGATGAGACAGAACGCCGTCACGATGAGGTAGGCGGGCACGATGCGGGCGATGCGCTTTAAGTAGAACCTGCCCGTGTCCGGCTGTTTCTTCCCTTCGAGGGCGCAGACCGCGCAGGGCAGGAACAGCAAAAAGCCCGACAGCATCAGCATGAGGTCCACGAACTCGTATCCCGCGCGCACGAAGGGCGTGAGGTCGATACGGAGGGACCCGATGCTGAAGCAGGGGCTCAGCCAACTCTGCTGCCAGATATGATAGGACATGACACCCAGCACGCAGAGCGCGCGGATGCCGTCCGCTTCTTTGATGTACAGTCTGTTGTCCGCGGAGTCGTTGTTCATTGTCCGTTATTCACCATTCAACATAATAAACCGGAAACGCGCTCCTCATCAGGCGGCTTCGCCGCCGGCTTCCCCTCGGAGCGGGGAAGCCAAGGGAGTTACTGCGGCGGGTATTTCCCGCCGCAGCACGAACCGTTACTTCTTTTCCTTTTCCTGCTTGCGCTTGTCGTTGATGATCTTCACATGCTCATCGGTGATGAGGCTGACGCCGTTTTCCTTCGCCCAGGCGATGCAGCCGTTGAGGACGGTCTTCAGGAACGGGCGGGGCACCTTCACGAAATTCTTGAGGGCGTCATCGGTGAACTTGATGGTGTCGTCGCAGCGGTTGGCGGCATAGCGGATGGACTCCATGTCCACTTCCTTTGGCGCGGGGATGGGCTCGGCGACGGGCTTTTTGAGGCGCGGGAAGGTGGTGTACCAGAAATTGGTGCTGTCGCGATAGCCGTAATCCACGGGCACGGGCGGGAAGGAAGTCTTCTTCACGCCGTTCACGATGGCGTCGTAGTACTGCTCCTTCATGAGGATCTTGTCGATGTTCAAAATGAAGTGGGCGCCGTATTTGGATGTGATGCCGTTAAAGTCATTGTAGGGGCCGGGATGTCCGTCGTCGATGTCCCCGACATTGAATCTTCCGGCGTTTTCCAGTTCTTTGTTCCATGTGCACTCGAATACCTGGAACGCTTCGGCGATGACGGGAGGACGGTTTTCGTCGGCGGGGTCCGCCTGACCTTTTTCCATGGTGAAGAGGTTCGTCTTCATCTTTTCCTCAGAGGGACCGGGGAAACCGAAGCGGACCGCCTCGCGGAAATACTTTTTATCATCGGGAATGAAGTTGATGGCGCACTTGCCGCGCATCATGAGGTTTCTGCAGGTGTTGGAAGTGTTTCTGCATTCCAGCAGCATGGCGTAGCGTCCCTTGCCCGCGATGTAGTACGGGAAACACAGGGAGTAGGAGCCGATGTTCAGGCTGCCGTCCGGGTTCACGGTGCTGATGCAGACGGTCGGCATCGGGAAGAAGGACGATGTCTGGTAGAAGTTGTCGACGATGCGCAGGTCTTTGAACGAACTCATGGGGTACCTCCTATAATGAACGGGCAATGCCGTTTTAATCAGGTATGGATGTCGGGAAGACGCACAAGCCCGTGGCGCTTTTCGTTCCACAGCATGCCGTCATTAGCCGTCTGATTCTGCGTGACCGCGAAGCGAAAGGCGTGGGGCACCACATCATAGGAGACCATGCGCCCGATGGGATCGACAAAGCACAGCCACAGTTCCGCGTCGTATTCGCCCGGACCGAGACCGCCCAGAGGCAGCGTGAGCGTCACATCATCCGCGCTCCCCGCTTTGGCGGTATACAGAGGCGCGCTCATGGAGGAAGCCACGGTGCCCGTGCCGGGACGGGACAGAAGGACGGATACACGCAGGTTACATACATCCTCGTGCGCCTGCAGCCCCAGTTTCAGTTTGAGGCCGGAATACATGGGATATTCGCAGGAAACGGTGTCGAGCAGGTCGAGGCTCTCCATGGAGGCAAGCCGCCCCGCGTTGCGCTCGTGCTTCATCCGCGAAAGGTCCACATGGGTGTCCTGCATCCGGGCCGCGCCGCTGTAAAGAGAGATGGCTTTTTCGAGGTCGCCCGTATGGGTGAGGCGGCCTTCTTCCAGATATAAGGCGCTCGTGCAGAGTTGGCGCAGGGTGTGCATATTGTGGGAGACATAGATGACCGTGTGTTCTCCCGCCAGTTCACTCATCTTGCGGATGCACTTTTCCTGAAAGCGGCTGTCCCCCACCGCCAGCACCTCATCGCAGATGAGGATGTCGGGATCGAGGTGGGCGGCGACGGCAAAGCCCAGTTTCACATACATGCCGCTCGAATACCGCTTGACGGGCGTATCAATGAAGGGAGCGATTTCGGAAAACTCGATGATCTCCTCGAGGCGCCTGTCGATGTCTTTCCTCGTGAGACCCATGATGGCGCCGTTCAGGTAGATGTTCTCCCTGCCCGTCAGGTGCTGGTTGAAGCCCGTGCCCACTTCGAGCAGGCTCGCCACATTGCCCTTGTAGCGGATGGTCCCCTCCGTGGGCGCGGTGATGCGGGAGATGAGTTTGAGCAGCGTGCTCTTGCCCGCGCCGTTTCTGCCGATGAGGGCAACGGCACTGCCCTGCTCCACGTCAAAGGTCACGTCACGAAGGGCATAGAATTTCTGACCGGAAGCGTATTTGTCGCTGCCGATTTTATCCTTCTTTTTACCTAAGCGGCTTATGAGCTCGTCCAGGTCCTCCCGGAGCGTGGTGCTTGAGATCTCACCCAGACGATACTGTTTGGATACGTGCTCTGCGCGCAGTACGATATCGCTCATCAGATCACATCCATAAAATTCTTTTCGACTCTGCTGAACAAGACGATGCCCAGCAGGAAAATAACGATGGTGACGCCCGCGCTGACTATGAGCCACAGCGGGTCAAAGCTGCCCGTTCCGAGGAAAGCGGCGCGGAAGTACTCGATGACCGGTGCCATGGGG
>JAZLLT010000060.1:0-6830 GCA_045598325.1 Clostridia bacterium | reverse complement strand
CCCGGGAAGGTATTCCATAAAAGCCAAAAAATCCCCCCCCCCGGGGGGGAGACTTCTTTTTTACTTTTCGTTTTCCTGCGGCTTCAGGGAGATCTTCAATTCGTTCTCACCGCGGTCCGGGATGATGAGGCTGAGTACTTTCTCGGGGTAGGGAATGGTGATTTTGCCGCTGTCCGGGTCACAGAGGATGCCATCGCAGAGGCTGCCGTCTTCATAGACGCCCCGCACAAGGCTGTAATCGACGCCGCTCTCACGGTCCTCCACGAACAGGTAGAAAAACGCGTCATCGTATTCCGTGCCCGTGAGATAGGGCTGCGTCACATCCACGGTGCTGACCACGACTTCCTCGGAGGTCATCTGCTTGTTGATGAGGGTCACGGTGACGATCATGATGCCGTTGCGGGTGGGCTGGAGCAGATATTCGCGGTCTCCCGTCTCGGTCACGGTGACCGGGCGCCCGTCGATGAGCGCGTTCAGGGAGGAAATCGGCATCCTGCCTTCCACTTTCACCTCGTATTCGGGATTGTAGGGCTGCTCCGGGTTGCGCACCGTGATGATCATGGCGGCGGTGATGAACAGGATGGGGAGCAGGAGGAACAGGGTCAGCACCGCAGCGATCAGACCCCGCTGCATGATGAAGCGCTCTTTGCGGTAGTTGCTGTAGGAGACCAGCACTTCCAGAGATACCGTATTGGGTTCCTGCCCACAGGAAGAGAACACATTGTCCAGCATCTGGTTGGCGACCTGCGGGGAAGGCGCGGCATACTTCGGTTTCCTCATACGCCGTCCTCCTTCGCAAGCGTCCTGAGCGCCTCACGCCGGTAAGAGCGCAGGGCGGGTACGCGCATGTCCATGAATTTGGCGGCGCGGCGCACGCTCATTCCGCAGGCATAGCACATGATGAGCGCCTGACTCTGGGTGAGGGGCAGGCGGAGGATACGCGCGATGGTGGGACGGAAGGATTCCACTTCTACGGTTTCGGACTCGGGATTGTCGATGCCTTTTGCGCGCATCCGCTTGCCGTTGCAGATGCGGAAATTGACCTGATACAGCCAGGGCAGGAGCATGGAAGCGGAGGTGATCTGCAGGATATTCGTCAAGGCATAGATATAGGTTTCCTGCAGCGTATCTTCCGCGTCGAATTCATTCCCGCATAACTGCTCCATGGCAAACTCGTACTGCCCGGCGTAGGTGGCGGCATAGATCTCGGCAAAAGCGTTGCTGTCGCCTTCGCGGGCGTCGGCAAGCACCGTGTCCAGATACTTGTAGTCAAGAGAGGTCATCGGACACTGCCCTCCAGACGCCGGTCGGTGAGACGGCGATCCGCCAGCGCGATCAGACGATTGATGGTGTTGATGTCGGGACCTTCCTTGAACGCGCGGCCGATGGAATAGGCGATCTCCGCGCAGTTGTTTTCGGATATGAGGGAGGAGAGGTTGTCGCCGATCCGCTTCTCGAACAGGGCGAGTTTGTCCTCGGTGCAACTTTCAAACAGTGCCAGGAATTTGCAGCCGCCGTTGCGTCCCACGAGACACAGCCCGTAGGCGGCCTCACGCAGGGCATCGCCGAACAGGCGGATGCAGCGGTTGCCCTCCGTGCGGCTGAATTGGTCGTTGATCTCGCGGATGTTGGTGATTTCCAGCATCATGCAGCCCATGGTTTCGGGCAGGGGCTTGTCCAGATACAGTTCGATCAGTTCGTCGCAGCCCGCGCGGTTCATGAGACCCGTGGCGGTGTCACGGCGCTGGGAAAGACGCTTGTCGGAAAGGGATATCAGTTGCGTGATCCCGTCCACCTTGTCGTCGGCGGAGAACGCGCTGCCGGTGCGGTATTCGAGGGGCGGCGTGTCGTTCCTGCGATTGTGCACATCGATTTTGCTGTTGACGCGCACGAGGAAGGAGTTCATCTTCTCCGCGTCGCAGTCCTCAAACAGCGCCATGAACTTGTTGCCGCCGTTGCGGCCCACGAAGCACATGCCGACGGAGGAAGTCAGAAGGATGTTGGCGAACTCCTGAATGGTGCTGTTTCCGCGGGTGTGACCGTAGGTATCGTTGATTTCACGGATGTTGGAGATCTCCAGCATGACGCAGCCGATGTTGTCGGGCAGGGGCTGATCCACATATTTCTCGATCATGGCGTCGCAGGAGAAACGGTTGGCGATGCCGGCGACGCGGTCATTGCGCAGGGCGAAGTCCAGTTCTTTGTAGTCCTTTTTCATGGACGCGCTGATGCGGAAGTCGATGAGAATGAAAATGAAGGAAAAACCCAGCGACAGCCACAGCAGCATGCTGATAAAGCGCACGGAGGCATCGGAACCGATCATCTGGTAGAGGTTTTTGTCCTTGAACACGGCAAACAGACCTGCCACGGTGATCAGCAGGAACAGGACCAGTTGAAGGGTTTTGATGAGTTCGCTTTTCTTTTTCATTATTTCCTCCGCATCAGTCTGTGAGAATGTTTTTTCCGTTTATGAACACATATTTGTTGACGCAGGAAATCTCCATGGGATCGCCGTTGCAGACGACCACATCCGCGTCCTTGCCCACTTCCAGAGAACCAACGCGATCCGCGACGCCGATGTGCTCGGCGGGGTGGATGGTGATGGCTTTGAGGGCGTCGAATTTGTCCATGCCCGCCTTGACCGCCAGACCCGCGCAGATGGGCAGGTACTTCTGGGGAATGACGGGGGAGTCCGTGATGATGGACACATGGCAGCCTTTCTTTGCCAGCATGCCGGGCGTGATCCAACTCTTTTCCTGCAGTTCGAACTTGGTGGCGTGACCGAGCGTCGGCCCGACCGCCAGCATGTAGCCTTCCTCCGCCAGTTCGTCCGCGATGAGGTGACCTTCGGTCACATGCTCGAGGGTCAGTTTTACGCCGAACTCTTTGGCGATGCGGATGGCGGTGAACAGGTCGTCCGCCTGATGGGCGTGAGCTTTGAGCGGCAGTTCGCCCTTGATGACGGGCATGAGGGCGTGGAGTTTGAAATCGAAGGCAGGCATCTTTTCGATATCGCCGTTTGCCGCATCGTATTTGTGCGTGTACTCCTGCGCCTTGAACAGCATCCCGCGCAGGTGGGCGGCGGTGGTCATGCGGCTGGAGTCACTTTTGTCGCGGTAGCACCGTTTCGGATTTTCGCCGAAAGCGCACTTCATGGCGGTCTCGGCTTTCACGATCATCTTCTCGATGCGCATGCCCACGGGCTTGATGGCGGTGAAAGTGCCGCCCAGCACATTGGCGCTGCCGGGGCCCACATTCAGGGTGGTGACACCCGCTTCCGCTGCCTCGATGAGCGCCTGATCGCCCGGATGGATGGCGTCGATGGCGCGCAGTTGGGGACAGCAGATATCGTTATGCTCGTTGTAATCCTGCCGCTCGTAGCCGATGCCGTAACCGTCCAGACCGATGTGCCCGTGGGCTTCCACGAAGCCGGGGTACACATCCAGTCCCTGAATGTCAATCACTTCCTCGCCCTGCGGGTCGAGGTCCACATCAATGGCGGCGATTTTCCCGTCTTTCATGAGGATGTCGGAAAGATACGCTTCCTCGTGTACCGCGTCATGGATCATTCCGTTTTTGAGCAGCATGATATCCACCTCTATTTCAAATATTCTTCCAGAGTGATGTTCTTGTTGTACATCTCCGTGGCGGCGTCAATGCCCACGAAGCGGTAGTGCCAGGGCTCGTAACTGATGCCGGTGATCTTGGATTTGTTTGCGGGATAGCGCTGGATAAAGCCGTATTTGTGGGCGTTGACCGACAGCCAGCCGTACTGCGGCGTGCTCTCGAAATCATTGCTTTCCACTGTCACATCGAAGCACAGCCCCGTCTGATGCTCGCTGCATCCGGGCGCCTGCGCGTAGCCGGGTTGGCTTTCCGCGTAGACTTCCTTCTGCTTCGCGTAGGAACGGTAGCCGCTTGTGATGATATAGCCGTTCATGTCGGCGGCTTCCGCGGCGGCGAACATCTCCTGCGCCGCCTGATAGCACTCGTTGGTCAGATAGATGTCGCTGCGGGCGAGGCGGAAGGAATGGCGCATCTGATAGAGATTCACCAGATTTTCCGGCTCGTAATCGGCGGGCAGGGGATGGTCGGTGTTGACCAGCAGGATATTCATGTCCCGCCTTTTCGCGCCGACGCCCTTCGTGTAGCCCAGATAAAAGCCGAGTGCAAACAGCAGCACACCGATGACGAGCGTGCATACAAGGTTTGTGTTGTTTTTTTTCTTTTTGCGTTTGTGCATGGGTGCAGGGGGCTGCTTGCGCTGCATGGGATTACCTCCGCCTGTGCATATATATACGAAGGTATTATAGCACAAACATAGGAACATTAAAATAGGCTAAATCGGAAAAGTTATAAAAAAACTTACAAATCGCGCGATGGTGTAACAAAAAACGCCGTTCCCCGCGGGGAACGGCGCATGAGAGGGAAGTTACTTGCCCTCGATGATTTTTCTTCTTTCTTCTTCCGCCTGCTGTAGTTTCTTTTCGCGGCGGTTTGCGACCTCGTCGCTCATGGGCCGGATGTCGCCCGCTTTGGTGAGCGCCCACTTGGTGAGCGCGGGGCCGACCAGTTCATATATGAGTACGGAGAACAGGATGATGTTGCGGATGAGGGAACCGTCGTGTCCGCCGAGCGTGCTCGCGGTCAGACACATGCCGAGCGCCACGCCCGCCTGCGGGAGCAGGGTGATGCCGAGGTATTTGGTCACGGTTTCATCGCAGCCGCTGGCTTTGCAGGAAGCCATGGCGCCGAAGTATTTGCCGAGGGAACGGAACAGGATGTAGACAAGTCCGATGCCGATGACCGACACATCGGAGAAGACATTCAGTTCCAGTTCCGCGCCGCTCATTACGAAGAACAGCACATAAAGCGGCGCCGTCCATTTGTCGCTCTTGTCCATGAGATCTGCGGACAGAGGGCAGATGTTGCAGAACACGGTGCCCATCATCATGCAGACCAGCAGGGAAGAGAAGCCGATGTGCACGCTGCCGATATCGAATTCCGCGAGGGAAGCGGCGACGGTCAGCAGCACGAAGGCGATGGTGAGGGAGAGACGGTTGGAGTTGGAGTTGAACAGTTTCTCGGTCCAGGTGAGCAGGACGCCCATGAGTGCGCCGAAAGAAAGGGACAGCACGATCTCGATGACAGGCTCCACGAGGATGGAAACAAGGTCCACGGAGCCGCTTTTGAGGGCGCGGGCGATGCCGAAGGACACGGCGAACACGACCAGACCTACGGCGTCATCCAGCGCGACCACGGGCAGCAGGATATCGGTCAGTTTGCCCTTGGCCTTATACTGCCTGACGACCATGAGCGTTGCGGCGGGCGCGGTAGCGGTGGCGATGGCACCCAGCGTGATGGCGGAGGACAGGGAGAGTTTGTCTTCGCCCAAAATGAAGTGCAGGCCGATAAGTGCCGCGTCCACGAAAAGAGCGGCGACCAGTCCCTGTACGATGCCCACGATGGTGGCCTGACGGCCGGTAGCCTTCAGGGAGGAGAGGCGGAACTCGTTGCCGATGGCGAAGGCGATAAAGCCCAGCGCGCACTCGGAGAGAATGGAAAGTCCTTCAAGCTGCTCCATGGTGTTGAAGCCGATGGGCAGGTTGAACCTACCGATGGCGTAGGGGCCGATGGCAAGACCTGCCAGCAGATAGGCCGTGACGGCGGGCAGATGGAATTTCTTGATCACACGGGTCATCATGAGACCCGCGACAATGGCAAAGGAAACGGACAGCAGCGCTCTCATACAGATACCTTCTATCGGATTTTTTCAAACCGTCATATTATAGTCTTTTAATGTTGCATTTTCAAACGGAGCGTGTAAAGCGTTGGTAAATGCGGTTTCCGCACTAAGGATTTCTTAAGAAGCGTCTCATACTCCTTAATACTCGTTTACACGGAAACGGTTTAGCAATCCGGCCCGCGGGCATATAATGGCGGCATGGAAAGGAGGAGACCATGAAATTCAGACATGAAGTAAAGCATATGGTTTCTTGCGCAGACCGGCTGGTGCTTGAAACCAGACTCTCTGCCGTCATGAAGCCGGATGCCCATGTGCGCGCGGACGGCACCACATCCATCCGCAGCCTGTATTTTGATACGCCCTATGACGCGTGTCTAAATGAGAAGCGGGACGGAGTGAATGTGCGCGACAAATACCGCATCCGCTATTATGACAACGACCCGTCCTTTATGAAACTGGAAAAGAAGAGCAAGCGGGGCGAACTGACAAGCAAGGAATTCTGCATGATAACAGAAGGTGAGGTGAAGCGCATCCTCATGGGCGATATCCTGTGGATGCCGACGGGTGACCGTCCGCTCCTGAAGGAATTCTACACGCAGATGCGCACCCGTCTGCTCATGCCGAAAGCCATCGTGGACTACACCCGACATCCCTTTGTTTATGAAGCGGGAAATGTGCGGGTGACTCTGGATTACGACATCCGCATGTGTCCGGACCCGATGGAATTTCTGAACCCGGATGCAGTTACCATTCCCGGTACATTCGGCACCGCGGTGCTGGAAGTCAAGTGGGACGAATACCTGCCGCACATCATCCGCGACACCGTCAATCTGAAGGGGATTCTGCGCGGCCCCTTCTCCAAATATGAACTGAGCCGCAGGAACGGCTGAAAGGAAGTATCTTATGACATTCAATGACATTTTCAAAAGCTCTTTCCTCGAGAATTTCACATCCGTGTCGCTTCTTGACATGCTGCTGACATTGGGCCTTGCCTTCTGTGTGGGTCTGTTCATCTTCTATGTGTATAAAAAGACCTGCTCCGGTGTCATGTACTCCCAGTCTTTCGGCGCGTCCCTCATCGCGC
>JAZLLT010000059.1:0-38414 GCA_045598325.1 Clostridia bacterium | reverse complement strand
TTTGTCTACCATCTTCCCGAGACCAGTCCCCATGCCACCGCGCAGTATTCGCGCAGCATGTAGTGGGGGAAAGACAGGTATGAGGTGTAGACATAAACGCCCTCGTAGTCGGCGCCGCCCGCCTGCTGGGCGATCTTTAATGAGCGGTAGATGTGGAAATTGTTGGTCACGATGCCAATGGTCGTATTTTCATCGTGCTTAATGAGGGACAGCGTGTTGTGGATATTCTCGTAGGTGGAAGTGGACTTGTCCTCGAGGATGATTTTGTCGGAGGGAACCCCACGGGCAATGAGACCGTTGTAGATGCACTGCGCTTCGGAAATGCCCTCGTCGGGCCCCTGACCGCCGCTTGCCACAATCACGGTGTCCGGGCTTTCCTGCCAGTATTCATACGCTACCTGAATGCGGTTGCGGAGCGCGCCGCCGGGCTGCGTGCCGTTCACCTTCGCACCCAGCACGATGATGTAGTCAAGCCCCGGGTCCGCGGTCACGAATCCCGCGGAGAAGATGATGCACTCGATGACGATGAAGGACACGAGGAACAGGGCAAAGCCCGAGTGCAGGATGACCGACACGAAATGGGGCAGGAGGGGAGGAAGACCTCTGTGCATCCGTGCGACGCTCACATGGCGAAGCAGGAACACCGCCGCGAAGGCAAGCCACAGCCAGGTCATGCTCTGACCGAAACGGATGAGAAAGCCCAGCAGCAGGTAATATACGATGCACAAAACCGCCGCGACGGCGAAAAGGATATTGAGAAACATAATACTCCTTATCTGCAGGAAGAGCAGGTGCCGAAGGATGACAACTCTCTGTTTACGGACGCGCCCTTGAAGTAATGCTGCACATCCCCGATGGTTTCCGCCTGACGGAGCGGATGCCCCTGCGGGATATAGATGACGCCGTAGGTCCTGACGGAAGAACAGTTGGAAGAAGGACGCTTGTAGGAACGGGTGCACAGAGTCACGGTGCGGTGCATGTTGCAGGAGACGGTGGGCTGGGTGCCCGCGAGGTAGTAGTCGGTGCTGACCGCGTAATTGTTCACATCCATACGGCAGGCCGCCGTGGGCTTCATGCCGCTCACGCCGCAGGCTTCCGCCTTGACCAGACCGTACTGGCGGTAATCGCCGTCGATGATGGGGGCGTCTTTCGTGATGCCCTTCAGGGAATGAACTTTGCTCATGACAGCGGCGAATAGGGGCGCGGCGTAGTTGCCGCCCGACGCGCTGGTGACCAACGGCTTGTAACTGTCATGTCCGATCCACACGGCGCAGCTGTAATAGGCGGTGAAGCCTGCGAAGAACACGCCGACGGCGTCGGAGTTGGTGCCTGTCTTGCCCGCTACGGTGATGTTGCCGAACTTCGCTTTGGAACCCGTGCCGTCGCGGCCGTTGATGCAGCCGTTCAGCACATCCACCAGCATGAACGCCGTGGAGGGTTTGAACGCCTGACGGGTCAGCTGCACATCCGTGACCAGCATATAGGGGGTCACATTGTCGTTATAGAGCACCTTGGTGAAGGTATAGCTTTCCAGATACTCGCCCTTGTTGGCGATGGCGCCGAACGCGTCCGCCATCTCAATGACGGAAATGCCGGAAGAACCCAGCGCGAGACCGGAGCCGGTCGCCTGAATATGATTGGGAGAGATACCAAGCATCAGCAGGTAGTTGACGGAATTTTCGATGCCCACATACTCGAACAGCGCCTGCGCAGTCGGATAGTTGTGGGATTTGTTGATGGCGTAGCGCATGGTCTCCACGCCCATCCAACTGCCGCCGCCGTAGTTGGTTGGGTAGCCCGCCTCGCTGTCCCATTTTTCGATGCGGATGGGCAGATTGAGTACGGGCGTGCCGGGTCCGTAGCCCAGATCGAAGGCGGGACCGTAGACCGCGAGGGGCTTGATGGAGGAACCGACGGGCATGTTGTTCTGATAGGCGCGATTCAACTGTTTCCGGGCGGTGGGTTCGCTCCTGCCACCTACAATGGCGAGCAGTTCACCCGTGTGCCAGTCCATGACCGCGCAGGCGGCCTGCGGCTGGATTACATCGATGTAGCCATCGTTGTCCAGCGTCTTTTTGTAGCGGTCGGAGGAGTAGCGCATGGAAGGGTACTGCTTCCAGTCGGTGATGACCTTCTGCACCGCCTCCTGGATCTCGGGGTCGAGGCAGGTGTAGATGTGGAAGCCGCCGGTGCGCAGTTTGGCTTCCATCTGGGAACGGTTGGCGGCGGTGTCCTCGAGTTGCTCCACGCGCAGCATCTTGGTCACCACATCGTAAATGGCGTACTCCACATAGTAAGCGTTATCGTACATGGTCTGGGTGGAAGTGCCCACCTGCAGCACCTGCAGCGTTTCGTTCTTGGCGGCGAGACACTGATCATGAGTGATGTAGCCCTGCTCTTCCATGAGTTCCAGTACATAGTTTGCGCCCAGTTCGCTCACCTCGGGGGTGTTTCGGCTGTAGATGTTGGAACGGGGATTGTACTTGGAAGGGTTCCTGATGAGACGGGCGAGCATGGCGCATTCCTTGAGGGAGAGTTCGCCGGGTTCTTTTCCGAAATAGTCCTGCGCGGCGGTCTTGACGCCGTACAGCGATCCGCCCAGATACACCACATTCAGGTATTCCACGAGGATGCGCTCTTTGGCGGCGCGGCTGTCCCCGTCAAACAGGCGGGTCAGCGTGTCTTCGAGTTCGAGTGCAAGATAGGCTTCCTGCACCTTACGCTTGTAGGTCTGCTCGCCCGTCAGCACCGCCTGCTTGATGAGTTGGCAGGTGATGGTGGAGCCGCCCTGATTGCCGCCCTTCAGGTTTCCCATGAAGGCGCCCACATAGCGCTTGAGGTCGACGCCGCCGTGCTGCCAGAAACGGGCATCCTCGATGGAAATGACGGCGTTGATGAGGTTTTCGGGCAATTCCTCATAGGTGCAGTACACGCGGTTTTCCGTGCCGCGGAAAGTGGTGATGAGATCGCCGTTTTTGTCGTAAATGAACGAGGTCTGCGCCTGGGAATCGAAGATATCCAGGTCGAGAGCGGGAGTCGTGTCGATCCATGCCTTGGCAACGCCCATCACGATGCCGCCCGCGGCAAAAGAGACCACAAGCACCAATAGCACCAGCATTTTGACGGTGGTCATGATGGTGGTCAGTATGAAACTTTTGTACTCGCCGCGGGGGACGAAAAGAGGTCTCTGTTTACTCATTTGCTTCTCCGTTTTGTGGAGTCGGTATCTGTTTGGACGCGAAAAAAGACCGGAAAGTTCCTTACAGGATCAGCATGGCGTCGCCGAAGGAGAAGAAACGGTACTTTTCCCTGACCGCCTCCTCATATACCCGCAGGGCTTCCTCGCGGCCCATGAGGGCGGAGACCAGCATGATGAGGGTGGAGCCGGGCAGGTGGAAGTTGGTGATGAGGCAGTCGACGGCATTGAAGTGATAGCCGGGCTTGATGAAGATCTGCGTCCACGCGCATTTGCTCTCTACTTTTCCCGTTTCCTGCGAGGAGGCTTCGAGGGTGCGTACGGAGGTGGTGCCCACGGCGACCACGCGCCCGCCCGCGGCTTTGATTTCTGCGATACGCTTTGCGGCGTACTCGGTCACTTCGTAGTATTCGCTGTGCATCTCGTGGTCTTCCACATTTTCCGCCTTCACGGGGCGGAAGGTGCCCAGACCCACATGCAGCAGCACGGGAATGATCTCAATGCCCTTATCGCGGATCTTTCCAAGGAGTTCCTGCGTGAAGTGCAGTCCCGCGGTAGGCGCGGCGGCGGAGCCTTCCTCCCGGGCATAGACCGTCTGATAGCGGCTCTTGTCCATGAGCTTTTCGTGGATGTAGGGGGGAAGAGGCATTTCGCCCAGTTCGTCCAGACATTCCTCAAAGGTGCCTTCGCAGGTGAAATCCACGACGCGGGCGCCGCCCTCGGCTTCACTGACGATCGTGGCGGTCATGCGGCTGTTGCCGATGGAAATGGTCTTGCCGGGCTTCAGTTTCGCGCCGGGACGGACGAGGGATTCCCATCTCTTGGGACCCAGTTGTTTGAGCAGCAGCAGTTCGCAAGCGCCGCCGCCCGCGCGGGTGCCGTACAGGCGCGCGGGGATGACGCGGGTGTCGTTGATGATGAGGGCGTCACCGGGATTCAGATAGTCGATGACATCATAAAAATGTTTGTGCTCCACTTGCTTCGTTTCCCTGTGGTACACCAGCAGGCGGGAGTGGTCCCGGGGCTCGATGGGCGTCTGCGCGATGAGCTCCTCGGGAAGGTCATACATGAAATCGCTTGTTTTCATTTCTTACCTCAAAGGTCCATTTTCATTTGATCGGTATTGGCTTTCGACTGGTTATCGGGCACTTTTCTGCCCATGTGCTCATAGGCGAGGGGCGTGCAGACGCGGCCGCGGGGCGTGCGCATGAGGAAGCCCAACTGCATAAGATAGGGCTCATACACATCCTCGATGGTGGCAGTGTCTTCGCCCGTGGTGGCGGCGAGAGTGTCGAGACCCACGGGACCGCCGCCGAAGCGGTCGATCATAGTGGTCAGCATGGCGCGATCCACCTTGTCGAGTCCCAGCGGGTCGATTTCCAGCATATCGAGCGCTTCTTTCGCCACTTCGCCCGTAACGGTGCCGCCTGCCTTGATCTGGGCGTAGTCGCGCACACGCTTGATGAGACGGTTGGCGATGCGGGGCGTTCCGCGGCTGCGGCGGGCGATCTCGAGCGCGCCTTCCTTGTCACAGTCGATTTTGAGGATCTCCGCGGATCTGCGCACGATGATGGCGAGGTCTTCGGGATCATACATTTCCAGACGGTAGGAGATGCCGAAACGGTCACGGAGAGGGCTGGAGAGCATGCCCGCCTTCGTGGTCGCGCCGATGAGCGTGAAACGGGAAAGATTCAGGCGCATGCTCCGCGCGGAAGGTCCCTTGCCCAGAACGATGTCCAGCGCGTAGTCCTCCATGGCGGGGTAGAGCACCTCCTCCACGGAATGGGACAGGCGGTGGATCTCGTCGATGGACAGCACATCGCCGTCATCGAGGTTCGTCAGAATGGATGCCAGATCGCCGGGTCTCTCGATGGCGGGACCGGAGGTGATGCGGATATTGTGCCCCATCTCGGAGGCGATGATGCCCGCGAGGGTGGTTTTGCCCAGACCGGGAGGTCCGTACAGCAGGATGTGGTCCAGCGGTTCTTTGCGGGCGGACGCCGCCTGCATATAGAGGGAAAGGCTGTCCTTGATCTTTTTCTGACCGATATATTCGACCAGAGTTTTGGGGCGCAGGGAGAACTCCTGCTCGTTGTCTTCGCTGCGGAAGCCTGTGGTGACGAGTCTGTCCTGTTCCATAGTTACCTCAATGTTTCTTGAATCTGCGGACGATTTTGCCGACTGCCGCCAGCGCGGTCTTCCTGTCGGTCAGGAGGATGACAGCGGCGTATACGGTCAGGGATGCGGCGGCGACGAGCGCCAGACGGAGGAATACGCGAAGCGTCCCGTACGCTTCGGGGAGCACGCGGCCGAGTATCATGGAGACCGCGAATACGGGAATGTTGCATACGATGAGTTTGATGATGTCAAATACGAATTTTCTGTCGAAAATACCTTTCACCCTGCGGCGCAGGAAGGCAAACAGCAAGATGACGCCCAGCAGCGCGGCGATGGCAGTGGCGAAGGCGAGACCGTTGACACCCATCACCTTGCGGAGAATCAGGTTCAAAACGATGTTGAGCGCCATGGACGCGGCGGCGATGATCATGGGCGTCACGGTGTCCTGAAAGGCGTGGTACACATGGTTCATGAGATCGCGGACGCCGAAGAAGGGGAGACCTACGATGTAGAACAGAAACACCGTTCCGGTGACCCGTACATTTTCCTCGGTGAACGCGCCGCGCCCGTAGGCGAAGCGAATCATGTGGCGGGATTCCACCGCGCCGATGACGACCAGCGGCAGAAGCACGGTGAGCAGCATCTTCAGGCTCTCGCGCACCTGCGGGATGACGGTCTGTTCCGGACGCTCGTTGAGCGCGCCCTCCGAAAACTCGGAGAAGGACACGGTGGCGAGGGGCACAACCAGCACGCCCATCATGAACATGATGATCTTGAAAGCGTAACTCATGGCGCTGATGTCGCCCGCGTTGAGTCCGGAAGCCAGCATGCGGTCTACCATGTGGTTGAGTTCATTGACCGCCATGGACAGCACCGCGGGACCCGCCAGAGCGAGCAGGCGGCGGAAATGGGGATCCTTCAGGTCGAAGGAGGGCGTATACTTGATGAGCCCCCGCAGGAAGGGGACCAGCACCAGCACCTGCAGTATGCCCGCTGCGATGATGCCCCACGCCTGCGCGGTGATGCCGTACTTTTTCGAGAAGAACAGGGCTGCGGTGATCTCCGCCGCGGAAAGCGGGATGCCGGTCAATTGCGCGGCAACGAATTTTTTCTTGGCGTTCAGCAGGGAGGAAAGCACGAGCGCCGCGGTGAAGAACATGAGGGCGGGGAACATGATGCGGGACAGTTTCACCGCGAGCAGATGAGTCTCGGGGGTGAAGCCGGGGTAGACCACGGACACCAGTCCGTCCGCCAGAATCACCATGAGGATGCTGATGATGAGCGCGGCAAGGGAGAATAGATTCAGGGTCGAGGACGCGAATCTGCCTGCGCGCTCGCTGCCCAGTTCATTTTCACAGTGCAGGAAACGGGGCACAAGCGTGCTGGTGATGCAGGAAGAAAACAGCAGCACCGGCAGATAGAACAGACTGTAAGCGGAGTTATATGCATCCGTCATGGCGTTGGCACCGAACACATCCGCCATGATCATTTCGCGCACGAAGCCGATGGCTTTGCTGACGAACACGATCAGCGTGACACAGGCGGTGGACCGCACCACGGATTTCCTGCTTTCGGACATGATGAGACCTCACATAGTTTATCGTCTTATTATAGCATATATCCGCCTTTTCTTCAATAAAAGGAAGCCGCGGGAATACAGATGTAACACTATTGTAGTATTTGCGTGCAAGTAAATGAGGCGGAAAATCAAAACTTTCCGTTTGCACTTGTTTTCGAAAGCAAAATGTGGTATCCTATAACAAATCCATGTTTGATCCGGAGGCAAAATGAAGAAATTACTTGCTCTGTTCCTTGCATTCATGCTGCTTTTCTGCTGTGCGCTTTCCGAGGAGACCGCGGAAGAAGAGCCCCTTGTGGCGGGCGAAGGCGAGATCCTGCTGCACGGCTATATCAGTCCCTATAAGGACTATTATATCGGTGTTCCCGCCGAATGGGCGATTATGGGCGCGGGCAGCACGAATGAAAACCTGTCTTCCGCGTCCGAAATGCTGGAGGACTTGGATGTCTACGATTTCGTCAGGCGGTTGAACGCCGAAAATGACGCGCTCGTCTGCCTTTCCGAGGACGGTGCTTCGGGACTCATTCTGACTTACGGTCCCTGCGAGGGCGTCACCAACGACGCAATGGTCAAGGCACTGCCCGAAATTCAGGCGGCGATCAAGGGCGCATTCAGCGGCGTCACCTTCAAGGACGGCTGCGGCGCGTACGAGTTCAAATCCCTTGCCGAGATTCTGAACATCAACATGACCTACAAAGGCTACGACTTCATCATGTACTATGTGGTGAACGGAACGGATATGTACATCTTCACCTTCTTCGGCACCGACAGCCAGATTGCCCAGACGATCCTGACCACCTTCGTGCTGAAATAAGGAAAACAAAAAAAGAGCGGGAAACCGCTCTTTTTTTATGCGCTTACAGGATATCGACTGCGCCGATCATAGCGTCTGCCAGACTGTCCATATTCGAAGGATCGGCTTCGGTATCCTTTTTCGTGTGGATGGCGGGCGTATAGAGGATGCCGCGCCTGCTCTTTTTGCAGGCGCACACGCCGATGCCGCGCTTAAAGGATTTCTGGTCGGAATTGCAGTTGCCGCGGCTGATGCAAATGAATGTCACGCTTCCGAGACTTTCCATCGCCTTTTCCAGCGCGAACAGTACGGGATCGTTTTTCAGGGCTTTTCCGTACACGAAGACGAAGTTTTTGCCGTTGCCAACGCAGTCGAGATTGATGACGAGCGTATTTCCCTTGACGGCGGGGTAGGCCTTCGCCATGGCTTTGCTGCCCTTCAAGCCCTTTTCCTCGTCATCGAACAACACGAAAGCCGCTTTACCTTTGAGGTCTTCGGGCAGTTTCCGCGCGATGTCCAGCACAGCCGCCGTGCCGGAGGTGTTGTCGTTATGGTTATTCGGGTTGATGCCGCGCCGCATGAGCAGGAAGAACAGCCCGAAGTAGATCACCAGATAAGTCAGCAGTCCCAGTTCGTTCCACAGAACGCCTTCACCCCGGCTCATCACGAAGAGTCCCGCCGCGACGGAGGGAATGAGCAGCACGAGGATCACCGCGACCTGATAGAGGATGAAAAGCGGGCGGCTCGTGGGCAGCATGAGATTGGGCACGAACATGGACTTGGGCGTATCGTAGTGGGCGGTGAAAAGCACCTTCGCGGTTTCGGGATCTCCGATAACGAGGTTATCGTGCTTTTCCAGGGTCTCGACTTTGGCGTTCAGGTTTTCCATGGAACAGACATAATCGCGGAATGCCTGCTTCTGCTCTGGGGTGTTCCTTACGGGGAAGCGGGAGTTCAATTCATTGAAAATGCTCATTTTGCCTCCTGATTGTTCCTTTCATAGATAATGCGCAGACCCTTCAGCGTCAGCAGTCCGTCGAATACATCGATTTCCGGCGCGTCGTCCTTGACCATCACAGCCATGCCGCCGGTGGCGACCACTTTGCAGTCGGTCTTGAGTTCCGCCTTCATGCGGGAAATCAGATACTTGACCATGCCGATGTGTCCGTACACGATACCGCTCTGCAGGTTTGTGACGGTGTTTTTGCCGATGACGCCCGCGGGCTTGATGAGCTCAAACCGGGGGAGTTTTGCCGTCCTGTCGACGATGGCGTCCGCCGTCACCTTGAGACCGGGACAGATGGCTCCACCCAGGAATTCGCCCTTTTCGCTCACCACGCCGAAACCGGTCGCCGTGCCGAAATCGATGAAAATGACGGGACCGCCGTACAGTTCGTAGGCGGCGACGGCGTTGGCGATACGGTCCGATCCCAGTTCTTTCGGGTTATCGTATTTGATGTGGATGCCCGTTTTGATGCCGGGCGCCACGAACATGGGCGCCTTGCCGAAATAGGTCTGGCACATGTGCTCGATGGTGTAGTTGATGGTGGGCACGACGGAGGACACACAGACGCCTTCCACGCAGTCAAAGGTGAGCCCGTTATAATCGAACAGGTTTTTGAGCAGCATGCCGTATTCGTCGCTGGTCATGGTGCGGTTTGTGGAAATGCGCCAGTAGTTTTTGAGTTCCGCTCCGTCAAACAGCGCGGTTTTGATGTTGGTATTGCCGATATCCATGGTAAGGATCATAATGTTTCCTCCTTGAATCCGAGGTTTGCCGCCTTGAGCGCACGCACGATGGGGCCCGTCAGCACCGCGGCGGCCATGGCTTCCAGACCGCCCGCGATGATGCCCGTGCCCTTGATGAGGGCGAGGACCTCGTTGCTCTCGATGCCCGCGGCCTTATAGAATACGAGCATGAGGGAAAGATACAGCACCGTGTTGGTCATGGAGCCGGCGGCGGAGGAGAGGATCATGCTGAAACTGTCGCCTCTGCCCGCGAAAATCAGTTCAAAGCCGATGAAGAACAGGAACGCGCCCAGCGTCCAGACAAAGGGAATGACATGGAAGGCGTAGAGCAGAATGAAAGCGGCGGGGAAGGCGATGATGAAAATGATGGAATCCGCCACCTTCGCAAGGGGCGTTTCCGGGAACAGACGCTCGCCGCGCCGCGTGATGAGCCGGTAGACGAGCCATGTGACGACGGGCACGCACAGCCGCGGCAGCATGCTCATCACGATGACCGAAAACGGGCTTTCCGCAATGAGTCCCGCCACCAGCGCGGAAGGCGGTGTGGGGATGCCGAAAGCGCGGAGCGTGGAGGACAGACCGAAACAGGCGCCCAGAACAAGGCCGCCTTTGAGTCCCATCAAAACCGTTCCGACAACGACGGGGATGCAGAGAATGGTGACATTGATGAAACCGATGGGGATGATGCCGAGGGGCGTCATGCCCAGCACGAATACGATGGCGCACAGCGCCGACAGAGTGACGAAATAACGAAGTTTGTTGTGAGTCATGTTGATACCTCCGCTCGGGTTCATGAAAGATACCCTGCATCAAAAAAAGAAAAAGAGCCTGTGCGGTTCATCCGATACCGCCGCACTTATCATAGCATAATCCGGGGCGGTTTGCAAGGGTTATATCGTTAACAAAAAACCGCCCCAAGGGGCGGTTTTTGCTTTTTCTGTCTGTCAGAAACCCAGTTTGACGATCTTTGCGTCGTCTTCGAAGAAGCGGACGGTCAGGGTCTTTTCGTTGCAGTTGGCGACCTCGGTGAACACGGATTCCCAACTGTCGCCGTCGGTGGCGAGCTGCTCAAAGGACTTCGCGGGGATGGTTTCGCGCAGATGCCGGGCGTAGGCCTCGATCTCTTCGGCGTTTTTGTCATCCATCACATACTCTGCGGTCCAGTGGGGCTGCGTGCCGACCAGTTCGCTGCGCATGTCGAACTTGCAGTCATCGCCGTAGATGCTGAAGTAGGCGACGGTGTCCATGAGGGCCAGCATATCTTCTTCGGTGTGTACCTCGCCGATGTGGGAGGTCATCTGCTCATAGCGGCCGTAGCCGGCACCGTGGGTTTCTTTGGCGGCGAATTCGGGGGTGATGTAGAAGTTGGCCTGAGCGGACTGGCCCTCCAGGAAGGAGATCTTGTTGCAGGCGATTTCGATGAGGGCGCGCTCTCCGGAGGCGTCCGCCACGATGAAGCAGAAGTTCCAGTTCATTGCGTCGGTGCAGGGGGTGAAGATGTCCAGCGTGTTCAGATAGTCCCTGACTTCGGCAACGCTTCCGCAGTGTTCACCGATATAGCGGACCAGATTGATGGAGCATACGCGATGTTCGGCGCCGGGATTGGTGCCGGTGCACTGATAGATGAGATTGCCGTTTTCGTCGGTTTCGCCGTTGCGCATGTTGATTTCCACATAGAGACCTGCGCTGTTCATCACATCCGTGCAGGAGAAGGGGATGAGGGCGGATTCTTCATAAGTGAGGCCTTTTTCGAGCACTTCTTCATAGGACTTGCCGCCGAAGGGCGTGTAACTGACACCTACGGTCTCGTAGCAGCCGGGCACCTTGGTGCGGACGATGTAGGCGGGTTTGAAACTGAAGTTCAGGTCCATGTTGCGGCCGACGATGGTGTCGCCGTTTTCAAGGGTTTTTACGATGGCGGAGCAGCCGCCGTCCAGCTGCATCTTGCGGGCGAAGACTTCTTCGGAAAGGGTGTAATCCAGTTCGGTGTAGGTTCCGGCATCCATTACATGGTCAAATACGGTATCGAGTTTCACGGTGTTTTCCTCCTCGGCAAAAACGAAAGACGCGATGGTGAGTACGAGCGCGAGCAGCAGGGCGATGATGGTTTTCATGGTTTTGTTCTCCTTTTTTCTCTCTTTTTTGTATTCCGCATCTTGATACGACGGCGGGGAGAATATGGCTACTGCAAATTCATCCTTTCTCTCAAAATAACGGAAAAACCGTCACTATGCGTGACGGTTTTATTGACTTTGCGGTGAAACTATGGTAATATGTTTGCGGTCATTCCATGCCCGAGAGGATCCTTCCCATGTCCTGAATGTAACGGTTATAGGCGGGAACATCCGTTTCCGATCCCAGAAATACGGCGATACAGGGATGCATTCCGTAGATGATCCCCGCGTCGTGGGTGATGCCGTCATCCTCGCCCGTCTTATGGGCGATGGGGATGTCCTCGCCGGGATAGAAGGGCAGTTTTCCATTGAGCTGCTGCCCCAGAAGGATGTCCGTCATCTCGCTGCTTGCCCGCTTACTCACCAGTTCCCTGTTATGGAGTTTGCGGAAAAAGTCGGCGGTGCTCCGCGCGGTCACGGTGTTCTGAAGCCCCCGCGCAGCGGCTTTCTCATCGAACAGTTTCCTGCGCAGGACGAGCCCGTAAAGCCCATACGATTCCGCGATTTCGTTGATGCGCCTGATGCCGATGAGATCAATGAGCAGATTGGTCGCGGTGTTGTCGGAAACGATGATCATGAGGGTCACGAGGTCGCGGACCGTGACGGTCATTCCCTCGTGCAGGAAGGTCAGTACGCCGCAGGGCGGCAGTTTGTCTTCCTTTTTGACGGTGATCATGCCGTCCGGGTCGAGGCTTCCGCTTTCGAATTCCCGGAACGCGGCCAGCATGACGGAGAGTTTGATGACGCTCGCGGCAGGCTGCGGCATGGCGGGCGCGCAGTAGGCGACCTCTCCGGTCACCAGATCCTCTGCCCAGAAAGTGCAGTTTCCCGGAAAGTTGGGAAGTGTGATTTTTTCGATCATAATGACTCCTGATGAGGTGATAGTATGAATAAAACCGAGTTTCTCATGAAATCCCAAATCGACGGTCTTGATATCAGTTGTCTGATCGCCGAGCCCGAAGACGAAGAGCCCCGCGCGGTCGTGATGCTCATTCACGGCATCATGGAGCACAAGGGACGCTACGGCGCGCTCATGGAATTCCTGACCGACAACGGCTTTGCCTGCGCCATCTGCGACCAGCGCGGCTACGGTCTGTCCGTGAAAAGCGCGGACGACAACGGCTTCACCTACGGCGCCGGCGCGGACGGCGTGCTCCGCGATATGAAGCAGTTTGAGGGCGAGATCGTAAAGCGTTATCCGACCAAGAAACTGTTCCTGCTGGGTCATTCCATGGGCTCGCTCATCGGCATGTCATACACCAAGCGCTGGAGCAAGGACCTGAACGGCGTCATCCTGTCGGGACTTCCCGCTTACAATGCCGCGGCGGGTGCCGGCAAGGCGTATCTTAAAATGAGAAAGGCTTTCAAAGGCGCCCGCTACCGCGACGAGAGCGTCAACAAACTGATGTTCAAGTCCTACTGCACCCCGTTCAAGGGCGAAACCTCGCCTTACTGCTGGATGAACAGCGACCCGGACAAGGTGAAGGAATACGAAGCCGACCCGCTGTGCGGACAGTTGGGTACGCTGGACGGCTATATGGCATTGCTCGACTTGATGACCGAAGCCTACGATAAAAAAGGCTGGGACAAGGTTAACGGCATGCTGCCCGTGCTCATCACCGTGGGCGCGGACGATCCCTGCGCCGAAGGCGAGAAGGGTGCCGCGGCGGGCGAGAAGTTCTTGAAAGATATGGGCTTGGTCCGCGCGGAGCATGTGAGTTATGAGGGCATGCGGCACGAGATCCATAACGAGCCCATGGCTCACCTGCCCCTTCATCAGATGCTGGTCAAACTGATCGAGTGGATGTGATCAACTGTTTTTCAGGCGCTGCGCTTCATTGAGCAGCGCTTCTTTTTCGTTTCGGACTTTCTCGTCACATACGAGGAGCAGAAGGTTCGTGAGGACTTCGCCTACTTCCTTGCCCTTGAAGCCCAGAGCCATCA
Source organism: Clostridia bacterium (assembly GCA_045598325.1). Lineage (GTDB taxonomy): Bacteria > Bacillota > Clostridia > Christensenellales > Aristaeellaceae > RUG14130. The sequence continues at coordinate 24,861 of JAZLLT010000059.1, read as the reverse complement.
TGTCTTTCCCGCCGACTGCCAGATCCTTCAGGGATACGCAGTCGCCGCTTTCCAGGATTTCACGGGAGAGCCGCTCGACCTCGCCGAACTTCTCAGCTTTTTCCTGGATGAGCACGGGATTCTGGGAAAGATAATCGGCGCGCAGGATGGGGAACAGCGCCATGTAGGCATCCACGCCCAGCCGCACCATCTCTCTGCGGATGGCTTTCTTGTCTGCGGGGACGCGCAGATCGTGCTCCCGCACATACAGAAGGATCTTGCGGAAACTGTCCGTGTCGGGTTTCAGGCGGGGAAGGCAGATTTCCGCGATTTCCACGCTGTACTTCGGATGCCCCTTGAAATGGTCGAGGCCGTCCTCACCCACATAGTGCGCCCGCGGCTTGCCGGAATCGTGAAACAGCATGGTGAGCCGGTAAACGGGATCGGCGGGGGAGGAAACGATGGTCTTGACGGTGTGCGTCCACACATCGTAGGCGTGGTGGGGATTGTTCTGTTTTAGTCCCTCCATGGGCTCAAGTTCCGGGAAGATGGTCCAGATGATCCACGGATACATGGTCAAAATCCGTCCGCAGCCCTTGCCGCAGAGGAGTTTTTTGAGTTCCACGCTGATGCGCTCACCGGAAACATTGACGAGGGTGTCCCTTAGTTCAAAGGCGGCGTTTGCCGTATCGGGATCCACCTCGAAATCGTATACGGAAGCAAAGCGCAGCGCCCGCAGGATGCGCAGGGCGTCTTCGGTGAAGCGCTTGTACGGGTCGCCTACGCAGCGGATAAGGTGCTTTTTGAGGTCGTTCTGACCGTCGAAAAGGTCCACGATCTCGTTTCCGTCCCGCGTCGCCATGGCATTCACGGTGAAATCCCGCCGCTCGAGATCGAGCCGCAGGTCTTTGACGAACTCCACGCTGTCGGGCCGGCGGTGGTCGGAATACTCGCCGTCGATGCGGTAGGTGGTCACTTCGTAACCCACGCCGTTCAGCATCACGGTGAGCGTGCCGTGCTTGAGACCGGTTTCGATAAGGCGGATGCCTTGAAAGCAGGTCTTCATCTCGTCGGGGGAGGCATTCGTGGTGATGTCCCAGTCGTTGGGCTCTTTTCCGAGGATCGCGTCGCGCACGCAGCCGCCGACGGCGTACGCCTCGTAGCCGTTTTCTTCCAGACGCTTTATGATTTTTTGTACATCAGAAGGTATTTTCATCAGTTTCTCCGAAATGATTGATGCCTCGATTTTATCACCAAAACCGTCTTTGGTCAAGAAAAAGCGCGCCTCAATCGTTAAATGAATGTCAATTTGCAAAAAAGTATGGACAGACGCCGGATTCTGTGCTATAATCTCTTCTTGTCAGCAGGGAATTGCGGATCATGCGCCTGTAGCTCAGCCGGATAGAGCAACGGCCTTCTAAGCCGTGGGTCGGGGGTTCGAATCCCTTCGGGCGCGTTTATGGTGGATGTAGCTCAGTTGGTTAGAGTGCCAGGTTGTGGCCCTGGAGGTCGTGGGTTCGAGCCCCACTATCCACCCTTGGTCTTTTTTTATGTGTGTGGTGGGGTGTAGCCAAGCGGTTAAGGCACGGGGCTTTGACTCCCGGATTCGCTGGTTCGAGCCCAGCCACCCCAGTATATGGTTCATTAGCTCAGTCGGTAGAGCACCTGACTTTTAATCAGGGTGTCCGGGGTTCGAATCCCCGATGAGCCACTGCCGCTTGCATTGCGCAAGCGGTTTTTTCAAATCAAATACTGCGTATTTGCTTTGAAAAAGGTCAAAAATGGCGGATGCGCTGCGCGTATCCGCCATTTTTGGGACCGATTTTGCAAAAATTTCTGCGGAAATTTTCGGGCGCAAAGCCCGCAAGGTAGCGATTATCCGCTACGGGTCGGCAGGCTCCCCTGCGCGGAAATCGCGTCCTCGGGGGGACAAAGTTCCCCCTGCGGATTTATGATGGAGGGACTGCGGTCCCTCCATACCTCCCGGGTTTATTTAGTGGCGCCCGATTCGCGCTTCGCTGAATCGGGCTTGATGGGGTGTTGCCGATCCGTGCTGCTAACCTCTTGCCTTCTCCTCCGGGGAAGGTGCCGCCTTCGGCGGAAGATAAGGTCAAAAAACAGCAGCACTTTCGTGCTGCTGTTTTTTAGTGGCTTCCGGATTGGCTTACTTGCCCTTTTCCGGTCATGCCGTCCATCTTCATCATCTTTTCCAGCGTCTTTACATCGCTGGTGATGTCGATGGCTTCGCTTTTGAACAGTTTATCCAGTTGGGCGTCGAAGCCTTCCACTACCTTGTCCATGATGCCTTCGATGCGCTTCTTGGAGGCGTTGATGTTTTCTCCGCCCGCGGGCTGCTTTTCGAGGCGAGCGTATTTTTCGAGCAGCGCCAGCGTGGTGGGGAGGTAATATTCCATGAAGGTCTGAATCTCGCCTGCGCGCTCGGGCTTCTGCTTCACGATTTCAAAGATGCTCGCGGTGGTGTCCTCGATGTGATACATCTTCTCGGAGACCACTTCGTCATCGATTTCATCGTTGAGGCGGCGTATCTCGCGGACGATCTTATCATAGGTGCTCTCGTCCTTGGGCGGTTCGTAGACCTGAGGCTTCTTCTTCTCGTGAACGGGACGGCCCTTCCGGGTCAGTACGATCAGATCCTCGCTGTGATCCACATAGGCGTCGTAGGGGATGATGTGCTTTTTGCGCAGACGGTTGATGTCCCGCATGAGTTTCTTTTTGCTGACACCCATGACTTTGGCGGCTTCCTCGACGGATACGCTGTCCAGACCGTTAAAGAAGGAGGCGTAGTCCACATCGCGGCTTTCGTTGTTCTTGAAATAGCCCCAGACGCCGAGAATGAGCACGGAGACGATCGTGAGGGGAAGGAAGAGCCCTTCCAGCGCGCCGAACAGTTCGCCGACACCGCCGCCCAGCACAAAGATGCCCAAGGCGATGATGCCCCAGAACTGGCCTTTTGTCAGGCGCAGTTTCTTGCGGACGGTCTTGATCAGCCAGAAAATGCCGAAGATACGGATGACCGGAATAAACAGGCTGATGATGCCGAAAATGTCACCTTTATCAAGACGGATGTGTTTGCTGCCGAAATCGAATTCCATATATCGCTCCTTTTGTCCTGCGCGTATTTTAGCATATACGCGGATAAAATGGATTATGGCATGGTTAATTCTCTATGAGGAGCGGTGTGAGCGTGCCGCGGTAGAGCACCGTCAGGTGATGGAGCGGGCGGGTGAGCGCCACATACAATAGCCTTGCGTCCGCTTCGGTCATCCCGAAGGACTTGTCCGACGCGTCCGCGATGATGACCGCGTCGAATTCCAGACCCTTTGCCTGCGCCGCGGAGGTTACATACAGCCCACCGCCGAAATCGGTGTCATCGCCGGACAGCAGGCGCAGACCCTCGATGTCCGCGAGTTTCCCGTGCAGTTTCGCTGCGTCTTTGCCGGTCTTCGCGATGATGCCGACGGACCGGCAGCCCAGGGCGGCATAGCGGTTGAGTTCGCTTTTGATTGCCTTGATCTGCCCTTGATCGCCCTCACAGCACAGCCGGGTGACGGGGCTTCCGCCGCGCACCACGGAAAGATCCGAAGTGTCCTGAAAGCGGCTCGATGCCTTGAACGCTTCCGCCATGATCTCCTTCGTACTGCGGTAGGAGGTTGTGAGGCGCGTGTAGACGCATTTGCCTTCGAAGATGCCGTCCGTCAGTTCTTCCCAACTGCTTATGCCGCGGCTCATGGTGATGCCCTGCATGAGGTCGCCGACCAGCGTGAAAGTGGCATCCGGCATGCAGGCGTGCAGAAAGGAAATCTGCATGGGGGAAAGGTCCTGCGCTTCATCGATGACGATGTGGCGGATGGGCAGGCTCACGGTTTCCCGCACGCGAGCGGCGATGATGGACAGCGGCGCGAGGTCTTCGAGGTGGACGCAGGTGGGCTTCAGATAGACAAGCGTATACCGAGCCGCTTCCGCGAAGGAGGCGTCCGTGTCGCCTGCCAGTTCCGTGAGGAATGCCTTGTAGATGTCGAAAATGTCCATTGACGGCATCGCGTCCATGCATTTCTTGACGAAGGGCGCCGCCTGCGCCTTGGTTTCCTCGATGCGCTGCGCGCTGCTTTTGTACAGCGCCTTGACTTTTTCGCTGAGTTCGGGGTTTTCGCCGAATTTCTTCCGCATCATCTCCGCGCGGCGGTCACATTCGCTTCTGTACCACGCGCAGATATTGTTGACCGCGCCGTGCACCCGTCCCGTCAATTGCTTTTTGAACTCGTTCACGCGGTATTTCATGGGGAAGGGCGCTTCGTCCACCAGTAGGAAGTGTTCGATTTCTTCCTTGCTGTAGACTTTGACCGGTCCGAATGTGATGCCGTCCTCGGGCGCGAAGAGATGCTCATAGCGGTCCAGATAGGCGGTCAGCCGCCCGAGCATCTTCAGGCTGCCCTTGGTGCGGGAAACGGCGGGGTCGATGCCGGTCTCCGTTTTGAGGGCGCCTTCACGCAGGGCAAGGTAACTTGAAAGGAAAATGGGCAGCGTGGTCTGACGGATGTTTTCCACACCCAGATCGGGCAGAACGCCCGAAATGTAGGACAGGAACAGCGGGCTCGGCGCGAGGATCATTACGCGGTCTGCCTTGAGCCGGTCCGCGTAGGCATACAGCAGATACGCCACGCGGTGCAGGGCAATGGTAGTCTTTCCGCTGCCCGCCACGCCCTGCACGATGAGGCTGCGGTTCAGGGGATGGCGGATGACCAGATTCTGCTCGCTCTGGATGGTGCTGACGATATCGTGCAGCCTGTCCGCGCTCATGGCGGAAAGTGCCTTCTGCAGATAACTGTCCTGCGATACGATGTCCGTATCAAACACGGAAAGCAGGGTGCCGTTTTCGATTTCAAATTGCCGCTTCAGGGACAGTTCGCCCTCAATCTTTCCGTCCGGCGCTTCGTAGGATACATGCCCCAACTGCCCGCAGTAATACAGGTTGCTGATGGGTGCGCGCCAGTCGTAAACCACGATGTCCGGATTTTGCGATCCCGTCACGCCGTGCTTTCCGATATAGCACACATCGGTCTGCCCGGGGGTGTCCGAAAAATCGATGCGCGTGAAATAGGGTTTGATCGCCGCGCTCGACAGATGGGACAGGGTCTGCTTGCTCTGTGTATAGAGCATCTCGCGGATGGGGAGTTTATCGGGGTCGCCGCTGCGGGCGTCCATAAGTTCCTCATACGCGCTGTCATATTCTTTTTTCGCCAGTTTGCTCTCATCCCTGATCCTTTGTATGACGCGGGCGAGGGTGGCTTTTTCTTCACTAAAGATGGCTTCGGTCACGGATTACCTCCGAATACGGAAAATCCTGCCCCGCCGTTTGGCGGGGCAGAAATGGGTCAATCGCGCTGTGTGAGCAGGTCGCGGATGTAGTTGAAGGTTTCTTCATCGATGTAATCGGAAACCCAGATGTCGTCCAGCAACTGCAGAGGCTCGGAACAATAGATGCCGTTCGTCTGCATGTATTCCTGAATTTCGGCGATGGCGCGGAGCGTGAGGTCGCCGACGGTGCCGTATTCGTCACCCAGTTCATCCCCGTTCAGCCAGCCCAGTTCGATCAGTTTATCCTGGAATTTCCTGACGGACTTCTGATCTTCCTTCCAACTGTCATCGTAGGCAGGTTCGGGCGTCGCGGTAGGTTCGGGTGTCGCGGTGGGTTCCGGAGTGGGCGTTGCCGTGGGTTCGGGCGTGGCGGTAGGTTCCGGAGTGGGCGTCGCCGTGGGCTCGGGTGTCGCGGTGGGCTCTTCGGTGGGAGTCGCTTCGGGCGCGGGTGTCGCGGTGGGTTCCTCGGTGGGCGTCGCTTCGGGCTCGGGCGTTTCCGTGGGAACTGCCGTGGGCGCGGGAGCGTCGATCACATACCGGGCAAATACGAAGCCCTCATAATCTTTTCCTTTGTAGTTGAAAATGCACTTGATCCAGTCGCCGTTGTCGCCGAGAACTTTGAGGAAGTTGCCGGTGTTCAATACGCCCATTTGCGTGGAATTTGTGTCCGCTTCCTTATACATCGGCACGCCGTTTTCTGTCACGGTGCCGTACGCGGGCTCGGCATACCAGTCAAAGGGCATGAGAGGGGTCGCTTCGGGCTCGATGGGCGCTTCCGTCACTTCGGGTTCGGGCGTCGCGGTAGGCACATCGGTGGGCGCGGGTTCATCGGTCGGGGCGGCAGTCGGCGTGGCGGTCGGCTGCTCCGTGGGCGCGGAGGTGGGTTCTCCGGTGGGAGTGTCCTTGCCGTAGATCTCGAATTCGCTCCTCTTCACATAGGCCGTGGCGGCGTTTGCGGGATTGACGATCTTGAGCCATTCATCGGAAGTGCCGGTCAGAATGAATTCGTTGCCTGTCCTGACCTGTCCCCATGCGGTGTTCACATCGGGCGCGTGGTACACCCACACTCCGTCTGTCACGGCGCGGACATACAGGTCTTCCCATACATCCTCAAACACCGGTTCGGGTGTCGCCGTGGGCGCTCCCGTTGCGGTGGGATCGGGTGTCGCGGTGGGGACTTCGGTGGGCTCTGCCGTGGAAGTGGCGGCCGCCGAGGCGGGATTTGCATAGGTGTCTTCCAGCAGCAGGTCCAGCGTGTCGCCGTCGGCGGTGCCGGTGGGCTGCAGGCGCTGATAACCCGTGCACCGGTTCACATAATTCTGGAACTCGGAGACGGCGGCGCGGGTACCTTTTCCGTAGATGCCGTCCACATCGCTCTGCCTGGTCAGCCAGCCCAATTCAAATAGTCTTTGCTGTACGCCCATGATATCTTCCGCGGAGGAATGTTCGTCGATGACCAGTCCTTCGGGGGCGTCGCTCTCACCGGGCTCGACCTCCGCGAGGCGTTCCATGCGCACATAGCCGGAGGTGCCGTTGAGGCTCAACAGTCCCCAGTTACTGTTGCGGCCGTACATCTCGTACTGCTCGCCCGCATTCACATAGCCGAGAGGCGTGCTGTTCAGACTGGCGCGCTCGTAGACGGCGGTGTTGGCCGTGATGCGCACGGGAACCGTGTAATCCATCAGTTCGATCGTGTCCGTCTCATCGTCGGGGTCGGCGGTGGCGGTAGGAACGGGAGTCACCTGCTCGGTGGGCGCGGCGGTCACTTCCGGCTTGGCAAAGCGCTCATACGCCAGAAGCAACTGGGTGTTCTCGTCGGCAAAGCCGGTGATCGCCAGCAATTTGCTGCCGTAAGAAACATTTACATAGTTCTGGAACGCCATGACCGCGTTCATCGTATCGGCATCGTATACGCCGTCCGCCTCTCCTTCATACCAGCCGAGTGCGATGAGACGCAGCTGCAGTTCGCGGATGCGCAAGGGAGAGGACGCGGAGGTGATGGTGCCGTCTTCGGGCTCGGGAGTCTCCTCGGGCTCGGGCTTATAGGCGATGGAATAGTCGTCCAGATAGCGGAAAGTCTTGGCACCGCACAGACCGTCCACGGTCAGATTCGCGCCGAAGTTGGTGTTCACATAGCGCTGGAAATCCTTGACGGCGTTCAGGGTCTTGTCATCGTATACGCCCGTGACATCGCCGAATTCCAGCCAGCCCAGATCGATGAGCTGCCACTGCAGATCGCGGATGGCGGCAGGGGAGGAATTCTGTTTCACCGTGGAGCGTGTGGGGGCGGAGGTGGGAGCGGCGGTTTCGGAAGAACCCCAGGTCTCCTCGATTTCCCTGCGGATCTCGTCCCACTGGTTGTAAGGCGTCGCGGTGGGCACGGGAGAAGCGGTCATGATCCAGTCGTTCTCGCCGCCCTGCTGCGCCTTCCACTCATTGAAGGAATTATACACGGTGGCGGTGGGCCCGTTATTGATATAGGGAGTGGCGGTAGCCTGGATCACGGGATTATAGTAGGCTTCCTCGGTCTTCTGCGCCTCGGGACGGGTGGCGACGGGTGTGCCGTTCTGGGTAGTATCGCTCTTGTCTCCGAACAGCAAAACGCCGAGCACGATGAGCGCCGCCAGCGCGAGCGCGATACCGATGACCGTTCCCGCGACCTTGCCGGAATTGTTCTTTTTGTGCTTTTGCGTTTTCTTTCCGGAAGAAGCACTCTTGCTGCCGCTCTTTTCGATGAAGTAGCCCGTGCCGTTCGCACGCACGAACACATACTTGCTGTTGCCGTCCTCATCGATGGCTTCGTTCTTCATTTTGGTAAGCCCCGAAGCAAAACTGTCTTCGCTGCCGGAGGTGGCGCTTACGCTGCCGTCCGCATTGCGCACGCAGATGCCGAAGGGATAGTATTCGCGCATGCGGCGCTTGATTTCCTTCTTGGTATCATAGATATTGTAGACAAAGCCGCTGTCGTCGCTGCCTCTTACCGAGCCAACGATGTAGCGGGACGCGAGCACGGTACCTGAAGGCAACTGATCCGTCTCGCCCGGTGCATACTGCTCAAAGCCGCAGTGGGGGCAAACGCGCTTGCCGCCCATGGGCTTAAAGCATTTGAAGCACAGATCCGTTCTTTTTTCCACGGTTTATTCCTCCGATGTCAGCAGGTTGATGACTTTTAGACGCACTTCGTCCTGAATTTGTTCGATGGAGCGGTTGGCGTCGATTCTGTTAAATCTATGTTCTCCGCTCTCGCACATCGCCATGAACGCCTCATGCACGCGGGCGCGGAAGTCGTCTTTGGACAGTTCGATGCGGTCGGCGCCTGTGGCGTTCACGCGGCGGGCAATGGCTTCCTCGGGACTGATGTCGAACACGAGCGTCATGTCCGGAAGGCAGCCGCTGACGGCTTTTTCGTTGATGAATTCTACCCAGTCGCCGAGCATGCGCCCCGCGCCCTGATAGGCGACGGAGGAGTCCACATAGCGGTCGCAGAGCACGATTTTGCCCTCACCCAGCGCGGGCAGGATGGTGTCATGGACATGCTGATTGCGCGCGGCGGCGAACAGGAGCGCTTCGCACTCATCTGTCATGCCCATGGATTTCACATCCAGCAGCACATTGCGGATGCGCTCGGAAATGGTGCAGCCGCCGGGCTCGCGGGTGGACACGACGGAAAGCCCGCAGGCGCGCAGATACTCGGAAAGCAGTTTATGCTGGGTGGATTTTCCGCAGCCGTCCGAGCCTTCGAAGGTGATGAAGCGCCCCCGCATCACGGGCGTGTCGCCCAGGAGGATCCTGCGCAGAGACTGCACATCCTCCGCGATCTCGTCGGCGCCGTTTTCGGTCAGTTCCTCACGGGTCCCGTAGCCGTACAGCGCGCCGATGGCGGTGACGCCTGCCTGCTTCGCACCGATGATATCGAAACTGCGGTCGCCGACCATGCAGGCATGATTGTATTTTCCGGGCAGGGCTGCTTTGATAAGCGCGCACTTGTCCCCGGAAATGTTCTTTTCATCGGGCGCGGAAACGGCATCGAAGAATTTGCGGATGCCGAAATGGACAAGCACCTTCTCGCAGAGCGCGAGAGGCTTGCTGGAAGCAAGAGCGATATAGGCGCCCTGTTTTTTGAGCGTCAGGAGCATTTCGAAAATGCCCTCGTAGACAGGCGCCTCCGTCCAGCCGATTTTCCAGTGCCGTTCGCGGTAGAACTCAATGGCTTTCAGGGACTGCTCGCCCGTCATGCCGCACAGGCGGATGAAGGAGTCGTACAGGGGAGGCCCCACAAACTCCAGAAGTTGGCTTTCGGTAAGCGGTGCAAAGCCCATCTTTTCGATGGCATAAGCCGCAGAGCGACTGATACCCTGACCGGATTCGGTCAGGGTTCCGTCTAAATCAAATACGATTGCGTCAAAACGCATGGTTTCCTCCATCATACAACGCGGCGTCCCCAGGAGAACACGCGGTTGTAATAGCCGGATGTGAGCGTGGAAATGATGACCTTTGCCGCGGAAGAGGAGGCGTGGATCATCTTTCCGCCGCCGAGATAGATACCCACATGGTCGCTCAGGTCGCTGTCGGTCAGGGTGTTCATGCACACGATGTCGCCGCGCTTCAAGGCGCTGACACTTTCGATCTTCGTGCCCTTGCCGTAGCCCTGCGCATAGGCGGATCTGCCCAGCGAGACGCCGATCTTCTTAAAGCAGTAGGTGGTCAGACCCGAGCAGTCATAGGAATTGGGACCGGAAGTGCCGTAGATGTAGGGCTTGCCCAACTGCTGCAGCGCCACGGAGATGACCAGTTCGATGGCATCGTCCGCCGTGCCGGGCGCGGGATCGTCATCGGGGTCGGTTGAATACTTGCCGGTGCCCGCGGTTCCGCCGCCGCCCGTGCTGCCGCCGCCGCTCACAGCGGAGGTCTTGTTCTTGGGCGCGGAGGAGTTAAACAGGCTCGTCAGGGTCGCCGCGTCGGCGATGCCGGTCTCGGAGAGGCCTGCGGTCTTCTGATACAGTTTTACCGCACTTTCCGTGATGGCGCCGTAATCGCCGTCGATGGACGCGCTCAGGTAGCCTTTATAGGTGAGGCGGGTCTGAAGTCTGGTTACATTGCTGCCCACGGAACCCTTGGAGAGTTTCGCGGATTTGATGGGGCTTTCCGGGGCGTAGCCGCCGTAGAGCACGCGCAGGGTGTCGGGATCGGCGTTGCCGGTCTCCGTCACGCCCAACTGCTGCTGGAAACGGGTGACGGCGGAAGTGGTGAGGCTTCCGTAGTTGCCCGCGGGCAGGCCGTCGAAGTAGCCCAGATCCTCCAGTGCCTTCTGCAGTTTCAGAATGTCATTGGAAGAGGAGGAGCCGGAAGCGAGGGTCGAATAGGACGCGACACTCACATAACTCTTGAGCACATAATAGGTCTTGTTTCCGTTGGTGACGCGCGCCCACTTGTCCGTGTAGGCGGTGACGGTCACGGGCGTGCCCTGATTGAGGGTGCCCGAGGTGGAACCGTTCTGGCTGGCGGTGGGGTACAGGGTCGCCTTGCGGACGATGGTGCCGGGCAGGGTCTTGATGGTGGGGTTCGCGAATTCATCCAACTGGATCTCGATCCCGCTCATGGGATAGTAGCCCTTATTGCCGCTCTTTTCGATGAGCGCCCAGGTCGTGTTGTGGGCAAGCACATTGACCACCATGCCCTTGGAAACGCTGCCCGCCTTGCTGCTGCCTGAGAACATGTACTTGTACACGGTGCCCGCGACGGTGACTTTGGCGACATAAGCCTCATTTTCGCGGAGCGTCACATCGGAAAGCAGGGCGACATTGCTCTTGCCCACATAGCCTTTGACGCTGCCGGTTTCGATGAGTGCCCAGGAAGAGGAGTGCGCAAGCACGGTCACCGCGGTGCCCGCGGAGAGCGTGGCTTTCTTGTCGCTGGTGGTGATGGCATAGGAGTAGACGGGCGCGGGCGCGGTGATCACGCCTTCCAGCGCCTCGTTTTCGCCGAGGGTGGGATTGGATACCTGTGTGAGAGACGACAGGGTGCAGTAGCCCTTGTTGCTGCCGCATTGCACATACGCCCAGGTGTCGTCATAGGCGAGCACGGTGACCTCGGCGCCCTTGGAGAGGGAACCGACGATTTTGCTGGAACTGGAGGCGTACTTATAGAAGGTGACCTTGGAGACGGCGACCTTCGATTTGGCGCTCATGTTGGGCGATAGAGTCGCATCACTCACTTTGGTCAGACCCGCGTGCTGCACATAGCCCTTGGTGCCGGAGACATTGACGAGCGCCCAGGTCTCGTTGAAGCCGAGGACGGTCAGTTCCGTGCCGATGGCGAGGGTCTTGAGTTTCTTGCCGCTTGTGGAGGCGGTGGAGTACAAGGGCAGAGAGCAGTTGGTGAAGGCGGCGATGTTCTTGTTTTCGCTGATTTTGCCGCCCGCGTTGGGCGCGGGGGTGGGAGTGGCACCGGTGGATACCACATTGAGGCCCACCAGTTTCACGAAGCCTTCATAGTTGTCTTTTCTGATTTTCGCGTAATAGCCGTTGCTGTCAAGCACCGTCACAGTCTGTCCCTTCGCCAGGGAATGGGTGACCTTGGACGAGGAGGACGCGCTGGCGTACACATACAGCACGGAGCAGTTGACTGTTCCGATGCCGATGCCGCCGGCGGGCGCGGGAGTCGGGGTGACGGCGGGCGTGGCGGCGGGAGAGGGCGTCGCCGTCACGATGGGATTATAGTCGGTGGGAACGGGCGTCGCGGTGACACCGGGCTGAACGGTGATGTCGGTCACGGGAATGTAGCCGATATACTTGCCGTTTTCCAGTTTCGCCCACTTGTCATTCAAGGAAAGAATGGTGAAGGTGCTGTTCTTTTTGAGTTTCATGAGCACCTTTGCCGCGGTGCTGGCGGAAGAGTAGATCTTCGTGTCATCCTTTTTGATGACGGCCAGTCCCGTGGGGGTGGGAACGGGAGCGGGAGTCGTCTTGCTTGTTGCGGTGGGAGCGGGGGTCTCTTCGGGTAGATCCCATTCGGGTGCGCTCGGCGTTGCGGTCGAGGAGGAGATGGAAATGCCCGAAAGTTTGACATAGCCTTCGGTCATGCCGTTCTGCAGCATCGCCCAGGAGCCGGTTTTGGAAACGATGGTAAAGGATGCGCCTTTTTTGAGGGTGAAGCTTGCAGAGCAGGCGGTATTGGGCTCACCGTATACTTTCAGCGTGGAGGCGGTGACCGTCGCAATGCCGTTTACGGAGGTGGTGGAAACGCGCTTCATATCCTGAATCCGCGCGTAGCCGGTCCTGCCGTTATACTGAATGCGTGCCAGACCGTCCGCGTAGGAAAGCACCGTCACCAAATCGCCCTTCGCCAGATAGCCGGAGATGGGGTAGGCGGTGGACGCGCCGGAGCGTATGGTCATCTTGGTGCAGGTGACCTCCGCATAGAATTGTTCTGCCGCGGCGGGCGTCTGAATAACAAACATCATCAGCAGGCATACGCACAAAAACGCGGATACGAACTTTCTGACGGCTGATACTGATTTCATTTGATTCCTCCGAAAACGGTTTTGTATTTCCGATGGTTTGCATAAGTCTACACAATATCAATGATATTATACTACACTCCGACACAAAATGCAATACCTTTTCAACAATTGAAAATTTTGCATCATATATAGAAAGAAAATGGCAATAAAAGTGCCCGAAAACGGCACAAAACAGCGGAAACCCCGCCGAAACGGGGCTTCCGCAATGAAATCAAATTATTACAATTTTCTGTCAAAATAATCCGCGATGGCATCCAGCATGCCCTGCGCCAGTTTCGTGCGGTAGGCATCGTCTGCCAGCAGGTAGTCTTCCGTCCTGCTGCTCATGTAACCCATCTCTACGAGGATGGCGGGAGTCGTGCAGTAGTTGAGCGACATATAGGTGTTGCACATGACAACGCCACGGTTGTTTGTGCCTGTGACATCGGAAATATGCTGTGAAGTGAGTTCCGCAAAACGCCGGCTCTCGGCGACCCAGTCATCGCCTGTATATTGGCCCGTACGGTAATAGGTGGCAACACCGCTTGTCGTTGACGCGCCGCCGTCATCGCAATGGATTTGTATGGAAATGTCCACGCCCGCGGCGTTCAGCATGTTGGCGCGCTCGATGTTGGTCAGCATCACATCGTTGCTGGTGCGGGTCATGACGACGGTCGCGCCCTGAGAACGGAGCATGTCGCACAGTTTCAGACCGACAGCCAGATTGGTTTCATACTCGGGAACGCCTGTGTAGTTGCCTTTTCCGCCCACGCCCACGGCATTCTTCTTGGTGGAGGATCCGGGGAATACGGGCAGTTGGGTCAGATTGGCTTTGATCTGGTGGCCGGGATTGAGACCGATGACGAGACCGGCAAGAGGCAGATCGTTTTCGCCTATGACGCTGACTTTGCAGGTATTGACCACATTTTGCACGGCGCCGCTCACGGCGGTGACGGTGACGGTGCCCTCGCGCAGAGCATATAGCACGCCGTCCGCGTCCACGGTGACCACAGTCGGATCGCTGCTTTCATAGAAAAGAGACCGATCCTGCACTTTATCGGGTGTGAACAGGACGCTCGCGGCGCGCGACTCGCCCGCCTTCATCGTCACATACAGACGCTCGAAATCAATGCCCGCGGGCAGCGTTTCAAAGACGGTCACGGTGCATTCGGCGTATTTGCCATTGCCCGATTCGGCGCGGATGACCGCAGTGCCCGTGCCGGAGCCGTATACGACGCCGTTTTCATTGACGCTTGCCACGGCGTCATCGGAGGAGGTCCATGTGAGCGCGGGATCGCTGGCGTCCGCAGGGTAGACGGTGCTCACGAGTTCGAGGGTGCCGAACAGGTCCAGATTGGCTTTGGAGGCACTGAGCCGCACGGATGTGACGGGGCGCAGAATGGTCACGGGGAAGGAGACGGTGACGCCGTTATGCGCCTTCGCGGTCACGATGACTTCGCCGGGCTTCAGACCTTTGATCTTGCCGGCGGAGATAACGGCGACTGAGGTGTCAGAAGAAGTGTAAGTCAGATTCGTGTCATGGGCGTTTCCTGGAAGAACCGTGCAGGGAATCACGGTCAGCACTTCCGTATCCGCGGTGAAACCTTCGGGCGGGATGATTTCACTGACGGGCGCCCAGACCTCCACGGCCACCATCGCGCTCTTTCCGCTGTGCGCTGTGGCAGTCACGGACGCGGTGCCCGGGGAAAGAGCGGTGATCCTGCCGCTTTCGTCCACGGTCAGCACGCTCTCATCGCTGCTTGTCCAGACAAATCCGTTGAAGCGGGCGTTGGCGGGGGAGTAGGTCACCTTGCCCTTCGCGCTTTCGCCCTCATACAGCCCTTTGGGGAGCCCCGAGATCGTGACAGCCGTAATGGGATAGCAGACGGTCACGGAAAGCGTACCCGTGACGATACCTTCCGGCAGGACGATCTCGCCCTTCACCGTGCAGGTGCCGACGGAAAGACCGGTGATGTCCGTGCCGTCAAGCCGGGCATACGCCGAGGAACAGGTGAGGGTCAGCGGGCGCGTCTCTTCTTCTGCGAGCAGGGAGACGGTGTCGCCTTTTTCCACATACAGCGGCGCGGAAACAAAGGGGATGCCTTTTTCCACATGGACGACGCCCGTCTTCACGGTTTCGGTTTCGTCATAGATGCTCTTCGCTTTCACGGTCACGGTTGCTTCGCCCCATTCGGTCAGAGTGAACACCCGGGCCGCGGAGGCGGAATAACCGCTCTCGAACACGGTGCCTCCGACCGCTACGGTAAAGGCGTATTCGCAGGGAGCGATGCTGTCCGCCGAAGCGCGGAGGGTCACGGAAGAACCCTGCGGGATCCAGACGCAGTCCGCCGTGACATTAAGATTCGTGATATCGAGAGGAATGAAGGTCTTGTCTGCCTGCTGTGCGTACCGCTCCGCCGCGGTGCCCAGATATCCGTACACACGCTCGACGCTATCGTCAAAGGCGGAAGAGGAAACGGATCTCGTCTCAGGAGGGATGTATATGCCCGCACCGAGAGCGGTCCCCTCGAACGCACCCTCCTCTATGACGCGAATGCTTCCGGACAGAGCGAAATCCGCGGGGGTCTCACAGATGCCCGCGCAAAACAGCAAAATCGCGATGACCGGCAAAACGGCAAGCAGTTTCCGCATAATGATCTTCTCCGCACATACTTATACAGACTAATATTACCACATATTATACATAAAATCAAGCGCTTCCATTTTCCTATTGCAAAATGCGGCGGAAACGGTTATAATGACATCATCAAATACACGGAGGCAACTATGAAGACACCCGAAGAACTCGCCGTCAGGATCGCCGAACTCTTGGACGCGAAAAAGGCGGAGGATATCACCATTCTGAAAGTTGACCATCTTACCTCGGTCACGGACTATTTTGTCATCGCCAGCGGACGCAATGTGCAGGCGGTGCATGCCCTGTACGAGGAAGTCACAGATAAACTGATGGAAGAAGAGGACCTCGCGTTCCGCCGTAATGACGGCGTGCGCGAGAGCCGTTGGATCGTCATCGACTACGCCACGGTCATCGTGCATCTGTTCCATCCCGAGGAGCGGGAATTCTATAACCTCGAGCGTCTGTGGAACGACGGCTCCAATCAGGTCCCCTTCACGGGTCTCGGTGAATGAAAATGAAAAAGATTTTTGTTTCTTCCGATATGGAAGGCACCTGCGGTATCGCCGCGTGGTGCGAAACAGACAAGGGCAAGGATCTGTATGAGCAGTTCCGCCACCAGATGAGCCGCGAGTGCGCCGCCGCGTGCCGGGGCGCCATCGCCGCGGGCGCGGAAGAGGTGTTCGTGAAGGATGCCCACGACAGCGCCCGCAACATCGAGCCCGAACTGCTGCCGGTCGAGGCGCGTCTGTTCCGCGGATGGGGAAGACACCCTTTCTCCATGATGGCGGGCATCGATTCCTCCTTTGACGGAGTGCTGTTCACCGGCTACCATTCCGCCGCCGAGATGGACACCAATCCCCTTTCCCACACGATGAACACGAAGAACAACTTCGTGAAGATCAACGACGAACTGTGCCCCGAACTCATGCTCAACAGCCTGATCGCCTCCTATGTGGGCGTGCCCGTTTACATGGTCACGGGCGACAAGGGACTTTGCGACTGGATGAAAGCGCATTGCCCCGGCACCACGGTGGTCCCGGTCAACGAGGGCAGAGGCGCCGGCAGCGTCTCCATCCACCCCGATCTCGCGGTAAAGAAAATCGAGGAAGCGGCGAAAGCCTGCCTCGAAGCAGACCCCGCCTCCTGCATGTTCCCGCTGCCCAAGACCTTCAAACTGGAAATCAGTTTCAAGGAACACTTTGCCGCGGAGGATGCTTCCTGGTATCCGGGCGTCGTGAAGACCGGTCCCAGGACCGTCCGCTTTGAAACCAAGGACATGCTGGATGTCATGCGCTGCATCCACTTCGTTCTCTGAAAAACAGAAAAAATCCCGCTTTGGCGGGATTTTTTATTGCGTTTTTTTCTTCTTCGGCTCCATCAGGTCGCCGTCGTCTGTTCCCAGCAGATCGCGGGAAGGCTTGCTGCTCTTCTTTTTCTGCACGGGAACGATGGTCGACGGCTTGACGGCCGTCTTTTTTCTGCCTTTCGGCTCGAGGATGGAATCGTCGATGATCATGCGCTTCCTGGCGAACCACCACCACTGGGGACGCCAGCGGATCATGTAGATGACGATGTTCGCGCCGCAGCCGATGATGAACAGAAATACCAGTATCCCTTTCCAGTAGCGGGCGAGGAAGGAAATGAGACTGCCGCCCTCGGTGCCGCCGATGAGCCCGATGAGGCTGTTGACCAGATACTGCAGCCACGACAGCAGACCCTTTATGAATCCCGCGGTGACGACACTCTTCATTGTGCGCCTCCCGCCGGAGTGATAAAGGTCTCTTCGAAAATCAGATTTTCCGCCGCGCCGTCAACGGAGACCGAAACGGGCACGGAGACCTCGCCCTCCGCTTCTTCAAAGACGGCGGTGCAGATGAGGTCTTCGCTTGTCAGGGCATTTACCGCGCGGTACGGTCCGGTCACGGTGACATCGCAGACGGGGAAGAGAGCAGCGTCCGCTTTCGCGCCCTCGCCGGAAATCAATTCCACGGGCACATCTTTGAATACGCGGGTCACGGTCTTTTCTTCCACAGTCACGGTCATGTAGACATTGCGGGCGGACACATACTTGAAGTCATCCAGTCCGCCGAAGGACAGACGGGTGGTGAAGGTATTGTCGGCTTCTTCCTGAATGGAACCGGTTTCAAGCGGCAGGTATTCGATCCCCGCCAGCAGTTCGCTCTCGCCCGCCACGGTGATGGTGGAAGGCTGGAACGAAATGTCGGTGACCTCGAAGCCTTCTTTCAGTTTGATCTGCGCGGGGTCGGCATACACGCCCAGCGTCTTCTTGGGATAGACTTCCACGCGCACAAGGCAGGTGGAAGAGGATTTGTTGAGCAGTCCGCTCTCGATGGGCGTGCCGTCCTGCGCGGACAGGTTCACCTTCGTGCTGCGGCGGAAATTGGCGGTACGCTCGCTCACATCCACCTCGGCGATGACATGGGACACGGTCTGCACGAGGGAGGCGGGACCGGAAACCGTGATCTGCCCGGGGTTGAGTACGGAGGTATCCACATTATACCAGTAGGCATCGTTGTCCGCGCCGACCAGTTCCACTTCGGTGGAGAGGTTGCGGGAGTCCGTGCTTTCGATTTCAACGCGTACGGTCGCGGGTGTGATTTTCACCACATCGCCGTAAGTGGACGAGGCGACCAGCGGCACATCGTAAGTGCCTGCCGTGCGGATGGCGGAATAATCGGGCGTCAGGCGGATGTTTCTCGCGGTCAGTTCGGAATAGCGGTTCTGCGGCAGTTCCACGGATACGGTGTACTGCGTCTGGTTGAGCACTGCCGTGTCTGTGGCGAGGGAGAGGGAATTGCCGGAAAGCACGGTCACATTGCCCGCGGAAACGGAGAGGTTATTCAGATACTTGACTCTCGTCAGAGAGGAGTTGGTGTTGATGATATAGGTCCACACGATAAGCGCCAGCACGAGGGAGATGAGTTTGAGTGGCAGCCTGCGGGTAAACACGCCCAAAAGCCACTTGAAGAAGCGGGGCGCGTTTGCCTTGATGTAGGAGAAGAAGCGTTTCACTGCGCGCTCACCTCGCTTTCAGTGCCGGATTTGCCCTTGCCCGGCCTGTGTTTTCCGTTTCCTTCGGGCGCGAGCAGTTCGGTGAGCCGTTTGGTCAGGGTCTTCACATCGAGGTAGCGGGTGATCTTGCCGCCCTCTGCCACGGAAATGACGCCGGTCTCTTCGGATACGACGAACGCAACCGCGTCCGTGGTCTCGGTGATGCCGATGGCTGCCCTGTGGCGGGTGCCCAGGTCGCGGCTGATGTCGGGATTGTTGGAAAGGGTCAGGATGCAGGCTGACGCGAGGATGCGGCCGCCGCGCAGGATGGTCGCGCCGTCGTGAAGCGGCGTGTTGGGCTCGAAGATATTTTCGATGAGGGGCGCGGAAATGTCCGCATTGACGAGGGTACCGGTGTCCGCGAATTCACGCAGACCCGTCCTGCGCTCCACCACGATGAGGGCACCGATGCGCTTGCGGCTCATGTTGCTCATGGCCTGCACCAGTTCATTGACCGCCTTGATGTTTCCCGTATTGCCCGCGTTTGCGGCGGAGGAAACAATGGAAGTGCGGCCCAACTGTTCAAGGGCGTTGCGCAGTTCGGGCTGGAACAGGATGACCATGGCGATGACGCCCACATTCAGGAACTGGCCGAGCGCCCAGGAAACGACATTCAGCTGCAGGGCGTTTGCCAGCCACGCGAAGAACAGGAAAACGAGCACGCCCTTGATAACGGAACTTGCTCTTGTGCGCAGCACCAGCCGCATGAGTTCATAGATGAATACGGCGATGATGAAAATATCGAGGAAATTGCGCCAGTCGGGATGCACGAACAGATTGCCGTACGCCGTTTTGAGCGCCGACTCGATCCTGTTCAAGAATTCCATGCCCGACCACCGCCTTTATATAAAATACCAATCATTATTATACACCAAATTTATGAGAAAAGGAACAGGTTTTCTCAAAATTTATACGGAAATTTCGACGCGGAAAAAGAAAAAAAGTTGCATTCGAAAATATAAAAAGAGGACGAGCCCGTCCTCTTTTTAAAAAAAGTAAACCGTCAATCCTCGGAAAGATTTTCTTCCGCCTTTTCGAAACGCGAGAACATCCTCACATAGCAGTCGGTCTTCATACAGATTTCCGCAATCTCGTGCAGGCGCTCCTTGCTGACCGTGGGCATGGCGATGATGATGTCCGTGATGTCCTCGGTGTTCACGAGGCGCTCGATGTCCTTGATGCCGCCCGCCACGGGAACGGACTGGATGAGCAGGCCCTGCTTCATGGGATCGTCGTCCACGATGACCTCGATGGTGCCCATGCCGGCGGATTTGGTGAAAATGTCCACCACATGGCTGCCTGCGTCGCCCGCGCCCACTACCATGATGCGGCGCAGACTCTTTTCGCTGTCACCGTCATGCTGGTGCAGGTAGTAATTTTTGATAAGCCTCAGGCACACGCGGAAGCCGCAGATGCCCACGAGGGTGAAAATGCACACGATGAACAGGAAGTATCTCTGGGGGTTCGCACCCAGCAGCATGTCCCAGAGGAAACTGACGCCGAAGCCAACGATAACAGCCATCGCCTGCTTGAGCAGCTGCATGGCGTCCGAGTACCGCCAGAGGATATGGTACATGCGGAAGATGATGTTGACGCCCAGATAACTTACCAGGATGCGGGGGAGGAAAGAGGAAACGCTGTCCAGCACGCTCTTATCGATGTTCGGCGCGAAGCGCGCTAAAAGAGCCGCGTAGGTGCAGAACACGACGATGACCGCGTCGCACACAAGCAGCGCCAGTTCGCGTATGCGCTTTGCAAAAAAAGTCTTGTCCAGTTTCATAAATGTTCCTCCGCCTGAATTGACACTATTATATCATATATTTTGTCGGAAAACAACCCGCAAAAGTTCCCGGAATATGCAAAATGCCGAAGATGTTTCTTCGGCACGGTTGTCAGTCTCTTGCGGGCAGAGCGTATTTCGCATTGAATCCGTCGTACATGTCGTTGAAGTCCTTGTCCGAACCGCTCTTGACTTCGCCCAGATAACTGTGCATGTCCATGGACCGCAGATGGGTCTCGATGACGCAGCCTGCGATGTTGGAGCAGTGGTCCGAGATGCGCTCGAGGTTGGCGAGGATGTCGTTCAGAACAAATCCGTGTTCGATGGAGCAGACGCCGCGGGTCAGCCTGTCGATGTGGCGGGCGCGCACCTGCTTCTGGAGGGAATCGACCACCTGCTCGAGCGGCTCCACTTTTGCTGCGGCGTGCAGGTCATCGGTTATGAACGCGTCCATGGAGAGACGCACGGCTTCGCCTACGGCGGCAGTCAGGATGGAAAGTTCGCCGAGCGCTTCCGCGGAGAATTTCAGTTTCTTTTCAAACAGTTCCCGCGCGGACTCCGCCAGGTTATCGGCGTGGTCCGTGATGCGCTCGAGGTCGCCGATCATGTGCAGCAGTTCGGTCTGCTCGTGACTGTCGTCGGCAGAGAGCTGCTGTTCGCCGAGTTTCACCAGGAAAGTGCCAAGCACATCCTCGTATTTGTCGCCCAGATCCTCGTCCTGCGCTACCTTCTCGGCGCCTTCCTCGCTGAAGTGATCGAGCAGGGAAATGGCACGGGAATAACTTTCCGCGGCGGTCTGTGCCATGTCGATGGTGGCGGTGCGTGCGCGGTCGATGGCGATGGCGGGGGTAACGAACAGACGCTCATCCAGCACGAGAGTCTTGGCTGCTTCTTTTTTGCCCCTGACGATCAAGCAGGAAAGAGCGATGAGTCGCTGAGGGAAAGGCAGGGCGATCAGCGCGCAGATGATCTTGATGACGGAATTCAGAATGGCGATGGAGATGGGAGTGGCAATGTTGTCAAGAAATGCGAATTGGACGAAGTGATTCGTAAGGTAGAAAAGGGGCATAAAGATGAACGCGCAAAGCGTGTTATATACGAGCTGTATCATGGAAGCACGCTTCGCATCGACCGTAGCGCCGGAGGAGGAGATCATGGCGGTGATGCAGGTGCCGATGTTGAAACCGAACAGAAGAGGGAAGACCGTAGACATACGGATGACTCCCGTCATGGCAAGGGCCTGAATGATACCGGTGGAAGCGGAAGAGGACTGGATGACCGCGGTAAACAGAGCACCCACAAGAAGACCCAGAAAAGGATGGCTGAACATCGTGAGCAGGTCGGTGAATTCCTTGATGCTCGCAAGAGGTCTGATTGAATCGGACATGGTGCTCATTCCGAACATGAGAACGGAAAAACCGAGCAGAATGCTGGCAGTGTCTTTTTTGGTTTTCTTTTTGGTGAACATCAGCATGATGATACCGATGACCGCCAGAATCGGAACAAATGTGGATGTGCTGAATATACTCGAAATAAGAGAGGTACCCTTGATGTCGGAAAGAGACAGAAGCCATCCTGTAGCGGATGTGCCGACGCTGGCTCCGAGAATAATACCGACGGACTGTGTCAGAGTCATGATGCCGGAATTGACGAAGCCTACGACCATGACCGCGGTGGCGGAGGAGGACTGGACGATGGCGGTCACCGCCGTGCCGAGCAGGAAGCCCTTGAAGGGGTTTGCCGCAAGCTTGGATAAAATCATCTTGAGCTGTTTGCCCGCCCTGCGCTCCAGAGCGGCGCCCATCAGATTCATGCCGTACAGAAACAGAGACAGTCCCAGAAACATTTTGAGGATATGAGCCAGATCCATAAACAGAACTCCTCACACATTTTATGCATAATGAAATCTAATAACACTATAACATATCATCGTAAAGATTGCATTTCAAAATCGAAATTTCGATATTATTTCGACAAAGTGGGAAAGCCGCGGACAGATCCGCGGCTTTCTATCCTTGGCTTCCCCCATGGGGTGCGAAGCACGGTTCGGCAGTGAATGAATGCCCGGTGGGCATTCAGAGCCGAACCGCGACCGAGCCCGCAGGCGAGAAGCTGTCGAGCGAAGCGAGACTGATGAGGTCGTAATCTATGTTGTTTATTTCATCTTGATTTCGATATTTTCCCTTTCTTCTGTTTCATTTCGGATCAGACACGCTTTGAGCGTAAGTTCCGAAGGCAACTCGCCCGTTCCTTCATATCTCAATACAGCCCTGTCTTTTCCGCCACTGAAGAAATCCTCCGCGATAAGCTCCGTTCCATACTCGTCAAACAGACGGAAATCGTACCACGAATCGAAATCATAAAAGGAAAGGGATTTATCAAAAGTAAGGGTCAGGGTGCAGCTTGCGGCTGTTGCCTCGGCCTGCGCCGTAAAGGAAGTGCCGCAAAGCACGCCTTCACATTGAAACAAGGAGCGCGGCGCCGCAATACGGCTGACTGTGGCACGCATGGGTTCAAGATCGTGCATTTCATGGCTTTCGAAGGTGTTTTTTCCATCGAAATACAGAACCATGCGGTTATCGGCAAGCTTGATCACGATGTCCAGTTTTTCACGCTCACGGATGATATCGGGCAGGTGTCCGCATTCCACGATGTTATAGACGATACCGTCTTCACCGTTTTCCGTCCATCCGGAATCGGGGTTCAGGTCGATGCCGTCATGGGAATAGATACCGTCTCTGGCAAAAACCGATGTCTTTATAATACAGGCGGGTGTGCCGTTTTCTACAGCGGAGGACCAGTATTCCGCGATTTCCGCGTTTTCGATCAGGGGAAACAAACCGTCTGCCAGGCGGTGCATGTCCTGCACAGGCGTCAGCGGAGGCTCCGCAATTTCAAAGTGTACGCCGTTTTCGATTTTGTAGGCCACCAGCAGGGAGTCTCCGTCGAAATACGCGCTGTTGATTTCCGCGGTCACATTACCCAGAACGGGGTTTGTGATGTTGATGGGCGAAACGGTTTCCGGTATGCTGTAGGGGGCAAGAGAATCAAGGCGCTCGTTGCCGAACATGCCGAAGATACTGCCGCCCAGTACCTCGGCAATGGCAAATGACAAAGCCAGCGTGAGACACGCTGCGATCAATAGGATGGTTTTCTTTTTCATTTTATACTCCTTTCGTTCCGCGAAGCACAGTTTGTCCGCAGCGACGGACGAGAGATGCGTATCGATGGACTTGTGCAGCCGCCGACGGAGTTCGTCATCGTTCATGTTTGTTCCTCCTTCAACATTTCCCGCAGCCGTCTTTTCGCCTCCGTGAGCCGCCGCGAAACGGCGGAAGGCGTAATGCGGAGCACTCTGGCTATTTCATGTTCGTTCATGTCTTCGTAATAATAGAGCAGTATGGCGGTTTTCAATTTGTCCGGCAAAGCGCGCACCGCCTCGAAAAGAGAATTGTCGTATACCTCTGCTTCCGCGCATTGCTCTGCTGCTTCATCAAATTCCACCTCATACTCAGCGTGCCGTGCTTTTCTTCTGCGTAGCATATCACGGCAGACATTCTCGGCAACACGCAGGATGAATGTTTTGTAACTTGCGTCTCCGCGGAATTGCGGCAGCCCTTTATACACCTTGAAAAAGGTCTCCGACACCGCGTCTTCTGCAAGCTGCCGGTCCCCAAGACGCAGGCAACAGACACGCAGAAGCGGCGTTGCATACTGCTCGATCAGTTCATTGGTTAGCTTGCTGTTGTCGATACTCTCATCAGGGCCCTTGATGACAGGCATCTGCTTCTCACCTCCTTACGGTAACCCCTAATAATTCGGCGGCAGCATCGGCGGTACCTTTTGCACAATCTGCTTTACGAAAAATCACTATTTCCCTCCGACTTTATCAGTTGCATCTTGCACAAAATTTACTCGCAGCCGCACCGCCTCATTTGTTCGAGATCACCTTACACATATATAGACGCACGGCCGGAATGAAAAATGAGCTGAAAATAAAAAAACCGCGGACAGATCTGCGGCTTTCTATCCTTGGCTTCCCCCATGGGGTGCGAAGCACGGTTCGGCAGTGAATGAATGCCCGGTGGGCATTCAGAGCCGAACCGCGACCGAGCCCGCAGGCGAGAAGCTGTCGAGCAAAGCGAGACTGATGAGGTCATACCCTGTCGTTTATTTCATTTTTGCTTGGCGCGGAATGAGTCACTCCGCGCCTTTTGTTATGCCACGGCAGACATAACAAAAACGGCAGGAGATTTTTCATGCCGTTGTAGGGAAAAGGACTTGACAAAGAACGAATAATGCGTTAAAATGATGGCATGGGCGGTTCATGCCACCATAATGGTTGCGTAGAGGGGTTACTTTGCAGAGTTAAGCCCCTCTATTTTTTTTTTTTTTTTTTTTTTTTTTTTTTTTTTTTTTTTTTTTTTTTTTTTTTTTTTTTTTTTCAAGAGGGGCACAAGTGTTTGGGTTTTCTCTTTTTCGTAAAGTTCATTTGGGGGGTTCTGTAACTTTTTA
>JAZLLT010000058.1:0-7030 GCA_045598325.1 Clostridia bacterium | reverse complement strand
AACACGCATGACGGCCTCTTCCTCGGAGATCATGCCCTCGTCCACGAGGTCGACGGCGATCTTCAGCGCGGCGGCAGCGGTACGCTTGCCGTTACGAGTCTGGAGCATGTAGAGCTTGGCGTTCTCGATGGTGAACTCCATGTCCTGCATGTCGCGTTAGTGATTTTCGAGGGTGTCGCATACGCGCTCGAAGTCGGCGTACGCTTCGGGGAACTGCTCTGCCATCTGGGTGATGGGCATGGGGGTACGGACGCCGGCAACGACATCTTCGCCCTGAGCGTTGACGAGGAACTCGCCCATCAGTTTATTTTCGCCGGTTGCGGGATCGCGGGTGAAGGCGGCGCCGGTACCGGAATTGTTGTTGAGGTTGCCGAACACCATGGGCATGACATTGACTGCGGTGCCCCAGGAGTAGGGGATATCATTGTCGCGGCGGTATACATTGGCGCGGGGGTTGTCCCAGGAACGGAACACGGCCTTGATGGCACCGTTCAGCTGTTCGATGGGATCGGAGGGGAAATCGGAACCGATCTTGTTCTTGTATTCGGCCTTGAACTGCTCAGCCAGTTCCTTCAGGTCTTCGGCGGTCAGTTCGACATCGAACTTGACGCCCTTCTTGGCCTTCATCTCGTCGATGAGCTGCTCAAAGTACTTCTTGCCGACTTCCATGACGACATCGGAGTACATCTGGATGAAGCGGCGGTAGGAGTCATAAACGAAGCGGGCAAACTTGGGGTCGGGGTTGCCGGCGATCATGGTGGCGACAACTTCGTCGTTGAGACCCAGATTCAGGATGGTATCCATCATGCCGGGCATGGAAGCGCGGGCGCCGGAACGGACGGAGACGAGGAGCGGATTCTTCTTGTCGCCGAACTTCTTGCCGTTGATCTCTTCCATCTTGGCAACATAGGTCATGATTTCGGCCATGATATCATCGTTGATTTTGCGGCCGTCTTCGTAGTACTGGGTGCAGGCTTCGGTAGTGATGGTGAAGCCCTGGGGTACGGGAAGACCGATTCTGGTCATTTCCGCAAGGTTGGCACCTTTGCCGCCCAGCAGATTGCGCATGGTCGCATCGCCCTCTGTAAAGAGGTATACAAACTTTTTGGACATGGGATTCCTCCTAAATATAATTCCGATTCATGTGTTTCCGACCTATTATACTATAAGCGGTGTATGAATGCAAGCGGGATTTGTTTTCATTTGGGTTTAAAACGGTAAAATATAGTAAAAATCTTCCTATTAAATAGACATTCGCGCGCAAAAACGGGACAAAATCGTACCGCTTGAAAAATTTCCGTCTATTGTCACAATTCATAACGGAAACTTATTGCAAAACCATTGCTTTTTCTGCTATAATACGATAAATAGGTGTATTCTATCGACAAGAAGGTACATATATGGCAAATATTCGCGATCCGAAATATGAGTGCATGGACCGGGCAGACCTGATTAAACTTCAGAGCGAGCGTCTCATCGCCACGGTGAAGCACGAGTACGAAAATGTACCCCTGTACCGCGCGCGCATGGACGCAAAGGGCGTGAAGCCCACCGACATCAGATCCGTGGACGATCTGCGCCTGCTGCCCTTCATGGAGAAGACCGACCTGCGCGACAATTTCCCCTACGGTCTGCTGGCGGTCGACAAAAAGGACATCGTGCGCATGCACGGTTCTTCCGGCACCACCGGCAAGCCCATCGTGGTGGGCTACACCGAGGGCGACCTCGAAAACTGGACCGAAATGATGGCCCGCACGCTGACCGCCATGGGCGTTTCCCGCGAGAGCATCGTGCAGAACTGCTATGGTTACGGTCTGTTCACCGGCGGCATCGGCGCTCATCAGGGCGCGACCCGCGTGGGCGCCATGGTGCTGCCCATGAGCAGCGGCAATACCCAGCGCCAGATCATGATGATGCAGGAACTGGGCACCACCTTCCTCTGCTGCACGCCCTCCTACGCCCTGTATCTGGGCGAGAGCATCCGCGAAATGGGGCTCACCCCGGCGGACCTCAATCTCAAAGGCGCGTGCCTCGGCGCGGAACCCTGGACGGAGGAGATGCGCAAAAAGATCGAGGAGATCCTGGGCATCAACGCCTACGATGTGTACGGGCTGACCGAGATCACAGGTCCCGGCGTGGCGTTCGAGTGTGAAGCCAAAGACGGCATGCACATCAACGAAGACCATGTGCTGGCGGAGATCATCAATCCCGAAACGGGCGAGCCGCTTCCCGACGGCGAGAAGGGCGAACTGGTGTTCACCACCATCACCAAGCGGGGCATGCCCATGATCCGCTACCGCACCCACGATATCTGTGTCATCCACGGCGATCCCTGCCCCTGCGGGCGCACTTTCCGCAAAATGGAGCGCCTCATGGGCCGTACGGACGACATGCTGGTCATCCGCGGCGTCAATGTGTTCCCCAGCCAGATCGAAGGCATCCTCGCCCAGACGCCCGGCGTCATGCCCCACTATATGCTCATCGTGGACCGCGTGAACAATCAGGACACGCTGGATATTCAGGTGGAGGTCACGGACGACATGTTCTCCGACTCCCTCGGTATGCTGGAACGCACGAAGCGCTTTATCGGCGAGCAGGTCAAGAGCGTCGTGGGCATCAAGGCAAATATCTTTCTGGTCGCGCCTCACACCATTCCCCGTTCCGAGGGCAAGACCAAACATATCACGGACAACCGCAAACTGTAAGAACCGACCTTTCATGGAGGCATAGTATGACTTGCAAACAGGTTTCCGTATTTCTTGAAAACAGGAAGGGCTCTCTGGCCACGGTGTGCAAGATCCTGGGTGACAACGGCATCAACCTGATGGCGCTGTCCATCGCCGAGACCGACAACTACGGCATCTGCCGCATGATCCTTTCCGACAACGACAGGGGCATGGAGGTGCTCAAAAAAGCGGGCTACACCGTGCGCATCACCCCCGTTCTGGTGGTGTGCGTGCCGGACAGACCCAACGGGCTTGCCGATGTGCTCTCCATCATCGACAAGGAGAATGTGTCCGTGGAGTATCTGTACTCCTTCGTGCGCAACTCCGGCTTCGACGCGCTGCTCATCTTCCGCCTTTCCGATGCGGAGGCTGCCGAGAAGGCGCTGGCTGCCAACTACATCAAGATCCTCACCGAGGAACAGGTGCGCAGGCTGTGAGCAGGCTCTGTCTGGAGACGGACATCGGCCGGATATTGGAGAATGCCCGGCTCATCCGTGCGCGCATCCCTTCTTCCGTCCGCATGCTCTGCGTGGTCAAGGCGGACGCTTACGGCCACGGAGCCGTGAATGTGGCGCATGCCCTTGAGAAAGCGTATCTTGCCGACGCGTTCGCCGTGGCGACCACCCGCGAGGGCGAGGAACTGCGCAGAAGCGGCATCATATCTCCCATCGTGGTGCTGGGCGCCATGTGCGATCATGACGACGCCATGCGGAGCGTCCTGTACGCCCTTTCCCAGGCGGTCACGGACGCGGAGGATGTGCAGGCGCTCTCGCAGGCCGCGATGACGCTTGGAAAGCCCGCTTCCGCCCAGATCAAGATCGATACCGGCATGAGCCGCATCGGCATCCGCGATAAGGAACTGCTTTCCTCCGTGCTGGATGCCTTCGATGCCCATCCCGAGGTGCGTTTGGACGGCATGTTTACCCACTTCTGCGTGGCGGACAGCGATGAGGGATTCACGCTCCTGCAGAAGCGGAAGTTTGCTGAGGCGCGGGAGTATGTCCTCTCAAGGGGCTATCATCCCACCTGTCACGCCGCGGCGAGCACCGCGATGCTGAAAGACGGCTTTGGCTTCGATATGGTCCGCGCGGGCATCGCCCTGTACGGAACGGGTGTCGAAGAATTGAATGGTATCGTGCGTCCCGCGCAGAGACTCGTGAGCAGCTGCATCGCCCTGCGGACACTCCGCGTCGGCGACACCGTGGGCTACGGGCGGCACTTCACCGCCTCCCGCGACACCATCATCATGACCGTGCCCTGCGGCTACGGTGACGGCTATCCCCGTATCCTGAGCGGCAAAGCTTCCGTCCTCGTGCACGGAAAGCGCGCGCCCGTCGCGGGCAATATCTGCATGGACATGCTCATGGCGGATGTGACGGATATCCCCGGGGTCAAACGCGGGGACGAAGTGGTGCTCATGGGCACCATGGGGGAGGAGACCATCACCCCCGACGAACTGGCATCTCTTGCCGGGACCATCCCATACGAAATCATGCTGGGCTTTTCCGCCCGTGTGGAAAGATATGTAAAACAGGAGACTCAAAATGGCTGACATGATCAAAAAAGGCATCCTCATGCACATCGTGATGGCGATCGTCTGCGCGATGTGTTCCTTCGTGGGTGGGCTCACGCTCTCCGTCGTCATGGGCGCGCTGCTCTATGCCGCCTATGTGATCGTTATGTACGGCGAAGGCTGCGGCTTCGGCGAGCATGCCTGCACCGTGCGGGATACCGTGAATAAACTGAAAGCGGAAAACAAGACCGTTTCGGACAATCTTGAAAAAGAGGTCTACGAGCCGAAAAAGGGAGTTTGCGCCGCGATCATCCTCGCCGCGCCCCTCGTTCTGCTGGCAATCGTGAACATCGTTTTTGCCAATGAAGGCGCGCAGGAAACCGTCATCGGCGTCGTCACCCGCTTCTTCAATCTGCCCTGCGCCTTCATGACCCGCTGGTGCACCGAGAGCATCGTCACCGAGATTGAGGGCGCGAAGAAAGCCACCCTCGCCATCTTGGGCGCGTTCGATTTCGGCTCCGTCGGCGTGGAGGGGCTCACCTCTTCCCTGAAGGGCATCGGCGCTTACGGCTCCGCCTTGGATGTGTCGTCCCTCACCCTCATGCGCTGGCTGTTCATCCCCGCCGCCATCCTGCCGCCCGCCGCGATGTGCGTGGGCTATCTGCAGGGACCGAGACTGCGTGAAAAGACCGTGAAGGATATGCTGAAGGGTTCCCGCAAAAAGAAGAAGAAACTCAAGATGTTCGGCGGTCCCAAGCAGCACAAGACCCGCGGACCCGAAATTTGAAACAGATTTGAAATAAACGCTTGATAATTTTGCAATCATGTGATATAATACAGCCATACTCGGAGGATTATGCGTGCGTATCATCGGAGGTGACGCCCGGGGAAGGACCATCGTGGCGCCGGAGGGCAACACCACCCGTCCCACGGCGGATAAAACCCGGGAATCCCTGTTCAATATCCTGATGCGACTGGTGCCCGGTTCCCGTGTGCTGGATCTGTTCGGCGGCACGGGCGCGCTGGCGCTGGAAGCCATGAGCAGAGGCGCGGCATCCGCGGTCATCTGCGACAGTAGCGCGAAGGCGGCGCAGGCGATCACCCGCAATATCGAAACTGTCATGAAGGGCAGGGACGGCGTTACTTTCCTGAAAGCCGACTATCGTCAGGCGCTCCCCCGGATTGCGGACCGGCAGTTCGATCTCGTCTTTCTGGATCCGCCCTATGCCATGACCGAGACCTACGGTATCGCCACCCGCTTCCTGACGGAGCATCGCATGCTTTCCGAGGACGCGGTCATCGTGTCCGAGCGGCTGGGCGAAACAAAGCCCGACTACGCGGAAAGCCTCATGGTGTACGATACCCGCGTGTACCGCGAGACGCAGGTGGATTTTCTGAAAAAGAGGGATTAAATGAAGGCACTGTTCGCCGGGTCGTTCCACCCGCCCACAAACGGACATATTTCCGTTCTGAAACGCGCCGCGGGCCTGTATGACGAAGTCGTCGCCGCTATCATGGTGAACGCCGAAAAGACCTACACCATCAGCGCGGAACAGCGCAAGGAGATGCTGGAAAAGTGTCTGACCGGCATCCCGAATGTAAAGGTGGTCGTGGGGAGCGGACTTACCGTCAATCTCGCCAAAGAACTGCACGCGGATGTGCTACTGCGCGGTGTGCGGGATACGGCGGATTTCGAGTATGAAAAGCGCATCGCGGAAGTCAACCGCGCGCTCACCGGCATCGAAACGCTGCTGATGACCGCCGAAGACGGTCTGGGCAGCGTGGCATCGAGTCTGGTCATGGATGTGGCACGAAACGGGGGAGACATCGGTCCCTTCGTCCCGCCTGAAATAAAACAAAATATCATTGATACGATCATAAAGGAGAGTAAAGCATGAACGCCGATTGGTTGAACGAGTACGAGCAGCCCGAACAGGAGCAGCAGCCCGAAGAGACCTCCGAAGAAGTGATGGAGGAAGAAGTCGAGCAGCAGGAGTGGGAGCAGGAGGAAGTTTCCGAAGAGCCCGCCGAAGCGTACGAAGACGGCTATGCCGATGAGGAAGAGGAATACGCCGAGGAAGAAGCGGAGTATGCCGAAGCAGAGGAAGAACCCGAAGCCGGTTACGGCGAGGAAGCCGATCCCGAGACCGAGCAGGAAGAAGACGGCGAACCCGATGAGAGCGAGTATGTCATGACCCTGCTGGATTACCTCACCGAGGCGCTCAGCAAGCCCACCGGCGGGAACGGCTTCATGCAGAAGCCCAAGGTCGATGTGGAAGGCTGCCTTGAGATCGTGGACAATATCCGCCAGAACATCCCCGTAGGTATCCAGTACGGCGCCCGCACCAACCGTGAAAAAGAGCGCATCATGCTGAACGCCGAGAAGATGGCGGAGAACAAAGTGAACGCCGCCAAGGAGCGCGCCCGCAAGATCCGCGAGACCGCGGAGCACGAGGCGGATTCCATCGTTGAGAAGGCCAATGCCGACGCGGCGGGGATTCTCGAAGAGGCGAAGGAGCATGCGCACGGCATCGTGGAAAAGGCGAAGGCCCGCGCCGAGAAACTGGTTTCCGAAAGCGAAATCACCCGCGGCGCCCAAAAGGAAGCCAAGGAGATCAAGGCCCGTGTCCGCAGCGAAGCCAACAACATGCGCGCCGGCGCGGTCAAGGATTGCGTGAACCTGTTCTACGCCCTGCGCAAGCAGGTGGACGGTATCTCCGTCAACCTCGACAGACGCATGCAGGAACTGGGCTACAGCGACGAGCAGGAAGAGCAATAATTGCTGCTGACG
>JAZLLT010000057.1:0-67722 GCA_045598325.1 Clostridia bacterium | reverse complement strand
CAGCGGCGCGGCAGAAGGTGCCATCGACCATGTTTTCATAGACGCAAACGGGAATCCTGCCTATACATCCATCGGCGAATCCGAGCCTGCATCTCTTTGCGGAAGTGCGCTTGTCGATGCCGTCGCTCTGCTCATTGAAGACGGTCTCATTTCTCCTTCGGGCAGAATGAAGGAACGATTATACATCAGCAAGAATGTCTATATCGAGCCAGCCGATATCCGTGAGGTGCAACTCGCAAAAGCGGCGATTGCTGCGGGCATTGCCATTCTGCTGGAAAACGCAGGCATTCAAGCAGAAGATGTGGAGGAAGTACTGATTGCCGGAGGCTTCGGCAATTATATCAAAGTATCCTCCGCCTGCAAAATCGGCATGCTGCCGAAAGCGTTCGAATCCAAAGTCAGAACTGTCGGAAATGCCGCGGGTGACGGCGCAAAACTGATGGCCTTGAGCCGCAATTCCAGAATGCGCGCGGACAGCCTTCGCAGCAGCATTAGGTATATCGAACTGTCCGCACAGAAAGAATTCGAAGATATCTTCACCGAGAATCTGCTCTTCGAAAAGGATTGATATTTCTATGTCATAATTTTGAAATATTTACTTAAAACTTTCGTAAGCCTATTGACAGACTCTGTTCGGTTTTGTATAATATTTTCAGACTTCGGTAGGTTTTCTACCCATACAAAAGCGGACGGTGAACGAAAGTGCGTAAGGGCGAGTTAAGAAAAGCAGCCATTATCGATGCGGCGGAGGATCTGTTCTACAAGCGGGGATATGAAAACACATCTGTACAGGATGTGCTTGATGAACTGAACCTCAGCAAGGGCGGCTTCTATCATCATTTTGAAAGCAAGTTGTCTTTGCTTGACGCCATCTGTGAAAGACGCGTGGAGGGCTATGCCAATGCCTGCCGTAAAACGATCATCGAAAACGGTCTTCGCGGAATCGACAAACTGAACGCCGTTCTTTCCGGCTCATCCTACTTCCGTGATAATACGCCCGAATTCATTTCCATCATGCTGGATGTGGCATACCGCCAGCAGCAGTCCATGCTGCGAGAGCATATGGCAATGGCGACCCGCGACAAGATGAGCGCCATGATGGGGGAAGCCATCGAAGAGGGCATGAGCGAAAACCTGTTCTTCACGAAGTTCACCCGTGAAATGGGAAACATCCTGCTCCGTCTTTCCAGCGAACTGACCGATGATATTTCCATGATCGCTGTCGGTACGGAGAACAAACGCGAACGCGAATACGAAATACAGAATAAAATCAACGCGTATACCTACGCCTGCGAGACGCTGCTCAATGCACCGCGAGGCTCCATCAAGATGCAGGGCAACGATATCGCCCAAGTCATCGAAGACGCACTCAAATAAGAAAACCGGTCCGTTCGGACCGGTTTTCTTTTACAGTTTGTAATGCAATACGCCATGCAGGATATCGATTTCCACTTCCTTCGATGACATGATTTCGCCGTCCAACTGGTATTCCAGATCATCCGCTTTCAGGCGGATATTCTTGCATGTGTAGCATTTTGTGATGGGCATCTGCACATGCGAACCTTTCAGAAATCTCGGAAGGAACCGGATGAGCTGCAGTTTCGTTACTGGTGCGATTTCGATTACATTGAAAACACCGTCAAAGGGATCCCCGTCCGGCACGGCACGCATGCCTCCGCCGAGATATTGTCCGTTGCCGACCATAAGCGTCGATACTTCTTTCTCCGCAAATTCACCGCCGTCAACGCTCACCATGCACTTAACGGGTTTATAGAATTTGATCGCCTGAACCAAAGCTTTCAGGTACGCCTTCAGTCCCGTGAATTTGATTTTGAACGCTTCAAGCTGTTTGAGCACATCCACATCGAAACCCGTGCCGAAGATATTAATAAAGTAAGTCGAACCCGCTTTTGCAAAGTCGATCGGGGTACGGGTACCGTCCAGTTGTTTCATAAATGCTTCCACGGGATCCGGCGGCAATTTCAGCGTCTTCACAAAATCATTTCCCGTACCGCAGGGGACACAGATGAGCGTCATCTCGTGGCCTGGAAGACAGTTGAGTATATTGAGAACCGTTCCGTCTCCGCCGACAATGCACACGGTGTCGTCTGCGCTGCACGGAACATGTGCAAGCATTTCTTTTTCCGTAGGATAAGGCGTTTCGATAAGCGTATAGACCATGTTTCTGTTCCGCAGGATCGATTCGATCTGGGGAAGCACACGGTTTGCCTTGCGCCCTCCGGAAGTGGGGTTGACAATGATGGTAAACATGAGACACCTCAATTCATCGCAACAAGTTGAATCTGGTCAAGACCGTTCAACTGTTCGAGATGCTTCATGAGTTCGTCTATATCACAGTTCATTTGACTCAGGTCCGCTGTTAAAGTGACGGAAGCCATGTTGCTGATGGGGATAGACTGGGAGATTGTAAGGATGTTCGCACCCGCGTCTGAAAAGATGGAGAGTACGCTCGACAGAATGCCTTTTTCATGGCTTAGCAGCATAAGGAAAGTACCGCAATGCGAACCGGTATTGCTTCCGGTTTCAAACACATAATCCTTATACTTATAGTAGGTGCTGCGGGAAATGCCGTTCAGTCTCGCGGCTTCGCTCACATTATGCGTCCTTCCGCTTTCCAGGCATCTCTTGGTGGCGATCACTTTCTCAAAATAATCGGGAAGCACGCAGGTATCTACGCAAAGGTAACTCATATTCTCCTCCTAAAACAGTTCCTTGCCCTTGGCGAGCACATAACTCTCGATTTCTTCTTTTTCGATGACATCGGTATGAAGTTCGTTGGCGTTTTTGATCCGGTTCATGATTCCCGGAACCGGCGTGCCGGTCTTTTCGGAGAGGATGTCCAGCATCATAAACGCGTCATCCGTCTTCGGAAGGGAAAGCGCGTCAAAGATGACAGACGGGAATTTGAATGGAGAGGCAGTCGAGAGCACCGCGCACTTTGTTCCGGGTTCTTTCTTTTTGAACTTCTCTGCGCAGGCGACGGCTACGGCAGTATGAGGATCGAGGACATAACCGTTCTGACCGTAGAATTCGCGGATCGTCTTCCGGGTGATATCGTCATCACAGCAGTAGGCTTCGAAAGTCTCTTTGATCCCGGCAAGTACTTTTCCGTCTACGCTGTAAATGCCGTTTTCTTTCAGTTCCCTCATCTGCCTTGCTACGGTATCGGCATCGTCGTCCTGGACATAGTATAGCAAACGCTCCAGGTTACTGGAAATCAGGATATCCATAGAGGGCGATACTGTCTTCAAAAATTCACGGCGTTTATCGTAAACACCCGTATTCAGGAAGTCGGTCAAAACATTATTCGCGTTGGACGCGCAAACAAGTTTTCCGATGGGAAGACCCATTTTCTTGGCATAGAAGCCTGCAAGGATATCACCGAAGTTTCCGGTGGGTACGATGAAGGAAAGCTGTTCGCCGTTCTTCAGTTCGCCTCTTTTCACAAGCGAAATATAGGTAGCATAATAATAACCGATTTGAGGTACAAGACGCGCGATATTGATGGAGTTGGCGCTGGAAAGGCGCAGCCCGTCCATTGCGGGAAGATTCGTGAAAGCCTTTTTAACGGCGCTCTGGCAGTCGTCAAAGTTGCCTTTTACGGCGCATGCGGTTACATTATGACCTTCCATGCAGACCATCTGGCGCCGTTGAATGGGGCTTACTCCGCCATAAGGATAGAAGGTGATGATGCCCGTTCCGCCGACATCTTTGAATCCGTTCATGGCGGCAGATCCGGTATCGCCCGATGTGGCGGTCAGGATCAATATTTTGTCATCGATCCCGAGAGATTTCTGGGCACGGACCATGAGGCGGGGCAGAATCGAAAGCGCAATATCCTTGAACGCGCAGGTCTCTCCGTGGAACAGTTCCGTGAAAAACAAATCTCCTTTTTTGATAACGGAGCAAACTTCCGGCGTATCGAAATGGTAACGGTAAGCCTCATCGCAGGATAAACGGATATCCTCCCCGGAAAAATCGGTAAAAAACGCGGATAGGATACGCTCTGCGATCTCGGGATAAGAACAATTCAAAAGAGTGTTTACATCCAAGGACGGCAATGTTTCCGGCACAAAAAGACCGCCATCGGGCGAAAGTCCCTTTACAACCGCTTCTCTTGCGCATACGGAAGCGTTTTTATCCCGCGTGCTGAAAAACTTTGACATATTCTTTACCTCCGGTATTCTTGCAATTACGCGTATTTTATGATACAATGTTTTTCGTTCAATTACAAGTGTATCTGTATGACGGACAGGTTAAATTTTCGAATGGGGATGAAATCATGAAAATTGCCATACTCGGACTCGGCACCATAGGAAATGGCGTATACGAACTCGCCCGTAAAAGCAACGCTCCGGAAGTGAAAAAGATCCTTGATATCCGCGTTTGGATGGATAACATGACCACGGACATCAACGATATCGTAAATGATGACGAAATCGTAACCGTCGTAGAAACGATGGGCGGTCTGCATCCTGCGTATGAATATGCGGTCGCCTGCATCGAAAGCGGAAAAAACTATGTGACTGCAAACAAATTCCTCGTAAGCGAATACGGCATGGATCTTGCTGAGAGAGCACGCAGAAAGGACAAGGCGTTCCTGTTCTCCGCATCCTGCGGAGGAGGAATCCCGTATCTTTATAACCTCGGAAAAATCAAAACCTGCGACAAGATCGTATCCGTCGGCGGCATCTTGAACGGTACGACCAACTTCATTCTCGACAGTATTTTCACATACGGCAAAGGTTATGAAGATGCCTTGAAAGAGGCGCAGGAACTGGGCTACGCCGAGAAAGATCCGACTGCCGATGTGGAGGGGCTTGATACCCAACGCAAACTGACGCTTGCCTGTGCTGTCGCTTTCAGCAAAATGCCGAAGCCTTCCGATATACCGACTTTCGGTATCGGACACATGAAACAGAATGATATCGACTACGCGAAGGCAAACGGCAAGATCTACCGTCTGACCGCGAAAGCGAGTTTTGACGGACTGAATCTCGATGCGCGCGTGATGCCCGAATTGATCGGTGCGGACCGCATTGAAAGCGGCATCCGCAAAAACATCAACATCGCGTGGTATGAAGGGGAGAGCATCGGTCAATTTTCCTTTACCGGACAAGGCGCCGGCAGATATCCGACCGCGGGAAATATCCTCCGCGACGCTGAAGCCATCGCAGCGGGTGACAAGTTAATGCTGCCGGATGATACTGTTATTTCTAAAGTGGAATGTACGGAAAGAAACCGCTATTATGTGCGCGTTCCTTTCGTTTTAGGCAGTAACTTTGCAGATTGCAAGGAAATCGGCAAAACCGGTGATTATGTTTCCTTTGAAACCGTTCCGATGACGGCGCAGGAACTGAAGACGCGCCTTGATAACGAAACCGATCTCTTCGCCGCTATTATCTGATTATAACGAAAGGTGGATATAAACATGAAAAAGTTCAACATCGCAATCCTCGGCGCGACCGGTGCGGTCGGACGCGAAATGCTCAAGGTGCTTTACGAGCGCAAATTCCCCGTAGGGACCGTAAAAGCGCTCGCCAGCGCCAACAGCGCAGGAAAAAAAGTCCCGTTCGGAGATAAAGAAATTGTCATCGAAGAGGCTACCGAGCAGTCCTTTGAAGGCATGGATTTTGTTCTCGGCGCCGTTTCCAACGCCATGAGCAAGAAATTCGCTCCCGCTGTCGTCAAGGCAGGCGCGGTCTACATCGACAATTCATCCGCGTTCCGTCTCTGCGACGATGTGCCGCTGGTCATCCCGCAGATCAACCCCGATGACGCATTTCAGAATAAGGGCATCATTGCCAACCCCAATTGTTCCACCATCGTCACACTGATGGCGATTTCCGGCATTGCCCGTAAAGTCAAAATCGAATCCA
The DNA here is from genome assembly GCA_045598325.1 of Clostridia bacterium. GTDB lineage: Bacteria > Bacillota > Clostridia > Christensenellales > Aristaeellaceae > RUG14130. The sequence continues at coordinate 61,822 of JAZLLT010000057.1, read as the reverse complement.
TGGTTGCCTGCACTTATCAGGCGGTTTCCGGCGCGGGCCGTGAAGGCATCGTGGAACTGGAACAGCAGATGAATGCGGAAGTCAAGGGCGAAGCAAAGGAAGTCAGTATTTTCCCGTGCCAGATACTTTCCAATGTCATACCGCGCATCGGCGATGAACTGGAAAACGGCTACACGACGGAAGAAATGAAGATGCAGAACGAGGGGAGAAAGATCCTACATCTGCCTGAACTCAATGTCTGCTGCACCTGCGTGCGCGTTCCCGTCATGCGTTCCCATTCCATCAGCGTCCAGATGAAACTTGCCGAGGCAATGTCTATTGAAGAGGCTAAGCAGGCAATCAAAGAAGCACCCGGCTGCGTTCTTGCGGAGGACATAGGCGGACGCAATTATCCGACGCCGCTTGATACTTCCGATCAGGATCTGGTCTTCGTCGGACGCATCCGCAGAGATCTGCTTTGCGGCGATAAGGGCATCGCGCTCTGGTGCTGCGGAGATCAGGTACGCAAGGGCGCTGCCACCAACTGCATCGAAATCGCGGAACTTCTCGCAACAAGAGCATAAGATGACAAAAGACACCGTACGAAATGTACGGTGTCTTTTTTATGTCTACAGCCAATTCGTCTTTGGATTATATTTGTTGTTCATAATCTATATAATCACGCATTCCCGAACATATGCCATCCGTGAAAAATATAATTCTCTCTTGACAAAACGGGCGATAGGTGATAAACTTCATTTATTCGTAAAAGTCAGGTTTTACGAATAAATAGACCTAAAATGGAGGTTATGGCCGATATGCCGTCCAACATGCCTTATGCCCGCGAGCACGGCATCGAAATCGAGATGATGACACGCAGCATCGTTTCGGAATTGCCGAACGCCGTATACGATTACATCATCGCCATCAACCCGTCTACACAGCCGCTGACACGCTACGCTTATGTTCACGATCTTCGTCTGTTCTTTTCTTATCTTCAAAAGGAAGTTCCGCGTTTTTCCGCCAAGGAACTGATTGCCTGGACAGACAAAGATTTTGCATCCATCACAGCGCGGGATATCAGCCGCTTCCTTGATTACCTGTCCGTCTACTTTAACGAAGACGATTCCATGGTAACCAACCAGGATGTCGGAAAGATGCGGAAATTCTATTCCATCCGTTCCTTTTTCAAATGGATGTTCAAACAAGGCATCATTCCTTCCGATGTGACTGCCCTTGTCGACGCCCCCAAACGGCACGAAAAACCGATCCTGCGTCTTGATATGGATGAGGTTAACATCATGTTAACAGAAGCGGAAAAGGGAGAAAATTTGTCTCAAAGGCAGCAAAAGTTCCATGAACTCACGCAAAAACGCGATTTGGCGATGATTTCGCTGTTTTTGGGCACGGGAATTCGCGTTTCAGAGTGTGTCGGCATGAATATCGACGATTTGAACCTGGATGACGGCAGTTTTCTGGTGACTCGCAAAGGCGGCAATCAGGTCATTTTGTACCTGCCAGATGAGATCATTCCCGCACTTCGGGCTTATCTGGATGAGCGACTTGATACGGACGCCTGCCCCGGTCACGAAGATGCACTGTTCCTGTCGCTTCAAAAGAAACGCATCACCGTCCGAGCAGTCGAAAATATGGTCAAGAAGTACGCCACTATCGCCGCACCGCTCAAAAAACGCATCAGCCCGCACAAACTGCGCTCGACCTTCGGTACGAATCTGTATAACGAAGTCGGTGATATCTACCTTGTAGCGGATGTTCTCGGCCACTCGGATATCAATACGACACGGCGTCATTACGCCGCCATGAACGAAGAACGCAGAAAATTCGCGTCCACCCGCGTGAAACTTTCAACGCAGACGGACGCGCAGGAAACAGAGAATCAATCTTCCGTTCCACCTTCGCAACCGGATAACAACTGAGCCTGAAGCGCGGCGTGAGAAGTGGCGATTTTGTCGCATCGTTCATTTTCATCCACACCCGCATGACCGCTCACTTTATGCCATATGACGCTGTGGCGGGACTCCTCTATGAGCAGTTCCTGCCACAGGTCTTTATTCATAACTTCGGTCATTTTCCCGTGACTGTCTTTGTGTTTCCAGTTGTTTTTCTGCCATGATGTGAGCCAGCCTTTCAGATGGGCGTCTATGAGATAAGCGCTGTCGGAATACAGTTCCACTTCGCAGCTTCTGTTGAGTTCTCTGAGAGCCTTAATTGCCGCCATAATCTCCATGCGGTTATTTGTCGTGTGAATTTCTCCGCCGCCCAATTCACGCCTTGCAGCGCCGTACAGAAGCACTGCGCCCCAGCCTCCCGGGCCGGGATTACCGGAACAGGCTCCGTCCGTATAAATCGTTACTTTTTTCACTGGGTCAACCTCGTATAGACTTGTTTTGCGTTGTCCGCAAGTGTGTTTCCGAAGGCATCGATGCCGTCCTGCGCAGTCAATGAAGTCATCAGATCCACGCTGATAACCGTAATGCCGTTCTGTTCGAAGAAAGCAGTAAACTCGTATGGAGCTTGTTTTTCCGCAAGTATTACAGAGACCCCTGCTTCGGTCAAATCGGCTAGGATTTCATTCAGTTCATTATCTCCCGGACACGATGCCGGTTCGCGGTCGATAATATATGTGCAGTCAAGTCCGCACTCTTCTGCCGAATAGAAAAGCGACTTATGCGCGACGGCAGCGGGAACGGGTGTATCGATTTTATAAGCATTTATCTGCTCTTCAATCGTATCGAGATACGCGTTCGCTTCGGATAAATTCGTGTAATACCGTGCGGTATAAACTTCGTCAAGCGCCAGCATGTTCGCGGTTATCGCTTCCAACATTTGTCTCGCGCCGTCTATGCTCAAATATAAGTAGGGATCCGTGATGGGTTCTCCCCCGCCGTTTCCGTATATATTTAAGCCCTCGACGGTGTATTTGAGTCCGCTCACAGCCGTGATGACGGGTTTGTCGCCGCATACGACATCCGCTTCGAAACTTTCGTAACCGCCGCCGTTCAGCATGATCACATCGCATCCCGCGATGATTGCCTTGTCCCAGTCGGAAAGAGTATACTGTTCCATTCCTTCGTCCTGCGGCTGAAGCGGATAGATGATGCTCATGCCCGGAACATCCTTCACGATACGGCTTGCCAGCGCAAATAGCGGATAGGAATCTGCCCAGATCACAAACTCGTCCTTTGTCTTTGTCACGGCACATTTGTCCGAAAACAGGAATACAAATGCCGCCGAAACAACGAGGATCAGCGCAAGCGCCAAAGCAAATATATGCTTAAATCTCATCGTACTTTCTCAGATCATCGGCTTTCTTCAGCAGACGCCACAGATTCATTCCCGCCATGTTTTCCACCTGCTTTTGCGTGTATCCGTGTTTGAGAAGCGCGTCAATGAGATTCGGGAAGCAGGAGGAATCTTCGAGACCTTCGGGCCAGCTTTCGATTCCGTCAAAGTCGGATCCGAAACCGAGCACATCGAGGCCGCCGAGGTCTGCTATATGGTCAATATGGCGCAGCACATCATCAATATCGGATCTACCCGTCTTCGTCAGGAAATGGGTATAGAAATTGATACCGATATATCCGCCTTTGTTGATGACCGCCTTGATCTGTTCGTCATAGAGATTCCTCGGCACATCGCAGAGCGCGCGGGCATTGGAATGGCTGGCAATGGGCGGAAGCGTCATGTTATCCACAACATCCCAGAATCCCTGCTCATTAAGATGGGAAACATCGGCATAAATCCCGAGTTTATCCATTTCGGAGAGCAGTTCGAATCCGAAAGGTTTGAGTCCCGGATCGGGACCGAGTTTCGCCGGGAAGCCGATTTCATTTTCAAAGTTCCAGGTAAGCGCGATCATACGAAGGCCTGTTTTTTCATAGAATTCTTTGAGACGCTCGATTTTGCCTTCCAGAGCCTCTCCGCCTTCGATGGATATAATTCCCGTCGGAACCTTGGGAGGCTCTTTCGGGAGCCTCCCAAGCAGCATGGGGATATCAAGGCGGTCGGTGCAGGCGATCATGTCGAGCGCGTCCTGATACGGCGTTCCTTTCGGGCCTTTTGAGCCCGTAAACATCGCAAAAGTCTGGAGACCGACATTTCCTTTCTCCATCTTTGTTTTGCTTACCATCAGTTTGGAAGGGTCTTCGCCTTTGGCGAGTGAGTACAGTGTATCGCAATGTGTATCTGCAGTAAACATATCGGTACCTCTTTTTGTTTTGATGCGGAATAATTCTACAAGCGTATTGATTTTCCTACCTTAAAACCTAAAAATAACTCTGTTTCTATTGACGGACCCGATTTCATGGATATAATGAAGCGTATCAAAAATACGGAGAGACATTATGAGAAAGTATGCGCCTTCCAAGGAGATTCTGGAAAAGATCGCACGCGTCTACCCTACTCCCTTCCATCTCTATTCCGAGCCGCTTCTTCGTAAGCGCACCCGTGCGCTGTACAGCGCTTTCAAGTGGAATAAGGGCTATCGGGAATACTATGCCGTAAAAGCATGTCCGAATCCCGCCATCCTCGCCATTTTGAAAGAGGAAGGCTGCGGCGTGGACTGCGCATCGCTTTGCGAACTGCTGCTTGCGGAAAAAGCGGGATTTTCCTGCGATGAGATCATGTTCTCATCAAACGAAACACCTGCGGGTGAATTTGCTTACGCGGCAAAACTGGGCGCCATTATCAATCTTGATGACATCACGCTCATCGATCAGATGATCAGAGAATGCGGCGTACCCGAGCGTGTGTGCCTCAGGTACAATCCCGGCGGAGAGTTCAAACTAGGCAACTTCGTCATGGGCAGTCCGGGCGAATCGAAGTACGGCATGACCAAAGCGCAGATTTTCGACGCGGTCAAGATTCTGATGGAAAAAGGCGTAAAGCGTTTCGCACTGCACGCGTTCCTGGCAAGCAATACGACCGAGGACACCTATTATCCCACAAACGCCGCCATTCTGATGGAACTGGCAAAGGAACTGCGCATGCAAACCGGCTGCGAGATCTTCATGATCAACCTTTCCGGCGGCGTCGGCATCCCTTACCGTCCGGAGGACAAAGAAACGGACATCGCCCGTGTCGGCGATCTGGTAAGGCAGCAGTATGAGCGCATTTTCACGGATGAAGATACCATCTCCGTGACAAGCGAACTCGGGAGATATATGACCGGTCCCATCGGTTGGCTCATCACCCGCGCAATTCATGAGAAGCACATTTACCCCGCATATATCGGCGTGGATGCGTGCGCTTCCAATCTCATGCGTCCCGCCATGTACGGCGCGTATCATCATATCACCGTAGCAGGCAAGGAAGACGCCCCCTGCACCGAAACCTATGATGTGGTCGGTTCCCTCTGCGAAAACAATGACAAGTTTGCCATTCTGCGCCAGATGCCCAAAGTAGAGATGGGCGATCTGCTCATCATCCACGACACGGGCGCGCACGGATACAGCATGGGTTATAACTACAACGGCAGACTGAAAAGCGCCGAGGTTCTGCTCATGGATAATAGCGAATTCCGTCTGATCCGCCGAGCCGAAACGCCTGAAGATTACTTTGCGACGCTGGATATTTATCCCGAGTACAGATAAAACAAAGCCCCGCCGAAGCGGGGCTTGTTTTTACTTGACTTCCTTCAGATATTTGGCGGACATATATCCGGTATAGGATCCGTATTTGACCACCCACCAGGAAGAAGAATACTTCGCGATGAGTTCCACCTTCGTCCCCTTTTTGAGTGTGGTCATGATCTTGTAACCCGTTCCGGCGCCGGAACGCATGTTCAGGTTGGACGCGTTCACGGTTGCATAAGTTTTGCCGGAAGGAGTAACAGCGCTTGTTTTAATGTAATTGGCTGACATGAAACCGTTGGTGCCGTCGGAGAGTTTCACCAGATACCAGTTGCCGTTCTTTCCGATGACGGTCACTTTCTTGCCGCTTTTGATATTGGCAATTTTGGCACAGGAAGTGCTCGCTCCCGCGCGGAGCGCAACGGTGCTGGTGGAATACTTGGTGGTCACGTTGCCGGTATAGGACTTGGAATAGTAAGTCGTACCGTCCGCGTACTGGCTTCCGATGCCCTTGATGTAGACATTTTTGATATATCCGACTTTTCCGCCGGAAGTCATCACTTCGGACCAAATGCCGCCTTTTGCCGTTACGGTAATGTACTGGCCGTCGGAAAGATATCCTACCGCTTCATACTGCGTGCCTGGACCTTTACGCAGCGTCAGAGATGAAGTGGAATACTGCAGTTTCACAGATTCCGCACAAGCGCTTACCGCGCACATCACAGTTACAAGAACAAGCACGATCGCGATCAGTTTTTTGGTCATGTGAATATCACCCCTTTTATATATTATTATACATCCATGATGCTAAAAAATCCTGAACGCAAATTACATATGTATTGTAAATATGCTAAAATCGTGCTATAATCGCTTTTCGGAGGCGATGATATGAAAATTTTATCCATCGGAAACAGTTTTTCCGTCGATGCGCAGCGTTTCGTTCGTCATATCGCAAATGCGGACGGAGTCGATATCCAACTCGGCATTCTTTACATCGGTGGCTGTACACTTGACCGCCACTGCGAAAATATGCGGTCCGGTCTGCCTGCCTATGAGTATTACAGAAACAATGAGTCTCTGGGTTATACTCCCCTGCTGACCGGTCTTCAAGACGAGGAGTGGGACATTATCACGCTCCAGCAGGGTAGTCATTTCAGCGGCATCTGGGATACTTATGTGCCCCATCTGACCGACCTCGCGGAATATGTCAAGAGCATTTGCCCCAAGGCGGAATTGGTCATTCATGAGACATGGGCCTATGAGTACAATTCCACCCATCACGCGTTTGTGAATTACAACAGTGACCGTAATGAAATGCACGCCCGCCTGCATGAGTGCTATTTCAAGGCGGCCGAAGCACTCTCTTCACGCGTCATTCCCGTGGGCGATGCCGTGCAGACTGCCCGCAGCAATCCTCTTTTCGATCCCGAAAAGGGCGGCACCCAACTTTCGCGCGATGGCTTCCACCTCGGCTGGAGACTGGGACGCTATCTGGCAGGTGCGGTATGGTATGAGTTTTTGACCGGCAACGATGTGAGGAAAAACACTTTCGTTCCGATGGATGTCCGGTATCTCGGCAAAGTGAACGGCATCATACAGCAAAAGCCCCTTGAGGGGTCCGAACCCGACAAGGGACTGATGGAGCTGCTCAAGGAAATCGCTCACGAAACGGTTGCTTCTACGCGCGGGTAAAACTCATTATGCTGCCCGATATTGCTTCAGCCGCCCGCCTCGCGGATGTTTCATTTTCAAACACGCCGTAGACCGCGGAGCCGCTGCCGCTCATGCGGGCATAGAGAGCGCCTTGTTCATACAGTTTTTCCATGGCAGCCGGAATCCTTTCATCCAGTGCGAATGCCGCTTTTTCCAACGCGTTCGCACTGTGTTTTTTTACTTCCGGCAAATCCCGGTTCAGGATACTACGAAGCGTCTTTTCCGTATCTGCGCCGGGCGTTTCAAAACCGATTTCATCGCATTTGCGGTAGACTTCGGGCGTTGAAAGTCCATCCCCCACATGCTTTATGACAATTGGAAACGAAGAAGCGCCCGTTACGGGCTCAACCTTTTCGCCGATACCTCTCACGCGGCAAAGCCCTCCGTGCAGGAAGAACGGCACATCAGCACCGAGAGCAGTTGCGATGACATTCATTCTGTCCATTGAAATATTCAATTCGAACAGTTCATTCATCATGAGCAGCGTCTGCGCACAGTCGGCGCTTCCGCCGCCGAGACCGGCTCTTGAAGGAATCACCTTTGTCAATCTTGCCCGCACGGTCAGATCTCTTCCGCATTCACGGGACAGGGCCGTAATGGCCTTGACCACAAGATTGCCTGCATCATCGGAAGGCATGCCGTTCACGAACAGTTCGGTCTTCTCCGCTTTTTCAAGCATGAGCGCATCATGCAGGTCAATTTCCTGCATGAGCATATCGAGTTCATGATAGGCGTTTTCCAGCCGTCCCGTAATAAGAAGAGACCAGTTTATCTTCGCGTAAGCATTTTTGATGATTTTATCCATAAATCATAAAACCCGGCACAAGGCCGGGTGTCTTTTATTCTTCTTCGTCGTCTGCGTCGTCGAACGCGCCGCTGTTGAGCAGGTCGATCAGTTTCTGACCGAGTGCTTCGTCAACGGGAACGAATTCTTCTTCGTCATCACCGACCGGAACGATCTTCATGATGGTGACATCAAGAGGACCTTCATCTTCTTCGCAGCATTCGCATGCGGTCTTGTCGCAGGAATTGCAGGCGCTGTCGGGATCGTATTCCACGAGCGTTGCATATTCCTCGCCCTCGTAGAAGAAATAATCGAGGACCTCCATGGTCACTTCGTTATCGTTATCGTCCTTAAAGACAACAAGATCGAGTTCGGTATTCTCTTCCATAACTGACTCCTTTAACTGTAATAGATTTATTATAGTTGAGAATACCGTTTTTGTCAACTATTTGCAGTTAAATACTACGGTTACCTGACTGGTTACCTGAAGTTTCGCTGCCTGAACGAAGGTCGGTGCGTCGAAATCTGCCGCGGCTTCTTCCACAACACCTGCTGCGGTGGATTTATAGAACACATTGGATCCGCTGTCTGCGGAATAGGAGTAACCCTCGCTGATGGTATCGATGGACACAATCTCGAGTCCAGCCGCCTTCGCGATGATTTCCGCGTCCCTGCGCGCGTCGAGCACCGCGTCTGTCAGGGATTCTTCCTCGGCGAGAGTCGTATCCTTCGATGAGAAAGTGATGTTTTCCAGCATGTTCGCGCCTGCGTCAAGGGCGAGATCCACGATGGTACCGATGGCATCCATCTTCTCCGTTTTGACAGAGAGATAGGAATACGCCATGTAGCCCACGATCTCTTCCATGCCGTCGGAATAGTTATAGCGGGGGGTCACATAGATGCGGTCCGTGTTGATGTCCTCTTCCGCGATGCCGTTTTCGATGAGGCTTTCGCGGATGGCTTTGATGATCTCATTGACCTGGTTCTGGGCATCCTTTACGGAGTCGCTGTTGATTCTGGCACCCACCTGCACGACGGCGACATCTGCGGGGACATAAGCGATGCCCGTTCCGTTCACGGTGATTTTCGTCTCCGCGGCAGCGCATACAACGAGCATGAGGCTGAGCGCGAGGGCAGCGATTTTCATGATCTTCTTCATCTTGATTCTCCTTAGTGTTTCTTTCTCAGTATCAGAACGATAATGACTGCTATGGCGATGACGGGCAGAAGGATGCAAGCGGTCACACCCGCGTCGGTAAAGAACCCGTCACCGAGATTTCCGAAAGCGTTTTTCAGTTTCTCACCGAATCCCGCCTCGTGTGCTTCCCGGATGAGGATCTCCGTATCCGCGTAGATGCTTTCGCGTCCGTAACTGTCGACAGATACGCAGAGTTCATCGATCTCATCATAAGTGCGGTTCAATTGGTCGTACAGATCCGGTAACTCTTCCGCCTGCGCGGTGTCGATCAGGCTGTTCAGGCGCTCCGCCATGAGTCTGAGTGATTCGATGCGTTTGGTCGCGTCCGTGTAAAGCCTCGTTGCGTCCTGACGGTTGATTTCAAAACTGCTTCCCGGGAAGTTGCTCATGATGATGTTACCGAATTCGGAAAGTTTCTCTTCGGGAATGCAGGCGTTCAGCACAACGCTCTTCCCGCCTTTATCAGAGCGCATTTGTTCGGACGCAATATATCCGCCCGCTTTGTTTACTTCCGCGGTCACTTCTTTCGCGGTTTTCTGCGTGTTCCCGCTTTCGATTACGGAGGCAGCATAAGTATAGATGACGCTTTCTTCATTGCTCATCCCGTATTTGCCGGCAATCATCTGGGTTTCTTCCGTCACCGGGATTTCTTCATTTATGCTGGAATCCGATGCCACGACCAGATACGCGTTTTCGTCTTTAACTTCGCTTCCCGCGGCGGTATAGTACAGACGCACGCTGCGGTCTTCCGCTTCCATGCTGTCCATGACGCCGGTTTTCGTGAAAACACCCTGATTGCGCAGAATCGCGGTCATACCGAGCAGTACCACGATAGCAGCTGCTGCAGCGGAAATGCGCTTTGAGAAAGTGACGAGTTTGCGCTTCTTTTCTTCTTTCCTGACGGCATTTCTCCACGAAGCCGAAACTTCGAGAGGCACTTTGACATCGTCATCGATGCCGTTCAGCAGTTCGAGCAGTTGCTCTTCCGTCATCTCACGCTTCATGTCATTCATATATCGTTCCTCCACATCCATATAGACGCGGTCTTTCTAAAATAGTTCTCTGAATCCCGTTAAATGTTCCCGCAATTTTGCTCTCGCGCGGAACAGTCTGCTTCGCACCGTACCCACATTGATATCAAGTGTATCGGCGATCTCCTCATAACTCAATCCGTGGATGTCGCGCAGTACGAGCGGGTTTTTGAGATCCGGAGGCAGTTTGTTGATTGCTTTTGATAATTCCCGTTTCAGTTCGCTTTTCTCTGCCGCTTCTTCCGGTCCTGCGCTTTTATCCACAGGCTCCACGCCCACCTCACTCAGTTCATCCAGCGAATCGCTCTGTCGTCCCTTCTTGTGGCGGTGTGAATCCAGACAACTGTTGGAAACGATGCGGTACACCCAGGTCGAAAACGAACTGTCTCCGCGGAAGCCCGATAAACCTTTAAAGATGCGGAGCATCGCCTCCTGAAGGCAATCCTTCGCATCCTCGGTGTTTGAGCACATCCTGAGCGCAAGCGCATACATTTTCCGTTCATACGGCGTTATAAGTTCCTCAAAGGCGCGGCTGTTTCCGTTTGCCGCCAGCCTGATCAGATCCTGTTCCAATCAATTCACCTGCTTTATTATTCTGAAAAGTCTTGTAAAGCCCTTGATTTTACGATTCGTTTTGTGTATAATACTTTTTGCTTGCCGGTGTGTTGGAATTGGCAGACGAGGCGGACTCAAAATCCGTTGGGCTAATAACCCGTGCGGGTTCGACCCCCGCCACCGGCACGATCTCCTCTTTATGGGGAGATTTTTTTAATCTACCATCACCACATAATCCGGGATATATTCCACATTCCATTTGATGACCGGAGACTGTGCGTATCTTGTCGATACATCCGCCCAAGCCGTAAAATCAGCGGAAACGACGCGGTAATCGGAATCGAGTTTGAAAATCATGCAGGGAGCGGATTTATAATTCGGTTCGACAACGGGAATGGAAAGATACCATTCCCCGTTTTCCACCCAGGCAACCCCGTAAGTCAACTCGGGAACCGAGCCGACAAGGGACGGACACTTTGCCTTTACGATGGTCTTGAGTCTGTCGGACATCAGGCTTGATACATTGAGACACTGTACGGCGCCTTCAAAGTTTCCCTGGGCAATGGCGCCAATCGCGCCTCTGCATCTTTCAAATGTATCGAGTAGTCTCTCGTCCATTGCTTCGCCGTATGCAAAAGCGGAAAACAGCATTGCCGCGACGAGAATCATTCCGATGATTTTCTTCATATCCATCCCCCCGTTTATTATTCGACTGCAATTCGTATGGAAAAGTTCACGCTTTACGCACAATTAACTTGCACATTTTGGCCATCAGGTCGTCCAGAGAGAACCGCGCATCAAGGCGACCTTTCTTAAATTCGTTTTCGTTGTGTACCGCGATACGGTAGAGCGAAACCAGATTCCCGCAAGGTATGCCCGTACATTGTTCATAAGCCTTTTTGCAGGGATATTCATTTGTTTTCAGACGGATTGACGCATCTTTGTAACCGACACCGGACTTCTTCAGTACTGCGCAATGGCACAGATTTCTGATTTGCCACAAAAGCCCAGCCTGAATCGCCGCAGGATGCTGTCTGTCTTCCAAAAGCGCGTTCAGGATGCGGTATGCCTGCGCGTAATCTCCCACACAGAATTTATCCATAATTTGGAAAGAAACGGCTTCGATATCCTGCGTTATAATGGCAAACACATCGTCTTCGTTGATCTGCGTCCCGCTTGACTTGTAGCCGATCAGTTTATCGAGTTCCGAATTGAGTCTCGTGAGATCTCTTCCGATGGATGTCACGAACAGTTCCGCAACATCATATGAGATTTCATATCCCTGCTTCTTCGTGTTCTTTTGAACGATCTTGATCAGTTCGGGAATGGAAAGCGGCTCAAAGCTGACAAGTCTGTCATGTTTTTGAAACCACTTATAAGCTGCGGTATTTTTCTTCAGTTTTCCGCGGATGAAGATAACTGTGATACAGGTTGGATTGTCTTCTTCCGAAAGGGTTTTCAACACGGTTTCTTCACCGGGCTCGAGGTCGGGCTGAACATCCTCCGCCTCTTTCTCCTCTTTCTCCTCATTCTCGTCGTTATCTTCGCTCTTTTTTCCTTTATTGCTTTTCAGGATAAAAGGCGGATCCTTCGCAACAACGACGCGCTTATCACACATGAAAGGGAACTGTCTTGACGCATCGAGAACGCTCGCAAGTTCCGGATTTTCCAGAATCGTTTCATTCATCAGTTCCATTCCCGAAGGCAGAACTTCTTCAAGGAGGTAGCGCAATGCACCCTCCTTTTTGGTCTCTTCCTCGCCCTCAAAAAGAATGGCTCCGGAAAGTAAACCGTTCCTGATGGACTTTACAAGTTGATCCTGTGTCATTTCATTCACCGCTCAAATATGTTGCTACATCGATCGAGCCGTCATTTTGAATATCGATCGTTACCGTGCCGCCTTCGTCTGTTCGGTAAAGATCCGCTCCGACATGATTCAGGCGTGCAAGTACCTCATCTGTCGGATGCCCGAAGGAATTATCGGAAACACTGATAATGGCGATTTCCGGCGTTGTTTGGATCAGGCACTGCTCCGTTGTCGCATACTTCGAACCATGATGCGCCACTTTCATGATATCGCAGTCAACATTGATCTGACTGTCGCAGTCGTCGGTCAGGTCACCCATGAAAAGCGTTGAAACATCCGCATAAACCGTTTCGATGACGAGACAACCGTTGTTGTCTTCATCCGGGATATACCCTTCCGGAGGCCAGAATACATTCACCGTAAGATCGCCCGGCAGAAGGAGACTGTCCCCCGCCGAAAGGTATCTGACAGATCGAATCGACAGTTCCTCACACATATCATCCGGCACATCCATCCCGTTCCAGCAGTCCGGCAGATATACATCAGCCTTTGGGTAGCGGCGCAGAAGTTCTTTTAGGCCGCCCGCATGGTCGGAATCCGGGTGCGTCAGGAAGATGCCCCGCAGGGATGCCTTATTGGCTGTCAGATAGTCGGATACGATATCCGTATCGCGTCCCGTATCCACACAGTAAAAATACCCGTTTGTTTCAATGACCGCGCCGTCACCGTAGCCCACATCAAGGAAACGGATACGCATATGGTCAAGCGGCGTTTTCGGCCAGAGCGTGACAGTGAAAGTCACGCAAAGCATGACCGTAAGCGCCATAACGCGTCGTGATTTGTTATTCGTAAAATAAGCAGAAGCACAAAGAGCAAGGATGCCGTACAGAATAATGGCGACGACCGCCCACTTTCCGGTATTCAATGCGGAAAAGGATAGATCCGCCACTGCTCCGCTTACTGCCTTGATTCCGCTCCATATGAACTTGATCGGGATGGCAAGTGCCTTACCTGCCGCAGTCCAAACAGCGCCTATACATAATACCACAATTGCCCCGTAAAGTGCAAGCATTGCAAGCGGGACACACAGCATATTTACAGGAGCAGCGAGCAGCGGAACGCTATAAAACAGGCGGCATAACAGCGGATAGGTGATGATTTCGATAAATACGGAAATGATGCCCGCTTCCGCAACCGTCCGAAGGATGTTGCGGATACCGCGCCTTTCTTCTTTCGTCCGTTTCCCGATGAGGTCCGCCGTGCAGGCGATAGCGAATACCGATGAATAAGAAAGAAGGAAACTGTTGTCGCCGATATAGAGCGGATTTACGCAGAGTTGGATCAGGAGCGACAGAGACATTGTGTTCATCAGATCGCTTCTGTAGCCGCAAAGAGCCGATACGGATGCGATCAGGTACATAATGACTGCCCGCTTCGTAGACACGCTGCTGCCTGTCATGATTGCGTACAGGATAATGAGTATGGAAACGATGACGGTTCGCACAAAACGCGGCATGCGCAATTTCTTGAGTAGCCATTCAAACGCGAGCGCGATGGCGCTTACATGCAGTCCCGATATGGCAATGATATGCGCGATGCCGACTGTCGCGAAATCTTCATAAGTTTCATCGGACAGGATCGTTCTGTCGCCCAGCAGCATGGAACGGATCACATCCGACTGTTCACCGAAAAGTTCATCGGAAAGGCAGCAAAGGCGGTTTCTGAAAGCAAATAAGGTGCGTTTCAAGGAATTGACATGTCCGTCAAGCCGTACATTCTTTCCCTGCGCCGTCGCGCAAAGCGGCACGCCGCGAATCCACAGATAGGAACGGAAATCAAATCCGTCCGGGTTGGTCACGCCGTCCGGTACAGACAGTTTGATTTTATCAAAATGCAGTCTGTCCCCGGTTTGGTAAACCGCAACCGGGTCGTACAAATACAGACGCACTTCCCCTTCAACGGAAATGTCATTTCCGCTTACATCCCTGAGTGTGATGACCGTGCGGTATTTGTCCGCCTGTTCCATCGGCTGCGCAGACACGGTACCGATCAATTCAAAGGTGCCTTGCGGTAGATTGTCGGGCGTTACAGATTTCACGGTGAATAAGGTGCAGAATATTGCAAAGAAAGCGATGGATAATATCCGGATATTGATTTTCTTCTTTTTGAGAAAAAGAAAGAGTAATGTCAGCATTGCCGCGGCGGATGCCATTATGAATATCCAAAGCGGCAGCCCGGCATATTTTGCAAAGATACAACCCAATAAGGCGCCTGCGGCCAGGAGCACGGTCGGGCGCCTTTGACTGAACTGATTGACTGCGCTACACTCTGACGCGCAGACCCGCTTGAGCAAGTTCGGCATAAGGGCATACTTCGAGGCACGCGTCAAGCAAGGCCTCGGGTTCATATCTCGGAGAAAGGTGCGTCAGAATCAGGTTTTTTGCCTTGCATTCCATTGCCAGTTCTCCGCAGGTTTTCGGGGAAAGATGGGGCTTTGTTTTCGTGTAATCATCATCGCTGAGGCCGCAGTCTGCAAGTAAGGTGTCGCATCCGAAAGCAAACAGATGGAGCAGTTCGCATTCGTTGGTATCACCCGTATAGACAAGCGTCGCCCCGTCGCAGATGATTTTGACGGCATAGGTTTCCACGGGATGCTTGACCGGGATAAATTCGATCTTCATCTCCCCTACCGTCAGATCCCGCGGCGAATAACAATCCAGTTTCCCCGCGAGCAATTTTCTGTTTGTATTTGGTGTATCGGGACAGATGGTTTTGAGCGAAACGATATCGGTGAAATCAAGCGCGTACATCAGCGGCAATGCGTCGCTCATGTGGTCGTAATGCAGATGGGAAAAGATGAGCGCGTCCAGTTTATGCAGATCGCCGATCTCGCTCATCAGCCGTCCGAGCGAGCCGCTTCCGAGATCCAGCACCACATTGGTCTTTCCGCTGTCTGAAGTGACAAGATAGGAGGAACAGGCGCCCCCCGCGCAGGGATAAGGTCCATTCACGCCGAGCATGGTCAGGAACATAGGTACCTCTCTGAAAAGCGGCTGCCTCTATATGGAGGCAGCCGGGATTCTTTTTCGGATTATTTCTTGTACATTGGTCCGTAGGCAGCGCAGGCACGGTAGTCGGCGCCTTCCTTATCCATGCCGAAAGCATTCCAGGCAGCGGGACGGAAGATGTCTTCTTCGGGCACATTGTGCATGCAGACGGGGATTCGGAGCATGGAGCACAGGGTGATGAGGTCCGCACCGATGTGACCGTAGCTGATGGCGCCATGGTTGGCTCCCCAGTTCATCATGACCTCGTACGCGGTCTTGAAGGGGCTGCCGTCCTTGCCGTCGCAGCGGGGCGTGAACCAGGTGCAGGGCCAGGTCGGATTGGTGCGCTCCATGAGCGTATCGGTGACTTCGTCGGGCAGTTTCACGGTCCAGCCCTCTGCGATCTGCAGGACCGGGCCGAGACCCTTGACGAGGTTCAGGCGGATCATGGTGGCGGGCATTTCGGCACGGGTCACAAAGTGAGAAGAGAATCCGCCGCCGCGGAAGTTATCGAAGCCGGCTTCGCACCATACAGTGGCGTCGGTCATCTTCTTGATATCTTCTTCGGTGACATCCCACCACTGCTTCATGACGGGCTGACCGTTTTCATCGGTGCATTCGCCGCAGGCGTCGAGGCAGGCAGCGCCGGAGTTCAGCAGGTGGATGATGCCGCCGTTGTCCTTGGCTTTGCCTTCGAAGTCATAGCCGGTCACGCGTTTGGTGGCTTCGGGAGACCAGTAGGTACGCACATCCGCGAAAATCTGTGCACGGTTTGTGAGCAGACGCATGAAGAGCATGCCCAGACCGTTCAGGATATCATTTTCGGTAGCGAAGGTCATGGGTTCCTTCTTGCCGGTCCAGTCGAAGGAGGAATTGAGCACTGCTTCGGGATAGTCGCAGTTCGGCCAGTGGTCGGTCCACTGACGCTGGCCCTGGAAGCCCGCTGCGATGGCGTTGTGGCCGAGGGTCTCCTCGTTAAAGCCTGCGGGAAGGTTGGGATTGCCGTTCATCAGATCCTTGATGATGTTGTACATCTTGATGGTGAACTCCCACTGCTTTTCCTTCTCTTCGGCAGTGAACTTGATCTTTCTCTTTTCGCCGAGGAAGTCGACATATTCGGGGTTATCATCGCGGCCTTCCTTGCAGTGTTCCTTGGTCCACGCAAGAGCCTTCTCGTAGTCTTCCTTGTTGTAGATGCCCTCTTCCATGCGGCGGAGGATCTCCACTTCGTCTACGCTCTCCACGCGCATGCCGAGATATTGCTCGATGAAGTCCTGATCCACGATGGATCCGCCAATGCCCATGCACTGGGAACCGATCTGCAGATAACTCTTGCCTCTCATTGTCGCGGCGGCGATGGCGGCGCGTCCGAAACGGAGGAGTTTTTCTTTGACATCTTCGGGGATATCGGTCACCTGATCGCGGTCCTGCACTTCATGACCGTAGATGCCGAAAGCAGGCAGACCCTTCTGGGCGTGTGTTGCCAGAACGGAAGCAAGATATACGGCGCCGGGACGCTCGGTTCCGTTGAAGCCCCAGACAGCCTTGATGGTATTGCGGTCCATGTCCATGGTTTCCGCGCCGTAGCACCAGCAGGGGGTGACGGACAGTGTGATGGCAACATTGTTGTCACGGAATTTCTTCTCGCAGGCAGCGGATTCGGGAACGCGGCCGATGGAAGAATCCGCCATAATGACCGTTACGGCATCGCCGTTGCTGTAGCGCAGATTCTCCTCAAAGAGTTTCTTCGCGGCATTTGCCATTGCCCATACCTGTCCCTCGAGGGATTCACGCAGCTGCATGGGGCCCTGACGGCCGTCAACGATGGGACGGATACCGATGGCGGGATAGCCGCCGACATACCTGACTTCGGACATGAAACAATACCTCCGTAAAGTTCTTATTCAAATAATATTATACAATGCTTCCCGCGATATTGCAAGCCCCATGCGCGTTTTCATGAAAGAGGATTACTCTTTGTAATCCGCAAGATACCTTGCCACACCCGCGGCATAGTTATAGAAAAGAGGCGCGACTTCTTTCGGGAACTTTCCGCCGCTGATTTCCAGATTATAAGCACCGGAAAAGCCGATTTCATTCAAGGTCTTCGTAAACTTGAAGAAATCCATCCGCTCACACCAGCCCGCGATGTTGTACGGGATGGCATGCTCATCGTGTCCCGCGTTGGAATTGACATGGAGGGCAAACAGTTTGTCCCCGTAGTACTTAGCCATTTCGCTGATGTCATAGCGGAAGATATTCGCGTGACCCGTATCGATACAGGCACCGGCATTATCGGATCCGATACCGTTTATGATGTCCGTGATGGTTTCCTTCTGCTCGATGTACGCAGTCACATACTGACTGTGACGGCGGGCAAAGCAGTTCTCGATTGCCAGTTTCTGACCGTTATCTTCCATGATGCCGATGATTTCACGGAAGATCGCGATATTGGCATCGACGGTCTTCTCACGGCTGTCCAGATAGCAGACGGGATGCGCGACGCAGATGATCGCGCCCGCTTTCCGCGCCGCTTTGAGCGCGTGTTCATACTGCGGAACAAGGAGGTCGATAAGTTCCGCCACGGTACCGTTTCCGGGATTATCGAGATGTCCGGGATAATACGGCAGATGGCACTGCGCGATGACGAGTCCCGCATTCTTCGCTTCCTCCGCCTGCGCAAGCACATCCTCCGTCCATTCATCTGTGATATAGTTAGTTTTGTCCATCTGATGTTTGCAAAGAGAAAGATCGATGCCTTCAAAACCGGCATTTTTCATTGCCTGCACGGTTTCCCGGTAAGTAAGTCCGTTGGTATATCCGTGTTCAAGCGCAGTGGAAATAATCATATTTACCTCCAGTATTTGTCATCAATGGAACGATATTGCAGTGCTTCCGAGATATGCGCAGCGGTGATGATGTCACATCCGGCAAGGTCTGCAATGGTGCGTGCCACCTTGATGACGCGGGTGTATGCCCTGTTGGAAAGTCCCATTCTTTCGCTGGCGGCATTCAGGATATCTTTTGCCTGCGGATCGAGTTTGCAGTATTGGTTGATCGTTCCGGCACCGAGACGGGCGTTGCAGGTGATCTGCTGCGAGGCATATCGTTCTCTCTGCAGATTCCTCGCCTTTTCCACTCTTGCGCGGATCGATGCCGAATCTTCACCTTCTTCTGCAGAAGACAGTCTTTCGGGCGAGATGGATTCCACTTCGATGTGCATGTCGATGCGGTCGAGGAGCGGTCCCGAAATGCGGCTCAAATACCGTTTGATGTCATTAGGCGAACAGCGGCAGGGATTGACGCGGGAGCCGAAATTCCCGCAGGGGCACGGATTCATGGAGCAGATGAGCATGAATTCCGATGGATAAGTGCTCTGTGCCTGAACACGCGTGATGGTGACAAACCCGTCTTCCATCGGCTGCCGCAGCGCTTCCAGTACATCACGGTTATATTCCGGCAGTTCGTCAAGGAACAATACGCCGTTATGTGCCTTGCTGATTTCACCCGGAACGGCGTGTAGCCCTCCGCCGACCAGAGATACATGAGAAGCGGTATGGTGCGGTGAACGGAACGGGCGCTCCGTCAAAAGTCCTTTTTCCGGTACACTTCCGGCGACGGAATGGATGCGCGTGGTTACGAGCGCCTCTTCAAATGTCATGTCCGGAAGGATTGAAGGCACGCAGCGCGCCATCAATGTTTTTCCGCTGCCCGGAGGGCCGACCATCAGCACATTGTGCCCGCCCGCCGCGGCGATCTCAAGAGCGCGTTTCGCGCTCTTCTGTCCTTTGACATACATGAAATCGGAGGCATAGACTCTTTCACCGAGCAGCTGCGCATAGGTGACTGTCCTGACCGGCTCAATGGGCATTTTGCCCGAAAGATGTGAAATCACTTCCCATAAGGTATTTGCGGCAATGACCTCAATCCCTTCCACGCACGATACCTCCTGCGCATTTGCCTTTGGAAGGATCACCGTTTTGATCTTATCCGCACGGGCGGTAATCACCATCGGCAGAGCGCCTCTCACAGGCCGCAGAATGCCGTCCAGCGACATTTCACCCATGATGGCGATATTTCGTATGGATTCGGGATTTAAGTGTTTTACGCACGCCAGAATGGCTATGGCGATGGGCAGGTCAAATGACGCGCTTTCCTTCTTGATGTCGGCAGGCGCGAGATTGATAATGACGCGGTCTCCCGGGAAATCGATTCCGCAACTTTTGAGAGCGGACTTGATCCGTTCCCGGGATTCCTTCACCGCGAGATCGGGCAGACCGACGATTTCAAACGCCGGCATCCCGTTCATGATATTACATTCTACGGTGATGGCGATCCCGTCAATACCGTTGAGTGCGTAGCAAAGTGTTTTGGCGAGCATGCAGTCCTCCCCTATTGCAGAGCGAAGTTATACCAGTCAAACCAGCGAAGCAGCATCGCGTAGTCATAGGAACATTTGACGCCCGATTCCAGCGGATAGAACATGGCAAACAGGATGAGCGCGGCACACATCAGGCAAACTGATGTAACGAAGGCCGCCTTCCTGTATTTGCTCTCGAAATATTCGATCAGCAGTACCGTTGCCATGATGATGAACGGCACGGAAGCAAAGTAGTGATAGATGAAAGTGGATCTCGGAACCAGCACCCAGGGCAGGAACTGGGACGCGAAGCCGATCGCGATGATCAGGAGACGGTGATCCGTTTTCCTTCTGACCGCCAAAATTGCAAGGCAGATGATAAAGGCAATGATGCCTGTCCACCATACCGCGGGATTACCCATGCAGGAAATGGAGGAAACGATTCCCCGCCCGGTATAGTCGATGTCGGCAGAGTAGTACCACATGGGTTTTCCGATGAAAGGCCACTGATACCACGGAGACTTAAAGAAATGATCATCCACGAGCCCCGAATGATAGCCGTACATCTGCTTCTGCAGTTCCCACACTTTTCCGACGGTGAGACCGCCGCTGGTGCGGAAATGCCAGTAATAACTGAAGTAATACATCAGTACGGGAATGGCGACAAAGAAGATGATGCAGCAAAGGAGCGTAACAAGCAGTTTCCACCCAAAGCCGTCAGATTCAAAGTCATTATCTTTCAGAATGCGGTATTCGCGGATCCTTTGGAAGACAGTCAGGAAGAAGATGACCGCAAGACCGGCGGATGCATAGATACCCGTCCACTTCGCGCTCCACGCGCAGCCCATGAAGAAGCCGGAAAGCGCAATCGGAACGAGCGTCTTTATGAACTTGTCCCGATGCAGATTCATCTTGTAGTATCTGATCATGAACAGATACATCAACATGATGAAAAACACCGCATAGGTATCGACTGTTGCAAGACGCGTTTGGGTAAAGTGCATGGAATCCAGCGCCATCAATACCATTCCGAGGAAGGACAGATTGCTCTTCCCGGTCAGTTGCTTGATGAGCAGGTAAAAAACCGGCAGCATCAGAGCGCCGAACAGTGTTCCGGTAAAGCGCCAGCCGAAGGGCGTCATTCCGCAAATTTTGATGCCGAGTGCAATGATGAGTTTCCCGAGATGCGGATGAGACCACTCGAGAATCTTGCCGGCGCTGAACCCGTGCAGCATTTCGTATGCCGTGCGGGCATGATAGATCTCATCGAAATACATGCTGTTCATGTATGACGGATAGATGGGTACCATGCTCTGCTCGTCGATGAGAACAGAATAATCGGTTCCTTCGACCGTTCCGTAGACATTATGTACGGGATAGAGGCATTCGCTATCCGCGTCGATGAAGCCGACCTCGTTCAATATGAGCCCGACGCCCTCCGCCGTGATGCGCAGATAACGCGCGGTCTGCAGAGGATGCGAAACGGAATAATCGGCATAGGTCACCTGTGCTCCGCCGGTTGCGGTTTCAAGCGGTTCGGATGCATTGGCGAACGCGCCGCCCGAATAGGTCTTTGGCACATACCACATCCAGTTATACATCATGCCGTCGGCAAATTCCGCGTAGTTTTCTTCCGACCAGTTCTCTCCGTCATTTGAAAGTGCAACGGTAAAGTGTACGGAAGAAATGCCGCCGAAATAAGTGAATCGGAAAGTGCGTTCCTCACCGAGATCGAACACGACCTGCTCGCGGAACTCGGTGTTCGTCCACGCACTCTGCGGTGACACCGTATTGCCGAGATTTGTGAAAGCAACCAGGGAATAAAGGAGCGTCACACCTGCCATCAGCAAGGCATCTCGCTTCTTAATATGCAGTTTATAGTCCGAAGAAACATTGTTCAGCCATTCCGCTTTCTCCTTCGAGCACTCCCCTTTCAAGGTCAGTCGGCGGATGTGCTTTGCCAATATGATATCTGCCGTGACATACAGAAGATACATAGCAAGGGCAACATTGCAGGCGGATACAATGGCGTTCAGCGTCTGCTCGCTTCCCTGCAGGTGACCGCTCGTTTCAAACCCCGGTGTCATGCCCCAGAGGAGCACAAGGATGATATTGAGGAATTCCGTTGCCGTTGCAAAACCGAGATAGACGAGGATCCTCTTGTCTTTGAGTTCGGTATACGCGAGTACGCACAGCATGAGCACGGGGAACAAATACCTTTCGTGCATCATGGGAGCGAACGCAAACAGAAGCGCGATGAGCAGAGAACCGAGAAGCGGCAGATAATTGCGCTTCCTGCCGATAACCGCAAGAGCCGCCGTGATGACATAGGATAGACCGAACATCGCCCAAGCGAAGAAGGCAAGTCCTCCGCCGCTCAATTGATTCCAGTTCTTATCAAGCAATTCATACAGATTGCAGGCATTGACGGTGAGATAGCGGTATCCGTTCGCCGCTCCGAACAGTTGTTTCCATATCCACGCAAAGGGAGACGCGAGTATGTGGACAATTCCCGTATCGCCTTCCGCAATGCAAATATTCCGGGAGAACGGCAGGCTGACAATAAAGATGAGCGCAAAGGCGGCAAACACGCCGATCAGCGCCTTTTTCCATTGTTTTTTGTTGCAGATGATATCAACAGCACACACAATCAGTCCGATAGGTCCGAACATGAGTGCCTGCGGTTTGGTGAGGACCGATAGCGCAAACACGGGCAGCGCATACTGCCAGGCGCCGTTCATGCCCGCGTAGACAGCGATACAGAGAATGAAACTCATCACGCTGTCCGCCTGTCCCCACGCCGCGCTGTCGGCGATAAACGCGGGACTCAATGCAATCGCGCAGCAAAGCAGCATCGCGCGGGTATGCCCTGCCTTTTTGCGGAACAGGAAATACGCGCACACGGCAGCTGCCATGTCGCAGAGTTCCGGAATCAGTTTGATGAGGACAATATGGGCGGTAGATTCAAAGGGAATACGGAAAAGAGTTCGGATCTTTCCGATGATGCCGAGCAACATCATATAGACCGGAGGATAATCACAGAATCCGCCGTCTGCGTAGAAATTGAACCCGTTTTCTGCCATGGAATCGCTCCAGCAGGCAAAACAATTGATGTCCACATGATACCCGTGGACTTTCGCGGAAATGAAAATACGCAGAATAAACGAAACAACCATCAGAGTGATAAATGAAATCATCTGACCTGCGGTATTGTGTTCTTCCTTCTGCAGTTTCATCTCTTCCCTGTTCAGGTCCTTGACTCTGCACATGAGGAAGAAAAACACGAATACGGTGATGCCCGCAAACAGGCACCACATCTCGGTATTGCGTTCGGGTAGTCCGCTTACTACCGTTTTTGTTTCGGCGTGTTTTGCGGGTTCAAATGTTGCAAGCGACTGCGGCGTTTCGCCGGCCGGTGCTTTCGCTTTTTCCACGCGGATATTCCGGAACCACGCGTTTCCGGTATTGTCTCCGCTGTATCCGCCGAGGCGCAGGCAAAGAGTGATCTCATCCTGCTCTTTTTGCGTTTTTCCGTAGAAAGAAACTTCCTGCCATTCCCCTTCCGTTTCATAAACGGATTCGGAATAGACATTCGTATTGAGTATGGAAATATTGGCGCCGCGCCCGTCGTGCGGGATGCCGCTTGCCATGATCTCGCAGGAGAAGCGGTAGACGGTATTTCCCTTTACATCCAGATACTGCATCCAGCGCGCGTCATTCATGTCATAGGAATAGATGGCAAGCGCATTCAGGTCCGTATCGAGATACAGTTGACTGTTCTCGCTGCGGTAGGATTCCCCATACCAGTCATCCACATACAGTCCGCTGTCATCCACGGAAAATTCCGGATTGATGACCAGGTTCTCGGCAAAAGCGGAAACGCAGAGCATTATCGCCGCAAACAGCGCAAATATCTTTTTCATACTATCTGTACATCCCCGTTGTATCAAAAGCGTTTTTGATATACTTGATTTCATCATCCAGTACAGCCGCCACATCGAACCGCACGGAACGGTTGAGGAAACCGTTGATCTTCAGATATCCCGTGGCCGCGCGGATGATGGATCTCTGCTTGGATTTCGTGACCGCTTCCGCGGGGAGACCGTATGCGACGCCTCCGCGCGCTTTTACTTCGATAAACACGATCGTGCCTTTGTCTTCGGCGATGATGTCGATTTCTTCCCTGCCGAAGCGGAAATTTCGTTTGAGCACGCGCATGCCCTGCTCCTTTATATAGGCGCAGGTATAATCTTCTCCGAAATCGCCGATCTGTTTTGTGTTCATGTCAGATGAATTTAGTGATGAAACTTCTTCTGTGCAGTTCGCAGGGACCGTACTTTTTGATTGCCTCGATGTGCTGCGCGGTGCCGTATCCCTTGTTGGCGGCAAAGCCGTACACCGGATATTTCGTGTCCATCTCAGCCATATAACGGTCACGCTCGACCTTCGCGACAATGGAAGCCGCGCCGATCATGTAACTCATCGCATCGCCGTGAATGATGCTTTTATGCGCACAGGGAAGCAGGATTCCTTCGACCGCGTCCACGAGGATGAGATCGCCTTTGAAGTCTGCCGCGCAGGTCTCCATCGCCTTTTTCGTGGCGTTCAGGATGTTGATTCTGTCGATTTCATCCTGCCAGATCCATGCGGTTTTCGCGTAGTCCGCGTTTTCCATGATAAGCGAATAGAGTTCTTCCCTCTTCTTCTCCGACAGTTTCTTGGAATCGTCCACGCCCGGAACAAGACGGTCAAGATTCATGCTGACGCATGCCGTAACAACCGGACCCGCGAGCGGGCCTCTCCCCACTTCGTCGATTCCGGCAATCATCAGAACGCGTCCCGCTTTTTCATTTTCCGCTCGTTCGATTTGCGTGAGGCGCAATAGTTTTTCCTGCGCGCTTTCTCTTGCCATACTAGATTCCGATCCTTTCCAAAGACAATTTCCCCATCTTGCAGGCACGGAATTCATCTAGGATCAGCGCGGCTGCGCGCTCGGTATCAAAGCGTCCGCCGGAAAGCAGCCAGCCTCTGCCCTTGCAGCATTTCTCGAGCAGCGTTGTTTCTTCGTTGTCAAGGTCGGTCAGTTTATAGCGGCTGATGACGGCTTCCGGTTTTATGACGAGCAGTTCCTTCAAAAGTTCCGTCGCCAGTTCTTCCGTGTTCATGATGTCGTCCTTGATGGAACCCAGATAGGCAAGCCGCTTTGCCGTTGCCTGATCTTCCAGTTTCGGCCAGAGCATGCCGGGAGTATCGAGCAGTTCCAGATAAGGATTGATTTTCACCCACTGATTGGAACGGGTGACACCGGGACGGTCTGAAGCTTTGGCCACAGATTGTCCGTGCAGTTTATTGATGAAAGTCGATTTTCCGACATTCGGGATTCCCACGACCATGATGCGGATGGTTTTGTTGGCGCCGCGCGCTTTCATCCGCTCCACTTTTGCCGCGGATGCCTTTTCGATCATCGCAAAGACATCTTTCACGCGGTTGCCCGTGGACTGGAACGCCATAGCGGAAACACCTTTCTGCTCATAGTATTTGAGCCAACTCTTCGTGACGGTATCATCCGCAAGGTCGGCTTTGTTCATAATCAGGATATGGGTTTTGTTCCCGATGAGCCTGATTAGATCGGGATTGCGGGTTGCGTAAGGCGCGCGCGCGTCACAGAGTTCGATGACCGCGTCCACCGCCCTGATCTGCGTTTCGAGCAGGCGGCGGGTTTTCGCCATATGACCGGGAAACCAGTTGATTTCAGACATAGATTCCTCTCAAAATTCAATAGATAAAAACAGAGACCGCATTGCGGCCTCTGTTGTGGGTGCATTATGCTTCCTTAACCTTAGCGGCTTTGCCACTGCGCTCACGAAGGTAGTACAGTTTGGCGCGGCGAACCTTACCACGACGGGTAACGGTTATGGAATCGACACGCGGAGAATGCAGCGGGAAAGTACGCTCAACGCCTACGCCATAGGAAACGCGGCGAACGGTGAAAGTCTCGCGGCAAGATCCGTTACGACGAGCGATAACTACGCCCTCGAAAGCCTGCAGACGCTCACGGCTGCCTTCAACAACCTTGACTTCAACCTTAACGGTGTCTCCGATGCTGAAAGAAGGCACATCCTTCTTGAGTTGGGCTTCCTCGATGGAACGGATAATCTCATTCATATGCGATATCCTCCTTCCTTACAAGGACATTCATCAACGATAACTTTTCGCCAGCGGAATGCCCGATATCACAAGTGATATTATAACACAAGTTGTCTGGCCATTCAAGAAAAGAGTATGTAAAATCTTATACAAACAGGGCGTACAGCAGGTAAACGGCGGGAAGCGAGAAGAGACTGGAATCGATTCTGTCGAGGATCCCGCCATGTCCCGGGATGAGATTGCTGTAATCCTTGATGCCGGCTTCCCGCTTGATTGTCGATGCTGCAAGATCGCCGAGGGCGCCCGTCAGGCAGGCAAGCAGAGAGGCGATCAAAACCGCCCACAGCGGGATCACGCTTCTGCCCACCAGTTTCAGGATACCGTATACCGCGAATCCGGAAACCGTTCCCATGACAACTCCGCAGATCAAACCTTCCACGGTCTTTTTCGGGCTGATATCGGGACAGAGTTTGTGCTTTCCATATCTTTTTCCACCGAACAGCGCAAAGGTATCCGCGACGACCGTCGGCATGATTGCGTTGAGCAGCACCGCCGCCCAAAGTAAATCGCTTTTTGCGATAAAAGTAATGATCATGAGCGGCGAAAGCGGATATGCGCATACCGCAAAGGTCGCCAGCACATCCTTCACCGAGATACTCTTGAGCAGAATGAGTTGCGTAAACAGCAGAAGCATGATCAGCAGAAACGCCGGAAACGCATATCCCGATTTCTCAATGGCAATGAACGCGGAACAGCCGATGCTTACCGCGTACAGAGGCCACTCGACAACATGGTACTCGAGTTTTGCAAGCGCATCCTTCATTTCGCGGCATGCAAGAATGCTCAGCAAAATGAAGAAAATGATGCGCGTCCATGTGCTCAGCAGGATCATCGCAAGCGTGATTGCGATGCATATGACTGCGGAAATAACTCTTTGTTTCATCAATGGCTCCTTTACAGGCAGCAGGCGATTTGAGCGGCAAGGGCGGCGTTATTGTAAACCAGCCGGATGTTGCTTTCCAGGCTTTGTCCACCGGTCATTTTCTGAATACGGTCCAGCAGATAAGGCGTCAGTTCCTTTCCCTTGATACCCAGTTCATTCGCGTCCGAGACAGCTTTTTCAATCGTTGCATTGATCACATCGGGATCCATCGCATACTGCTTCGGAATCGGGTTTGCAACCAGCATGCCGCCGCTTACTCCGATGGCAAGTTTACAGTTGAACGCGTCCGCGATTTCCTTGGGCGTATCGAGACGGTAATCCACTTTGAGACCGCTGACATCGGTATAAAACGCGGGGAGTTCTTCCGTTCCGTAACCGATCACGGGAACACCCTTGGTTTCCAGATATTCAAGCGTCAGTTTGAGGTCGAGGATGGATTTGCAGCCCGCGCAGACAACCATCACATTTGTCCTGCCAAGTTCCTCAAGGTCAGCGGAAATATCCATCGTGACTTCCGCGCCTCTGTGTACGCCGCCTACGCCGCCAGTAGCAAAGACTTTGATACCGGCAAGAGATGCACCGATCATCGTCGTGGCAACGGTCGTGGCTCCGTCCAGACCCTTTGAGAGAAGTACAGGCAAATCGCGCCGTGATGCTTTGATTACCTTCGTTCCGGTTTTGCCGAGATACTCGATTTCTTCTCTGCTTGCGCCCACAACAATTTTCCCGTCGAGGATGCAGACGGTCGCGGGAACGGCACCGTTCTCGCGCACGATCTGTTCCACATCAAGCGCGGTCTCCACATTTCTGGGATAAGGCATGCCGTGGGAAATGATGGTGCTTTCCAGCGCTACGACAGGTCTTCCCTCATGAAGCGCCTTTTTCACTTCTTCAGATACTTTCAGATACTTGTTTTCCATATTTGCCTCTAATGTGTCATGGACCGAAGGCGTCCGCAGATTTCTTGAAGCGCAGCAACGACTTCGACCACTTCATCCATCGTATTCTCATCCGAAAGAGAAAAGCGTACGGACGAGAGCGCGTCTTTTCTATCGAGTCCCATCGCCAACAGGACATGGCTGGGATCGACGCTTCCGCTCGTGCACGCGGAACCCGCGGACACCGCGATGCGCTTCAGATCCAGATTGAGCAGCAACGCTTCACCGTCGATACCCTCGAATGTGATGTTCGCGTGCCCGGGAAGTTTCTGCGCCTTTTCTGCATTGACAACCGCTCCCGGAATGCAGGACTTGATCTCGTTTACCAGTTCATCCCGCAGGGTCTGCGTGATGAAAACATGATTGCTGCGTTCTTTTTCCGCGATTTCGATTGCTTTTGCAAGACCCGCGATGCCGGCGATATTTTCGGTACCGCCGCGTTTTCCCCGTTCCTGTGCACCGCCGCAGACAAGATTGTTGATGTCTATGCCTTCTCTGACATACAGCGCGCCGATGCCTTTGGGGGCATGAAACTTATGACCGCTCATGGAAAGGAGATCGATGTTCATTTCATGGCACTTGATTTCCATGTTCCCCACGGCCTGCACCGCGTCGGTATGAAACAGTGCTCCGGCTTCATGCGCGATTTTGGCGATTTCTTCAATAGGCTGGATCGTACCGACCTCGTTGTTTGCCATCATTACGGAAACAAGAAAAGTATCGGGCGTCACCAGTTCCTGTAAATCTTTAACTTTGACCCTTCCCTGTTTGTCCACAGGTGCATATTTGACATTGAAGCCGAGATGGGAAAGCATTTCCGCGGCGTTTAAAACCGCTTTATGTTCAATGACCGAAGTCACGAATGTCCGTTTCTGATTCTCCTTTGAAAGAGCTGTACCCATTATCGCCCAGGTATCGGCTTCGCTTCCGCAGGAGGTAAAGTATATTTCTCTCGCATCCGCTCCGATTGCAGATGCAACGGTTCTGCGGGCGCTTTCAACTGCCTTTTTCGCTTCGCGTCCGGCATAGTGTACAGAGGATGGATTTCCGTATACATCCGTCAGATAGGGTTTCATCGTTTCAAATACCGCTTCACTCACTTTCGTGGTCGCGGCATTGTCCATGTATATCATCGTCTGCTCCGTAAATACAGACCCTGCCCGGGAGAGGTTCTCCCGGGCGGAGTCGCGGTTGTTTATTTGCCCATGGTTTTCTTGGCAAGCGCCACAACATTTTCGGTGGTGAAGCCGTATTCCTTGAACAAGATCTTGTAGGGAGCGCTCTGACCGAAGCGGTCGATGCCGAGCACTTCACCGTCAAGTCCGACATACTTGTACCAGCTCATGGTTGCAGCCGCTTCTACGGCAACGCGCGCGCGGACCTTCTTGGGAAGCACGGATTCCTTGTATTTCTCATCCTGCATCTCGAACAGTTCGAAACTGGGCATGGATACCACGCGGGCTTCGATTCCTTCTTCCTTGAGCGCGGCCTGAGCGGCGACACACAGTTCCACTTCGGAACCGGAAGCCATCAGGATGCAGTCGGGAGTCTTCTTCTTGCAGTCGGAGATGATGTAGCCGCCCTTGAGCGCATCGGGGCCGCTCTTCTCGTTGAGGGCGCAGTCCTGTCGGGACAGAATGAGGGCAACAGGCTTACCGACAGTCATTGCGGCGTACCAACCGGCGGCAACCTCCTTGCTGTCGCAGGGACGGAAGGTGATGAGGCCGGGGATGGCGCGCAGGCCTGCCAACTGCTCAACGGGCTGATGGGTAGGTCCGTCTTCGCCGACGCCGATGGAATCGTGGGTCAGAACATATGTCACGGGCAGTTCCATGATGGAAGCCACGCGCATCGCATTCTTCATGAAATCGGAGAATACGAAGAAGGTGCCGCAGTAGGGACGCAGACCGCCGTGCAGTTTGATGCCGGCGCAGATGCAGGCCATCGCGTGCTCACGGACACCGAAGTGCAGGTTGCGTCCGGTGCGGTCTTCCGCAGAGAAGTCGCCCATGCCCTTCATGTAGGTCTTGTTGGAGGGAGCAAGGTCGGCGCTTCCGCCGATGAGGTTCGGGATCTTCGCGGCGAGGCGGTTGACCACGGTGCCGCTGCTGTTGCGAGTCGCGGCTTTGCCGTCAAACTTCCAGTACTCTTCATCCTTGAGCAGATCCACGGGCAGTTCTTCGCTGTGCCAGATATCCCACTCTTTGCGGAGTTCCGGATAGCGCTCGGACCATTTCTCGAAGAGTTTATTCCACTTTTCTTCCGCGGCAGCGCCCTTCTTGGCGACCTTTGCGGTGATTTCGTAGACTTCTTCGGGAACCGCGAAACTCATGGCGACATCATCGCACCAATGGAGTTTCTTCTTGAGTGCAACGATATTCTCTTCGCCGAGAGGTTCGCCGTGGGCGCTTGCCATGCCCTGCTTGGGAGAACCGAAGCCGATCTGAGTGTGGCAGACGATAAGGTTGGGCTTGTCGGAAAGTTTTGCCAGTTTGATGGCGGCTTCGACATTTTCAAACACATTCGCGTCCGCAACATCGATGATATTCCAGCCGTATGCGCGGAAACGCTCGGGAACATTCTCGCGGAACGCGATGTCGGTGGAGCCTTCGATGGAGATCTCGTTGTCATCGTACAGAGCGATGAGTTTATTGAGTTTCAAAGTGCCGGCCAGAGAGCATGCTTCATGGGAAAGACCTTCCATCATGCAGCCGTCGCCCAGGATGACATAAGTATTGTGGTCAACGATGGGATAGCCCCTGCGGTTGAACTTCGCGGCGAGATAGGCTTCTGCAATCGCCATACCGACAGCATTGGAGATGCCCATGCCCAGAGGGCCGGTGGAAGTTTCAACGCCGCGGGTGTGACCGAACTCGGGATGTCCGGGAGTCAGAGATCCGAACTGACGGAACTGCTTGAGATCCTCAATGGTCAGGCCGTATCCGAACAGGTGCAGCAGAGAATACAGAAGCATGGAGCCGTGTCCGGAAGAAAGGACGAAGCGGTCGCGGTCTGCCCATTTGTCGTCGCCGGGATTGTGCTTCATCTCGCGTCCCCACACTGCATAAGCCATGGCAGCTGAGCCCATGGGCATGCCGGGATGGCCGCTCTTTGCCTTCTGAACCGCTTCGGCGGACAGAATACGGATCGCATTTACGACTTTGGTTTCATTGCTCATAACAGGTCACTCCAATCTGTTTTTAATCTCTTCGATTTTCGCCTTGAGCGGTGCCAAATCCAACTCTTCGTTGTCCTTTTCGAGGACAGCGTAAAGTTCATCAAGAATGTAGATAAGTCCTCCGGCCACTTCGCTTTCCGCATTGACGGCAATGACCGGATCATGCACCGAAAGACGCAGCATGAACCACGCGTTGTCGACGCCGCCATCCAGCGAGAAGAGGATGCGTACGCCTTCACGGTTATCCGGAGCGAGACGCCATTCGCTGCTTGTAAGAGTTGTGGACAGGATCGCTTCGATGACATATCCGGCGGCTTTCTTGTAGTCGTCCTGAATGATGGGAAGTCTCACTTCCATCGATTCCACGGGCTCCTGCAGTTCGTCTATGAGCGAGGACAGCGACTTACCGTCCCGCTTTCTCCACATTGCTTCACAGATGACCTTTGTTGCAAGGTAAACACCGTCATCGATGAAATAGTTGTCCGCCATTGCCGCGTGTCCGCTGGTTTCAATGGCGACGGGCACATTGAAGCCCTCATCGGAAAGGCGGCGCGCCTCGTCGATCACATTTCTGTAACCGCGGCGGTAGCGGTAATGGTTTCCGCCCCATTCGGTGATGAAGCGGTTGAGACCGGAAGAGGTAACGGAGTCGGTTACGAAAGTCAGGTTCTTTTCGTCTTCCAACAGCATTGCCGCGACAAGCGCGATGAGTCTGTTGCGGTTTAACGCTTTTCCGTTTTGGTCCACGATGGCGACGCGGTCACCGTCGGGATCGAATTTTACGCCGATGTCCGCTTCCTGCTCAAGGACGGTTTTCGCGAGCGCGTCAAGTGCTTTTCCATCCTCCGGATTGGAAAGGTTCGCGCTGATCTCCGCCGTGGGAGCGAGGTTAAAGGAACCTTCCGTATCCGCGCCCAGCGATTCCAATAGTTCGGCATAAAATCCCGCGCTTCCGCAGGATGCATCCACGACGACATGAAGCCCCAGCAGCGGGAGCGCTACATCCTCGTTCATATATTCCGATACAAGTGTTTTCAGGCGGCTTTCGTAAGCGTTGATGAGATCAAGATCCTTAACCAAGCGGTGAGGCACGGTGACCGTTTCGGCGATTTCAAGAATCTTCTGCGCGTCTTCCGCATGGATCGCGCCGTCGGGTGTAAAGAGTTTGAACCCGTTTACACTTCTGTCCGAAGCGCTTGCCGTTACCATGCACGCGCCGCAAATGTGCTTGTCGGTCAGTTCGATGCTCATCTGCATGGCAGGCGTCGTAGCGAGTGCGCAGTCATAGACATCGCTGTCCGCCGCGGTCAGGCCCGCCATAAAGGCTTTGTAGATGCGTATTCCGCTGGGGCGGGCATCATGTCCCACTGCCACGGTGAGCGCATCGGGCGTGGTGCGCAGTTTCTCACTCAGCCACAGCGCGTAACTGTAGCCTAACTTACGGGCAAATTCATCCGTGATCCGCTCTTCACTCGCGCGGATGACGGAGCCGCTCAGATAACTTGTTCGGTCGGTAACCATAAAATCTCCTTTCGGACGCATATGACCGGTGCCGACGGAAGAATGCCTTCTCCCCTGCCAATCGGCCGGACGCGCATCGCGCTCACCGGTTGCCGCATCAGGCGGCTAAACAAGAACAGGCTGCAGCGAATCCAGATAATCGTACATTGGTCTCATCTTCAGGTACGCATCTTTGATGATTTCGCTCAATTCGTGTGACCGTACCGCGGCCGAAGATGTATTCATGCCGCAGGACAAAGTCACACATCTAATAGAGTACCACTTTGCGAGAGATTCGTCAAGTGTTTCGGGTACTTTCATGCGTTTATAAGTCTGTACGCTGACGCCGATATTACTGTCCAGATTCTCGATCACCGAACGGAACTTTTCAGGATGCGTGAGGAGCAATTGTCTGTGCGCTTCCATGAGCGGCTTGTTCTCCTCATAGAATCCCATGCCGAAGCCGATGCCGTCGCAGGAGATATCCATATAGAAACCGGGATGCGCGTGTTTGTCTTCTCCCTTGTGAAATGCGATCCACATATAGGAACGGTAAGGAGACTTGTCACGCGAAAAGCGGATATCCCGGTTGATGCGGGAAACGCATCTTTCCGGTCTGCGCTCCAGATCATCATCAATGCGTTCGATCGTCTCCGCGAGGTCGCCTGCCAGATCCAGCAGCGGCTGACGGACGGCGCGCATATACCAGTCGTGATTTTCGTGGAAGAACTCCCGGTTATTGTTGAAGGACAGAGCCATGAAAAACTCAAAAGTCTCATCGGTAAATCCGTTAAACATACCTAATCCTTCTCTTTTGCTGATTTTTTCCCGTGTCTCGACATAATGACAATCGCGAGCACGATTGCTGTTCCTCCGCAGATAAGCAGGATCGCCCGTTCAAAACCTTTGAGTGAAGAGAGCAGCAGGATGATGTCCCTTATTGCGGTATCCTCCGGCGTCACATCTTCCGGCTCATTTGTTTGTACTGCAATGCCACCGGCCGGTTCCGCTTTAACGGCAACTTCCGCCGCGGGTACGGTTTTTACGCTCCCGTCGGCGCAGACAAGACGCAATTCGTATCTGAACGCGATATCCTTTTCAATCAGCGGCGTATTGATATTAACGGAAACAAAATCGCCGCTTTCGATCGTATCAGGCAAGTCACACGGAATATAACTTCCATCCAGATACAAACCGCATCCATGGTAAGACGCAGTACCCCGGTTTTCGATGTTCAGCGTCATTCTGGCGCTTGTACCCTCCGCAGCACAAGGCTCGCAGACAGCGGTCAAAACAACTTCATCCCGTGCGATATCCGCGGTTCCGGTCACGCTTGCGATCTGTGTGGTTTTGCCCGAATAGGGAGAAACCACATCGGCGGAGAGCGAGTATTGACTGCCCTTTTCGACCGTCACATATTCCGTGAAGGAAACGGAAGTGTTCGCGGGGATATCCGCAAAAGTCTTTTCCGTACCGTCGCCTGTTCGGAGAACCGCGGAGCCAAAGCGGATTTTACCCGTATTCGCCAGTTCATACCGCACGGGCACCGTCTCGCCTTCGAGCAAAGCGCGGTCCGGGAACACGATGTAAAGCGTTCCCCTACAGATATCTTCCACAAGATGAACAGGCAGTGTGATCTGTTCCGCAACTTCATTGCCGCCGCGTTTGTACTTGATTTGGACCGTAATGCTTCCGTTTGCAAGATCGTCTTTTGTGACGGTGATACGGCAGTGTCCGTTTTCATCGGGCTTTACCGTCTTGCCGTTTCCGGTGCGGATGCTGATATCCGAAACGGTATCATCCGCACGGACATATAAATCGCCTTCGCCGCTTTTTACGAAACAGTCGTCCGCCAGGGTACACGAAACCGCCCCTTCGCAATACGCACAGAGGCAGACCATCGTGATGGCGATGATGAAGGCGGATAAGCGGCGCAGATGCTTCATATCGGTTTATCAATAACCCATGCACTTTCTGCAGGGATCGTAGCCGAGTTCGTAGGCGATGTTCACGCTGATGGGCATGATCTCGACGCTGTTTTCAAGAGTGGAGCATTCCCAAAGATGGTACTTGGAGCCGTTCTCGGTGATGTACACGATATCGGATCCGTCGAACCATTCTTTGTAATACTTGCGGTTGAGCCAGTAGAACTGTGATTTGGTGAGCATGCCGGTCACTTCGAAATCTTTGTAGTATTGGAAATCCATGACCGCCTGCTCGGTATACTCATCGAAGATGCCGTCTACATCGACTTCGGCCAGATAGCCTTTCTCAAACAAGGCTGTCTCCACAACGAAGATGAAGCGGTTCTGATCGCCGTACATCGCGACGACGGTCTGGCGGTCGTCATACTTTTCGGTTTCCGAGACGACGCTCATTGAGAGCAGAGTCATGATTGCAAGGATGAGCGCAACGATCTTTTTCATAGTGATGTTCCTTTCTTGCGTTCGAGTATTTTACGGATGACAGGCTCGATGACATTCGCCATCCGGTAGTGTCCGAGGTCATTCGGATGGACACCGTCTCCGATGCACATATCGCGGTCGGTATCACCGAAAAGTGTCTCGCCGTCAATGAACCGGACATTCCGGTCACCGTCACCGATTGCTTTTTCGTAAGTCCTCCTGATGATGTCCCGTCTCTTTTTGCTGATCTCCGGAGAATAGTCAAAGTCCGGACGGGAAACGAAAATCACGGGGAGTTCGGGTTCCTTCTCCCTGATGTGCCTGAAGAACGGCTCGTGCGTCCTTTGCAGGTGTTCGGGGTCGGGTGCATTGTGGTCATAGTCCATTACCAGGACAGACTTTTCAAGCGTCAGGATGTAATCGGCGATCTCGATTTCGCCCTTTGCCGTGCCCGAAAAACCCAAGTTGATGAAATCCGTATCAAGGCGTTTCGAAATGATACTCGGATAAGCGTTGGAAGGCCGCGATGTATGCCCGCCTTCCGTAATGGAAGAACCGTAGAAGATGACGGGTGTTCCGTAGCTATAAGGCGTAGGCGGTTCGGCGACCGCGCCGTCGTCCAGTTCGATGATGAGTTCCTTTATTACTTCATTGCGCGGAAGGAAGATCGTCACATCCTGCATGACCGACTCTTTTTCGTATGTGCCGCTAATGCGCTTCATCTCATAATTCATCGGGCAGAGGAAGCCGCCAAGCAGAGCGTTTCTTCTGTCTCCGAAAAAGATATCCGCCCTCTGGCAATGATATAGCGCCATACCGACATCGCATCCGAGCGTTTCGAATTCGATCGTGAGTTTCACTTTACCGCTGTCGGTCCGAAACAGGATGCGTCCTCCCGGCGGTCTTCTCCCGAAGAAGGAAATGGATGGTACGGCAGAACGCACCTCCGCCGGCACGCGTTCCAGTTTTCCGTTTTGTCGGAATACGGGGAGCCCGCATACTTTCACACTCGGATCATTGAGTTCAAGTGTCCTCACGGTTCTCCCCTTTCCCGGAAATCCTTTCGTAGAGTTCTTCGTATTTCATGTGTTTCACTTTTCTTTTTGGTGCGGCGCGCTTGATTTTTCGGTCTTTCATGCAAATCGCGGCGTAGGAGCAATACCTGCATCCGTCCACTTTTCCCGATACGGGATCGATTTCAGTCACTCCTTCGAATACCGAGCGCGTGAATTCCTTTGCTTTTTCCACGATGTGCGCTTTCACATCCGCAAACTGCTCCGCGGTCGCGGTTGCGCAACCTTTCCTGGGTGATCCATCTTTGACGAGCGTGATATTCAGGATGTCGGATGGATTCTCGGCAATGGCGCGGAGCAGATCCTTGTCATTTGGCGCGAGGCCATGCATTTTCTCCGTTTTTCTGCGCTCTTTTTCGATATCCGCTTCGTCGATGCTGTCAATCTTCACGATCTTGTCGGCGATGTGGAAATAATACGCGCCCGCGTCATCCGCATGCAGTTCATTTGACGCCGCGGAAAGATACATGAGCAGCTGCAGCTGCAGTCCTTCATAGATCTGCACGGGATCGAGATCATTATTGCCGCTCTTGTAGTCGACAACGAGCACATGGTCCGTTCCGTTGACCGAACCCATGTCGATACGGTCCGGTTTGGATGTAACTCTGATGACCGTACCGTCATCCAGTTCAACCGCGTTGTCCCGGTATTTCTGTTCTTCCGCGTAAGGACGGAAGACACCCGACTTCATCTGCCGCTGGATGATCCGTGCCGCGCGGGCGATGATGCGCTCAAGCGTTTCCGTCTGTCCGAGCAGGATCGGATCATCACCAATAAGTTCGGACAGGGACTCCGATATCACGGTTTTGCTGATCCGCTTCATCAGTTCCGCTGCTTCTTCCTCGGTTTCGGGAATGTGATTTTTTGCTTTCGCGGCAAAATCCTGTACGCATTTGTGGTAGAAGATACCCTTGACTCTTTCGTTTATGTCATAGGTCTCCTCTTCCTGCGGTCTTAAACCGTACCCGACAAAATGCTTAAATGGACACTTCGCGAACTGCTCCAGCGTTGTAACCGATGTTCTTTCTTTATAAAGTTTCTTCGGAAGCGGTTTTACCAGTTTTTCGCTCTGCAAGCGGTAACCGCGCGCTTTTGTCACAGCCGGAAGATCATCTTCCTCGCATACCGCTTTCAAGGCCGTTATCGTGCTGTTATTTTTCTCGATTTCCTCAAAATGCGCGGCAATGTAGCGTCTTGCCGCATCCGGTGCACACAGGAGCATTTTCAGGATGTGCTCATCATCATTTACATCGCTGTGTTCCGAAAGTTTGGACGCCACATGCTTCAGTTCATTTACGATTGCTCCGCACGCCTTTGCTCCACCGTCAATTCCGCCCGCAGGATAAGTGACACACAGAAACTCCTCCGCGAGCATGAAAGCGTTTTTCACATACATGCGGTTCGTTCTGGCAAGCGCCACTTCATCCGGCCGGATATATTTGCCCGTCACCTGCGTCACGGCGCCGATATCATTGTCACTCAGCGCTTCACCTCCGGTCTTGACGCTTTCCGCAAGGGCATTCATCATGAACACCGCTTTGACCGGCGTAAGTCCGCTTCTCTGCGGCGATGCTACCTGCACGGCATCCGGGCTCTGAGGCAGAGTCTTGATGATGACGGACCCCATTGCCCGTCCGATCAGATCGAACAGCATTGTGGCGGACATGGGCTTTTCGCCGAACAGTTCCAGCATCTGGTCGAAGATCCCGAGGATCATGTTCCCGACTCGGATATCATCCGCTGCGCAGGAAACAAGGCCCTTTTCGAGCATTTTCTCACGGTAATACGCACTCTTTTCGAAGCACTTCATTTCCGTCAGGTAGTTATAGACGGCGTTCAACTGCTCCTTCAGCGTTTTCGCTTCTTTGACGGCGGTTTTGAGTGCGAGGACGGGCGTGATCAGTTTCTGCCTGATTTCTTCCGCGCGCGCGAGCGTTTCGCTCTTGCCCCGCGTAAAATGTCTCATCATCGCCGAAGGACGCAGCCGCGCGGCGCGGATGTAGGACATCAGTGCTTCGGATTCCGCATCCGTCAGAGTTGTAAAGCCCGTCTCCATGATGGCGCTCGCAGAAAGAGGCTTGCCGAGGATCAGATTGAAAGTTTCCGTCAGAAACATGCACAGCGGATGTTTGAGCGCGTCGCGCATGTCCTGCGTGAAATACGGGATCTGCATGCTGTCGAAAGCGGTTCGAATGATGTCCTCATGAGAGCCGTCATCTTCCAGCAGAACGCGAATATCGCTGTAATGCCATCCATTTTCGCGCACGAGACTGCGGATGCGACCCGCCACATAGAACGCTT
Source organism: Clostridia bacterium (assembly GCA_045598325.1). GTDB lineage: Bacteria > Bacillota > Clostridia > Christensenellales > Aristaeellaceae > RUG14130. Next base: position 23,272 of record JAZLLT010000057.1, on the reverse strand, counting down.
CTTCAAGGGGATTTTTCAGTTTCGCGATGCAGATATCGTCTGTCTCTTCCGTGACTTGTTCGGTCGGTACGCAGTACAGTTCTTTCGTCGCTCTCTGTACGGCGTTTCTCGTAGTTTGCGGCTCTTTCAAATGTACACAGGAAAACGGCACACCGAACTCGTCAAACACAGATTTCAAACGCAAATACGCGTCCTGCATCGGAATATAAATCGAAATATCCCGCATCTCACCGTCTCCGGGCAGCGGCAGAAACACCGATACCCCGAGACAGTTCAGCGCCGTTCCCGCGGCTAGACGGTTGATATAGTTTGTCGTGATATCGAAGCCGTAGAACAGCACATAGGCGTTCTTCAGCATACTTGCTCCGCGCATGCGGTCAAGCGCTTCGCTGACTTCATCCTCGCCGTCCGTCATATGGCCCGCGAGCAATTCCTCATACTTTCCGTAGAGGAACATGATATCCGTAAGTTTCTTGCCGAGCGCACTGTCTTCCTCGATTTCGATGCACTTTTCAAGTGCTTCGGGCGTGATGCCTGCCTGTTTGAAATGCGTGACTGCTTCCACGAGTTTCGATTCGAAACCTGCTTTGGCGTAACTCTTTTTATAGTATCCGAGTTTTGAGGAATGTTTTCGGAGCAGATAGCCCATCAGCATCGCTTTTCCGCGTTCATCTACGGAAACGGCGTTTTTCCTGCCCGCTTCCTCGAAGATCCGCCCGCAAAACCGTCCGGGAGATACGACATTTAAGCGCACGGAACCTTTCATTCCGAGCGCGTCCATCAGCGTGATCTCCGTTTCAAGCGTCAACTGATTGGGCACGACGACAAATACATCCGTGTCTATTCGCTCTTCGAGCAGACGCTTTACTTCGCTTTTCAGTTTTGAGGACAAGGCGGCAATCCTGCCGGTGTAGATCAGATGTTTCATGGATTCTCCAATAGCATTGCTCTGATACGGACGATGTTTTCTTCCGTTACTTCGCCCATTCCGGCGAATTCGGTCCCGCAGTAGATGGCGACAGCAGTCCCGGCTACGGGCAGTTCATTGCAAAGCATCTCCACCGTAACCGGTTGACCGTTTATGATATTCATCCTGTATTCGCTTTTCACTACCGCTTTTGCAAAAGCGCCAAGCGGATAATCCATCGGGAAAAGCGCGGATTCGATGAATTCAAGGCTTCTCAGTTCTTCTATCGTGATCGCGTCATCGCTTTTGAAGATTCCGCTTTGCGAGCGGAGCAGAAAAGACATATGCCCGCCGCAGCCGAGTTCTGCCCCGATATCGCGCATGAGGGAACGGATATAGGTCCCTTTTCCGCAGACGATTTCCAACAGATACTTGTCTTTCCCTGTTTTCCGTAGGAGTCTGATGCTTTCGATGTGCACCGTGCGGCTTTCAAGTTCGACCGTTTCGCCTTTCCTTGCGAGTTTATAAAGAGCCACACCGTCGCGTTTGAGCGCGCTGTACATCGGCGGCACCTGTTCGATATCGCCTATGAAATGCGGAAGCACCTTACCGATATCGTCTTCCGATACATCGACTTCATGCACGGACAGAATCTCGCCGCCCGCGTCATCGGTGGTCGTGTTGACGCCGAGTGCCAACTCTCCGATATAGGTCTTCTGCTTATCGATGATATAGTTAAAAAGACGGGTCGCTTTTCCGACACAGATCGGCAAGACGCCCGCCGCGTCCGGGTCAAGGGTTCCACCGTGTCCGACCGCCGTCTTGCGCGGAAGGAGTTTCTTCACGCACATCACGGCATCGGAGGAGGTCATGCCCGCGGGTTTCAGGAGATTGATGAATCCGTTCATAAAGTATCGCCCACGAAAGCCGCGGACGCGCGGACAATGTTCATGAATTCATCTTCCAGTTTCGCGCCGAGGATTCTGCCGCCGGAGGCCGCTTTGTGTCCTCCGCCGTCAAACTGCTTCGCCAGTTCGGAAACATCCGTCCCGTCGCCGCTGCGGAAGGAGATCTTCACACCGTCTTTGTTCTGTTCGCAGAGGATGCCTACTTTCACGCCGTCGATCTCGTTCATGTAGTTGACGATGGAATGGCTGTCGGGGCGCTCAGCGCCTGCTTTTTCAAACATCTCATCCGTCACTTTTACCGCGGCGATATAGCCATTTTTGCTCATTACGATGTTACTCAGCGCAAGCGCGATGAGTTTTGTTTTGGCAAGGCTCCTTTGACGGAACAGCGTACGGGACAGCATCTCAATGTCGATTCCCGCCTTCATACATTCGGAAGCGGTATCAAAAGACTGGGCAGATGTATCGCGGAACGAGAAATTGCCGCTGTCGGTCGAAACGGCTGTATAGATGCAGGTCGCCATATCCTTCGTGAAAGGGATACCCATTTCTCGGATGAGTTTCAGAATGAGTTCGCCTGCCGCGGCGGCATTTCCCTCCAGATAAGTGAGGTCGCCGAATCCTTCGTTGGTTCCGTGATGGTCGATGACCGCACTGTCACTGCAGGAATTGAAAACATCCTCCAGCTGCTTCATCCGTCCGCCGTCGCCGCAGTCCACCGCGAGCGCTGTTTTCGGGACATAAGGCATATGATCCTTGTCGGCAAATTCATCCGACAGGGGCAGAAAACGGTATTTGGTTTCCACGGGATCATCGCAGGCGGGAAACGCTCTTTTTCCGATAGCGCGCAGCGCGAGGGTCGCGGCAATGGCGCAACCGTATGCGTCTCCATCCGGGCGGGCGTGGGTGATGACGATGAAATCATCGTGTTCCCTGCACCATTCCGCGATTTGTTTGATGGTGCAGAACATTATTCTTCCTCCGGATAAACGCTCTTCAGCCGCTTTTCTTCGTCTTTCAGGATGCGTTCGATATGGGAAGCGTATTCGATATTCGTGTCGCTCTCGAAAATCAATTCAGGCGTGTAGCGAAGATCCACTTCGCGTCCCAGTTCCCTGCGGATATAGCCAGAGGCGGATTTGAGCGCCTTCATGAGGTCTGCCCTCGCCTCTTCTTCCAGCACGCTCACGCGCACCTTGCAGTAGCGCAGATCACGGGTAACTTCCGCGCGGGTGATGGACCAGGTGCCTTTCACGCGGGGATCTTTGACTTCCTCTCGGATGATTTTATCAAGTGCCTTTCGCACTTCTTCGCTGATGCGGTCAGTTCTGTCAAATGCCATATAATCCTCAATTCCGAAAAAGGCCGGCGGAATGTTCCACCGGCCATTCTTTTTACTGTGCCACTTCTTCCATTACGAAGCATTCCATTTCGTCGCCGACTTTGACATCGTTGTAGTTTTCAATGCCGATACCGCATTCATAACCCTGAGCGACTTCTTTGGCGTCGTCCTTGAAACGCTTGAGGGAATCGATCTTTCCCTCGTGTATGACGATGTTGTCGCGGAGCAGACGGATCTGCGCATTGCGCTGGATCTTGCCGTCGGTGACATAACTGCCTGCGATGGTACCGACACCGGAAACCTTGAAGGTCTGGCGCACGACGCAGCGTCCGAGGACATTCTCCTTGAACTTGGGCGCCAGCATGCCCTTCATGGCCGCCTCGATATCCTCGATGGCGTCATAGATGACGCGGTACAGGCGGATATCGACCTTCTCTTTTTCGGCCAGATCGCGTACGGTGTTATCGTGACGGACATTGAATCCGACGATGATGGCGTTAGATGCGGATGCCAGCATGACATCGGTTTCGGTGATGGCGCCGACGCCGCCGTGGATCGCCTTGACCTTGACTTCTTCGTTGCTGAGTTTCTCGATGGACTGCTTGACGGCTTCCACGCTGCCCTGCACATCAGCCTTGATGATGATGTTGAGTTCCTTGAGATTGCCCTCTGAGATCTGGCTGAACAGATCGTCGAGCGTGGTCTTGGTCTGCGCCTTGATGAGTGCGGCGCGGGCCTTATCCTTGCGCTCCTCGGCGACTCTCCTGCTCAGGGAATCATCGTCGACCGCAGATACAATGTCACCCGCTTCGGGAACATCATTGAAACCGATGACTTCCACGGGAGTGGAGGGACCTGCTTCTTTGATGCGTTCGCCCTTGTCATTGACCATGGCGCGGACGCGTCCGTATGCGGTACCGGCAACGATGGTGTCGCCCTGACGGAGCGTACCGTTTTTGATAAGTACATTGGCAACGGGACCGCGCCCCTTGTCCAGACGGGCTTCAATGATGATGCCGCGCGCTTTGCGGTCGGGATTTGCCTTGTAATCCTGTACATCGGCAAGCACGAGAACGGATTCCAGCAGATCGTCGATGCCCATACCGGTCTTCGCGGATACGGGGACCATCATGGTATCGCCGCCCCACTCCTCGCAGACCAGGTCGTACTTGGTCAGTTCGGTGCGGATGCGCTCGGGATCGGCGGTGGGCTTATCCATCTTATTGATGGCAACGATGGTCTGAACGCCAGCGGCCTTTGCGTGGTTGATCGCCTCGATGGTCTGGGGCATGACACCGTCATCCGCCGCAACGACCAGAATGGCGATATCGGTAGCCTGTGCGCCGCGGGCACGCATGGCGGTGAACGCCTCGTGACCGGGGGTATCCAGGAAGGTGATCTGACGGTCCTTCACCTTTACGGTGTAGGCACCGATATGCTGGGTGATGCCGCCGGCCTCGCTCGCGGTGACTTTGGTGGAGCGGATATAGTCCAGCAGAGAGGTCTTGCCGTGGTCGACATGGCCCATGACGGTGACTACGGGAGGACGGGTAACGAGCGTGTCCTCGCTGTCCTCAATGTCTTCCGCTTCGAGTGCGTCTTCGGCGCTGGCAGCCAGTTTCTGCTCCAGTTCAATGCCATAATCGGAACAAACCAACTGTGCGGTATCAAAGTCGATTTCATTGTTGATGGTCGCCATGATACCGAGCATGAACAGTTTCTTGATCAGTTCCGCAACGGGCTTGCCGATCTTTTCGGACAGATCCTTTACCGTGATGAGTTCGGTGCTCATGACGGCCTTGTCGATCTTGACCGGTTCGGGCTTTGGCGCGGCAATGATCTGCTTCTTGTTCTTGCGCTTTCCGCCGCGCTCGAAATCATCGTCCATATTCATGGTCGGAGCGGCGGTGCGGCTCTGAGCACGCTTATCTTTCGCCTTGTTGTGCTCGGGATCATTCTGGCGCACATACTGTTTCTTGTTGGGATCGTAATTACTGACGCGCTCCTTCTCACCGGAAGGAATGATGTCGGTCGCGGAAGAACGCTTGAGACCCATCGGACGGCCCTGACCCATGGGACGGCCGTTCTGCTGGGGAGCATCCTTGTCTTTCATCATAGGATTGCCCGCAGGGCGTCCGTATTGGGAGCGCATACCGCCCTGCTGGGGCGCAGAACCGTTTACAGGGCGGCCGTAAGGTCCGCGGGGAGCCTGACCCTGCTGGGGTGCTGCACCGTTTACGGGGCGGCCATAGGGGCCGCGGGGTGCCTGCTGTCCGTCGGGACGGTTGTACGCGGGACGCTGTCCCTGCTGGGGTGTGCCCTGCATGGGAGGTCTGCGCATTCCGCCTGCGGGAGCGGGCGTACGGTTATCAAATGTGCGTGCGGTTCTGTCACCGGCGGGTGCGGGACGGACCTGCTGCACGCTCTGCATTGCGGGACGGGGCTCGTTTGCGGTTTCCGCAGCGGAGTGTGCTTCTGCGGCGTTCTCGACGGCTGTCTCCTTTGCTTTCTTCGCTTCGTTCATGCCGCGCACGGCATCGTCCATGCGGGACTGACGCTCGATGCGGTCCTGTTCCTCCTGCCTGGCGCGTTTTTCGTCCGCGATCTCTTTGTTGCGGGCAGAAAGCGCCATCATCAGTTTTCGGACGGATTCACGGCTGACGCTTACGGAGTCCTGAAGTTTTTTTGCTTTTTCGCTGAGTTCTTTTGCGGTGATCTTAGTCATTAGTTACATACACCCCCGATGATATGCAAACCTGCTTCGGAAGCAAGTTTAAGAATCTGTTTTGCGAAGCCTTGTTCTGTGACGGCTGCTGCCATTCGCCCCTGTTTCCCGATTGCCGTGCATAGCGTTCCTTCTTTCATGATAAGGACAGCGATTCCGTTCCTTTCCGCAAGGGACTGATATGCCGATAGGCTGTTTTGGGAAATCGACTCATCAATGAGCAGAAGCAGTGCTTTCTTTGCGTTCAGGGCTTTTTCCACGGGAAGAGAACCGCTCACGATTTTCCCCGCTCTCATGGCAAGACCCACGAAACTGCCGAGTTTGTCAGGCATCGGTTTCCTCCGCGGGCGGAAGAGACGCGAATTTCAGTTCCAACTCGTCGTACACTTCGCTTCCGATGGGCGCTTCGAACTTCCGCTCCAGAGCCTTGCTTTTGCGCGCCTTTTTGAGACATTCGATGCTGGCGCACACATAGGCTCCGCGTCCTGCGGCTTTTCCCGTCATGTCGATACTTACGATGCCTTCGGGCGAGCGGACGATGCGCTGCAGTTCCTTTTTGGGCTTCATTTCATGGCATGCGACACACATGCGCATGGGAATTTTCTTGGGCTTAAGCATTTTCTCCTTCGGCCTCTTCGTCCTTCGCCTTTGCAATTGCTTCATCCATCTGGGACTGGGACTTGATGTCGATCTTCCAACCGGTCAGTTTCGCGGCGAGACGGGCATTTTGTCCTTCCTTGCCGATGGCGAGGGACAGCTGGTTGTCGGGTACGACCACATGCGCGATTTTTTCACCCTCGGTGATCATGACCATATTGACGCGGGCTGGGCTCAGAGCGGAAGCAATGTATTCCTTGGGATCGGAGGACCACTTGATGATGTCCACCTTTTCCATCTTGAGTTCGTTGACTACATTATCAACACGGGTGCTTCTGGGACCGACGCACGCGCCGACGGGCTCGATGTCGCGGTTGGCGGAATAGACTGCCATCTTCGTGCGGCTTCCGGCTTCACGGGTGATGGACTTGATGAGCACTTCGCCGCTGCGGATCTCGGGCACTTCCAGTTCGAACAGTCTCTTTACAAGACCGGTATGCGTTCTGGAAACGACAACGGGATAATCCTTGAGGTTCTTGTTGACTTCCAGTACATAGACCTTCAGTCTGTCGCCCGCTTTGATTTCTTCGCCGGGAATCATCTGGGAACGGTCGAGAACACCGAGGGTCCTGCCGAGTTCCACATAAGCCTTTTCGGCATCCACGCGCTCAACAATGGCGGTGAGGATCTCGTTTTCCTTGTCGGAGAACTCTTCCGCGATGGAACCGCGCTCCGCTTCACGGATGGACTGCACGATGACCTGCTTTGCGGTCTGGGCTGCAATGCGACCGAACTGTCCGGGCATAGTGGGAACCTCAACAAGGTCGCCAAGTTCATAGTTTGAAAGTTCGGGATATTTCGCGCGGACTTCGGTAAGAGAAATCTCCACCACTTCGTCTTCCACGGATTCCACGATGGTCTTGCGGGCGAGCACTTCGATATTGCCGGTGCTACGGTCGATAACGGCGGAGACATTGTCGGTCTTGCCGTATTCCTTTTTATATGCGGATACGAGGGCTGCTTCGATCTTGCTGAAGAGTACATCCTCGTTGATCTTCTTTTCTTTTGCCAGTTCCTTGATTGCGAGGAGCACTTCGTTCTGCTCCTGTACGGGCTGCGCTGCTTTCTTTGCCATGTTGATTCCTCCTGTGACTATTCAATTTTTATATGTCTTTGCTCGCTTCAAGTTCGCTTTCAACATCAATGTAAGGGCGGATGACGGCAACCGCTTTCTGTTCGAAAGATTTGTTTTCGCCGTTCATCAGAAGAGTAATGATTCCGTCTTCGTATCCGGAAAGAATGCCGCGGAACTGTTTGACGCCGTCAAGGGGCGTATAAAGTTTCAGTTCCACTTCAAGCCCCATCGCGCGTTCGAAATCGCGGGGCTTCTTCAGCGGTCTGTCCGCACCGGGAGAAGAGACTTCCATGTAGTCATAGTCGATGTCATCGGTTTCGCCGCGGATCGCCTTGTGGAAGGTTTCCAGTTCGTTGAGCGAGATCCCTTCTTCATTATCGACATAAATACGCAAAAAGCGCCCGCCGGGTTCTTTGACGATCTCGGTGTCGATATACTCGAGATTCATCTCTCCGGCGAGTTTCATCGCAGCCTTCTCAAGGCGCGCGATCTGAGCATTCGTATTCTGCAATTGATTGCCCCCGTGTTTTAATTAACAGAAACGCGCGCCGGTCGGGCACGCCTAAAAAACTGTGTCTCATAACCACAGCATCTGTTTACCATTACATTGGATATTATAGCATCATTTTTCCCCGATTTCAACACATTGCGGCACAAAATAGGCACTTTCCCTATATAAAATCTTTATTAAAACGCATCTTTCCGCCCATTTTCGTCTTCCATTTACCGAATGACCCGATATTTTACACAAAAGCACTTGTCATTTCACAGGGAGCAGGCTAAAATGTATCTGTAAAATAAGGTGTATGAAAAGATCTTTCATGCACCCAAATTTAGGAGGGATTTCCCATGGCTGTTAAAGTTGCTATTAATGGTTTCGGTCGTATCGGCCGTCTGGCTTTCCGTCAGATGTTCGGCGCTGAGGGTTACGAAGTTGTCGCTATCAACGACCTGACTTCCCCCAAGATGCTCGCTCACCTTCTGAAGTATGATACCGCTCAGGGCTCCTACTGCGGAAAGATCGGCGAGAACCTCCACACCGTCGAAGCCACCGAAGATTCCATCGTTGTTGATGGCAAGGAAATCAAGATCTATGCCGAGAAGAACGCGGCAGATTGCCCCTGGGGCATGCTGGGTGTTGATGTTGTTCTCGTGTGCACCGGCTTCTACACCTCCAAGGAAAAGAGCCAGGCTCATATCGACGCAGGCGCCCGCAAGGTTGTTATCTCCGCCCCCGCCGGCAACGATCTGCCCACCATCGTTTACAATGTAAACCACACCACCCTGAAGGCTGATGATACCATCATCTCCGCCGCTTCCTGCACCACCAACTGCCTCGCCCCCATGGCCAAGGCTCTGAACGATCTGGCTCCCATCGAGTCCGGTATCATGTGCACCATCCACGCCTACACCGGCGATCAGATGATCCTTGATGGCCCCCAGCGCAAGGGTGACCTCCGTCGCTCCCGTGCAGGTGCCGCCAACATCGTTCCCAACAGCACCGGCGCTGCCAAGGCTATCGGCCTGGTCATCCCCGAGCTGAAGGGTAAACTGATCGGCGCTGCCCAGCGCGTTCCCACCCCCACCGGATCCACCACCATCCTGAACGCCGTCGTCAACAAGGTTGTCACCGTTGATGAGGTCAATGCTCAGATGAAGGCAGAAGCCACCGAATCCTTCGGCTACAACACCGACGAAATCGTTTCTTCCGATATCATCGGCATGCGCTTCGGCTCCCTGTTCGATGCCACCCAGACCATGGTTCTCCCCGCCGGCGAAGGCAAGACTCAGGTTCAGGTTGTGTCCTGGTACGACAACGAGAACTCCTATGTTTCTCAGATGGTCCGCACCATTAAGTACTTCTCCGAACTGAAGTAATTCATTCGAAAGTATTCAAGACGGCGTCCGCTTCGGCGGACGCTGTTTTTGTGTTTAGAAAAAGACCGCCGGAATCCATCCGCCGGTCTTTCTGTTTTACAATTTTACCGCGTCGAGCCACGCCCTTGCGATCAGTTGGTGTCCGACAACCGTCGGATGAACGCCGTCAATGAGCCAGTAATCCGCTGGCGCTTTCTTGCAGGATTCATCGAATTTCTCCTGCAGCGGCACGAAGATAGCTCCGTATTTTTCAGCCACTCTTTTCGCCGCTTCTCTGCGCAGAGGCGTCTCCCGCGAATAGGTCTCCCATCTGTCCGGATATTCCTCGCAGGGACAGGTAACGGAACCGTACAGTACAAAGGGCTCCAGAATGACCAGTTTCACATCTGGAAGCGCTTCTTTGATTTCATCCAGCATCATGCAGTAGATCTTTTCGTACTTCCCGGCGGATACACCGTTATGACGGGTGATCTCATGCCAGACCCCGTTGATACCGATGAGAATGCTCAGGATATCGGGATTCAAATTGATGATGTCCCGTTTGATTGCCGCATACATGTCTACGATACGGAAGCCGCTGACTCCGCGATTGATGAACTCATACTCACCCGGATGGTCGCAGCCGATCGTGCCCGCCACATCGATGGGATAACCGCTGCCCATGTATCTGTCGTCTTCCCTGTCACGCTTTACATCCGTGATCGAATCGCCCTGAAAAAGGATCCGCTTCATTTTTCCTCCCCCTGCCTTCCATTTTTGTTTACATTATTTGCTCAATAAGCTCAAAATCGGCAGTATTCACCATAGAAAGATAACGCGCTTTCATATGCATCCCTCCGTCTACTGTTGAGCGTATTATAGCACGGAGCGTACCTTTGCGCAAGGATATTTGAACAAGGTTCTTGAAGCGTCTGAGCCGTGGTGCTATAATAGACTCAGTTCTCTTTGGAGGTATGTTATGCACGGAACCAGCCCCTTGATCCCCATGGGCGCCATTACGGGAAAACCGGACAGAAAGCGTATGCGGGAAGTTCTTTCTTCCTACAAATCCGTGGGCATCGATCAGTTCCTCATCTATCCCCGCACGGGTCTGGAAATCGAATATATGTCCGATGAGTGGATGGAGTTCGTGAAATACACCGTGCAAATCGCCGCGGATCTTCACATGCACATCTGGCTTTATGATGAATATAACTTTCCCTCCGGCAACTGCCGCGGACAGGTGACGCAGGGACACGAAGAATTTTACCCCAACGCGCTTGTGTTTGAGAAAACCGCGGAAGGTTATTCCACCCGCGTCGTACGCAATCGCATCGGTTCCGATATTCTGAATCCCGATGTCGTGGCGCGGTTCATTTCTCTCACACACGAAAGATACTATGGGACACTCAAACCTTATTTCGGATCGGTCATCACCGCGATCTACACGGACGAACCGAGTTTTGCATACTATACCCGTTTGGGCACTTTTTTTGAGGAAGTGGATAAAGAATCGTTCCGCCTGTCATGGTATGAAGGTCTCGAATCCGAATACCGGGCTGTCTGCGGAAGTGATTTCCGGTGCGATGTGATCCGCCATCTGAACGGTGACACGCCCTCTTGCCTTTGGGAACATTACTACCGCATCATGGGAAACCGTATGCGGAGGATCTATATCGGTCAAATCGCCGAGTGGTGTGAGGCACACGGAATCTATCTAACCGGACATCTCATGGAAGAGCGCGCTGACACTACAGTCCATTATAACGGAAATCCGCTCAGGATGCTTTCCGCATTCACGCTCCCCGGAATGGATGAAACCGCATCCCGCCATACTCTGAACGCGCACAATATGGAATTGTCCGCTCTGTCCGTCGTGCAGTACGCGGGCAGGAAAAGAGACGGACAACTCGCGGAACTGTTCTCTGTTTCACCGACCGATATGCCGCTTGGCGAAATGCGGACGATCATCTGGACAACTGCCTGCTTCGGCGTGGATCATTATGTGATCGGCGTCGCCGCACTCGACCCAAAGGGCAATTGGGGCAAACCCTGCTACTACTATCCCATCAGTCAGACCAATCCCAACTTTGTTCATTACCCCGAACTTCTGAAAACAGTCAAAGAAGCCGCGGCTGCCGCCCGCCGTCCTTACAAACCGCAAGTACGGCTGCGTTTCCCTTCAACACTTCTGATGCGCGTTGCCAATACATCCGATGAAGCCGAAACCGGGAAGCGGTTGGTGTCGCTTCTCGAAAGCCTTGTACGGCATCAGGTGCAGTATCTGTATATTGACGAAGATGAAAAATCGGATGTCCCCGTGATTTCGGTAACGCAGGACGGCTGCTTTCTTGAAGGTACGGAAAACTATTTCAAAGATACGGAGGCTTTCGCCGGATATCTCTGCCGTGTCGTACCGCGCAAACTGGTCATTTCCGAGAACAGCATCGAGACGCGCGATATTCTGGTGCGTTCGTGGGATGACGGACATTTTACGCTTGTGGATCTTTCGGGAACAGATGCGCACGACCGTCTGCTGACCGTACGCCTCGGAGAAAACGAAAGCAAGGTTCGTTTGTTGGGAAACGGCGTGTTTGACGGATATCTTCCCGGTTTCGGAGACAAAATGCCCGTTTCTCTCGGGAGAGCCGAAACAAAAGATCTCCGCATATCGCTTGCACGGGAAAACCTTATTCGTCTCGCATATACGATGAAGCAGCCGCAGATCGTCCTTGAAGTGACAGAAGATCTGCCCGATGTCCGCCTGATTAAGAGGAACGATCCCGATCCCGTGTCGCTCGCTCTTGACGGGCAGCATATCGCATGTGCTTACGCGGATACCCGTCTTCCGGACGGTTTCAGTCCGCTTTACAGAATGAGCGCACCTTTTACGCTAAAAAAAGGGATCCACCGCATCACGACATTGCCGTGCGATGTGGATTACAGGTACATCACTTCCTCCACCATATCCGGCGTCTATGAGCCCGTGAAAAACGCTCCTGCCGCCGTGGACTGCCGTTTTCTGCCGTCCGCATTTCTTTGCGGAGCATTTTCCTGCGAAAAAAAGGAAGACGGAACGATTAGGCTTGATGTACGGATGCCGCAGGCTTCATTCGGCCCGATCGCCGGCGCGCCCGACTATACCGGTACCCTCACATACGAGATGTCCGTTTCCATTCGTGCAGGAAAAGGCAGGGTGCTGCGGCTGAATACCGACTGCGCCTGCACGGAAGTTTTTCTGGACGGCCGCAGTCTCGGGCCGCGCTGCTGGGCGCCGTGGGAATGGTCCGTTCCCGATGAGGTTCCTTCCGGATGGCACAAACTGTCTGTTGTCCTCACCACTTCCATCTGTCCGATGTTCGGCGATCTTTCCATATACAAAGGTGAACAGCCGTACTGGGTCTCCGTCGCAATGACGCAGGGCCGCAAAGTCGGCATTCTCGAAGCACCCGAATGGCTTACGACAATTCAGGAGGAAACATGAACTTCTCACATCCGCTCCCTTCTCTCAAATGCGGTGAAGTAAAAAACGGGACTTACAACAACCCCGAAATCGAATACCCCTGTTTTTTGAACACGGTCTCCCCCGACCTCGGGCTTTATATGGAGGCGCTCCGCGATACCGTGCGTAATGAGCGAAGGCTCCTGCTTATCGACGGGAAAGTACTTCTCTGCAATCACAACTGGATCCGTGACTGCTATTACATGTATGAGGTATTCAAGCACTGGGAGTATGACGACCACAGTTTCTATGACTTCCTGCTGGATCATCAGACGGAAAAAGGATTCTTTTTCGAACTCATCAAGCAGATGGATGATTACCACTGGAAGATGGTAAACGAGGACTGTTACAAGTTATTCCCCGAAGATAATCTTTCGATGGTGCGCCTTGAACTGGAAGCGGATGTGGAGTATCTGATGGTACTCTATGCAAAAATCGTCTATCAGGTAAACGGCGACGCGGAATATGTCCGCCGCATCCTGCCCGCACTCGAAAAAGGGATCGATTACCAGACAAGCGACCCGAAGCGTTGGAACAGCGATTTGGGGCTCTGCGTCCGTCCCTATACCATCGATACATGGGATTTCACCGACAACGCCCGCTCGCAGTATGACCGCCGGGTCTATCAGGATGAACTCTGCGTCATGCACGGGGATAATTCCGGTGTGTACGCGGCAATGCTGGTTCTTGCTCAATTCAATGAAATGCTCGGCATCAACCGTGCGGAGGAATGGAGGAAACGCGCCGAAACCCTGCGCGGCAATATGTTCCTCCATCTGTGGAACGGCGGGTTTTTCATTCATCAGTTGCCCGTCTCCTGCGCGCCGCTCGATGACAAGGAAAACGAGCGTCTGTCTTTATCCAACACCTACGACATGAATCGCGGCGTCACTGATCTGTTTCAGTCCCGTTCCATTATCGAGGAGTACAGAAAGCGAAGAGAAACAAGCGGCACATTCTGCGAGTTTTTCACCATCGACCCGCCTTATCCGTCGTTCAAGGAATATCCTGCGGGCAAGTATGTGAACGGCGCGCTCTCCCCCTTTACGGCAGGAGAACTGGCGCTCGCTTCCTTCCGAAACGGATATGAAGCGTATGGTTATGATATCATCCGCCGCCTCACGGAAATGTGGAAACAGGACAAAGCCATCTATTTCCTCTACGGCAGGAACGGCGGTCCCGTCAGCATCGGCTCGGGTCCCAGCGGCTGGGGTGCCGCGGCGATTTTGAAAGCGATCGAAGAAGGACTCGCAGGCATCACGGACAAGGGCTGCAAATTCAATGTATTGGGTTTTGCGCCCCGCTGGATCGTTACCGAATATACCTGTCTGCGCTATGTGACGGGTTATGAAAAAAGCCACATCCATGTAGATGTGCGCTATGAGATGATCGGGAATGTGATGCAGTATCTGATTGTCGCGCCGTCAAAACGGATTGATGCCCATATCCTGCTCCCCGAAGGAAAGAACTGTATCTCCGTAACCGTAAACGGTAAAGAGATGCCGTTTGTATCCATATCCGTTGCCGGAAGTCCGTATGCCGATTTTTCATTTGAGAAAGAATCGTCCGAAAAGGCGGAAATCGTTTTGAATCTCACAGACCTTATTGAAAACAATTAAGGTTCGTGCTATAATCACCTTATCAACTATCGGAGGTATCATATGAAAGACTGTAACTGCGGCTATTGTATGCGCGGCGAAATTCTGGACGCGTTCGGCATTTATGTCTGCGACCTTTCGGTCAGCACGCTCATCCTGTTCAGAGAGCAGAGTCATCCCGGACGCTGCATCGTGGCATACAAAGACCATGTGAGCGAGATCGTCAATATTTCCGACGAAGACCGCAACGCCTTCTTTGCCGATGTGGACCGAGCCGCCAAAGCCATCCACGCGGTTTTCAATCCCGATAAACTGAACTACGGTATGTATGGCGATACCGGCTGCCATCTGCACATGCATCTTGTTCCCAAGTACAAAGACGGTTACGAGTGGGGCGGCGTGTTCGCCATGAACCCCGGCCTCAAAAAACTAACCGATGCCGAATATGCTCAGATGATTGAGAAAATCAAGGCAAATCTTTGATTCGATCATAAAAGACCTCCGGATTCCGGAGGTCTTTTCGTTTACAGCTGCACTTCGCGTCCGAGCCGTGCCGATTCGTACATTGCCTGCAGGATCTTGATCATGTTGACGCCCTGCTGCGGCACAAACATTGGCTTTGCACCGTGCAGCAGCACATCGGCGAAGTGGCGCAGATTGGCTTCGTGGATAGGCGTACAGTCGCGGTTGTCGATGTTCGGAAGGAAGTCCACGGTCTTTCCGTACTCCTCCGTGAAGATGGCAAGTTTTCCTGTCTTGTCCGTCCATTGCGCGCCCGCTTTGGTGCCGCGCAGTTCGAAATAGCGCTGTTCATAGGCGATATTGGACGCCCAGGAGAATTCGATTTCGAGGCAGGCGCCGTTCTCAAAACGGATGAAGCCCATCGCGAGGTCTTCCACATCGAAGATGCCGCCGCTCTTCTTTTCACCGAAGGAAGAATTGACGGAATCGGAAACATCGTTGTCCGCGAATTTGCTGTATGTGCAGCCGCTCACCGCTACGGGTTTCGGATTGCCCATAAGCCACATGGTAAGGTCGATCATGTGAACGCCCAGATCAATGAGCGGACCGCCTCCGGACTGCGCCTTCGTGGTAAACCAGCCGCCCTTGCCGGGAATACCGCGCCTTCTCACCCAGCCGCAGCGCGCCGCGTAGATTTCGCCCATCTTGCCGTCTTCGATATACTTTTTCGTGAAAGCGGAAACGGGCATATAGCGGTTGTTGCGCATGACCATGAGCACCTTGCCGCTCTCTTCCGCGGCTTTCTTCATCTTCTCCGCTTCTTCCACACTCACCGCGTCTGGCTTTTCGCAGAACACATTGAGCCCGCGTTTCAGCGCCTTTACGGCGATGACGGAATGCAGATAGTTGGGTGTGCAGATATCGACGGCATCCAGACCCGGGATATCGAATACATCCTCATAATTCTCATATACGGCGGGAATACCGAATTTCCTTGCCGTTTCTTCCGCCTTTTCGCGGATGATGTCGCAGATGGCAACGATTTCCACATTATCCATGCGGGAATAGCCCGTAAGATGCGCGTGATTTGCGATTCCGCCCGCGCCGATGACCGCGATTTTCAATTTCCGTTCCATGACTCGTCTCCTTTATTCTTCCTGTTTTTTCCAGTCCAATATCTTTTCCAATCGTTCTTTGACTGCCGCTTCTTTCCCCTGCGTTGTTGGAATATAGTACCGTCTGTCTTTGAGGCTGTCCGGCATGCACTTCATACGGGTCAGTTTTTCATCCGTGTCATGGGCGTACTGATAGCCTTTGCCGTAATCCAATTCCTTCATGAGGTTTGTGGGCGCGTTCCGGATCTGCAGCGGAACCGGTTCCGCCGGTTTTTCTCTGATATCTTTCTTCGCGCCTTCACAAGCCACATAAAGCGCGTTGGATTTCGGCGCCATGGCGAGATAGACGACCGCGTGTGTCAGATGTACATCACATTCCGGCACGCCCAGATAATGGCATGCCTGATAGACATTGATCGCCACAGCGAGTGCCTCCGGATCCGCCATGCCCACATCCTCGCTGGCAAACCGCACAAGTCGGCGCGCGATGTAGAGCGGGTCTTCCCCGCCGTCCAGCATCCGCAGCATCCAGTAGACCGCCGCGTCCGGGTCGCTGTTGCGCATGGATTTATGCAGGGCTGATATGAGGTTATAGTGTTCTTCCCCGTTTTTATCATAGAGCAGCGACCTGCGGTTCATGCACTGCTCGAGCGTTTCCCGCGTCACATGGGTGTTTCCGTTGCGGTCGATTTCCCCGTTCATCACTGCCATTTCCAATGTGCTGAGCGCGGTGCGCGCATCGCCGTTGGCAAACTTCGCGATTGCCGGGATACATTCTTCTTCCATGCGCACATTCATATCCCGGAGACCTTTCGGGTCTGAAAGCGCTCTTCTCAGCAATGTTTCGATATCGCTGTTTTCCAGTTGTTTCAGAATGAATACGCGGCATCGGGACAAAAGCGCGGAGTTGATTTCAAAAGACGGATTTTCCGTCGTCGCGCCGATGAGGATGATACTGCCTTTTTCCACATACGGCAGGAACGCGTCCTGCTGCGCTTTATTGAAGCGGTGGATCTCATCGGCAAACAGCAGCGTGCGGATGCCGCTTTTACGGTTTTCCTCCGCCCGCGCCATAACTTCTTTGACTTCTTTGATGCCGCTGGTCACCGCGGAAAACTCCACAAATTCCGCTTTCGTGTGATTGGCGATGATCCGCGCGAGCGTGGTCTTTCCGACACCCGGAGGTCCCCAGAAGATCATCGACCCGATTTGATCGCGCTCAATCATCTGCCTGAGCAGCATACCGGTGCCGATCAGATGCTGCTGCCCCACATATTCGTTCAGCGTTTCGGGGCGCATTCTTGTCGCCAGCGGTGACGGACGAATGTCCGCTTCAAACATGCCCAACTGTTCCATTCTTTCCTTAACTTACCTCAAATCCGTGTCCGTTTGGAACCAGTTCCGCCATCCATGTGGATACCGTATTCCAACGGATCACCGTTTCATCCGCATCCCACGCGTGGAAGAACATCATCAGTTTCCCTTTCTCTTTCAAAATGGAGCAATGCCCGCAGCCTTTCGCCAGAGTGTTCCGGCTCATCACCGGCGCGCTCTGTTTATGCCAGTTTCCCTCTTTCATCGGATCGTCACCGCATAGTTCGAGAAGTGCGATGCAATAGTCTTCACACCACGAACCAGATGCGGAATATGCGATATACTGCTTTCCATCAAAAGAAAACGCAAACGGTCCTTCGTTGATAAACGGGCTTTCGATCTCTCCGGTCGCGCCGCGCTTTTCCCATTCCTTTTCGGGACGCGATATGATCACTCGTTCCGAATCGATCGTACAAGGGTCTTTCATATGCGCGATATACAGGTTCTGCGCCACATTTTCGTTTTCTTCCCATCCCGACCAAATGAAGTACAGTTCGCCGCAGTATTTCATCACCGTTCCGTCGATTGCCCATCGGTCTGTTGAATCGGTGATTTTACCGCGCATTTGATACGGCTGCATCGGATCGGCGGAATCGTTGCAGAGCACATACATCCTGTGATGATGATTGTTGCCGTCGTCGCAGGCCGCATAGATATAGCATTTTCCGTCTATGATATGCAGTTCAGGCGCCCATACTTCGCAAGAGTACTCTTTCCCGCTTTCAAAAACATAGACGATTTTTCCCTCCGCCGTGCCGAAATCATCAATCTGCTTGGCTTCCACGATACAGATGGCGCTTCTGCCGGTCTCATCCTTTGCGGTATGGCAGTGATAATACGAACCTTTCGCAGACACAATGCTCGGGTCGCGGTTGATTCCCTTCGCTTCAATGATCTTCTTCATATTCACACCACATTCCGGTTCATGACCGAATTATAACAGTTTGCGTATCAAAATACAAGTACGCACGCAAAAGAAAAACCGGCCTTTCGGCCGGCTTTTTCAGAAGAGCGGTTCTGCTGTCGCGTTATTAGTACCATTGACTGACGCGTACAAGATGG
This sequence comes from Clostridia bacterium, assembly GCA_045598325.1. Lineage (GTDB taxonomy): Bacteria > Bacillota > Clostridia > Christensenellales > Aristaeellaceae > RUG14130. The sequence continues at coordinate 4,688 of JAZLLT010000057.1, read as the reverse complement.
CGTCTGCCCATTCCCTGTGTCCGCTCAGTCCGTATCCCGTGAGTCTCATTGAGAAAAGATCGGCATAGAGATTCGAATACAGAGGTATGAGAGGCATGACTTCGCCGAATTTCTGCTGGAACGCGCACCACGCATCAAAGTATCCCTTGATGTCGCCCGGTTCGCAGGAGCGCATCGCGAGTGATTTTTTGTACAGTTCCTCATCCGAAATTCTGGTGAGATTGGTTGCGGAGGCGTTCATGCCACCAAACATAAATGATATGCTCGGATCGAATACTTTGCTGAAGTTGCTTCCGAGGAAGTACATGTCGTACTTGCGCTCTTCCGGTCCGTAGAGGTCATCAAGCAGTTCATCAAACGGAATCTCCGCAATTGTGAGGTGTATTCCCGCTTTTTCATAATCGGCGGCGGTATACTTCACAAATGTCTTCCCCGCTTCGCTGTTTTCGGGAATCGCGAGCGTAAGGTCGATACCATCACGATATCCCGCTTCATTCAGGAAATATTTCGCGTTATTGATTTCATACGGGATGGTGTCGAATGATTCTGCCGATACGCCTGTCAAACCTTCGATATCCACATTGCCGAGTGCCGCCTGTGTCATCCACTGACCTACACCGTAATAGCCATAGGCTGTGATGCCGTAGGAACCTAGATATTCCGCGGTATATCCGCTGCGGTTTGTCGCGGAAGCGATCGCCTTTCGTACAAGGATGTCGTTCATCGTCTGCTTTTCGCAGGCAAAGCAGATATAACCAAGTCCGCGGCGGGGATACATATCATAGTTGACTCCGTCCGCGATGGCTTCGTCAATCATGTTTCCCGAAACACACTGCACCACAAGGTCATATGTTCCATCCTTTATGCCGTTAAGCGCGTCCGCTGCATTCGTACCGATAAGCGTGATTTTTTCAACAGACGGAACAACACCTTCCGCGTTTCCGGGGTACATGGGGTTCTTCTCGAAAACGGCTATCCCGTTTTCCCCATCATACTTCACAATGCGGTACGGTCCGCTTACGACGGAGGGCGTAGTCATATACCCATTCTTTCCGAACAGTTTTTCTTTCAGTTTTTCCGCGGAGAACGGTGTGGGAAGCGCATCATCTTCCGCTTTCAGATAGGCTCCGCGCGCGCTGTCCACTACCGTATAATCGCCAAGCAGCACTTGAATGGGATAAGGTGTTATATCCACATAGGAATTTTCGTAGAAGAACGGCAGATATTCGTCTTCCACGGTCAGTGAGAAAATATAGTTGCCCATGAGGCGTACGCCGGAAAAATGATCCGTCTCGCCGCTGTGATAGGCCTCATATCCGCGAATCCAGTTGTAAGCAGTCTCCGCGCCGCCCAGTTGCATTACCTGCGGGCTTGCCAGGAGAAGCACGGAAAACACATAGTCGGAAGCGCTGATTTCGGATCCGTCAGAATAACACAGGCCTTCATTCAATATCACATAAAAGGTTTTGGAGCCATCCTCGTTTTCCTGTGCCAACAGTTCCTTGACTGCGGTCGGGTTGGGCTCATACTGGTTTTCGCTTACCCACTCGATGGTGGAAAGACCGTGAATGAGATTCTGCACATCCAGATCCGTGGAATTATTTCCCCACAGATCGGTAAAGAAGTATCCTCTCATGGCAGTCAGGGTTGCGACCGTAACTGCATTCTCTTCCGTCTCTCCGATTGCGGCGGAACAAAGAATCGCGAGCATCAGTACAACAGCAGTAAGTTTCTTCAATCTTATCTCCCCTTTCTTTCCGCACTCCCGGGGCGCCGAAGCGCCCCGGATGACAATGATCGGGAACTATTCCACACAGTCGCCGGTAGTAGCGGCGCCGCCAGCGTAGGAAGGCACCGCGTCATCGGGAATGACGATCAGATTCGTACGGATCGTGAAGTCCTCGCGCCATACATTGTTCACCTCATCAAAGCGCATGCCGGATGCGGAATCGATTTCGCATCCATCCGGCAGAGCGGTAATCTGAACCTCGTACGAGATCGGTTCGCCGTTCTTGTCATACTTGATGAGATCATCAAAGACACATCCGCTGCCGGTTACGGTCTTCGTCGCAACAGCCTCGCCGTCTTTGTACAGCGTGATCTCCACGGCGCCCACGGAAGAAACAGCTGTTCCGTCCGCATTGACCCAATCCATGCTCACGATGACCTTGGTAAGCGCCGGATCGTAAGTATTGGTCACGGTGAAACTGACGCCCTTTGCGTTGGTCGTGCGTTTGATACTCGAGCGGTAATCGCTGTTGATTTCAGACTCGCGCAGCGTGTATTCGATGAGCGTGCCGCCGTTTTCGTACTTGTACATGTCGTAGCCGACGCTCTCGCCGTCCGCGAACTTCGAGGTCACTTTCTTGACCAGTTTGCCGTTTCCATAGAAGTTCAGGGTGATATTCTCGGGACGCATCTTCATAGCGTCATCATCATCTTCCCAGATCTTCGTCGCGCCGACACGGATGGTCTCGGGCTCGTGCGTGTAGGTCACGGTCGTGCCGTCGGTTTCTGATTCATAACCTTCGATGTCGGTCACGGGCTTCACCTTGTATTCGACAGGCTGTCCGTGATAGTTGGCCGGCAGATTCTCGAAGATTTCGGTGTAGGAATCCTGATCATCATCGGTGTTGGGAATGGAGATGATTCCGTCATCATCCATGCCGTTGCCGCTTGCAGATGCATCGATGAGATCGTTCCAGTCGACTTCCTCACCGTTCACATAAGCGTGGATCTCGACTTCTACCGTCTCGCGTTTGCCGTCACGGTTGTGATCGTCATCCCACACGACCTCAGTCTCAAAGATGCCGTCATCGTTATACAGAGCGGGTTCGTGGGTATTGACTGCATCGAATCCATTGATCTCCTGCTCGTATCCGTCGGGCTTGGTCACTTCACTGAGCGTGTAGGTGATGGGATATTCACCGAGATAGACTGTCGGCAGATTTTCGAAGGTGTAAGCATAATTCGACACATCATCGGTAAATGTCGAGATGGTGATGCATCCGTCATCATCGATGGTGTAGTCGGTGCCGTTTTCGATGAGCGCCGCCAGTTCAGCCCAGTCTATGGGCGTGCCATTGGCCTCCGCCGTCAGTTTCAGAGTAACTTCCTCGCGCAGACCGTCCTGGTTATTATTGTCGTCCCATGTAATGCTGACTTCGATGTCGGTCAGATGATCATCCGCGATCTTGGTGATTTCGAGGATACCGTTTTCGTATGTGATGTCATAGTTGTCAGTGACTACATCACCGTTGTTCAGGATGACCGCGCCGGAAGGAATGTTGTCCTGCGTTCCGATATCGGTGATCTCACCGGTAACCGTCACGGAGTCGATGGCGTCAGCGCCCTTCAGACTGGTACTCGTGTAAGTCGCGGCAGTCAGCGGCAGGCTGTCGTATTCTTTCTGCGCACTGTCCGCGGTGATTGTAAGCGCTGCTTTATCGACGATCAACTGACCCTTTTCAAGTACAATTCCTGTGTAGTTTTCCGTCACATCCTCGCTACCGCGCATAATCTTGTAGGATGTTACGATGTTGTCGGCGGATCCTGCATCCTTGATGCATCCTTCCACTACCGCGACAATTTCATCGCCGTCCGCAAGGATACCGGGCGTGAAGCGGAAACCGTCATTTGTGTGCTCTTCTGCATCGTATGTCCAGGTCTGCGACAGAGCGGTGATGACCAGTTCTCCGTCCACTGCAACGATCGTAAGCACGCCGTCGATGACCGTGAATTCCACATTCGAGAAGTTCGTGTTCTTGTTCTTGAAGTCGGAAATCACAATACCAAGCGGATATTCACCGGTAGCCGTGCCGGTGGCGGTCCATGCGTCGGTGTCGACCTCGACTACCGATTCTGCAACAATGTACAGGCTGTTGTCGGATTCAATCGACTTATAACCGCTTACACTGTGCGGCACACCATCATATACAATTGTATCGGAATTCTCCTTAATGGTTACTGTGACCTTAGACTTGTAAGGTTCAATGGTCAGGCTGCCGGGTTTCACCACGAATTCCACATTCGTGAAGTTCGGGTTCGTGTTTACGAAGTCGGATTCGCTGATGCCGAGCTCATACTCGTCAGCGTCGGTTCCGGTGACGGTCCATTCAGTCGTTTCGTCCTCGTCAACAGACTCGGAGACGATGTACAGCGGGTTGTCGGATGCGATACTCGCGTATCCGCTCAAAATATGAGTCTGTCCATCGTACTCGACTGTATCGGACTTCTCGGTGATGCTGACCGTTACCTTTTCCGTTACGGGGTTGATCTTCAGGACTTTGTCAACAATTACGAATTCGACATACGCGAAGTTCTCGTTCGTGTTCGCGAAATCGGATGCGAGGATGCCCACGGGATAAGTATCCGCATTGGTACCCTTCGCCGTCCAGGCGTCCGTCTCGGTCTCCGCAACGGAGGTTTCTACATTGTACAGGGTGTTATCAGACTCGATGCTCTGATAGCCCGTGATGCTGTGTTCGACGCCGTCATAGGTCAGTTCAAGTTCTTTCTCTGTGATGGTAACTGTTACCTTGGCAATTTTCTCGATCTCCAGAGCGCCGTCAACGATCACAAACTCTACTGCATCGAAGTTCGCGTTCTTGTTGGAGAAGTCCCCTGCTGCGATACCCATCTCGTAGGTGCCGGCATCGGTCTCGGTGACAGTCCAGGCATCCGTGGGT
>JAZLLT010000056.1:0-10837 GCA_045598325.1 Clostridia bacterium | reverse complement strand
GCCTCTTCCTTCTTACGACGAAGCTTGTTAACTCCCTTAACAAATAAGAATACAACCAATGCAATCAGCAAGAAGTTAATGATAGCTCCGATAAAGTTTCCGAGACTTAAAACAATTGCGCTCTCGCCTTCACCCTTTAAGGTAAAGTTAAGTCCGGAAAAATCGGTTCCGCCCGTAACCAATGTGATAAGCGGCATTGTAATATCATTTACAAGTGAATTCACAATTGTTGTGAAAGCACCGCCTATGATAATACCTACTGCCATGTCAATGACATTTCCTCTGCTGATAAACTCCTTAAATTCAGAAACCAATCCGTTCTTTTTCATTATCCACCTCCGAGAAAATAATTAATTGATTATTATATATTTATCAATGAATATCAATAATTAACATTACTACTTACTATTATTCTTGAAAAGATTTTATAATACTTTCAACCCCAAAACAGTACCTTTAGTCATCATAATACTTTATTAACTGCAGAAACAAGTGCTGCTACAGAAGCCTTGATGATATCCTGGTTAAGTCCTACACCCCAGAACATCTTTCCGTCATGCTTTAATACGATTTCGCCGTTGGTTCCGATATCGATGAGCAGAACCGTCTTCTCCGTCTTGTCGATGTCGCAGGCAAGTGCGGCAGCAACGGTATCGGCTCCGACATAGCCGGAAATACAGCCGCCGAAACGGACGGCGCAGCTGTTTATGGTCTTGCGGTGGGCACTTGTATACAGGGGCACAAACGGCGCCTTTGAGAGAGATTCCGCATCATATCCCGCGGCAATATGCATCATCACCGTGTTGCCCACATAGGTGCGTTCCACTTGGGATACATCCAAACCGCTATTGCAAAGCAGTTTATTGAGCCCTTCCGTGATGGCATCGTCGATCTCACGCATCATAAGAGCGGAATTCTCTTTGGATTTGATCGCAAACTCCAAACGGGAAATGACATCAGCTCCGTGAACACGCTGGGGATTGAGAAGCGAAAAATGCCCTTTTTCGGATCCGTCTTTTCCGTTCATCAGATACGCGGCAACGGTTGTCGTGCCGATATCCACGGCGAGGAAGAGACTGTCTTCCCCGTCGGTCTCATAAGCCGCTTTGTTTCCGCTTGTCAGAACAGAAGCGGCCTTTTGACCGATAAAGACCTCACAATCGCCTTCGACAGCCGTCTTGCAGGCAAGACAGGTCCCGTCCGCATCCGCCTTGATGTTTCCGCTTACGCTTACACGGCATTTACCGCAGCGTCCGTTTCCGCCGCAGGGCGCGGCAAAAGGCACGCCGTTTTCGGAAAGAACGGAATACAGCGTCTGTCCGCTTTCTGCGGAAACGGTCTTGACGGTATCTTCATAATGGAGAACAACGCTGCAAGTCATCTTCTCTTACCTGCCTTCATACGGTCATCTCGCTTTACGGGAGGGCGTCTATCGGTTTTTCTGACGGATTCCGGATTTCTCCCGGAAGATCTATGGTTTCCGTTTCCGGCGCCATTATCCTGCGTCCTAACGCGTCTCGTATCAGTATTTCGTTCACTCACAAGGCAATGGTCTCCCCTGCCGATCAAATCGAGACGGCCGGCTTTCTCAAGGGCTTTCACGACCATGTTGTAGTTCTGCGGAAGATTATACTGCATGATCGCGCGCTGCATCGCTTTGTCGTGCGGATTTTTCGCCACATAGACCCGTTTTCCCGTACGCGGATCGATTTCCGTATAGAACATACAGGTGGACATCGTTCCGGGAGTCGGATAGAAATCCTGCACCTGCTCAGGATGCAGATGGGTGCGCTTCATGTACAATGCCAGTTCTATGGCGTCATCCAGATTGCAGCCGGGATGACTGGACATGAAATACGGAACGAGATACTGTTTGAGACCGTTTTTCTTGTTTGCGGCCTCGTACCTCACGCAGAATTCTTCAAACACTTCTTTGCCGGGCTTCCCCATGTAGGAAAGGACTTTCGGAGAAATATGTTCTGGCGCAACCTTCAACTGTCCGCTGATGTGATGCTTGACAAGTTCTCCGAGCAGATCGTTTTTCTTATCGGCAAGCATATAGTCATAGCGGATGCCGCTTCGGACGAATACTTTCTTGACATTCGGAAGGTTCCTGAGCGCTGTAAGGATGTCGATATAATCGTTTTCATCCGCGTTCATATTGGGGCAGGGTTTCGGGAAAAGACACTGCCGCTGTTCGCAGGTGCCGCATTTCAGTTGCTTTCCGCAGGCGGGATGACGGAAGTTCGCCGTGGGACCGCCCACATCGTGAATGTATCCTTTGAAATTCTTGAGACCCGTCAGGAGTTTTCCTTCTTTCAGAATGGACTCCTTGCTGCGGGAAGTGACGATCCTGCCCTGATGGAAAGTGAGGGCACAGAAATTGCACGAACCGAAACAGCCGCGTTCGGAAGTGATGGAAAATTCCACTTCGCTGAGCGCGGGGACGCCGCCGTCCTTATCATACATCGGATGCCAAGCGCGTGTATAGGGAAGCGCGTATACCGCGTCCAGTTCTTCCGTTGAAAGGGGCATGGTGGGCTTATTTTGAATGAGATATCGCGTGCCGTGTTTCTGTGCAAGGCGTTTTCCGCGGATGGGATCCTGGTTGTTGTATTCCGACATGAACGCCTCGCAGTATGCTTTCTTGTCGGACGCGACTTCCTCGCAGGAAGGTATGATGAGGGCGTCTTCCGGCACTTCCCTGCTCATGACACAGGTACCCGGAATCGTACAGGAAGCATAGTCATGGCTTTCCTGTGCGAATTTCGCCACATCCAAAATGGTGTTCTCGCCCATTCCGAACATCAGAATATCGGCGCAGGAATCGACCAGCATGGAATTGCGCACACGGTCATCCCAGTAGTCATAGTGGGCGAATCGGCGCAGGGAGGCTTCTACGCCGCCTATGCCGATGAAGATATTGCCATATGCCTCGCGGATACGGTTACAGTAGACGGCTGTCGCTCTGTCGGGGCGCTTTCCGCCTTTTCCGCCGGGGGAATAGACATCATCCGAACGGTGCTTTTTCGCGGCGGTGTAGTTGTTCACCATGGAATCGACTACACCCGCCGTCACGAGAAAACCGATGGACGGACGACCGAAACGCATGAAGTCCGTTTTGTCGTGATATTCCGGCTGCGGCAGCATACATACACGGTAGCCGGCTTTTTCCAGTACGCGCGAAATGATGGACAGACCGAAGGAAGGGTGATCCACATAGGCATCGCCCGTCACATACACGAAATCGGGTTCATCCCAGCCTTTCGCGTGCATTTCTTCCGCCGTTACGGGCAGAAATCCTTTTTTGATGCCGGTGAGATCAGTTTTCATTTGCTTTTCCTGCCTTGCCGTGTTCTTCCATGAGCGTTATGACAGCGCCGAGAGCGGGTATTGCGACGGGAAGTATCTTCTCGATCTGCATTTCATTTCCCTGTGTAAACAGCAGCATACCGGGTTTTCTCGGCTCCAGTTTGAACCGCTTGTCCGTGGAAAGGGCTTCGATGAGACTGAACACATCCAGCTGCGCTTCTTCGGAAAAACGCATCACGAGCGAATTGTTCCTGAAGGTCAGGCTGTCCACATACAGTTTCTCACAGAGCGATTTGATGTAGGCGATATTGATCAGGTTGGTGACCGGCTTGGATGGATCTCCGAAGCGGTCGATGAGTTCATCAATGATGTCATCGCGTGATGTATCATCATGCACTTCCGCGATCTTTTTGTACATCTCGATGCGCAGAGCGTCTGTCGTGACATAGTCCGAAGGCAGATAGGCGTCGATGGTGAGTTCCACACGCGTCGTAACGGGTGCGGGAGCCACATTTCCTTGCATTTCACGGATGGTCTCGTCAATCATCTTCACATACAGATCGTAGCCCACAGCCGCCATGTGGCCGCTCTGCTCGGCACCGAGGATGTTGCCTGTTCCGCGGATCTCAAGATCGCGCATGGCGACACGGAAACCGGAACCGAACTGCGTGAATTCGCGTATGGCTTCCAGACGCTTCTCCGCGTCTGCAGTCAGGATCTTGCTGGGATTGACGGTGAGATAGGCATAAGCCACACGGTTGCTTCTGCCGACTCTTCCGCGCAGCTGATACAACTGGGAAAGCCCGAACCGGTCCGCGTCGCAAACGATGAGCGTGTTGGCTCTGGGAACATCGAGGCCTGCCTCTATGATGGTGGTGCAGAGCAATACATCGAACTTTCCGTCATAGAAGTCCAGCATCACATCTTCCAGCTGCTGTTCTCTCATTTGACCGTGCCCTACGGCAATACGCGCTTCGGGCACCAGTTTTTTGAGTCTCGCGTACATGAGTTCGATGCTCTGAACGCGGTTATGCAGAACATACACCTGACCGCCGCGGGAAATCTCGCGAAGGATGGCATCGCGAACAAGACCGTCGCTGTATTCGACTACATAGGTCTGCACGGGATAACGCTCCTCGGGAGGCGTCTTGAGAATAGACATGTCACGGATACCTACCATGGACATGTGAAGGGTGCGCGGGATGGGTGTAGCGGACAAAGTCAACACATCGACATTTTTCTTGTAATGTTTGATGGTCTCCTTGTGTCCGACGCCGAAACGCTGCTCTTCGTCAACGACGAGCAATCCCAGATCTTTATATTCGATTTCTTTGGCAAGCAGGCGGTGTGTTCCGATGACAAAATCGATTTCGCCGGTTTTGAGTTTTTTGATGACTTCCTTTTGCTCTGCCGCGGATTTGAAACGGGACAGGGTATCGATCGTGATGGGATAATTGGCAAAACGGCTCATGGCGGTTGCGTAGTGCTGCTGCACGAGGATCGTTGTCGGGGCAAGCAGAACGGCCTGTTTTCCGTCCATGATGCATTTGAAGATCGCGCGCAGGGCGACCTCGGTCTTTCCGTAACCGACATCGCCGCACAGAAGACGGTCCATGACCATGGGACGCTCCATATCCTGCTTGATCTCGGCTATGGCAGTAACCTGATCGGGCGTTTCCTCAAACGGGAAAGCATCTTCGAATTCCTTCTGCCACGGTGTATCCTCGCCGAACGCATATCCCGGTGCGGAACTGCGCTCGGCATAAAGTTTGATGAGGTCTCCGGCGATTTCCTTGATGGCGCGTTTTACTTTCGTTTTTTGCTTTTGCCAACTGCCGCCGGAGAGGCTGTTGAGTTTGGGCTGTTCTCCTTCCGAACCGATGTACTTCTGGATACGGTCCATCTGGTCCGTGGGAACATACAGTTTATCTGTGCCCGCGTAGCGGATATTCAGGAAATCACGGCTGCGCCCGTCAATGGTGAGGCGTACGGTGCCGAGGTACTGGCCGATACCGTGATTTTCATGCACCACGAAATCGCCTACGGTGAGTTCCGTGAACGCGGAGATCTTCTTATCGCTCGTTGTGGACGCGCGTTTCTTCTGCCTGCCTTTTCCGAAAATATCGTTTTCGCAGAAGACAGCCAGTTTGATTTCGGGGAAAGTGAAACCGGTGGAGAGATTTGAAGGCAGTATAACGGGAAGGGACGGCGCCAGCGCATCCGGTATCGTTTCCAGGAACGGGACGATCACATCTTCATCCGCGAAGGCTTTGCTGAGTCGCTGGCCTCTGGCAACACCGCCGCAGAGCAGCACGACCAGATATCCGTCGTCCTTCAGACGCTTGATTTCACGGGTCAACTCATTTGTGTTGCCCGCGAATCCGGCGCTGCCGACGCAATCGAATTTGATCAGTTTCTGCGGCTTGAAATCCTGATTGGAACGCAGGAACGAGTCGATCGTGATAACGCGGCGCTTCGTTATATAGACAACTGCCTGATCGTAAGAAAGCAGCAGTTTATCTTGAAACGCGAGTGCTTCGCTTCTTTCGAAAGAAGATTGATAAGAGAGCAGGAAATCGCCGTAGGCGCCCGCGCACCGTTCACGGATACGGTCGCAATGCTCAATGATGACGGTACCGTTCTCCATGTAATCGAATACGGTCGTGATGTCATCATAGACGAGCGGCAAAAGATTTTCGCCCTTGTCGATCATTCGCCCCGTGCGCAGTGCGTCGACAATGGAGGCAAACTTGCGGTTGAGCGCCGCTTCGCCCTTCCCTTTAGGCTCCTTTTTGCTCTTCTTTTCCTTTTTTTCAGCGGGCGCGAGATCCCACATGGAAGGGAGTTCTTCCGTCAGTTCTCCATCTTCATTTTCCAGAGCAAAGAACTGCTCGAAGGGTTCCAGATCGTATTCGCTTTCAAGACTCCTCTGGCGATCGAGAGTATGATCGTCAATACCGGAAACCTGTATTTCCTTTTCTAGCCTGTCCGCGAGGGCTTGTCTGCCTTCTCTATCGAGCAGAAGTTCAGCGGCGGGATAAACGGAAACCGTTTTCAGGTTTTCGAGGGATCTTTGTGTCAGTACATCGAATACGCGCATCGAATCGATTTCATCATCGAAAAACTCGATGCGAACGGCATTCGCCATTCCGATTCCGAATACATCGAGTATGCCGCCACGCAGGGAACACTGTCCCCTGCTTTCCACAAGATCGACACGCTCATATCCCGCGTTCACCAGTTTTTCGAGTAGTTCGGCGGGCTCGGTCACATCGCCGACGGACAGTTCGATAATATTCTTCCGGAACTCCGATGCGGGCATGAGTGTATTGAGCATCGCGTCCGCCGTCACGACGAGGACAGAAATTTCGCCCGTCACAAAATCGCCCAAAGCCTGCAGACGGCGCTGGGTGATTTCTTTGCTCGCGGCATCGGCGCGCATAAAAGAGATATCGCGTCCCGAAAGCACATAAGAGCGGACACCCATTTCGTTGAGGTCTTCCGCTTTTCTGTGCGCCGAGAAATCGCTGTCGCAAACAATGATGATTTGCTGATGAAGGTCCTCCTGCAAAGCACCGATCACGACGGAAGAAGCTGATTCCTCCAGCCCGTATACATTCGTGACGCCGGCGCTGCGGACACCGTTATTCAATTCGAGATAGGACGGCAGTCTTCTGATCGGGTCAAAAAACAGTTTTCCGGTATAACTCATGTTTACCTGCCAATAAATTGTCTTGTGGGTTCAACACCCTTTGATACATATACTTCCACGGCTTCCGCGGCCTTCCTGATGGCTGCATCAATGGCTTCTTTATCTTCGCCGCTCACCCGCGCAAGCACATAGTTCATAAGTTCCATAAACTCCGGAGGCTTTCCGATACCGACGCGGATGCGGGGAAAATCGGTTCTTCCTGTCTTTGCGACGATGTCCCGCATGCCGTTGTGGGTACCCGCGCTGCCTTCGGGACGGAAGCGGAGTTTTCCGAGCGGAAGATCGCAGTCATCGTAGCAGACGATCAGTTGATCGTATTCGGGCTTGTACCAGGAGCAAAGTTCCACAACGCTGTCGCCGGAAAGGTTCATATAGGTCTGCGGCTTGCAAAGGACGCACTTCTGTCCTTCGATCACACATTCACCGACGAGCGCCTTGCATTTCTTTTTTTTGACGCTGACACCGTGTTTGCGTGCCAGTTCGTCAATGATGGCAAAACCCATGTTGTGATTGGTGCCTTCATATTTTGTTCCGGGATTTCCGAGCCCAACGATTACGAACATGTTTCCTCCATAAAACAGGAATCGACACAGAAGTGTCGATCCGTTTTTCTGTGATATACTATTTTACACCCTTACGGACTATCTGTCAACCGCTCAGACATATTCCTTCCCGGGAACGACCGTACAGGAACCTTTCATTCTATCCTGTCCGGTGAGCATCATCAGAGAATGGTAATTCGCGCAAAGTTTGTTTTCGGGTACTGCAGTCGCAATCATGACCTCTACGCCGACGATCTCGACTTGACATTCCTTCATCATTTCTACCATGCCCTGAAGCGTTCCGCCGCCTTTGACAAAGTCATCCACGATGAGCGCTTTCTGCCCTGCGCGCACGCTCCGTTTGGGAAGCGCCATCGTCTCCACACGCTCGTTGCTGATGCCGGAAACATAGTTGATTTTCACGGCGCTGCCTTCGTAGGCCTTGGAATCTCTTCGGGCAACCACAAGACCCACTCCGAGTGCTTTGGCAGTCATCATGGCAAGCGGGATACCTTTGGTTTCCATGGTCAAAACAAAATCGGGCATATTCTCGTAGTACTTTCCCGCGATGATGTTTCCGAGGGTGGTTGTGATTTCCGGATCACCAGCAACATCGGAAGAAAACAGATATCCGCCGGCAAGCAGTCTTCCGGGCTCGGAGAGAATGGTGCAGACATCTTTGATTGATTTGAGCGCGTCTTCCTTCCTGATGACCGGACGGTATCTGACACCACCGGCGGCGCCGGTGATGGTTTCAATGACGCCGAGACCGTTCTCACGGAAGCATTCCGCAAGAATGTCTATGTCTTCACTGACAGAAGACTTCGCTACATCAAAAAGTGTGCAGAATTCGTTGTAGTTATGGATCCGGTTGGGAGAATCGGAGAGCATCCTGGTGATGACGGCAAGTCGTTCCGTACGCTTGATATGTCCCATAAAAGCACCTCGTAATCCGAATGTTCGTCTATAATAGTAATTATAAATCATCAATGAAAAGAATGTTCGTATATTGATTGATTTTTCGGTAAAACCTGCCGCGAACAGATATTATATGACCTATAGAAATTCTGTTTCCATGTCAAATTTTTGTTTTTCGGTTGCGAAAAACCATTCTGAGTCGTATAATATACTTGTTGAGGTGTGTATATATGACGATTCAAGATTTATTCGGTAAAAAATTGTATTTCATCGGCATCGGCGGCTCCTCCATGAGTGGTCTGGCGCGGCTCATGAAGTGGCTTGGCAGCGATGTATCCGGCTCCGACAAAACCGAGAGCCATAAGACGCGTGCGCTCGTTGATTTCGGTCTGACCGTATTCATCGGACATCACGGCGAAAATGTGGAAGGCCATGATTTCGTGGTTTATTCCGCTGCAATCAAAGAAGACAACCCGGAGCGCGTCTATGCTTCGGTACACAATATCCCCCAGATTGAACGATGCACGCTGATCGGTCTTTTGATGAAGTACTATAATAACTCCATCGCCGTTTCCGGAACGCACGGTAAGACTACGACGACTGCCATGATTTCCGAAGTCTACATGGCCTGCGGCGAGGATCCCACCATCCATATCGGCGGCGAACTGCCTTCCATCGGCGGATCGACCAGACTGGGCGGAAGCAACAGTTTTATCTGCGAGGCCTGCGAATATAACGCGAGTTTCCTCTCCTTCTTCCCCAAGCAGGCAGTCATCATGAATATCGACGAGGATCATCTCGATTTCTACAAAGACATCGATGACATCGCGAACACCTTCCTGAAGTTTGCCCGGATCGTTCCCGAAGACGGATGCGTATACGGCATGGGCGACGACAGGCGCGTGTATGACTTGCTTCAGCAACTTTCCTGCAAGACGCGCACATTCGGTATTGAGCCCCACAATGAGATCCGTGCGGACAATCTGTTCTTTGATGAGGACGACTGCGGACACTTTACCGCGACTTTCTACGGCCATCCGCTCTGCGAAGTGAACATGACCGTTCCCGGGAAGCACAATGTTCTTGACGCCCTCGCGGCCATCGCCGTGGCAAATGAAAATGAACTGCCAATGACGCTTGTCGGCGAAACGGTATCTTCTTTCAAGGGTGCCCACAGAAGATACGAACTGACCAGCGTGACCGACGGCGTAAAAGTGTATACGGATTACGGCCACAATCCGACGGAAACCAAATCCGTTCTCTCTGTTGCGCGCAAGCAGTGCGCAAGGACCCTCTGGGCTGTTTTGCAGCCGCATACCTATTCACGCACCAAGACACTGTTTGACGGCTTCCTGAAGTGTTTTGACGACGCTGACGAGGTGCTCGTAACCGATATCTGTGCCGCCCGCGAGGTGGATCCCGGCGATATCAACAGCGGCATGCTGGTGGACGCGATGGTGAAATGCGGCATCCGCGCGCACCTCACCCCCACCTTCGATGATACGGAAGTTTATTTGCGTGCCCACTGGAAAGAGGGCGACAGCGTTGTGACGCTCGGCTGCGGTGATATCGATTTGCTCAATGAGCAGATCGTGCAGCATGGCGATACCGTAAAATAAGGAGATGCCAGTGAAAAAGTTCCTTTCGATTCTGATGATGATTGTGCTGTGCGTTGTACTCTGCTCCTGCGGAGACGATGAAAGCGGCAATCAAACCGAACAGCTTGTGAATAACGCACCTAAAGCTACGGCGACGCCCCGCCCCACCGCGACGCCCATCGCGGTGCTCAATTCCACGCAGTATGTTTTGCAGTGGAAAAACGACGCCGAGCGCGGCATGAACTACATGGTGCCTACCCACTGGGAGGAAACGACAACCGGTGAGCGGTTCCGCGTGTTCAGCGAGCCCGTGAAGGACGGCGAAAGCGGTTTCCGCGTCTGTTATGCCAATAAGAAAAAGGCAACCGCTCCAGATGCCGCGAAAATGCGCGCGGAATTCCGTTCGCTCATGGACGAAATGGCGCAGGTCTATGAGAATTTTACCTGGACGCAGGAGATTTCCCGTGACTACACTTTCACAAAATTCAAGGGCTATTCTTCCGAGTTCAGTTATACGGACGATAACGGCGAGGAGATGAAGGGCTTTGCCATCATCGCGACCTATGACCGACGCATCTACTGCATGACCTGGTCCGGCCCCGTTAACCGGTATGTCGATCTGGAGGGCATCATGCTGAAACTCGTGGAATCCGTTACCCGCGTATCCTGAGGAAAATATAGAAGTGGCTCCTGCCGAATGGCAGGACCCTATTTTTACGAGAGATGTCTGTAAGCCGAGTTCTGTATTAAACGGT
>JAZLLT010000055.1:0-29216 GCA_045598325.1 Clostridia bacterium | reverse complement strand
TTTCCATACGGATTGCTTGCACTTCTTGATGAAGGGCTCCATGCCCTACTGCTCGATCTGCTCTTTGCCGTCCAGACCCAGCAGCTTCTCCACTTCCAGCTCCACGGGCAGACCGTGGGTATCCCAGCCGGCCTTGCGCAGGACCTTCCAGCCCTTCATGGTGCGGTAGCGGGGGAAGAGGTCCTTGAACACGCGGGTCTCGATGTGGCCGATGTGGGGCTTGCCGTTGGCGGTCGGGGGTCCGTCGTAGAAGGTGAAGACATCGCCGCCTTCACTGTGATCGATGGACTTTTTGAAGATCTCGTTTTTCTTCCAGAAGTCCAGCACTTCCTTTTCGCGGGTGAGGAAGTCAAACGAGGGATCGACTTTCTTGAACATATATTTTCCTCCTGATTTGATGGCAATAAAAAAGCCCGTCGTCCGTACATGGGACGATGGCTCGCGGTACCACCCATATTGACGCAGATTGCGCCCTCTTCATCGCGCTGTACCGGGCGCGCCCGCCGGGGTCTCGATCACTCTTTTCCCGGTGCTCAGGGGTGATGGGACTTGGGCGTTCTTTGCGGACCTTTCACCGACCGTCCGCTCGCTGAAAAGAAGGATGCCGAAATCTGTCCCCGTCGTTGCTTTGTACCTATTATACACCAAAAAAGCGAGGTGTAAAGCGGAAAAAGGAATTTTAACAGGAAAGAGAGCAAAAACGCGTGAACGGATGCAATCCGCCCACGCGTTTTTAATAGATAAACTATGGTATTCCGTAGGGGAAGCTATCAGCTTCCCGCCGATAGCCTGCGTTTACTGATTGCCGTTGTGTGTGCGGGGATTCTGGAACTCGTTTTTTATGTGTATTATTACACCAATCAAATTCACAATAATAATAAACGCTATTATTATGCCAACCGTCCTGTCTTGCTTCTTTACCCAGCTGCTGTCATAGGAATCCGAGTACAGTACCGATTGATTTCCGGCTTCATCTGTCAAAATCGCTTTGTTGCTTGTCTCTCCGGTTTCTATTTCTATGTGATATCCTTCGATGTTTTCGGTATAGTAGAACAACTCGTTTCCGTATTCGTACGGTGCATAATAGTAGGTCACTTCGGCATTCTGATTGATTTCATACAAGCAATGAAAAAAACCGAAATATTCATACAGTTTGCCGTTTTTGTATATGACATTGTGAGCCCCGTTGCTGATGTTGTGCTCAATATAGAATCCCGTCAGGAAAGTCCCATCCGTATCGAAAAGAAGCCGATATTTCTTGTATGGTTTCTTATTGTGGGTGGGTTCGGAACAGTAGACCATAATCTTCCCATCGCTGAAAGAGGCGTCTGTGACTTTGATGTTTTCGCCTCCGGGCAATTCCGTTACGATTTTTGCCGAGCAAAACGCTTCTTGGGCGCTGTGCAGCATTTCTTCGGTCGGGAATTTGGTGGAAAAACATATGCCGTTCAGCATGAGTGTCTCACTCAGACAATTTGCACAGCTAAAAAGCATCAAAGAACATACCAAAGTTGAGAAAATGAAACGAATTAGTTTCCGCATAAGGGCTGTCTCCGTATTTATGGTGGTTGAGTGACTGTTACTCCTCCGCGTCCTTTTTCGCATAGCCAATCATCACCGTGGCGATGCCCTTACGGCGATGGTTTTCGTCCACACAATTCCTCGATGCGGTAGAAGCGGCGCTCATAACTGTAGGGTCCCATCGGCTTCACGATGTACTGGACCGTCATGAAGCCGACGATTTCCCCGCTGTAGGGGGGCTATTAGCCCCCCGCCCTATGGGAATATTTCTTATTTCACAACGCCCTTTTTCAGGATGATATTTGCATAAATCGCGGTTTCGCCGGTGGCTACCACCGCGTAGCACTTTTTGGCCTTCTCGTAGAAAGCGAAGCGCTCGATGTTTTCGATCTTTCTGTCGCCCTCGTGCTTTTTGACGACGGCCTTGTAGTCGTCCCAGATGGTGGGCACCACGGGATCGCCGGGCACGACCTGCATGAGGGAAACGGGGGCTTCCACATAGGTGTCAAGGGGCATGAGCGCGAGGATGGCGTCCAGCACTTCGGTCACGCCGTGACCGTCCAGACGCACCAGCCGCTGCGCGATGGAGGCGGCGGGGAAGTTGCCGTCACCGATGCAGATCTCGTCGCCGTGACCCATTTCCATGAGGATTTTGAGAAGTTCGGGGGAAATGATGGGGGAAATACCTTTCAGCATGACTTTGTCCTCCTATGCTTAGGATTTTTTGTTTCCGCGTTTCGTGATGACCGCAATCAGCACGATCACGAGATTGATGATGAGCATGCAGGCGCAGGCGAGTACGGGGCTCACGGGCACCAGGATCCGATACAGCGCGCCGCCCGCCACGGCGATGGCGATGAGGTTATAGATGAGCCACACCCGCAGGCAGCGGCGTGAGCGGGAAATGGTCTTCCGTGCGCAGGTGATGGCATCGGGCAGAGCCATGAGGTCTTCTTCCCGGGATTCGGCGTCGGGCGTTCCCTCCTTCGGATGCCCGAGGCTGAAGTTCAAAAAACCTTTGAGCAGAGGCTCGTCGGGACATTCGTCCCCGTCATATACGCCCACCACGCGCTTTTTGTCCGCGCGCATGAGCCGCAGGGAGATCTCGCTGTCCTCGTAGGAGATGATTTTTTCGATGCCGGAGTTGATGGCGGCGGCTTCGTCCGCGCGGGTACGCTCCGGGGTCAAAAGCCCCACATCGACGCGCATCTCTTTGAGCCGCGCGATGGCCTCCGCCGCGTTCGGACGCAGGCGGTCACAGATGGAGAGGAAGCCCAGCACGGTCCCGTGGCTCGCCACAAACAGGCAGGAACGGCCTTTTTCCGCCTCCGCCCCGGTCAGTTCCTCCCACGATTCCATATCGAAGGTGCAGGCGGACATGTATTCGAAACTGCCCACCGCCACATGGGTGTCGCCGATGAGCGCGCGCGTGCCCGCGGGGGTGCTTTCTTCGAGGGAATTGAGACAGTCAAGAGGCAGATTCCGCAATTTTGCCAGTTCTGTGACCGCCCGCGCTTCGCCTGTCTGCATGCCGCTGAGTGCGGAGGCGGCGATGGAAATGAGCATGTTTTCGGAGGAGCCGGAAGCGAGCGTGATGCCGCAGACCTCGGCTTCGTCCATGCACAGGGTGCTCCTGCGGTCAAACAGCACGGTATCCGTGCGCCCGAGGGTCTCGAGCCGCCCGGTGCCGCGCACGGTCACACCGCTGTCCGCGCTTTTTTTGAGCCCCTTCAGGAAGGCGGCGGGAACGGCCAGTTCCAGCGCGCCGGGGCAGGCGACTACGAGCACCGTGACCAGGATGTTGACGGAATAGGGGATGCCCTTGCCCTGCCAAATCCAAATGCCCGCGGCGGCGAGGGCGAGCAGAAGGGTCACCACGGCGGCAACGCGGGTCACGCGCATGAGGCGGGTGATCATGGGCGCGGTGTTGTCATCGTGGATGACACCCGCCGCTTTGGCGCGGCGGCGCATGCGGGACTCGAACATCTGACCCAAAGTGATGAGCAGGGGGATGAGTGCGGCGGAATCGAAGAACACGCGGATCTCCGTCTCCGTGCTTTCGTGCACGCGGTACGCCCCGTCGATGAGAGCGGGGATGCTGTAAAGCGCCGCAGCGAACGCGCCGAGCGCGGTCAGGGTGAACATGCCGATGCCCCGCTTTTTGAGGTCGGCAAAGGCGGTCCTGCCGATGAGCAGCCATACCAGCGCCATCACGACCATCTGGGTGATGGCGGCGCTCACGGGATAGGAAAGGACGCCTTTCAGGGGCAGAAGGTGTCTTTGCCCGAGGCTCAGGCAGACGGTGAAGCAGCACAGCATGAACGCCGCGATGTCGCGGATGCCGGCTTTCCTGCCGGTTTCGGGCTTTTCCTTCGGCTGCTTTTGCTTTTTGCTTTTTCCGCTTTTGACGGGCACTTCCTGCGGTTTTTCCGTGCAGACGGTCGGGCCCAGAGCGGATATTTTCGCGGTCAGTTCCTCCGCGCTCAGAAGATCTTCGTCAAAGGACACACAAAGAGCGCCCGTCTTCGCGTTCAGTTTCGCTTTTTGAACGCCGTCCGTGCGCTTGAGCGCTTTGAGGAAGGCATCGCCTTCCTTTTTGTCCGCGAAGGGGGTGAGCGTGCAGGTGTACTTCATGGTACCTCGATGAAATTGGTCGGAATGGCAAGCGACTCAGGCTCCCTTGTGCAAAGGAAACTGCCGGCGAAGCCGACTGAGGGATTGTCTTTTCCTGCTGTATGGCCGGGTTCACCTCATCACCGCCTGACGGCGGAACTTCCCCAAAGAGGAAGCCAAGGGGGATTAGGGTTTATTTCCCTTTTCCCATCGTCAGAATGACGGGCACTGTCATTTCGTCCTCCGTGAGCCCCGCGTGCTGACCGATCATGTCCGGGATCCTGCCGGTAAAAGTGACATAGACGATGGAGCGGTTGCCCGTGGCGCAGGCGATGTAGTCGCCCATGAAATCCTCGCTCTTCCTGTGGGCTTTCCCGAGTCCGAACAGGTGCTTTTCGAGGGCTTCCTCCCGGGTCATGAGCAGGAAATCCTTCCCGCAATACTTTTGGAACGCGGCTTCGAACTGCGCTCTGCGGAAGGGCTTCACATAGAACGCGGCGGCGCGCCCTTCGATGGCGGGCGGCATCCACAGACATTCATCGAGTTCGGGGATCTCGTTGACCACGACCCACTCCGTGGCGTCCACGAGCCCGTGGTCCGCGGTCACGATGAGCAGGGTGTCTTCGGGCAGTTGGTCCGCCAGCAGCCGCGTCGTGGCGTTTGCCCGCTCGAAGTTGTGCTTCGTATGCGCGCAGTCAACGCCCTCGGAATGCATGGTATGGTCGGGCTCGCCGTTATACACGAGGCAGAGCCGGCGGCTTTCGCCCTGCATAAAGGGCAGAACCTTTCCGGGGATCTCCTCGATTTCCCGCGCGACCGCCTTTTGCTTCGCGCCCTTGGTGGCGGCGGAATCGAAGGGGAAGACCATGAGGGTCTCCACATCTTCGTCCACCTCCGCGATGGTCGCGGGCAGTTCCATCAGCGTCTCCGCGGGGGAACCCGACGGATAGCGGACGCCCGTGTGGCTTTCCGTGCCGATGAAGGTGTCGATCTGGGCGGCGCACTCCTTGAAGTACAGGCTCCAGCCCAGCCAGCCGTGCTCGATGGGCGAAAGCCCCGTCCAGATGGAGGTGGTGGCGGCTGTGGTGGTGGAGGGGAAGACCGCGGAGACGGTTCCCGCGTCACAGCGGCGCAGGAAACTGTCTTCGGGCAGATGGCGGCGGATGAGGTTTTCGCCCATGCCGTCAAATAGGACCAGCACGATCTTGCGCGGCTTGTACTTTATCAGCATTTCCTCGATTTCGGGAAGTTTCGGGTAAGAAATGCCTTTCACCCCGAAATAGCCGAATACCGAGGAAGTGATGGACAGGGAACTCCTGCCGTAATCCGGGAATGTATAGCCCATGTCAGCCCAACTGCTCCATGGAGGCATTGAGGCGCTTCATGGTCTCGTCCTTGCCCAGCAGATACATGATCTCAAAGGCTCCGCCGGGGGTGGACTGCTTGCCGGAAATGGCGATGCGCAGGGGCCAGAGCACCTGACCGTTCTTCATACCTGTGGCGGGGATCGCCTCCATGAGGGTATCGTGGATGTTGGCCTCGGTCCAGTCGGTGATGCCCTCGATGACGGGCTTCATGGCGGCAAGGGCGGCCTTTGCGGTCTCCTCGGTGCTCTTCTGCTTCTTGTTCATATAGAGATCGGTGGTGAAAACGGGCATCTCCGCGAGGAAATCCACCATTTCGGGGACCTGTGCGAAGAACTCCGTTCTGCCCTGCAGCAGTTCGCCCAGACGCTTGTAGTCGAACTTCGCGGGGTCGAGCACCTTACTCAGCCACGGGGTGGCGTACTCGAGATACTGCTCGGGAGTCAGGCGGCGGACATACTCGGCGTTGAACCAGTTGAGTTTCACCATGTCGAACACGGAGGGGCTCTTGCTCATGCCTTCGAGGTCGAATACCTGCTCCAGTTCCTTGAGCGTGAAGAACTCCTCTTCGCCGCGGGGGCTCCAGCCGAGGAGCGCCATGTAGTTGATGACGGCGTCCACGAGGTAGCCCTTGGACAGCAGGTCCTCAAAGGACGGGTCACCCTGGGACTTACTGAGCTTTCTGCGTACGATCGCCTTCTTGGGCTCGCCGTTCTCGTCCAGCACGGGATTGCCGTTTTCGTCGGTCTCCATGGTGTAGACGCCGGTCTTCTTGTCGCGGTAATAGCCGTCCACCATGACGGGGGTCATGTGGATGTAGACGGGGGGCTGCCAGCCGAACGCCTCGTAAAGCAGGTTGTACTTGGGCGCGGAGGAGAGATACTCGTTTCCGCGCATTACATGGGTGATGCCCATGGTGTGGTCGTCGATGACATTGGCAAAGTTGTAGGTGGGCAGACCGTCCGCCTTCAGAAGCACCTGATCGTCCAGCGTGTCGCAGTCCACTTCGACATGTCCGTAGATGGCATCGTCAAAGCCGCACTTGCCCTCGGTGGGGATGTTCTGGCGGATGACATAAGGCTCGCCGGCGTCCAGTTTCGCCCGGATCTCCTCTTTGGAAAGATGCAGGCAGTGCTTGTCATACTTGAACGCGGTGCCGTTTGCTTCCGCCTTCTTGCGCTCCTCTTCGAGGCGCTCCTCGCTGCAGAAGCAGTAGTAGGCGTGGCCGCTCTCCACCAGTTGCCTGGCGTAGGGCAGATACATGTTCTTGCGCTCGCTCTGCACATAGGGACCGCAGGGGCCGCCCACATCGGGACCTTCGTCGTGGGTGAGACCGGCGGTCTTCAGAGAATTATAGATGACCTGCACGGCACCCTTGACCTCGCGGGCCTGATCGGTGTCCTCGATGCGCAGGATGAATTTGCCGCCGTTTTTGCGGGCCCAAAGGTAGGTATAAAGCGCCGAGCGCAGATTTCCCAGATGCATATATCCGGTGGGGCTGGGCGCGAAACGGGTACGAACTTCCATAAATAACACTCCTTAACTGTGAATTGCCTTTATTGTAGCACAGAATGGTTAATTCTGTAAGATTATTTGTATTTTCTGAGGGTCTCGTTATAGGATTTCACGATGCCCTGCAAAAGGTCCGTCTGGGTGAAATCGGCGAGGTAGCCGATGTTGATTTCGCGGATCATGGACAGGTTTTCGACCGGCAGCACGATGAGTTTGCCCTTTTTGAGTTCATCGAGGCACACGCTCTTGGGCAGGATGGACACGCCGAAATTGCGGCGGATCAGGTCCTTGATGGTGGCGACATTGTCCAGTTCCATGATCACATTGAATTCGCCGATGTCCATGTTGTTGCTTTCGAGGTGGGAGACGAACAGGTTTCTCGTGCCGGAACCGGGCATGCGGAGGATGAGGCGCTCCTTTTTGAGTTCGCCCAGCGTCACCATGCTCTTTTTCGCCATGGGATGTTCGGGGGACACCGCCAGCACGAGACAGTCCGTGTCCAGAAGCAGATAGCGGATGTTGCCGTCGTTGCTCCTGCCCTCGGTAATGATGATGTCAAGCTCATAAGTCAGCAGTTTTTTATAAAGATTACTTATAGTGTCAGTAATCATCGTTATGTTAACTCCGTCGTTTTCCGAGGTGAATTTCGCCAGTGCCTCGGCGATGGGGTTGCTCTCCGCGGTATGGGTGATGCCCACCGTGAGATGCTCGCGGCGGGTGACGGAATCGTCCAGTTCCTGCTTCATCAGGCGGTAAATTCCCTCCATTTTTTGGGCGGAACGGATGACGACTTCCCCCTGTTTGGTCACAAACAGCCTGCCTTTGCTTCGCTCGAAGATTTTGACGCCCAACTCCGCTTCCAGCAGTTTGATGTGCTGGCTCACGGCGGGCTGGGTCAGGGACAGTTTCTGCGCCGCGGTGCTGAAAGAACCGGACGCGTAAACTTCAAGTAAAGAAAGGAGCTTCGGATCGAGCATGACAGGTGTTTCCTCCGCATAAGATATTATTATATGTGATGCATAAATTATAATTTGACATTATCGTTTTGTCAAGTATAATGCAGGATATTCTTTCAAATGAGCATTTCCGGGGGGGAAAAGGAGGCGGCGTCATGGGCAGCAGAACAGACCTGTTTGAGAATAAAGGCGTGTTTTCCGCTATCATGTCCCTGGCGCTTCCTTCCGTCATGGGCCAGATTATTCTGGTCATCTACAACATGGCAGACACCCTGTTTGTGGGTCTTTCCGGCAGCGACGCCATGATTACCGCCGTCACGGTCTGCATGCCCGCGTTCATGTTCCTTTCCGCTGTTTCCAACCTTTTCGGCGTGGGCGCTTCCAGCGTCATATCCCGGTCTCTTGGCAAAAACGAGGGGGAGAATGCCTCGAACGCCGCCGCTTTCGCCCTGTGGGGCTGCATCGGCGTGACCGCGGTCTACTGTCTGTGCGCTTTCCTTTTCGCGGACGGATTCATCGATCTCCTCGGCGGAAAGACGGCGGGCATCCACGAAAACGCCGTTTCCTACCTCTATGCCGCGGTCATACTGGGCGGCATCCCCACCGCCGTCAGCACGACCCTTTCCCATATCATCCGCTCCCGCGGCTACTCCGCCCACGCCGGCGCGGGCATCGCCATCGGCGGCATTTTGAACATCGCCCTCGATCCGCTGTTCATGTTCGTGATTTTGCCCCAGGGCAATGAAGCCCTCGGCGCGGCGGTCGCCACGGCGATTTCCAATATAGCCGCGCTCATCTACTACATCATCATCTTCATCGTCAAAAAGGACCGCTTCCGCATGAATTTCGCTCCTTCCCGCGCGATGTTCGACTCCTCCATCCCGAAAGACATCTTCTCCGTGGGCATCGCCGCCTGCCTCATGACCCTGTGCGAGAACATCTCCTACGCCGTCCTCGACAACCTCATGTGCGCGTCCGGCACTGCGGCGCAGGCGGGCGTGGGTGTTGCCAAAAAGATCAACATGCTGGCGCACTGTTTCGTGCGCGGCATGAGTCAGGGCGTTCTGCCGCTGATCGGTTATAACTACGCGTCCGGCAACCGCAAGCGCATGATGCGCGTCATCCGCATGACGCTCATGATCTCCGTGGTCATTTCGCTTCTATGCACGGTCTGCTCGCTCACGCTTGCAAAGCCGCTTGTAGGGCTTTTCATCCGCACGAAGGGCGAATCCCTCACTTACGGCGCGAAATTCCTGCGCATCCTTTCTCTCGGCGCGCCCTTCTCCGCCCTCGCCTACACGGTCATCTCCTTCTTCCAGGCGACGGGACGCGGCAAAAAGAGCCTCGTCCTTGCCCTACTGCGCAAGGGCATCGCGGACATCCCGCTCATGTTCATTTTGAGCGCCCTCATCCCCACCTACGGCATCGTGGCGGCAACGCCCCTGACCGATGTGCTGTGCAGTATCGCCGCGGCCATCCTGCTCGTGAGATTCCTCAAAAAGCACGGCACCAACAAGGGCGCCTTCGCGGAGGCGTAAAGAACCGTATGACAAAACACCCGCCGGGAGGTATTGCCCTCTCCGGCGGGTGTTTTTTGTTTATTCCGCTTCTTCCGCCCACAGATCCATCCTTGCGGCGCGCAGGACTTCCTCCGCCCTGTAGTTTGTGTTCAGCCAGTCGCCCATGGCTTCCGCGGGGAGGATGACCGGCATGCGGTCGTGGAGGAAGGATATCTGCTCCGCGGGGGCGCGGGTCAGGATGGTGAAGACGGGGAGCAGCCCCTCCATGCGGTAGATGCCTGCCATATAGAGGATGGATTTCCCGTCCGCGCCCTTCACCGAAAACTTTGTGTGCCGTCTGTCCCACTCGAAGTAGTTGCTGGCGGGGATGAGGCAGCGGTGATTCACGATGCCCTCGCGGAACAGCGGCTTGCTCGCCGCGCTTTCGCTGCGGGCGTTGAACACCAGTTTATCGCCCATGGCGTAGCCCCATTTCATGAGGAAGGCGCTCTTTTCTTTTTTACGGTTGAGCGCCGCGACGGGCGCGGTGTCGCCGGGGAAAAACTCGCCCGAAGACTTGAATTCCGGGTGGTTTTCACGCCGGTTGATGGCGTCGATGATCTCCATAAGTTCGATGGAGGCGTCATCCTCCTCGATGTAATACCGTCCGCACATATCACGCCTCCGTGAGGAGCAGGGCGCGGATGGATGCGATCTCCTCCTCCGTCACGCCCGCTTCGGTCAGAAACGCGTATACCTTCGCAGCGTAGTCTGCGCCTTCATAACGGTCCAACATAAACAGAAACTGCCGGAACTGCAGATTATTTCTGCTGCGGCTGCCGGAGGTGCTGAAGGAAGTCAACTCGTAGTCCTGCATGAGGGACTCGTCGTCCGCGCCCAGCAGCGCCTCCAGTAAAAACGCTACGGTGCCCGTGCGGTCCGCGCCGCCCCAGCAGTGCATATAGACGGGATAGACGGAGGAGTCCGCAAGCAGGGAGAAGATGCTTCTGCAGGTTTCCCAATGCTCCCGGAAAAGAAATTCCCCGTAGGCAAAGCAGGGGAGGAACGCCCACCGGACCTCCTCTCCCAGCGCGCTTTCGTGCACACGGCCCTGTGCCTCGCCGCGGAAATCCAGCTCCGTGCGGATGCCGAGTTTGCTTGTGAGGACCCTGCGGCCTGCGTCCGTGAGGCGGGTGTGGACATTGAGTTCGCTCCCGCGGAAAATCAAGCCCTGACGGATGAAGCGCCCGTCCATGGCGGGTCTGCCGCCCAGATCCCGCACATTGGTGGCACCGCCTACGGAAATGAGCCGCGGCGGGGTGGGGTCCGTGACGAAGGAGAAAACGGGAGAGACGCAGGAAT
This sequence comes from Clostridia bacterium, assembly GCA_045598325.1. Taxonomy (GTDB): domain Bacteria; phylum Bacillota; class Clostridia; order Christensenellales; family Aristaeellaceae; genus RUG14130. The sequence goes on along the minus strand of JAZLLT010000055.1, from coordinate 18,389 downwards.
CCGATGCCGCCTTCCAGAAATACCGCGCGCCGGCTTTGAGATTGTCGATCTTCACATAGTTGCGCGCGGTCTGGTAGACGGCGGCACCTGTGAAATCCCTGTTTTCGCTCACCGACACACGGAACGGCCCTTCTCCGTCTTCCGCGCGGAAGCGCAGGATCACAGGCAGAGGACGGGACTGCTCCTCGCTGTCAAGCACGGGGCTATCCCAGTCGATGGGACCGTTCCCACCCGCGATGGGCACGCCTCTTTTGAGATAATCCCGGACCGCGGCGGGCAGCAGCTGTACCGCCGCGCCGTCCGCGGGCTCTTTCAGAATGATCTTCATACCGCTTTCTTCTCCACAAACCAGCGCCCGATGATGTTGCCCGATATGGCGGCGCTGCGCTCGAAATACAGATAACTCATTTTTCCGCCGATCCAGATGGTGTAGCGGTCGCCCTGACCGCCGCACTTCATGGCCGCGGCCTGCTTGATCTTGCTCACGCGGTCGATTTTGTACAGCTGTCCGTCCTCCCACAGCAGGGCGCGGGGCAGCATGAGCCCTTCCGGGCTGGTCACCGATGTGACCTCCACATACACTTTTCCATTCATGGTCAATACCTGTCTGCGCGTCCGATGTGCTTCATGAAATCGCTCTGCGCGAGGTGCGGCGCCTCGATTTTGCAGCCCATGCGCTTCATCACGCGGAACTTGAAGTCGAGCAGTTCCGGGGGCACCCGCAGCCGTTTCGCCGCGGAGAAGAAGGACGCCCCGCCGTTCAGCGTTTCGAGGACGCGGCGGTCGTCCAGCAGGAATTCCGCCGCGAAGAGGTTTGCTTCGTATTCGCTCCTGTCCGTTTCGCCAAACAGGGCAAAATCGTGAAATCCCCGCGCGCCCGCTTCATCCGCGTGGAGCAGGGCATGCCCCAGTTCGTGAGCGAGGACGATGCCGGCCGTGCGGCCCGTGAGATCTGCGTTCAGCACGATGGCTTTGATGCGGGACTGCATGAGGAAAAAGCCTTTGCAGGCGCTTTCCTCCCTGCCCATGGGGAGGCGCAGCAGCCGGATGTCAAGCCCTCTGCACGCCTCTTCCGGGGTTGCGTAGCGGCTTTTCATCTGCTCCGCGATGCGCCTGATGCGCTCTATGGTCATACATCCGCCTCCGCGTCCTTCGCCGCGCCGAATTTCTTCTGCGCTTCCTTTTTGCAGGTGATGTAGGCGGTCATGAGCGCCTGGAAGAAGGCGTCCTTCGCCTCCTGATCCACGCTGCCGCCCGCCAGGAACGCCACATTGCGCTGCATGAGTTCCTCGGCTTCCTTCGCGCCCTTTTCTCCGAAGAGAGTGCGCACATTTCCGAGCAGCGATTCCTTCGGTTTTCCGTAATCTTTGTCCGTCACGGAATCGTCCGTCAGATATTCCGCGCTGACCTCAAGCGCCCCCGCGAGTTTGCGCAGCATCTTTTTGCGTGGGACGGCGGTGCCGGACTCGTAGGCGCAGACGGTGCGGCGGCTCACGCCGATCTTCTCGCCCAACTGCTCCTGACTCAGCAAAAGTTCCTTGCGCGCCAGACGGACTTTTTCGGGGAAACGCTCCATATCCTGCTCCTTATGGGAAGAAATTTCTTCGTAACTTCTCATTTTATATTGACGGAACTTCCGCTTCGCGATACAATAAAGGCGAACTTGCACGGAAGTTGCCTTTATTATACCGCCCTATCCGGGGATTGTCAAGGGTTTATGAGAAGTTGCACGAAGAAAGGAGGAAAAAATGAGCAGGACGATCTTGCACAGTGATGCAAATAGTTTCTATGCCTCGGTGGAGATGCTGCTGGATCCGTCTCTGCGGAATGTGCCCCTCGCGGTCTGCGGGAGCACCGAGGAGCGCCACGGCATCGTGCTGGCCAAAAACGAACTCGCGAAAAAGGCGGGCGTGAAAACCGGCTCCGCCAACTGGGAAGCCCGCGAGGCTTGCCCGGGGCTCGTCACCGTGCCGCCCCATTACGACGAGTATGTGAAGTTCTCGCGGCTGCTCAAGGGCATCTACCGCCGCTATACGGCGGACCTGGAGCCCTTCGGCATGGACGAGTGCTGGTTGGATGTGACGGAGATTCTGCACAAATACGGTTCGGGTTTCGCCGTCGCGGACGAAATACGGCAGACGGTGAAAGAGGAACTGGGGCTCACCGTGTCCGTCGGCGTGTCCTTCAACAAGATTTTCGCCAAACTGGGTTCGGATATGAAAAAGCCGGACGCGGTGACGGTGCTGGACGAAACCAACTGGAAAGAAAAAGTGTGGCCGCTCCCCGTCAGCGAACTGCTGTATGTGGGCAACGCCACCACACGCAAACTCATCTCCCGCGGCATCTACACCATCGGCGATCTGGCGGCGCTGCCCTCCGACCTCGTGTACAGGTGGCTGGGCAAAAACGGCGTGATGGTGTGGATCTTTGCCCGGGGCGAGGACACCTCCCGCGTGATGCCGGACGGTTACGACATCCCGGTCAAGAGCGTGGGGCACGGCATCACCTGTACGCGGGACATCAAGGATCCCGAGGAGGTGTGGAGGGTCATTCTGGAACTCAGTCAGGATATCGGTCACCGCCTGCGGGGCTATGAACTGGCGGCGCGGGGCGTGCGGCTCACGGTGCGCGGCAGCACCCTCGCCTTTGAGCAGTATCAGGCGCCGATGCCGCTGCCCTCCCAGAGCCCCATGGAGATCGCACGGGCGGCGCAAAGTCTGTTTGAGCGCCGATTCAAATGGCAGGACACGGTCCGCGCCCTCACGGTGGCGGCCATCGACCTTACAAACGCGGATCCGCCGCTCCAACTGGACCTGTTCGGACGGGCGGAAAAGAGCGCGAAGCGGCAGAAACTGGACGACAGCATCGATCTCATCCGCCAAAGGTTCGGAAACAACGCGGTGATGAACGCGAACCTCCTTCGGGGTCTCCCCATGCCGGATGACGGAAGAGAGTTAGTCAGGATGCCCAACATCATGTACAGTTAATCGGGCTGACGCCCGCGATTCAAATAGATCGGAGATTTCTTTGAATCGGTGGGAAAAGCGGATTTTTCTGAAATTTCCGCGGAAATTTTCGGGCGAAAATCCGAGAGGAATGCATTTTTGACTCTCGCAACGCAAGCGCCGCTTCGCAAAAATACTCCTCGTGGGGACAAAGTTTCCCCTGCGGAATGAAACATGGGGGGCTTGCGAGCCCTCCATGCCACCCGGGGGAAAACGGAATGGGAAAGAAACGATGAGCGGAATATAGGTCGCTATATTTTCACATATTCATGCCTTACATCAACTTTTCCGTCTTCCGCCACCGTGATCACGGTTCCTCCGTTCATCCTTGCGTCCCGGTAGCAGCCCTTGCCTGTCTTGAGGGCATAGACGAATTTGACGCCCCGATAGGGGATGATGAAGTTGTTGATGTGGTCATGACCGCAGATGACGGTGCGGGTGTGGTTTTCTGCGAGGATGGCATCGAACATGCCCTCGTCTTCGGGCCAGGAACAGATGCCCTCATACCACACGCCGCTCGCGCCCTCGAATCCCTCGTTGAACACCGCTTCGCCGCAGGCATCGGGCGGCAGTTCCTTCTGAACGACGCCCTCACGGTAGGCGGCTTTGGCGGCTTCGTTGTAGGCGTAGATGGGGATGTGGGAGATGAGGACGGACTCGGTGCAGCCCGCGTCTTTGAGGGCGCGCACTTCGCCCCTGTACCACGCGATCTGTTCTTTTGTGACGCACGCCCATTCGTTGGTGACGCTGCCGTCCTCATGGGTGTAGGGCATGCGGTCATGAGTGTCCATCAGGATGAGAGCGCAGACACCGCCGATATTCAGGGCAAAGTTGCCGTGCCCCAACTCCTTCGGGCAGTCTTCCCAGAGGAAAAACGGGCTTTCGCGGAACACGGAAAGGACCTTTTCCACAGGCTCCGGGCCGCCTTGATTATCGTGGTTTCCGAAAACGCAGGTCCACGGGATGCCGAGGGCGGTGAAATAGTCTTTATACTCGCGGTAGGAGCGGTCACTGCCCGCATAGGCGAAGTCGCCGCTTACGGTGATCAAATCGGGTTTCACGCGGGAAACCGGCGTTTTGACCGTCTTGTCAAAGATGCCGAAGGCTTCCGCGTCGTCCCAGTCTCCGCTTGAAAGTTGGGGGTCGGTGAGGTTCAGTACGGTGAATTTGCCGGTTTGGGGCATATCAAGATAGATCATAAAGCCACTTCCTCTTCGGGTATTGTAGCATAAATCGGGATTTGCTTCAAGAGGTTGCCCCGGCGGGCGAAATGGAGTATAATGGGGAAAAAAGCAAAGGAGCGGCGGAAATGAAAAAAGTCCTGTGCCTCATGGTCTGCGCGATGCTGATGCTCGGCTGCGCCGCCTCTGCGGAAAGAGGAGTGAAAGACTGGTCCATGAATGTTTTGAAAAAGAGCGGGAATCACAATCCCATTTCTGTCCACGATTTCGGCGCGGACCCGTGGGCGATGGAGGCAGACGGGCGCGTCTGGGTCTACATGACGGGTGACGAGCCCATGTTCGGCGGCGGGAAAGTTGTGACCAATACCTACGGCAACATCGCCTCCATCCGTGTTCTGTCCTCTTCCGACATGGTCAACTGGATGCACTATCCGGACATCAAGGCGGCAGGTCTCATGGGCGCGGCGAAATGGGCGCACAATTCCTGGGCGCCCGCGGCGGCGCACAAGGTCATCGACGGGCAGGACAAGTATTTCCTGTATTTCGCGGATAACGGCAGCGGCATCGGTGTTCTTGTGGCGGACAGCCCCGAAGGCCCCTATAAGGATCCCATCGGAAAGCAGCTCATCAGCCGCAAAACGCCCACCTGCGATTCCGTCACCTGGCTGTTCGACCCCGCGGTCCTCGTGGACGGCGACGACGCCTATATTTACTTCGGCGGCGGCATCCCCGGCGATAAGGCGGAGGACCCCGGCACCGCGCGCGTATGCAAACTGGGCGCGGACATGGTGAGCCTTGACGGCGATCCCGTTCCATTCAATCCGCCGTGGCTGTTTGAGGACTCAGGCATCAACCGCTTCGGAGACACCTACTGTTACTCCTACTGCTCCAACTTCAATGTACCCCAGAGGGGCAGCGCGCAGGGCTTTTATTCGGGCGAGATCGTTTACATGACATCAAATAGTCCCATGGGTCCCTTCACTTTCGCGGGACGGGTGCTGTATAACCCCGGAAGCATGTTCGGCGTGGGCGGCAACAACCACCACTGCATGTTCGAGTTTAGGGGCAAAACCTACATCGCCTACCACGCCGCCGTGGTGGATAAGGAACTTAAATGGAACGCGGGCTACCGCTCGACGCTCATCGACGAACTCAAAATGGAGAACGGTCTTCCTGCGCTCACCAGAGGCACCCTGAAGGGCGTGGAGCAGGTGGCACCCGTCAACCCCTATACCCGCCGCGAGGCCGCGGAATACGCCTCCGAAGCCGCCATAGACCTTTCCTTTAAGAACGGTGCGGCGGCAGTCTCGGCAAAAGAAGCGGGCGGCTTCATCGTCGTGGAGGGCGTGGACTTCGGTCAGGGCGCGCAGAAACTCCTCCTCGAAACCGAAGGCGAGGGCGAAATCGCGGTCTACGCGGACGGCACGCTCCTGGGAAGAGGCAACAGCATCCCCACGGATGTGCAGGGCGAAATCAAGCAACTCAAGTTTGTATTCGAAACCACGGGCATTTCGCTTCTCGGCTGGAAAGCGGAATAAATACGGAAAACCTGCGGCAGAATCTTCTGCCGCAGGTTTTTCTATGCCTTAAAGACTCCACTTACTCTGCTCGGTATGCAGCAGTTCGTGGGACTTATGGGACAGGGGCTCGCCGAGGAAATCACGGTACAGCGCCTGCACCTCGGGGTTTTCGTGGGAGAAGCGGAGGGCGTTCTTTTTGTCGATGGCGTAGAGACGGTCTCCGCGCTCGCCCGCCAGTTCCTCGCCGTCTTTGATGGGCTGTCCGCCGCCGCCCGCGCAGCCGCCGGGGCACGCCATGATTTCGATGAAATCATAGGGGGATTTGCCCGCGATGGCTTCCTCGCAGAGGACACGGGCGCTGCCCAGTCCGCTGGCGACCGCCGCGCGGACCTTGACGCCGCCGATCTCCGCTTCGAGAACGCGGATGCCGCTGTTGCCTTCCGCGCGGACCGCTTTGAACGCGTCCGCGTCGGGATTCTTACCGGTGATGAGGTAATGCGCGCTGCGGAGCGCCGCTTCCATCACGCCGCCCGTCGCGCCGAAAATGACCGCCGCGCCGCTGCCCGTGCCGAGGGGAGAATCGAATTCCGCCTCGGGAAGGCTCGCCGCGTCGATGCCCTTTTCACGCAGCATGCGGGTGAACTCGCGGGTGGTGAGCACCAGGTCCACATCTTTTTCCGTGGCGTTCACTTCGTTTACATCGCACTCGTACTTCTTCGCCGTGCAGGGCATGACGGAGATGCAGTTGATTTTGTCCGCTTCCACACCCAGTTTCCCGGCAAAGTAGGTCTTGACGACCGCGCCGAACATCTGCTGAGGGCTCTTGGCGGTGGAAAGGTTGTCGGTCAAGGCGGGGTAGTGCATCTTCACGAAGCGCACCCAGCCGGGGCAGCAGGAAGTGAACATGGGCATTTTGCTTCCGCCCTTGTTCTTCATGCGCGCAAGGAACTCGCTGCCTTCCTCCATGATAGTGAGGTCGGCGGTGAAGTTGGTGTCGAACACATACTTCGCGCCCAGCGCCTTTGCGGCGGCCGCCATGCGCTTTTCGGTAGCTACGGCGGGATCGAGTCCCAAAGCGTCGCCCCACGCCGCGCGGACCGCGGGCGCGATCTGGATGACGGTGATTTTTTCGGGGTCGGAAAGGAGGCGGAATGCCTTTTCGGTGTCGTCGCGGGCAATGAGCGCGCCCACGGGGCAGCGGGTGATGCACTGACCGCACAGGGAGCAGCCCGCCTGATCGAGGGTCATGCCGCCTTTCACGGTCACTTTGGCGTGAGCGCCGCTTCCGATGAGCTGCCAGACGCCGATATTCTGGATCTTGTCGCACACATTCACGCATCTCAGGCAGCCGATGCACTTGGTGCTGTCGCGCAGGAGGGGCGTATCCGGAATGGACGCGGTTTTGTTGAGTTTGGTCTCATAGGGCACCGCGTGGATGTTCATTTCTTCGCAGAGGCTCTGAAGGGCGCAGTTTCCGTTCCGCTTGCAGGAAGGGCAGCTGCAGTTGTGGGCGGAGAGAATCAGCTGCAGATTCACTCTGCGGGCTTCCCGCACGCGCTCGGAGTTCGTGATGACCTCCATGCCTTCGGAGACCACGGTGTTGCAGGCGGCGAGCAGTTTCTTTTCGCCCTTCACTTCCACCGCGCATACGCGGCAGGCGCCCACTTCGTTGAGTTCCTTGAACCAGCACAGGGTGGGGATGCGGATGCCGTTTTCCTTCGCGGCGGCGAGGATCGTGCTGCCCTCGCGGGCGGCGATTGCTTTTCCGTCGATGATCAGGTTTACCATTTTTCGATCCTGCCTCCTTTCAGGGCGCCGCAGCCGTAGTGGTCACAGCGGAGGCATCTGCTGCATTCCTGCATGGCCTCTTCTTCGGTGATGGGATTTTCCATGAGAGAGAAATCGTTTTTGCGCTCGTCCGCGCTCCGCTCGGTGGGATTGACCCGTCCGCAGGCGGGCTTGAACTTGTAGGTGGGGGCGGGGATGGTCACGAGGGAGGAAATGTCCGTGTGGCAGCCGAGATACCCGTCGATGTTGGCGGCGGCGACTTTGCCCGCCTCGATGGCGCGAATGACGGTGGCGGGGCCGGAGACACAGTCTCCGCCGGTGAACACGCCGTCAAGGGTGCTGATGCCGGTGGGCTTTGCGGTGAACGCGCCGCGGTTCACATTCATGCCGGCGTCCGCGAAGGAACGGCTGTCGATGGCTTGACCGATGGCGACGATGATGATGTCGCAGGGAATCTCTTCTTCGGGGGCGTCCGCGTCATAGGGCTTGGGACGGCCGCGGTCCACTTCGCCGATGACCTGCGGTTTCACGATGAGCGCGGTCACATTTTCGTTTTCATCCAGTTTGATGGACGCGGGGGCTTTCAGTTCCACGATCTCGCAGCCTTCCGCCATGGCGCCTTCGATCTCGTCGGGCAGGGCGGTCATGTCCTCCTTGCGGCGGCGGTACACGCACTTGACGCTCGCGGCGCCCAGGCGCATGCTCGTTCTGGTGGCATCCATGGCGACATTGCCGCCGCCCACGATGACCACACGCTTGCCCGTGAAGTCGGGCTTTTCGCCGTCACCGATGCCGCCCAGCAGTTTTACGGCGGAGATGACGCCTCTGCCGTTTTCACCCTCGATACCCAGTTTCTTGTCGGAATGGGCGCCGATGGACACATACAGCGCGTCGTATTGCTTGCGGAGTTCGTCGAGAGTGATGTCCGTGCCGATGTTCACGCCGAACCTGATATCTACGCCGAGAGAGAGGATGGTGTCGATGTCTGCGTCGAGATACGCATCGGGCAGGCGGTAGCAGGGGATGCCGTAGCGCAGCATGCCGCCCAACCGTTTCCGCTTTTCAAACACGGTCACCTTGTGCCCCATGAGGGAGAGGAAGTAGGCCGCCGTGAGACCCGCGGGGCCGCCGCCGACCACGGCAACGGTCTTGCCGGTTTCGGGGGCTTTTTCGGGGGCAGGCACGGTGCCGGCGAGGTCGACCGCGTAGCGCTTGAGACCGCGGATGTTGACGGGGGCGTCGATGAGACCGCGGCGGCAGTGTTTCTCGCAGGGATGCTCGCAGATGAGGCCGCAAACGGCGGGGAAGGGGTTATCCTTGCGGATGACCCGCACCGCGTCCGCGTATCTGCCTTCGCCTACGAGGGCGATGTAAGCGGGTATGTCCACATGGGCGGGGCACTCGTGCGAGCAGGGCACGGAAGCAAAAGAAGCCGTGCACACGCCCTTGGTGAGGTGAGAACGGTAATCGTCTTTGAAGGCCGCCATGTCGTCCAGCACCAGACGCGCCGCCTCAAAACCGATGGCGCAGTCGGCTGTGTCCGCGATGGCGCGGGCGGTGGTTTCGATGAGGGCAAGGTCGCTTTCGCTGCCTTCGCCGTCCAGGATCCGGTCGATGAGCGCGGCGAGGCGGTCAAGACCTACGCGGCAGGGCACGCATTTTCCGCAGCTCTGGGCGAGGCAAAGTTTGATAAACGCGCTCGTCAGTTCCACGGGACAGTTGCCCACGGGAGAGGCAGAGAGCCGCCGGTCCAGAATTTCGTACAGTTCCCGCACCGCTGCTTCCGCTTTGGGTTGGGAGACAATTTCCAGTCTGCTCATAATAAACTCCTTTGACGGATTCTGGTGCTATTGTAGCATTATCCAAGGAGAAATTGCAAGTGAATCTTGCGTTTTTTTGTGTTGCGTTTACATTGAGGGGGGAGGACGCGAACTTCCCTGCCTTCTCCCCGTGTGGGGGGAAAAAAGGGGTCACGCGGGCGACAGGTTACCGCTCCTGCGGGTCCCCGGAATTGCCATGTCATCCGTAAGGGAGGCTATCAGCCTCCCGCCGTTTGGCGGTGATTGAAATCATGCCATGCGGGGCGGCAGGCTGCCGCCCCGCTTAGAATCGCGCTGTTTCTTTTCCCACAAGAAAGGACCCGCTCTTTCGAGCGGGTCCTTTTTGAGGCTTTACCGATTATTCGGCGACGCCGTTGAACACATCAACCCATGCCTGCCATGTAGGAGTGGCGGTTTCTACTGCTTCTGCAGGAGTACCATTCCAGATAGCGGACCACAGGAAGCAGTTACCGAGAATATCATTGGTAGAACCAATCATGAAGGTTCTGTTTGCTACGATATGCTCGTCTTCACGCAGCATGGCGAAGGTCTCATCGACGGCACGGTCATCTGTGAAGTTGTACTTGTTACCAATCCAAGCGAATTCTTCATCGATGCCGGGAGTGGGATCGGTGTAGACATCGTAAATCTGCTGAATCTTCAGAGCAGTTGCTTCGTCATAGACATTGGGTACGCCGTAAACATTGTTGCAAGCCATGTTGTAGTAAGTGCTTGCGGCAGGTCCCATAGGTACTGCTACGCAGCCCCATTCATCTTCCATATCAGCCATTTCGGCGCCATCGTTGAAGCCCTGCCAGGCCTGAGCGGCATAGAAAGCAGTGGTGCCCTGCTCCCAGTAATCCTTGAACCAATCCCAGTTGGCACCATCGGGCTTGGGAGCCATGTAGTTATCGCAAACAGTGCGGAACATGGCGAATGCATCCAGAGCGTTCTGGCTGCCTGCAGCGATAGCGAGCTTGCCTTCTTCATCAATAGTGAAGAATTCAGCTTCATTAGAGAACACGAGACCAACGCACAAATCATCATTAGAACCGGTCATGCCCCAGATATCAATGACACCGTCGTTGTCAATGTCGCGCTGTACCTTGGAGAGGATGTCAAGGAGCATGTCCCAGTTCCAGGTACCGTCTGCCTGAGCATCGTAGAGAGTATTCCAGTCGATGCCGGCTTCCTCAAGAACGCGCTTGTTGAAGAAGAAGCAGTTACGGGGTTCGGGACCTACTGCAACACCATAAACCTCGCCATTCTTTGAATTGATACTGATGGTGGGCTGGTTCCACTTATCAGCAGTAAGGTCGATCTGCCAAGGCATATACAGATCATTGGCAAGAGGAGTGGACTGGAAGTCAGCAGCCACGGCGATAAGGCAAAGTTTGTCGTTGACGCCGTTCATGACCATGTTGGCCAGCTCCTGAGGATTGCCTTCCCAGTCGGAAAGAGAGGTCTCAACGATCTTTACATTGTAGGTCTCTTCGACCCAATCACGATAGGCGTACAGAAGAGCGGTATCCGGATCGGGCTCGGGTTGGCGCTCGCCGTTGGACCACCAGTCATAGATATACACGGTTTCGCCGCCGAAGTCCAGATCGGGGTACTTCTTCTCGGGCATTTCCGCCATGGCGATGCAGGAGACGAGCATCAGCACGGCAAGAAGCAGAGCAATGATTTTCTTCATGAAAGAAAACCTCCTTTTTTATTTCCACACAGCCGTCACAGGCTGTGCAGGTTACGAATTGTGCGGACCATCCGCAGAACGCAATAACTATTATAACCGATAGTTAACGAAAAATCAAGAGGGAGACCGAATTATTCTTTGGAACCGGTCATCACCAAGCTCTTCACGAAGGTCTTCTGGGTGAAGATGTACAGGATGATGAGGGGGATGGAGCAGAACAGCACCGCTATGGAGATGAGCTGCAGCTGGCGTCCGTTGGGCACCACGATGGCCTGCTGTCCGGCGGGAGCGAAGTAGCGCGCCATACGGCTGACCATGGTGCTCATGCGCACCGCGAAGGTGGGATAGCCGGTCAGGAAGTTGCGGGAGTAGAACAGGTCGGTCCACTGCCAGACGAAGCTGAACAGGAAGCAGCTGGCGATGGTGGGCATCGCGTCGGGCAGCATGATCTTGACGAAGGTATGCAGAGTGCCGCAGCCGTCCACATAGGCGGCCTCCTCCAGAGATTCGGGCACATTCTTGAAGTACTGGCGCAGCATGTAGATGAACAGACCGTTTTTAAGCCCCATGCAGGTCAGACTCATCATGATGTAGGGTACCACGGAGGAGCGCAGGTTGAGCGAATGCCCCGTGATGGCCTTGATGATGCCGAGGATGTCGAAATTGGAGAAGGTGGTGTACAGAGCGGTCTGAATGGTCTGGGGCGGGATGATGATGAGCAGCACCACGCAGCCGAACCAGAACTTCTTGAGCGGGAACTCAAAGCGGGCAAAGCCGTAGGAGACCAGCGTCGCCGCCACGACCTGACAGATCGAGGAGACCACGGAGATCCACAGGGTGTTGAGCATGGTGCCCGGGAAGTCGGTTAGGTCAGCTACAATTTTATAGTTGTCCAGCGTTACATGCCGTGGCAACAGAACGATGGTGGAATCGTACAGATCCCGCTCTTCCATGATGCTCATAAGCAAGCGGGTGATGATGGGCTGAAGGATCATGAAACACAGACCGAACATAAGCAGGGCACGGACGACGGAAACGGTGATCTCCTTCGATCTGCGTCTGAGCAGATAGCCGCCGCTTCTGCGGTTTCTCTCCCAGAAGTTCTTATTTTCGTTGATGTATACGGTATTATCTTTACTCATAAGACTTCACCGCCAATGTAATGATCAGAGTGGAGATGCTGATGAAGACGATGGCCACGCCGAAGTAGATCCAACTCATGGCGGATGCCGCACCAAAGTTCAGTCGCACTCCATACATGGTGCTGTTAATCAGCTCAATGACACGGTTATCGTTCTTCATGAAGAAGTCCACGATGGTGTAGATGCAGTTGACCAGCAGCAGGGGGGAGACCATGGGGAAGGTGATCTTCCAGAAAGATTCCCACGCGGAGCAGCCTTCCACATCCGCCGCCTCGTACAGAGAGGGGGAGATGGACTGAAGACCGGAGAGGAACACGATGATCTGGATGCCGCTTGCCATGACGATGTCATAGATGGCGTCGATCATCTGGAAGATGACGGCGAACACATCGCTCGCCACGCCGGACACATTGAGCAGATCTTCCAGGGTCGCGGAGATGTTAAGACCGTTGTTTTCCGTCACATTCTTGGAGATATCCGACATCATGTTGTAGAATTCATTGCTGCTCTCGATGCCGGGCAGTACGCCGGAGGAGAGGATGACGGGCAGGAAGAACATGATGCGGCACAGGGTGCGTCCCTTGAATTCCTGATTGAGAATGACGGCGATGACGAAGGAAAGTACCAGCGTGGCGATGGTGTTGATGCCCATGCGGCTGATTTCATCCAGCAGATACTGGTTGAAATTGGCGTCCACTGCAAAGGCGTAGTGGTAGTTCTCAAACTTGTTCCATGTCATGTCGAAGCCGCCGCCGGCTCTCAGGGTGACTTCGTTCAAACTCATCTCCATGGAGAAGATCAGAGGCCTGACCATGAAGAAGAGGAAGCCGATGATGAAGGGGAGGATGAAGAGAACGCCCGTGCGGGCGCGGCGCGCCCGGATGGTGTGGTAGGATTTGCTCCACGGAATGTAAGCGCCGACGGCTTCACCGGGTGTAAATCCGTTTCCGTTCTTTCTGCTCACTTTCCGTTCCCCCTTTCCACTTTGTAGTCTCTGGCACCGATCTTGATGCCGCCCTGATTGTAATCCGTGTTGTTGTAGTTGACATACACCTTCGTGCCGTCCTCGTAGACGGTCAGGGTGACGCCATGCGCCAGATCCTCATGATCTGCGATGGGCGTGCGGTTGAGGCCCGCCATCTCGGTCTGATACCGGATCATTTCCGGAATGAGGTCTTCCTTCCAGCGGTCATAGCCCGCGGCGGTGTAGCAGCTGTACATGGTGTCCTGCAGGACGGGCGTATCCATCTTCATGAAGGTGAAGTTGAGGCCCGCGCCGTACTCGGCGCATTCCAGCAGTGCTGTCCGGTAGTCGTTTGCCAGGTTGATGGCTTCGCCGGTGTAGTCCTTGATGCCGTGCAGCGCGATCTGATAGAAGGGGACGGCGTTGTCGATGATGCCGTAGGCGTTGCCGGTCAGGTTCATGTCCGTGATCATGTCGGCATAGGGTACGGCGTACTCATTGCCTTCCTTGATGGTGATCTTGAGACCCTTTTCCTTCGCTTCCGCGAGGGTCTCCACATTCATCTTCTTGGTCTGTTCGCGGGTGACCGTTTTCTGCACATAGTAGTCCGCACTCAGCAGGTTTCCGATATCGCGGAACGCGATGCCCGCGGCGCCTCTGCCGGCGAGGTCGTCAATCAGCGTGGATGCGTTTTCCTTGGCGTAATCGGGACGGGCGAGGTAATAGGTGTCCATCCAGGTTGCCTGCTCGTAGGTGACATTGCTGAACTCGTACAGCAGCACTTTTTCACGGGTGGTGAAGCGCGCCGCGTGAGAGAAGGGCAGGAAGCCCTCCATGAGGCCGCTGTCATAGGCGAAGCAGTTGATGCCGTCGAAGTACAGGTCCGTGCCTGCTTCTTTGGCGTGGGCGATGAGTTTCTTCATGCCCTTGCTGCCGCCCAGCACGCGCTCGACATCCACATCGGTCAGCACCTGCTGACGGACGCCGCCGTTGCACCAGCCGGTCATGCGGACATTCAGATCCTTGACGCCCGCCGCGTTCAGTTCATCGATGATGGCCGCGGCTTCGTCGAACTTCGTGGTTCCGACCGCTTTATCCACGGGGATACCGGCAGTCGCCACAATCTTGTTGATGGCGCCGACCAGTTCCACATTGACGGGCATTTCTTCGCTCGCCTGCGCGTCCGCCAGCAGGGGATCGCGGCGGAGATACTCGCCGTAAGCCTTCGCCATGTCCGTGTAGTCACCGCTTTCGAGGAAGCAGTAGCGCTGCACGATGACATCGCCCGCGGGGATCGCCTTTTCGTACATGTACAGCAGCTGCGCCGTTCTTGCGGAAACATTGAAGCGGTCATAGTGCAGCACATTGTACTTGGCATAGACGGTGTTGTAACTGTTGTAGCGGCCGGAGATGTCCGCGGCGACTCCGCCGTAGGCGGACGCGCCTTCCATCACGCAGATGAAGGAGCAGCCGTCCTGACTCATGCCGAACACGGGGAAGGCACTGCGGGTCTCGGAAACGACCTCGGTGCGCTCGGTGGCGTAATCCCAGCCGTAGAGGTTGGCGTAGTAGGGCGTCTGAGAAGTCTTGCCGCTGTTGTTGTTGATGATGGCTCCGCCGCCTTCGGGGACCAGCATGAAGCCGTCCTGAGAGGTGCCGGCGGCACCGAACATGGGCAGAACGCTCACATAGGTCAGCGGGTACGCCGACTGGCAGCGGAAACTGTCATAGGGGACCTCGACCACGAGTTCGCTGCCTTCGAGGCGGAGGATCATGGAGGCGTTGAAGACGGGACCGTTGGAATCCGCCTTCTGGGCAATGAGCGCGTTATCAATCTCCAGATCTTCCACAGAGTAGTCGATTTCCGCGAAATAGCCCTCGATCTTCGCCTTGTTGGTGGCGTTGGTGTCGGATTTCAGGATGTACAGGCTCTGCTCCGTGACGGAAGGATACATGGCGATGAGCTCGTCCTTGTTGTCCTTCTTTTCAAGGGAAGCGGGATCGACCTGGGAGTAGTTGGAACCGAGTTTTTTCTTGGTCGACTTGGACATCTTGTCGGTCAGCATCTTGTAGCGTTCCGCGGTGATGACGGTCGGCATCAGGTAGACGCGCTCGATCTTGCCGATGGCGTAATCGATGCGGACAGAGCCGTCTTCCTGCTCGGTGATGACAAAGTTTTTATTCTGCTGGGAATAGGCGAAGTTGTTCATCTCGACTTCGCCGCCGGGAACGGTGTAGGTGATGCTCAGCGTGGAAGACAGGTTTTCCTTGTTGACGGAAAGGGCGACCTTGTCGCTGTCCCTGTCCTGGGGGTTTGAGTACCACACCTTGCCGGTGCGCTTGTCGGTGACGGAGAACATGGTGCTTTCGCGGTCCATTTCGAGCAGCAGTTCGTTGCTCTCCATCTTGATGGTGCCGGAGGGACCTTCGTAGTTGTACACGATGGGCGGTTCGCCGATGGGTTCGTCATGATCGGAGTAGATCGGGATGAAGACGAACACGACCAGCGCGGCGATGGCGGCCAGAACAATGATCCAGGGGATCAGGCGCAGGAGGAACGATTTCTTCTTTTTCATATCTGTCATCCCTCCTTAGTATAGCCTGTACACAATCTCGCGGTAGATGCTGATGAAGTAGGCGATCGCGTCAGACAGCAGACTGAAGAAAGTCAGCAGCAGGAACAGGATCACGCCCGCACCGACCACGGTGACGATGAGGAAAATGAAGGTTTTCAGGGGACTGTAGTCATGCACCTGCATCAGTCCCACAAACACCAGCAGCACGCACCAGATGAGGCTGAAGACGAGCAGCACATTGTAGAAGGACGCTTCGTCGAAGGCGATCATCCGGCTGACCAGCACCAGCGGGAGCTGGATCAGGGTGTAGGGCACCAGCGCGTAGCACATGGCGATGTAGATGTCCTTGAAACGCCCTTTGCCCTCAAACAGGGTGGTCATCGCCCAGTTTGCGATGCAGAGGATGAGGAAGGGGATCAGCAGGGAAAGCGCTTCCTCGAGGACATTGATGTACTGCGTGGGGGAGTTGATGAACTGGAAGTTGGTGTAAAGCAGTTTCAGCACGCGGGTCAGCAGGAACAAAAACAGGAATGTGTTCGCGGCGCCCACAGTGCCTCTCTGCTCGTGGCTCAGATCCCAGAAACCGTCAAACGGGTGGACGATGACGCGGAAAGCGTACTTGAGGGACGCGAGATAGCGGCTCCACCATGCCTTGCGGGCGGCGGAGGAAGCCTGCGGATCACGCATTCTTATGGACTTTGTTGTGCTCATGCATCATCACCTCCCATTTTGCTCTCTTGATTCTGCCGATGACCAGCGGTACGATGAGGACCACCGCGATGATCAGCACGATCCACCAGACATTCGTTTCGACCCATTGTTTGCGGAAGAGTTTGAACGCTCTGCCGTAGTTTTCTTTGTCGTGCGCCAGTTCGAAGTATTCCATGGCTTCCTCGAACTTGTCCTGACGGAGCAGGGCGCGTCCGATGCCGCGGAACGCCAGAGCGTAGTTGGCGTTGAGGCGCATGACCTTCTGCCAGTACACGGCGCTTTCATCATAGTCGCCCTTCTGATAGGTGGAAATGGCGTCGTAGATGAGGCTGCCGTATTCGGTGGTCGTGAAAACCGTGATGCTGTTTTTAATCTGGTCCAGAACGATGAGGTCCGTGCCCATGTGTTCGAGGGCAACGGCGCTGCTGAAGGCTCCGTCCACGCTGCCGCGGGTACCGAATGCCCAGATCATGATGCCCTGACTGTCGTAGCCGAACAGGCGTCCGCGGGTGCGGTCCAGCGCCACATAGATGTCATCCTGAAGAACGGTGATATCGGTGAAGCGGCTGGGTCCGTAGATGTTGTTGTCGCCTTCCTGCCAGTACAGATCTCCGATGGGGGGATAGCGGTCATTCTTGATCAGAATGTCGCTTCCCAGAGAATTCAGGCGGCGGATGGGTTTTGCGTTGTCCCATTTGAGGTCGTATTCATCGAAGGTGGTGGTGGTCACATAGATGAAGCCTTCCTCGTCGATGAACAGGTTTTCGTATTCGGTAGGCACGAAAGCTGCGCTCTGGGCTCTCTGCGCGTCGCTCTGGAAGTAGCGCTTCCAGATGTAATCCGCCATGGAAACGGTAACCTGATTGGCACCGATGAAGCCGGTGAAGGTGCCGTCGGGCTCGAACTTCACAAGACCCTTGTTGATGTTCTGTGCCAGAACATAAAGGCGTCCGGAATCGTCGGCGACGATCTTCTTGGGCAGGAAATCGTTTGCCTGATCGAAGGTGGCGTCGGTGGGCTTGACGAACTCGCGGATAAAGGTACCGTCTTTGTCCAGCATCACCACACGGTAAGCGCCGTTGTCCGCCACATAGAGGTTTTCCTCGTCATCCACGAACACATCGTAGGGCGCGGTGAACTTGCCGATACGGTCGCCCGCGATGGTGTCGACGATCTTTTTGAGAGACCATTCGCCTTTTTCGTTGGTCAGAACGAGGATGCGGTTGTTGCTGGTATCCACCACATACAGGTCGTTCCCGTGCACGAACAGGCTCTGGGGCTTGTTCATTGCCTTGCCGCCCAGATTGTCCAGCCCGATGACGGTGCTGTCGATGATGGCGGAGACTCTGTATGCGTCGGGAGATTCCTGAACATCTCCCCAGTAATCGTATCCGTAGGTGTAGGATGTGCTGAATCCGTCTACATTCATATTGAAACTGTCATCGGCAAGCGCCGTATATGAAATGAGAAGGATGAGGCACAGCAGCACCGGTAAGATCTTCCGGCAGTATTTCATTTCATTCCCCTCCTGTAATACTTGATTTACTCTGTATTTGCTCATCAGTCTTTGATACCCGAGGAAGCCATGGTTTCGAGGATCTGGCTCTGGCTCAGGATAAAGGTGAGGATGGGGACGGAAACGATGACTACCGTGGCAGCGGCGGTCTGGCCGGTACGGGCGATACCGCCTGCCTGTATCTGTTGAAGGGCGAAGACCAGGGTCTTCTTGGCTTCGGAGTAGATGACAGTGGACGCGCTGGTGTTCCACAGGCTCTGCACGGAGAAGATGATGACGGTCAGCCACGCGGGCTTGACATTGGGCATCACGATGTTCCAGAAGATGCGGAATTCGCCTGCGCCGTCGATGTGCGCCGCCTCAATGAGGGCGGTGGGGATGCTCTCCATGAACTGCTTCATCATGAACAGTCCGATGGGGGCGGCAAACGCGGGAAGGATCAGCGCCCAGTAGGTGTCGATCATGCCCAG
>JAZLLT010000054.1:0-1966 GCA_045598325.1 Clostridia bacterium | reverse complement strand
GAACTGGACCTCACCGTCGCCGGCACCAAGGAAGCCGTGCTGATGGTGGAAGCGGGCGCCAACGAAGTTTCCGAAGAAACCATGCTGAAAGCCATCCTGTTCGCCCATGAGCAGGTGAAGAAGATCGTCGAGTTCCAGGAGAAGATCGTCGCGGAGATCGGCAAGCCGAAGCGCGAGTTCCCCGCCGACCTTCGTGACAGAGGCGGACTGACCGACTTTGAGTTCGTGCAGTTACATACTTTCCTCCTCAAAACGATTCGGAAAAGTTAGCTGTGGCTAACTGTTGATATGATACCACCACGGAGTCCCTTTTTCCAAGTACGCGGAGAAACTTTACATATCCCGTCTGCGGGCATGAAAACCCCGCGCCGGGGCGCGGGGGCTTATTTATTCCGTTCCGAGGAATTTTCTTGTTTCGGGGTTATCGGAGGAAAACAGCGCTTCGGGCGCGCCGCTTTCCACCACATGTCCGCCCTGCATGAAGACGATGTTGTCGCTCACATCGCGGGCAAACGCCATTTCGTGGGTGACGATGAGCATGGTGGTTTTTTCCGCGGCGAGGTCCTTCATGACCGCCAGCACCTCCTTGGTGAGCAGGGGGTCGAGAGCGCTGGTGGGCTCGTCAAAGCACATCATTTCGGGCTGCATGCACAGAGCGCGGGCGATGGCGACGCGCTGCTGCTGTCCGCCGGAAAGTTGGTAAGGGTACTGGTTTTCACGGTCGCCGAGACCGACACGCCCCAACATTTCCCGGGCGCGTAAGACGGCTTCCTCCTTTTTGATGCCCAGCACATGGACCGGCGCGTCGGTGAGGTTGCCCATGACGCTCATATGGGGAAACAGGTTAAATGACTGAAACACCATGCCCATGCGGGTGGAGATGCGGCGCAGGGTCTTTTTGTCCGCGTAGCGGAGGCGTCCGTCCACGGTTTCGCACATGATGTCATCGTCAAGGGCGATCTTTCCGCCGTCCACCGTTTCCAACTGGTTCATGCAGCGCAGCAGCGTGGATTTTCCCGAACCGCTGGGCCCGATGAGGGTCACTACCTGCCCGTCCGGAACGGTCAGGGAAACGCCCTCCAGGACCTTGAGGGAACCGAAACTTTTGTAGATATTTTCCGCAGTAAGCATAATCCCCTCCTAACGGTAGTAATTCATCTTGCGCTCGATGAACTTGCAGGTTTGTTCCACGATGCCGTTGAACAGAAGGAAGAACACCAGCACCAGAATATAGGGCTCGATGCTGACCAGCGAGGAAACCTGCTTTTCCGCCACCTGCAGGATCGTGCGGTCGTTGATGGACACGGCGATGACCTCGGCGAGGGAAGTGTCCTTGACCAGCGTCACGAATTCATTGGTGAGCGAGGGCATGACGGTCTTGAATACCTGCGGCAGTTGGATGCGGAAAAACGACTTGATGCCGCCGTAGCCCAGCACCTTCGCGGCTTCCTTCTGCCCCACCGCGATAGACTGCATGCCGCCCCGGAAAATCTCCGCGAAGTACGCGCCGTAGTTCAGGGAGAACATGAGGATGATGCATCGCACGGGAAAATCCGCCCGCTTGTCACCGAACACGAACTGCAGGAAGGGATTCCAGTTGAGGTGGGAAATGAGGAAATAGGAAAACAGCAGCTGCAGCATGAGGGGCGTGGAGCGGATGATGTAGATGTAGAAGCCGATGACCGCCTTGAGGGGCTTGAACTTGCCGAGCCGTCCCGCCGCCAGCAGGATGCCGAGGGGCACCGCGAACAAAATCGTAAAGCCGAAAATGCGCACGGTGGGCAAAATGCCGCGGCACAGTGCGGTCAGCAACTTCAAAAACGCTTCGGGATCGGTGAAGATCTTGAATTGCATGGGGACTCCTTATACACACGAAACGGGTTGCCCTTGCGGACAACCCGTCCGTGTTTATCTGTTGTTATTCCGCGATCTGAGCAAGGATGACATCGGAGATGATGTCGGTGCC
>JAZLLT010000053.1:0-14703 GCA_045598325.1 Clostridia bacterium | reverse complement strand
TTAGCACCTTGATGTCACCGAAATTCTTGGTAAGACCCTTAACGCTTATCATGAGCCAGTCTCCTTTCCAGCTTGCGCAGAACGGCGGTCAGAAGGATGACCAGCGCGAGGTAAATGAGGGCGACCGCGATCAGGGGATTGAACGCGTCATAGGTGTTGTTGCGGATGAGGTTGCCCGAACGGGTCAGGTCGCGCACGGCCACATAGCCGGCGACCGCGGTCTCCTTGAGCAGGGCGATCATCTCGTTGAAGATGGCGGGCAGGATGTAGCGGATGGCCTGAGGGAAGATGACCTTGTACATTGCCTGCAGCTTGGACATGCCCAGACTTCTGGCGGCCTCCATCTGGCCTGCGTCCACGGCATTGATGCCGCTGCGGATGAGTTCCGCCATGTAGGCGCCGGAATTGATGCCGAAGGTGATGATGCCGACGATGACGCCTTCGGACGATTTCAAAATGAGGAAATAGAAGATAAGCAGCAGGACCACAACGGGGATGCCGCGGATGACGGTCACATACAGATCACAGAGCCTCGTCAGCCATTTCATGGACGGAACATCGTCGCAGAAATATTTAGCAACGGCGATAAGCGTGCCGATGACAACGCCTATCGCCAGTGCTCCGAGGGTTATGATGATTGTATTGCCCAGTCCCTCCAGCAGCAGCTTGTAGTTTCCGCCCCGTACGAAGGTATCGTACAGTTGGTCTTTCCATGCAAGCAGTGCCTGGATCATAAGTCACGCTCCGTGATGTTTATTTGGGCTGAACATAGGGTACGCCGTACTTGTCGAAGATGCCCTGAACGGTGCCGTCCGAAATCATCTTGGTGAGGGCGTCGTTGAACGCCTTGACCAGCGTGTCGCTGTCCTTGATGAAGGCGAAAGCGTAGGGCTCCTGGGTCATCGCCTCATCGAGGACCTTGAGGCCCTGCTGGGCAGCCAGCGCCACGGCGACTTCGTTGTCCACGACCCACGCATCGACCTTGCCGGAGGAAAGGGCAGCGGCGGCGTCGTTGTTGGCGACATAAGCCTGCACCTCATAGCCGCATTCCATGCAGTATTCTTCGGCGGTGGTGCCGGTCTGCACGGAGATCTTCTTGCCGGTCAAGTCGGCCTTGCAGGTGATGGGGCTGTCGGGAGTCACCACGATGGCCTGGGAAGCCATGAAGTAGGGAACGGTGAAGTCCGCGTTCTTCTGGCGCTCTTCGGTCACGGTGATGCCGCTCATGCCGACATCGAACTTGCCTGCCTGAATGCCGGGAAGCACGGAGTCGAAGTCCATCTGCTTAAAGACGACCTTGACGCCAAGTTCTTTGCCGATGAGGTTCAGGATGTCGACTTCGATGCCGACGATCTCATTGTTTTCAAGGGACTCGAAAGGCGGGAAATCGGGGCTGGTGGCCACGGTGATTTCGCCCTTCTTCTGTACTTTTTCGAGGGAGTTGCCGCTTCCGCACGCGGTAAGGACGACGGCAAGAAGGCAAATGAGGAGGATGAGTGCTACCCGTTTGATGCTGTTTTTCATGGTAATGTAATCCCCTTCCTATGTGATGATTATCTCAAATCCGCGGTGCGGTTTGGATCACAGTTTGCCCATTTCGCGCAGCGCCTGCACCTTGGTGGGAAGACCCCAGAGGTTGATGAAGCCGGCGGCCTGCGCCTGATCGTAATCGCTCTCGCCGAAGGTCACCAGATTCTCGGAATACAGGGAATAGGGGCTGGTGGTACCGGCGGGGATGATGTTGCCCTTGTACAGTTTCAGTTTCACGGAACCGGTGACATACTTATTGGACTCGTTGCCGAAAGCGAGGATGGCTTCGGTCAGCGGAGAATACCACTTGCCGTTGTAGATCTGGTCCGCCAGAACGATGGCCAGTTTCTGCTTCTCATGCAGGGTATCCTTGTCCACGGTCAGCATTTCGAGCTGCGCATGGGCGAAATAGAGGATGGTTCCGCCGGGAGTCTCGTAGACGCCGCGGTCCTTCATGCCGACCAGACGGTTCTCGACGATGTCGATGATGCCGATACCGTTCTGTCCGCCGATGGCGTTCAGTTTCTCGATGATCTTGCTGGCCTTCATCTTCTCGCCGTCAAGCGCGACGGGAGCGCCGGCCTCGAAGTCGATGGTCACATAGGCGGGCTTGTCGGGCGCCTGGGTGGGAGAAACGCCCATCTCCAGGAAGCCGGGCTTATCATACTGCGGCCCGTTGGCGGGATCTTCCAGGTCCAGACCCTCATGGCTCAGGTGCCACAGGTTCTTGTCCTTGGAGTAGTTGGTCTCACGGTTGATCTTGAGAGGCACATTGTGGGCTTCGGCGTAGTCGATCTCTTCTTCGCGGCTCTTGATGTCCCACTCGCGCCAGGGAGCGATGATCTTCATGCCGGGAGCGAAGCGCTTGATGGCCAGTTCGAAACGGACCTGGTCGTTGCCCTTGCCGGTAGCGCCGTGGCAGATGGCGTCCGCGCCCTCTTGGAGCGCGATCTCGGCCAGTTTCTTGCCGATGACGGGGCGGGCGAAAGCGGTGCCCAGCAGGTAGGTCTCATATTTCGCGTCCAGTTTCATCGCGGGGATGATGACATCGTCCACCATCTCGTCCACGAGATCCGCCACGATCAGTTTGCTGGCGCCGGTCTTCAGGGCTTTCTCCTCAAGTCCGTCCAGTTCGTCCGCCTGACCAACATTGCCGGCCACGGCGATGATCTCGGGATTGTTGTAATTCTCTTTGAGCCAGGGAATGATGATGGAGGTATCGAGTCCTCCGCTGTAAGCCAGAACGATCTTTTTGATATCTTTCTTATCCATGATGTGCCTCCGGTGATTTATGATGCACCGTATTATAAACGCTTATGCGAATAAAGTCAAGTAAATTGTATATTTATGCGTGTATATTTCTTGTTATGTGTATAAACACAATGTAAAATTGCATAATGTCCTGCTCTTGCGGGAATCGCGCGGCGGTGTTATAATGGTTTCATCCTATTTATGCAGTTTGGGGAGGTTTTTATGCAGGTCATCCACGAATTTGCCCCATCCAAAGAAAATCCCCGCAACAGCGAGGGCGCGTTTTACAGAAAACCCGACGGCACCATCGGCTTCATCTACAGCCGCTTTACGAACGGCAGCGAGGATTTTGCCCGCTCCGACCTCGCGGAAGCGGTGTTTTCATCGGACGGAAAAGAATACATCGGACGCGAAAGAGTACTTTTCACCTCCGAGGATTTCGGCGCGCAGAACATCATGTGCCCCTCCGTGCAGCCCATGGGCGACGGGCGGCTCGTCCTGTGCTTCGATGTGCGCATGGGGCCGGGGCATCTGACCCCGTGGGTGTATGAGTCTTTTGACGGCGGCGAGACCTTCATAAACGGCTATGACACCGTTCCCGAAGACCGCTATGTGGGCACGGAAAACGACCGCCTCGTGCTGACGAAGGACGGAAACCTCATTCTCTGGTGCTTCGAAGCCCCCAGGCAGGAGGGCGCCTACGCGGGCATCGGCTCGCAGACGCAGATCGTTCCCCTGTTCTCGGAGGACGGCGGAAAGAGTTTCAGGGAACTCGACCATTACAAAACGGAGCCCGAACTTTACTGCGGTCTGCAGGAGCCGGGCACGGCGGAACTGACCGACGGCACGCTCTTTGCCTGGGCGCGGACCACGGGCGGCTGCCAGTATGTTTCCCGCTCGACGGACGGCGGCAGGACTTATGAAAAGTTCGTTCCCTCCCCCGTCTTCCCTTCGCCCCTGTCCCCCATGTCGGTCAAGAAACTCCATGACGGCCGTCTCCTCGCGGTCTACAATCCCGAGCCGCCCACGAAGGAAATGGCGGAGCGGAAGAACCTGTGGAGCCACCGCTCGCCGCTGGTCTACCGCCTCTTTGACGGGAAAGACTGGACCGAACCCAAAGAACTCGAACCCCAAAGCGAGACCACCAACTACTGCTACACGGGCATCTTCCCCGAGAAGGAATTCATCCTCCTCGGCTACTGTGCCTCCGACACCATAAAGGACGGCGGCGGACTCAACCGCCTGCGGGTGACCCGCCTTGAGATGGCGGAATTATAAGGTATAGCACTTAATGCGATAATCCCATAATCATTTGCAACAGATTGAACTCATAACCGGCTGAGGAAACAATAATGGATGTAATCATACATAAAGGTATTGTTGACGATTCAATCAGAAAAGAGATTCCCGAATCGCAATGGTGCGGGAACTTGATACAATATGCCTCATACAAATGCAAGATGGATGGAATGATTGCAGCAGCGGCTCTGTTTTGTCCCGAAATCATTGAGGTTCAAGGACATTATTTCATCAAAGCATTCTGGAATTGCGATAGTGAAGAAGCATCGGTAAACTGTCTTGACGACCTGAAGAAAAGATTCGGCAATGACAAGTCAAGTATCGAGCGATGGGTAAACGCTTGGAGTCTCGGGAGTTTTTTCGAAGGTGAGCATTCCGCAATCATGAATAACGATGATTTACTGGATAAATTCGGAGAAATACTGCGCTATTTCTGGAAGCAAAGGTTGAAAGAACTTTTTCCGGATAAGCATTTTACCGTAGAATTGGGTGAAGAAATATGCGGAGAGTGGGGAGCCTCCATCACGATGTATGAAACCGCATAATAACAGTCCTGTCTTGAACTGACTCTCAAAAGTCAGACAAACAGGGCTGTACCTTCCATATAATCGTTTTTTTCCGCTCTGCCCTATCGGCGGAGTTTTCTTATAGTCCGAAGCACTTTTTGAGAAGCATAAGCGACGGTTCTTTCCTGAACGAGTGGTCGGGCGCGTCCGTGCAGGTGTATTCGAAATAGGCTTCGGGTGACAAGCCTTTATCAGGCACGGGTTCATTTTCGTGGACGCGGCTTGCGGGATCCACATACTTCGGGTAGTGGCTGATGCTGAGATTGTCCTTCGCGCCCGCGGTCTCGTACGCTTTGCGGACTTTATCGAGATCCTCCTTCGCTCCGCCCTCGTTGAGGGCCAGATACATGGGCGCGAGGGACGCGCACAGATCCGGGTAGCAGAAGTATTTGAACTTGCCCGGCAGCACATGCGCCCACTCCGTACCTCTGCCCGAAAACGCGTCGTCTGTCTCGGTGACGGAAACATAGCGCACTCTCTGGTCGCAGAGCAGGTCATTGAACACCAGCGCCTTGATGTCGTCCCGCATAACGGCAAGGGGCAGCGCAGTCTCCGTGCCCAATGAATGGGCGGACAGCGCAAGGGCATTGCCGTTCACGAAGGGCAGCGTCTTCACGAAATCCATGAACACGCTCGCCTGATACACGGAAAGTTCCACATAGGAAGATCCGTACTCCATCAGTCCGTAGATCGTCTCGTTGCGCCCGCGGATGCCGTGATCGCCGGGATCGTCATTCCAGAATGCGGTCTCACCCACGCCGATGGGGTCGAAGGTAACGGAAACCATGCCATTCTGCGCGCAGTACATCCCCATGCGGTTGCGCTCGGGATACTTTTCAAACCGGGCGGCGGGCTTTTCGAGCAGCGGCTCCCCCGCCACGAATTCCTTATTGTGGATGGCGCCCGGGAAGCAGAACACCGCGGGCACGGGACGCGCTTCATCCGCGCAGTCGGGAATCTCCATGAGCACGGGCACGGCGGCGGTCTCAAAGGGATAGAACTCCCACTTTTCCGTGCGGTAGCCGTCCCGCTGCACGGAGGAAAGCCGCTTCGGCGCGGGCAGGGACGCGGTGTCGGGAAGGGAAATGAGTTCCCGCATCTTCTCCTTCACCGCCCGTTTCCACGCGGCAAAGGTTTCTTCGTTCAGTTCCTCCGGCAAAGAGAGCAGCGGCTTATGACGGCGCAGATATTCCGTCCACGCCGCCAGCATCTCGATGTGCCTTCCGTCCTCACGGCGGGAGGCATAGTCTTTTTCATAAGTATAGTTCATGGTAGCCCCCGTTTTCTTGATGTTTCCATTATACACCGCGAGGCGGGCGGTTGCAACAAAAATTCTTCCGCGCGGTTGAAACCGCGGTCCGTTCGCGCTATAATGAGAACATCAAACGCAGGATGGTGCTTATGGGCAAGTATGACGGTTATCTGATCTGCTCGGATTTTGACGGAACGCTGGCAAAGGAGAGGATCATCTCCCCCGAAAACCGTGCCGCGATCCGGGAATTCACGGAGGGCGGCGGGCTTTTCACCATCGCTTCCGGCAGGGGGCCCGATTTTCTAAAAGAAAACGCAGGCGATATCGGCGTGAACGCGCCTCTCCTCGCCATCAACGGCAGCGCCATCGCGGACCCCGTGAGCGGCGAAGTGCTCCGCAGCGTCCTGATGGATGACGGCGCGCTGACGGCAGCCTGCACCCTTTCCCGCATACTCCCGGGGCTCAACGCGCTCGACATCGTCTATCGCGAGGGTTGCTTCACCTCCCGCCGTCTGTTTGCCGGCAAAGACATGACCCCCCGGGATATCCTCTCCTGCACGGGAAAAGAAATCTACAAAATCCTGCTCATGTTCGATACACCCGAGTGCGCTCTCGCCTCCGTGCGGGCGGCGGAAAGTCTGTTCGGGAACAGGTACATTTTTCAGCGTTCCTGGCAGCACGGCATCGAAATGCTGCCCCTCGACGGCGGCAAGGGCAACGCCGTCAAAGCCGTCCGCGAACTGTGCGGCGAAAAAGTGAAGTGCGTCATCGGCGTGGGCGACTATGAAAACGACATCCCGCTCGTCAAAGCCGCCGACATCGGCATCGCGGTGGCGAACGCCATCGACGCGGTCAAGGAAGCCGCGGACCGCATAACGGAATCCGACTGCGTTACCGCCATTGCGGAGATCATTCATTCTTTGCCTGAATTGCAGTAGCAACAATAAATCAATCGTGCCCCTTCTTGGCTTCCCCTATGGGGAAGCCAAGAAGTCGTCCGCCAATATCATGGTCTCAATGTATGTCCATAATGAAAGGGTATCATCGTTTCGTCCGCAAATAAAGGAGGACATCATGAGCGTATCTGAAAAGGAATATCCCCAGTTCAAGGTCTCTCCGGAAACCGTACAAATGCACGGCGCTTTTGATGTGAATTCCTTCCGCAATGCGCCCGCCGTCCACAACCGCCCCGCGCGGATGCTGAAGGCGGAAAAGAGCGGGCAGGGCATCGACTTCACCTTCGCCCTGCGGGCGCGCACGAGCGTGCTTTCCTATACTCACGAGACCGCCCTCGACCTGTACCGCGAAGAGCAGCCCGCGCTTGATCAGATCCGCGTCCGCGTGGAACTGTGGGCGGAGGACATTTTCCGCGTGACGCTGACGGACGGCAGCCCCTTCATTGACCGCTTTGAAGGGCTTCCCGCAGAATACCGCATGCTGGTCGGCAAACCGACAAAGACCGCTTTCGATTTTTCCGAATCGGACGCGGAATATTCCATCCGCACCGCGAAAATCGCCATTCATGTTGAAAAGAAAAACGGGTGCATCTCCGCTTTCTACGCGGACGGAACGCCCTGCTATAGTGAGTGCCGCTCGGATTTTCAGGCGGCGGACATCTACGATCTGGCAATTTCCCGCATTGAAAACGAATCCGCCTGCTTCGAGGCGCTGACGCTGGACAATGACGAACTCATCTACGGCCTGGGCGAGCGCTTCGATTCCCTGACCCGCAACGGCCGCACCGTGGACTTTCACAACAAGGACGCCGTGGGCACCACGAGCCGCCGCACCTACATCAACATTCCCTTCTTCCTGTCCACGAAGGGCTACGGCCTTTTCCTGAATTCCGCCGCGCAGACGGACTGGCAGATCGCCACGACGGACGCGGGCGCGCTGCAGTTTGCGATTTTCGAAGACCAGATGGACTACTTCGTCCTCTGCGCGAAGACGCCCAAAGAGATCCTGAAACGCTACTGCTCCCTCACGGGCTATTCCAAACTGCCGCCCGTGTGGAGTTTCGGTTTGTGGCTGAGCCGCAACAGTTACACCTCGTGGGAGGTGGCGGAGGATGTGGCGCGGCAGGCGCGGGAAAACGACATCCCCTGCGATGTGCTCCATCTGGACACCGCGTGGTTCTCCTCGGACTGGAACTGCGACCTTCGGTTCAGCAGCGAGCGCTTCCCCGACCCCGAAAGGCACATGGCGGAACTCAAAAAGCAGGGCTTCCATGTGTCCCTGTGGCAGTACAACTACATCCCGCCCCGCCCGGACAACCTCAACTACCCCGTGGCGGACGAAAAAGGCTATTTCGCCAAGGACGAAAACGGCAATCGCTACCATTATCCCGTGGTGGGCGGCTGGAGCGATGACGCCATCATTGACTTCAGCAATCCCGAGGCCCGCGCGTGGTACGCGGAGCAGATCCGTTCCCTCATGCGCATGGGCGCCGCCGCCATCAAGACGGATTTCGGCGAAGGCATTCCGGAGGCGGCGAAATACAAGTGCATCGAGGGCAAATACTTCCATGATCTGTATGCCCTCGTCTATAACGGCACCGTGTTCGACGCCTGCAAAGATGTGACGGGCGAAAACCTCGTCTGGGCGCGCAGCGGCACCGCGGGCTCCCAGCGCTTCCCCATCCACTGGGGCGGCGACAGCCAGTGCACCTTCGAAGCCCTCGCGGGCACCCTGCGCGCCGCCCTCACCGCAGGCATCAGCGGCATCCCCTTCTTCTCCCACGACATCGGCGGTTTCATCGGGCTTCCCGACGACGAACTGTATGTGCGCTGGGCGCAGGTGGGGCTGTTCTCCTCCCATTCCCGCTGTCATGGCGCGGGCGACTTCACCTACCGCGAGCCGTGGCGGTTCTCGAAGGAAGCCTGCGACATCTTCCGCTTCTACGACAAACTGCGCTATTCGCTGATGCCGTACATCTATGCCGAGGCGAAGGACTGTGTCAAGACGGGTCTTCCCATGATGCGCGCCCTGTGGCTGGAATATCCGGGCGACCGCAATGTGCGTCATATCGACGACCAGTATCTCTTTGGCAGGAGCCTGCTCATCGCACCCGTACTCAAGCCCATGAGCCAAAGCAAAACGCGGGACATCTACCTGCCCGAAGGCGTATGGTACGACTATTTCACGAAGGAAAAATTCGTTTCCCGCGGTCAGTGGTTCACAAAAGAAGTGACCCTCGCCACGATGCCCATGTTCGTAAAGCAGGGCGCGAAACTCGACTACTGCGCCGAGGGCACGAGCCTGTGCAGCGGGTACGGGGAGATCGTGAAGACAGAGGTGTGGGAAGGGCAACGACTTCATCAGTCGATTTTCAAAGAGAAACCGTAACCTCTTGCCGTCCCTCATGGGGCGCGAAGCGCAGTTCGGTAGTGAATGAATGCCCGGTGGGCATTCAGAGCCGAACCGGGACCGAGCCCGCAGGCGAGAAGGTGGCGCCGAAGGCGTCGGATGAGGTGGACACGCTATCCATACAAAAGGCCAACCGTTTCCGGTTGGTCTTTCCTATATTATCCTCTTCCCGGCTTCCTCCGTGAACGCTCCGAAGGCATTGGGCACGGCGTAGACCGTTTCCAGTTCGTCCTTCCCCGCCCATACGCAGTCCGGCGGCGTTTCGCCGTCCATTTCGCCGGTGACCGAGGTCATGCGCCACTCGATGTGGGTGAAGATGTGCTTGCCTTCTGGTCCTTTCGCGGTTTTCTTCATTCTGACGGGGGCTTCTTCCCCGTTCAGCACATTTGGGAATTCCCACAGTTTCGCCAGCAGTCCCTTCTCCGCTCTGCGGTGCAGGAGCACCTTCCCGTCTTTGAAGACGAGGTACACTTTCCGCTCCTCGATTTTCCGCGGCGCCTTTACGCTCTTGACGGGCAAGGCGTCCGCGCAGTCCTCAATGCGGGCGAAGCAATGTTCCTTCAGTGGACAGGCTTCGCAGACGGGCGCACCGTTGGGCACGCACACGAGGGCGCCCAGTTCCATAAGCGCCTGATTGAACTGACCCGGCGCGTCCTTTGGCATGGCGGCCAGGAGCGCTTCCCGCAGAAAGGCTTTCGTCTCGTTTTTCGTGATATCGCCGTCGTCCCCCGTCACGCGGGTCAGCACCCGCAGCACATTTCCGTCCACGCAGGGTACGGGGATGCCGAAAGCGATGGACGCGATGGCGCCCGCGGTGTATTCGCCGACGCCGGGCAAAGACAGGATGTCCTCGTAAGTATCGGGAAAGCAGCCCCCGGATTTTTCCATGACGACTTTGGCGGCCTTCTGCAGATTGCGGGCACGGTTATAGTAGCCGAGCCCCTGCCACAGTTTCATGAGCGTGTCCTCGTCCGCCTCCGCGAGGGCTTTCACATCGGGAAACGCCTCCATGAAGCGGGCATAGTATCCCATGACCGCCGCCACGCGCGTCTGCTGCAGCATGATCTCCGAGACCCACACATGGTAGGGGGTCGGGTCGCTCCGCCACGGAAGCACGCGCCTGTTTTCGCGGTACCACGAAAGAAGGGGCGGGGTGATTGCGCGGATCTCCTCCGCCGTCTGCGCCTGCGTCCGTTCCGTGTCAAACATGCGTTCCGCCTCCCGCTCCTCCTTCATTTTCTCAGACAGTATAGCACAGACGCGGGCAGAAATGCAAGAAAATACACGATCGGACGGCAAATTTGAAAAAATCTCTTGATTTATGTTAAGATATGATGTAGAATATTACATGAACCTGAGCGGCAACTGTCTGCCGCCGAAAAATACGCGTAAAGGAGAATGAAATCATGCTTACCGGTATCCCGCTTCTTATCGCATTCGTGGTCGCGGTAGTACTCATGATCGTCGCGATCTCCAAGTGGAAGGTACATCCCTTCCTCTCCATCATGGGCGTATCCCTGATTCTCGCCCTGCTGTCCATCAAGCCCATCGCCGACATCCCCGGCATCATCGGTGCGGGCTTCTCCGGCACCTTCACCAGCATCGGCATCGTCATCATCCTGGGCGCGCTCGTCGGCATCCTCCTCGAGAAGACCGGCGCCGCACTCAAGATGGCGGACTGCGTCGTCAAACTGGTGGGCAAAAAGCATCCCGAAGCGGCCATGATCATCATGGGCTGGATCGTCTCCATCCCCGTGTTCTGCGACAGCGGCTTCGTTGTGCTGAACCCCATCCGCAAGGCTCTCGTACAGCGCACCCGCAAGTCCTCCGTAGCCTGCACCGTGGCGCTCTCCATGGGCCTTTACATCTCCCACTGCTTCATTCCCCCGACGCCCGGCCCCATCGCGGCTGCCAACACCCTGTTCGGCGGACTGGAGAATATTGAAGTCAACCTGCTCCTCGTCATGGGCATCGGCGCCCTATGCTCCATCCTGCCCCTGATCGCAGGCTACATCTTCGCGCTCATCATCGGCAAGAAGGTCAAGGCTGCCGACGAAGCCACCGACGAAGCCGCCGCCCAGACCTACGAAGAACTGGTCGCGTCCTACGGCAAACTCCCTAACGGCTGGTTCGCCTTCGCGCCCATCGTTGTGCCGATCATCCTCATGGGTCTGTCCTGCGCGTTCAGCATGGGCGGTCTGTCTGTGGGCATCGTCACCTTCCTCGGCACTCCCATCATCGCTCTAACCGTTGGCGTTCTGATCGGCCTTGCGCTGCTCATCTCCTCCGGCAAGACCTCCGAGTTCTACAGCCTTACCAACGAGACCCTGAAGACCTGCGGCCCCATCCTGTTCGTCACCGCTGCCGGCGGCGTTCTGGGCAAGGTCATCTCTTCCGGCGACCTCATCAACTTCATCAAGAACAACGCCGATGTGCTCAAGTCCATCGGCCTGCTCTTCCCCTTCCTGCTCTCCGCCATCCTTAAGACCGCGCAGGGCAGTTCCACCGTCGCCATCACCACTTCCGCCGGTATCGTGGCTCCCCTCATGGCAGCCCTCGGCTGGACCACTCCCCTGAGCGCCGCTCTGCTGGTCGTTGCCATCGGCGCGGGCGCAATGGTCGTGTCTCACGCCAACGACTCCTACTTCTGGGTCGTCACCAACTTCGGCGAGATGAAGGCGACCGACGGCTACAAGACCCAGTCTCTGGGCACTCTGGTCATCGGCATTGCCGCCATCATCAATGTGCTGATCGTGTCCGTCATCTTCTGATCTTCTGACCCTTTTGAGCCGCGTTCCGAAGGCAGTTTGGGAATGCGGCTCTTTTTCACGGAGGCAAACATGAATTCCGACGCAAAGAAAATCATCGACGCGTGTCTTACCGAAGCCATGCCCGGCGCGGCGGTCAAGCAGGCGCTCAAGGACATCACCTTCCCCGCGGGAAAACTCGTCACCGTGTCCGTCGGCAAGGCGGCGTGGGAGATGGCAAAAGCGGCGAAAGAGGAACTCGGCAGCCGCTTGGGCAGCGGCATCGTCATCACGAAATACGGCCATGTGAAGGGCGATATCCCCGGTTTCACCCTCTGCGAGGCGGGGCATCCCGTGCCTGACGAAAACTCTTACGCGTCCACCGCGCGGGCGCTCAATATGGTAAACGACCTCACGAAAGAGGACAGCGTGCTGTTCCTGCTCTCGGGCGGCGGAAGCGCACTGTTCGAGCAGCCCCTCATCCCGGCGGATGAGATGGCGGACATCACGAAGCAACTGCTCGCCTGCGGCGCGGACATCGTGGAGATCAACACCCTCCGCAAGCGGCTTTCCGCAGTGAAGGGCGGCCGTTTCGCCCAATGTGTCGCGCCCGCCCATGTGTTCACGGTGGTGCTGAGCGACATCATCGGCGATCCCCTCGACATGATCGCGTCCGGTCCCGCCTACCCCGATTCTTCCACCTGCGAGACCGCCGTGGGCATCTACGAAAAGTACAGTTTGAAACTCTCCCCCAAGGCAGAGGTGCTCATCCGCACGGAGACGCCCAAGACCCTTGACAATGTGACCACCTTCGTCACGGGCTCGGTAAAACAACTTTGCCGGACGGCGGAGCGCGTGTCAAGAGAACTGGGCTATGAGCCCATCGTATTGACGAGCAGTTTGGGCTGCGAGGCGCGCGACGCGGGCACCTTCCTGGGTGCCATCGCCAGAGACCATCAGAATGACGGGAAATCTCTATGCTATATCGCGGGCGGCGAGACCGTGGTCCACCTGACCGGCAAGGGCAAAGGCGGACGCAATCAGGAGATCGCCCTCTCCGCGGCAAAGGAGATCTCTTCCTGCAGGGACACCTGCGTGTTCTCGGTGGGCTCCGACGGGACAGACGGTCCCACGGACGCCGCGGGCGGCTTCGCGGACGAAACCACGGAAGGCAAACTCAAAGCGGCGGGCTATTCCATCCCCGCCGTGCTCAAGGACAACGACGCCTACCACGCGCTCAAAGCCGTGGACGGCCTCATCATCACGGGTCCCACGGGAACGAATGTCAACGATGTCGCCGTGGTGCTCATCAAACGGTAGACAAAATGAAATCCCCGCCTCCGGGCGGGGATTTTTTTATTCCAGTTCCTTCCATTCGATGAGCGTGAACCGCGTGCGGTTCAAACACGCCTTGTCGACATCGGCGTTTCCCGCGCAGTAGCCCAGCAGGACGCCCTCTTCCGTAAAGTGGATGGCTGTGTAGCAATAGCCGCTGCGCTCATCGTCCTCGATGATTTTGGGCGCAGACCAGGAAAGCCCATCGTCTTTGCTCACGGCGCAGACAAGGGGCGTGCGTCCGCCGCAGCCCGGCACGATCTCACGGGTCGTGAAGTCCGGAACGGGATTCCACACGGCGATCAGGCGGTCATCGGGCATGCGCTTGATGCAAAGCGGCGAGCAGGGACCCGTGAAGCGGGAAGGCGCGGGCGAGGTCCAGTTCATGCCGCCGTTCAGCGAGAAGAACTCGTAATGCCGTCCGAGATCCGTGCGGCAATGTGCCCAGAGAACGCCGTTTTTGCGCTCCACGATTCCCGGCTCCTGCAGTCCCGTCCACGAGATCATGCCGGTGAGCGCCACGGTCTCGCTGCTCTCGTACCAGGTTTTTCCATCGTCATTCGAGAAGAAGAAGCAGGCGTGCGCGCGGGAATAATGCGGGATTGCGCCATCGTGTTTATCGGATGAAAGGGGCAGGTGTTCCGCCATCGGCGCGCAGAGGCGCCCGTCGGAAAGGCGGGTCACGCGGTCGTTGTTGATCACGAAGTAGCCGTCCCTCGGAACGCAGCAGGTCATCTCCCCGAAGGTCTCGCCTTCATCGGAGGAGCGGCGCAGAACGAGGCGCATGTCGAAATGGGTCTTGCGCACGAGGTAGAACAAGCCCACATCGCCGTTCTCCATCCGCAGGAGGGACACGCTCATGATGTTCTCCGCGCCGTGCTCACGGGTGGTGTAGAGCAGTTTCTCCTCTCCCCAACTGTGTCCGCCGTCTCTCGAGATGAGACTGATGAGATGGGTCTCGGAGCAGTCCCAATCTTTGTCACCGACGAAACGGCTGTATACAAACAGGATGCGCCCGTCATTCAGCGTCAGAAACGCGCCCTCGCTGTTGCGGGGATTGCCCGCGCGGGGCGGGATATCGTATAGGGGTGTGCCGATTTTAGTCATGGTGATATGCTCCTTTGCGGCGTGGATGGAAGTGTGCACCTCATCTGCCTCGCATACGCCCGGCACCTTCTCTCCTGCGGGCTCAGTCAGGCGCGGCTCTGAATGTCCACCGGGCATTCATTCACTGCCGCGCCGCGCTTCGCGCCCCATGGGGAAAGGCAAGGTGAGAACGGCGGCGATAGTATTCTCCGCTCTCCAACCATTACGCATTTTGAAAAAGCCGGTCCTATCGGACCGGCTTCGGGTTTAT
>JAZLLT010000052.1:0-7326 GCA_045598325.1 Clostridia bacterium | reverse complement strand
AACGACATGGCTACGATCCGACTTAGTTTTTGCATTTTTTTTGACAATTTCATTCACGCGCAGGTGTTCTTATGCGCCCGCGCACGCGTAGTAATGTAGAAAAGCAACGAATGACATATTTCTGTAACATATTTAAAGATGAAATTTGACCTCTTTATTTTTCATTTTTCCATTGCAGGTTTTTGATCGTGCGTGTATAATAAATAAAGCGATGAAATCGTACTGCATTGCTATAGCATAGGGGCGCAAAGAAAAGCCAATAATACATTGGATTTATTTTTGCCCTGCTAAGGGAGTAGGGTGGGATAACCGCCGCCCGGGTTCAAATCCCGGCTTCTCCGCTTCGCCCCGAAACAATGTTTCGGGGTTTTCTTTTAACCCGAAAGGAGTGTCATTATGTCCGGTACCATGGAAGTGTTCCTGCGCGGCGGGATCCTGCTTATTGCCATTTTCCTCTTTCTGATCATCTGGCAGAAGGTGGAAGAGAGAAAGAACAACAAAAAGAAATGAAGCGCATCGTTCTGGGGCTATCCGACGGGGTGGATTCCGCCGTTGCCGCCGTGCTTTTGAAGCGTCAGGGCTATGATGTCACGGGCGTGTTCCTTGATATCGGTCTGACGGATGGCAGGGCCACCGCGGAAAAGAGCGCGCGTGAAGCGGGAATCGGCTTTGAAACGGTAGACATCGCGGAGTTGTTAAATGAAAGGGTCTGCAAACCTTTTGTTGATGAATATCTCTGCGGAAGGACGCCGAGTCCCTGCGTAGGCTGCAACCGCGTAGTGAAACTGCCTGCCCTCATGGAAGCGGTTGACCGGCTCGGAATCGGAGAGGTCGCGACGGGACACTATGTCCTCAAAGAAGGCAGCCGCCTCTATATGGGCAAACCCGACTGCGATCAGTCCTACATGCTTTCGCGCCTGACGCCCGAAGAGGTAAAACGCCTTGTCCTCCCGCTGGGCGGTATGGACAAGAAGGAGACCCGGGCCCTCGCTGAGGAATTCGGATTGTCCGTCTGCGCAAAGCCGGACAGCCGCGAGAACTGTTTTATAAAGGAAGCGAACTACGCGGAATACATCGAGCGGCTTCGCCCCGGCGATATTCCGCCGGCGGGCAATGTTCTTTTCGACGGCACTGTCGTCGATATCCATGACGGCATCCACCGCTACACCGTGGGGCAAAGATGGAAAAAGGACATGGGGGACAGGCGCGCCTATGTGGGAAAGATCGATGCCGTGAACAATGAGATCACCCTTGTCTTGTGGGAAGACCTGTTCACCTGCAAAACCGTGCTGACCCATGTGACCTTTCTATCCGGCTGCGCCCCTTCGGATTCGTTCCGCGGCCGTGTCCGCGTGCGACACACCAGGTGGGAACAACCTTCCTGCACGGTGAAGATCACCGGAAATACCGCATACATCGAGACGGATGAGCCTCTTCGCGCCCCTGCTCCCGGGCAAAGCGCTGCACTATATTTTGAAAATGAATTATTGGGCGGCGGAATCGTTTCTTAACACAAAAATCTATGATAAGTTTGCGTAAACCCATTGAAATCAGATAGGGTATGGCGTATAATAGCCAACTGGTATGACATGCAAAGCAGAAACGGTGGCGATGCGGCTGACCGGAAACGGTTTTCGTCCACCTTTCTATATCCCGCAAAGAACGCGCGTGACGCCAAACACCCGCGTGCAGAGCGGATCCCCAGCCGGAATTACCGGCATCACTAACTTGGAGGTGCTTAACTAGATGGCACGTATCGCAGGCATCGACCTTCCCAGAGAGAAGAGAATCGAAGTAGCCCTTACGTATATCTACGGTATTGGCGTCAATATCGCGGATGAGATCATCTCTGCTACCGGAGTAAATCCCGACACCCGTGTCAAGGATCTGACCGAGCAGGAAATCGGTAAACTGCGTGATTACATCGACCACAATGTAAAGGTCGAAGGTGATCTTCGCCGTGAAGTCTCTATGAACATCAAGCGCCTGATGGAAATCGGCTGCTATCGTGGACTGCGTCACCGCAAGGGTCTGCCCGTCCGTGGTCAGAACACCAAGCAGAATGCCCGTACCCGCAAGGGCCCGAAGAAGCAGGTCTCCGGCAAGAAGAAGGACAAGTAATTTGCCTTTCGGTGCATTGATGAATTAGGAGGAAGTTCTTTTATGGCAAAGGCTTTGAAAAAGGTTTCGCGCAAGCGTCGCGAGAAGAAACTCGTTGAGCGCGGTGCAGCCCATATTCGTTCCACCTTTAACAACACCATCGTGACCATTACCGATATCAACGGCAATGCGCTCGCATGGGCATCCGCAGGCGGACTCGGCTTCCGCGGAAGCAAGAAGTCCACTCCCTTCGCCGCTCAGTCTGCTGCTGAAACCGCAGCCAAGAACGCGATGGAGTATGGCCTCAAGACTGTTGAAGTCTATGTCAAGGGACCCGGTGCCGGACGCGAATCCGCTATCCGTTCCCTGCAGACCGCAGGCCTCGATGTCACTATGATCAAAGACGTGACGCCCATCCCCCACAACGGATGCCGCCCGCCCAAGCGTCGTAGAGTGTAATAGGAGGAACTAACATGGCAAGATATACTGGTTCCGTTTGCCGCCTCTGCCGTCGCGAAGGCTGCAAACTTTTCCTCAAGGGTGACCGTTGCTACGGTCCCAACTGCGCAGTCGGCAAGCGCCCCTCCATCCCCGGAGAGCACGGTCAGGCCCGCCAGCGCAAGATGAGTGAGTACGGCCTCCAGCTTCGCGAAAAGCAGAAGGCGAAGAGAGCATACGGCGTACTGGAAAATCAGTTCCACAAGTACTTCGAGAACGCTTCCAACGAGAGCGGCATCACCGGCGAAAACCTGCTGATCATGCTCGAGAAGCGTCTTGACAATGTCGTTTATCGCGCAGGCTTCGGCTCCTCCAGAGCCATGGCCCGCCAGCTGGTCCGTCATGGCCACATCCTCGTCAACGGCAAGAAGGTCAACATTCCTTCCTACCTCGTGGATGTAAACGATGTGATCACCATTCGCGAAAAGAGTGCCGAGAGTGAATACTTCAAGGCCATGCGCGAAGGTACCGGCAAGGTCATCCCCAAGTGGATTACCCTTGACAGCGCCAATCTGAAGGCTACCGTTATCGCCGCTCCCGCTCGCGATGATATCGACCTCTCCATCCAGGAGAACCTCATCGTCGAACTTTACTCCCGTTAATCAAGCAACACAGTTTGATATGCTTCATTACCGGGATGCGGCATAAGGCAAACCGATAGAAGCAACCCGCAGAAGAAGATATCTTCTCGACGGAAAAGGAGGAAAAGCCGAGTGATCGATCAAATTGAAAAGCCCAAAATTGAGCTTATTGAAGCCGGCGATCCCAATAAATACGGCAAGTTTGTTGTCAATCCTCTCGAAAGAGGCTTTGGCCAGACTTTGGGAAACGCATTAAGACGCGTACTGCTCAACTCCCTGCCCGGCGCGGCGGTGACCAGCGTGATGATCGAAGGCGTTCAGCACGAGTTTTCCACCGTTCCCGGTGTCAAGGAAGATGTTGTCGAAATCATTCTGAACCTCAAACTGATCTGCGCGAAGGTTTATTCTGACCAGATCAAGACCGTCACCGTCGATGCAGTCGGTCCCTGCGAAGTGACCGCCGCCGACATCAAGTGCGACGATGAGGTTGAAATCGTCAACCCCGACCTCCACATTGCCACCCTTTCCGAAGGCGCTCATCTGAAGATGCAGCTGACCGTCGAAAAAGGCCGCGGCTATGTGTCTGCAGACCGCAACAAGCAAATGGCTCTTGAGAGAAAGATCAACATGCCCATCGGTGTCATTCCGATCGACAGCATCTTCACTCCCATCCGCAAGGTGAGTTACTCGGTCGAAGATACCCGTGTAGGTCAGGTCACCGACTACGACAAACTGACCATCGAAGTATGGACCAACGGTACCATTCTTCCCAAGGAAGCACTGGCAAGCGCCGCTCAGATCCTCACCAACAACATGAAACTGTTCATTGATCTGACTGTTAATGTTGTCCGCGTGGATTACAATGAGCCCGAGAACGACAACCGCGACAAGGTGCTCGAGATGACCATTGAGGAACTCGACCTTTCCGTGCGTGCGTTCAACTGCCTCAAGCGCGCCTCCATCAACACGGTTGGCGAACTGGTGCAGCGTAATCAGGAAGACATGATGAAGGTCCGCAACCTCGGTAAGAAGTCTCTTGAAGAGGTTGAGCAGAAACTGCAGGGTTTGGGTCTTTCGCTCAAATCCAGTGAAGAGTAAAACGAGCCTTACAACACAAGGCTGTCAAGGAGGAACCGATAATGGCAAATCGGAAACTTGGTCGTCCGACTAACCAGAGAAAAGCAATGCTCCGCAACCAGGTCACCAACCTGATTTGGTACGGCAAGATTGAGACCACTCTGGACCGGGCAAAGGAAGTAAGGTCCATCGCGGAACATATGATCACCATCGCCATGCGCGAGTGCGATAATACCGTAGAAGTCAAGAAGACCTGCAACAACGACAAGGGTCAGACCGTCGAGAAGACTGTCGTCAACGACATGCCCTCCCGCCTCGCTGCCCGCCGTAATGTCATGGCTTATCTGTACGATATGCCTGTCATGCAGGGCAAGGACGAAGAGAAGGAAGATTTCATCCAGCGCAAGAAGGATGTCAAGCATCCCGTTGTTGAGAAACTCTTCCGTGAAATCGCTCCCAAGTACAAGAAGCGCGCAGCCGAAAAGGGTCAGGGCGGCGGATATACCCGCATCGTCAAGATCGGCCCCCGTCGCGGCGACGCTGCTGAGATGGTAGTGCTCGAGCTCATCTGATGAGTTGATTCTCCCGGGTAATCCCCGGGAGTTTTTCTGTTTTGGAGGAATATGGCAAAGGTTATCATCACCTGCGGAAAGATCTGCTGCGGGAAAACGACATATGCAAAAAGAATCTGTAAGGAGAACGGATCGGTTTTACTGTCCGTAGACGAAGTGATGCTGACGGTTTTCGGAAATGATGTCGGCGAAAGACATGAGGAGATCACGGAGAAAATCAAAACCTACCTCAAGCGGAAGACGGTTGACATAGTTGGAAGCGGGATCGATGCTGTTCTGGACTGGGGACTTTGGACAAGGCAGGAACGGTTCGAGATCCGCTCTTACTTTGAAGCGGAACAAATCGAATGTGAAATCCATTATATCAAGATAGAAGACGAAGAATGGTCGAAGCGCATAAGCAGGAGAAACAACGCAAATGGGTCCGGCAATGAAACATACTATGTTGACGAAGGACTGAAAAGAAAATGCGAATCATTATTCGAAACTCCCGATGAAAGCGAATACGATAAGTGCATCACCGTATAAAGAGAAGGAATCTAGATGGATTCCTTCTCTTCCGTATATCGGATTCGAATATGAGGGGGATATCAGCCGTCAATTCTTAGCATAAACTACCAGTGTCATACGATCATTGATTACTTTGCAGGTCCCGGTTTGGCGGTAACCCATCTTTTCGTACAAATGGCAGTTGGTTGTTTCCTGAAGAATCGTGTCAAGTGCCCAGTTATGTGCGCCGTGGAGTTCTTCGGCTTTCCGGATGGCGGCTTGCGCATAGCCGTGATTGCGAAATCCGGGCATGATGAAAATAGGGGAAATGCGCTTCGGCGTGCCGTCTTTGCGGTCGACCACACGGATGCCGCCCACTGTAATATCATCATCAAGGATATAGTAATAGTATGTGAAAGGCTGCAGAAACCGTGCATTTACTTTATCAATTGATTCCGCAGCCGGACTGGTTTCCGTGTCGCGGTATTTCTCTAACAATTCCGAAAAAGCGGCGACCTGTATCTTCCAAAACTTTTCGGCTTCGGATATATCTATTCTGATCAGTTTCACAGACATACGGTTATCCTCAATCATCCTGATGACAGAACACCCGCCGGACGGAAAGAAACCGGACGGCGGGTGTTGCTTATGGAAATCTGCCGCCAATCAGCAGCCTTTGCCGAGCAGGAACGCCTGCTTGTTGAGATCGATGAACTTGGGCTTGACCAGTTTTTCGATGGCTTCCAGCCACAGCGCGTCTTCGATTTCCGGCATGGAGTTGGCAAGCACGCCGAGCAGAACGGTGTTGACTGCCTTTTCGCTGCCTGCTTGTGCCGCCAGAGACTGGGCATCGATGGCCTTGGTGTTGCAGAGAGTCTTCAGTTTCTCCGTGGGATTTTCGGGATACGCCATGGCTCCGGTGATGACGGGCATGGGGTAGATCTCGTGGGTGTTGGTGATGAGGATACCGTCTTTCTTCAGCATTTCGAGATAGCGCGCGCCCTCGATGGCTTCAAAGGAGAGGATGTAATCCGCTTCGCCCTTATCCACGATGGGGGAGAATACCTTCTCGTCGTATTTCACATAAGTGACCACGCTGCCGCCGCGCTGGGACATGCCGTGGACCTCGGAGAGTTTGACATCAAATCCTTTTGCGATGAGCACATATCCGATGATGCGGCTGGCAAGGAGCGTACCCTGTCCGCCGACGCCGACGATCATAATGGACTTTGTCATGTTCAGGCCTCCTTAATGGCCCCGAAGGGGCAAAGTTGCGCGCACAGACCGCAGCCGACGCACTGGAGCGGATCGATGACCGCCTTGCCGTTTTCGAAGCGGATGGCAGGGCAGCCGAGTTTCATGCAGGACTTGCAGGAACGGCAGGACGAGGGATCTGCGTGCAGGGCGGGCTTGGGCTTCACATATTTGAGCAGCATGCAGGGCTTGCGGCAGATGATGACGGAAGGCTCGTCTACGGCGATTTCTTCCTTGATGGCGGCTTCGACCGCCTTGAGGTCGCCGGGATCGACCACGCGGACGCGGTTGATGCCCACCGCTTCACAGACCTTTTCGAGGCTGACGGGCGGGACGGCCTGCATCTTCAGAGTGTAGCCGGTGGCGGGATTCTGCTGATGACCGGTCATGCCGGTGATGGAGTTATCGAGGATGAGTACCGTGGAGATGCTGCGGTTATACGCGATGTCGGTAAGGCCGGTGATGCCGGAATGGAGGAAGGTGGAGTCGCCGATGACGGCAACGGTCTTGTTCGCTCCTTCGGGGCGCACGGTGTTGAAGCCGTGAAGCATGGAGATGGAAGCGCCCATGCAGAGCACGCTGTCAACGGCATTGAGGGGAGCGGAGGCGCCCAGTGTGTAGCAGCCGATGTCACCGGTCACGGTGAGCTTCAGTTTGGAAAGAACATAATACACACCTCTGTGGGGGGAGCCGGCGCACATGACGGGCGGAGGGGCGGGAATGGGCTCGTCGTACACAGCGGTTTCCTTGGGCGC
>JAZLLT010000051.1:0-16218 GCA_045598325.1 Clostridia bacterium | reverse complement strand
GGCGATGCCGCCCAGCACTCTCTGGCAGGACGCCGCCTGTTCGCGGGCGGAACCGTCGCCGGGGCACACCGCGCAGATGCCGGAATATTGTCCGCTGTCCCGCAGGGCTTTGCTCCTGCCCACATAGCCGGGATCGCGGCGCGAGAGGGCAAATTCGGAAAGGCGGGCGGGATTGGAACGGTAGGAACTGGTTTCGCCGGAGGGGATGAGTTCGTCCGTGGTGGTCACCTTGTCGGTGAGGCGGGAGGCGATGGTAAACACGAGGTCGCCTTCCTGAGATCCGAAAGCAGGCCAGTCCGCGATGTTGGGACCGAAAACAAGCGGCTCATCGGGCAGAGGATTGCCAACGCCGTCATACACGCGGTTTTGATAGGAAGAACCGTCGAATTCATAGGGCACATTGCGCACATCCGCGTAATCCACGCTGTCCGCGCCGGTCACATAACCGGTCAGCGCGCTGGCCGCGATGGAGCGGGCGTCCATGAGCGCCACGAACGCGCTCTGCCCTTCATTGGGCTTGGCTCCCTCGCGGTACGGGAAGTTGCGGGTGGTGTGGCGCAGGGAAAGCGCGCCGTTGCTCGGCACATCGCCCGCACCGAAGCAGGGACCGCAGAAGCAGGGCTTGAGCACCGCACCCGTGGTCAGCAGTTCCGTCACGGCGCCGCTTCTGATGAGGGCGGCTTCGACGGGAACGGAGGAGGGATAGACGGAGGTATTGCCCGCGCTCTTCCCCTTGAGGATCGCCGCGGCGTTCAGGATGTTTTCGTATCCGCCGCCCGCGCAGCCCGCGATGACGAACTGGTCGGCCTTGAGTCCCTTGTCCGTCCACTTGGAGGAGAGGGTGCCGGCAGGGAGATTCGCGGCTTGTTCGGCCTTGCCCAGCACTTCCATGGGATGGGCATTCAGTTCGCAGATGGTGAAGGCATTGCCGGGATGGAAGGGCAGCGCGATCATGGGTTCGATCTCGCTTAGATCCAGCATGACGCACCGGTCGTATTCCGCGCCTTCCGCGGCTTTCATTTCCTTATATTTATCGCTGCGCTTGTGGGCCTCGAAGAATGCCTTTGTTTTTTCATCGGTCTCCCACACGGAGGACAGGCAGGCGGTCTCGGTGGTCATGACATCGATACCTATGCGCTCGTCCATGGAAAGCCCGCTGACGCCGGGACCGGCGAATTCCAGCACACGGTTTTTCACAAATCCGCTGCCGAACAGATCGCGGCACAGGGTGAGCGCCACATCGTGGGGACCTACGCCGTGGCGGAGGGAACCCGTCACATAGACGAGCACGACTTCGGGCAGGGCGGGAAGGTCATAGGTATTGGAAAGCAGTTGCTTCACCAGTTCACCGCCGCCCTCGCCGATGGCGACCGTACCCAGCGCGCCGTAGCGGGTGTGGGAGTCGCTGCCCAGAATCATGCCGCCGCAGAAAGCCAGCTGTTCGCGGGCGAACTGGTGGATGACGGAAAGGTTCGCGGGCACATAGATGCCGCCGTATTTTTTCGCGGCGGAGAGACCGAACACATGGTCGTCCTCGTTGATGGTGCCGCCCACCGCGCAGAGGGAATTGTGGCAGTTGGTAAAGGCATAGGGGATGGGGAAACGCTTCATGCCGCTGGCGCGTGCGGTCTGGATGATGCCCACATAGGTGATGTCGTGGGAAATGAGGGCATCGAATTTGATATGAGTGCCGCCGTGGGCAAGCAGGATGGCCTCCGCCATGCCGCCTTTTCCCGCGCGGGCAGAGATGACTTCGGGCTTTCCGCCTGCAAGACGGACGGGGGAAGAAATGAGCTGCATAGAGATACCTCCGCGGTAAGAATGAAATCATTATACCATATTATGTCAAAAATGCAAGTGCGATAGACTGAAAAATTCAAATATATGGCGGAATTATGTTAAATAATGCGAAATATAAATTTTTTCACCGGAAATACTTGCAAATAGGCGGACGAGGCGTTATAATTGCTTATCCGCACCGGGAGGGTGAAAGTATGAATTGCGATAATTCCTTTGTAAAAGCCTATGTATCATCGGTATCTTCGGATATCCGTTCCTGTTATGCCATCGATAAAAACGCGTTCAAATCGCTGAATGTGAAGCGCGGTCTGCGTAATGTGGACGGCACCGGCGTCATGGCGGGCGTCACGGGCATCGGCAGCGTTCAGGGCTACATGATGCTGGACGGCGACCCCGTACCCATGGAAGGCCGCCTGTTCTATCGCGGCATCGAAATCAATGAACTGATCAAAAATCACGCCGAGCGCAACATGTTCGGCTTTGAAGAAGTCTGCTATCTGCTGCTGCTCGGCAAACTGCCCACCCAGAGCGAACTGGATGCCTTCCGCGAGGCACTCGCCGCGGCGCGGCATATGCCCGAGGGCTACAATGACGCGGTGCTGTTCAACACGCCCAACCGCTCCATCATGAATAA
Organism: Clostridia bacterium; assembly: GCA_045598325.1. Classification (GTDB taxonomy): domain Bacteria; phylum Bacillota; class Clostridia; order Christensenellales; family Aristaeellaceae; genus RUG14130. The sequence continues at coordinate 13,784 of JAZLLT010000051.1, read as the reverse complement.
ACTTTCAAGCGGCGTCATGGCGCTGTATTCCTACGACGACAACGCCGACGATGTGTCTCCCGAAAATGTGCTCAGGCAATCCATCGAACTCATCGCCCGCCTGCCCATCATCGTGTCCAACGCCTACAATGTGAAGCGCCATCTGTTTGACGGCGAGTCCCTTTTCCTCCATGTGCCCAAGGACAGGCTGTCCATCGCGGAAAACCTGCTTCGCATGCTCCGTGACAACAAGAAATACACGGACGAGGAAGCCCACCTCATGGATCTGTGCCTGACCCTCCACGCGGAGCACGGCGGCGGCAACAACTCCGCTTTCACCTGCCGCTCCCTCACCTCCACCGGCACGGACACCTATGCCGCCATCTGCGGCGCCATCAACGCCCTTAAAGGTCCCCTTCACGGCGGTGCCAACGCCAAGGCGATGCAGATGCTGGACGGCGTGAAGAATACCCTCAAAAATGTGAACGACGACAACGAACTGCGGGAATACCTCCGCCTGCTGCTGGACGGAAAAGCCGGCGACGGCAGCGGAAAGATCTACGGTCTCGGTCACGCGGTCTACACCGCCTCCGATCCACGCGAGGTGCTGCTCAAAAAGTACGCCGCGGATCTGGCGAAAAAGAGCGGCATGATGGATGACTTCAACCTTATGGAGCGCATCGAGAACATCGGCATCGAACTGCTCCACGAGAAGTATTCCGACCACCGCACCATGTGCGCCAATGTGGACATGTATTCCGGCATCGTCTACCGCATGCTGGGCATCCCGGAGGAAATGTTCACACCTCTGTTCGCCATCGCCCGCGTGTCCGGTTGGTGCGCTCATCGCCTCGAGGAACTTATCAGCGGCGGCAAACTCATCCGTCCCGGCTACAAAGCCGTCATGCCGAAACAGAACTATATACCCATCGAGGAAAGATAATAAGAAAAGACCGCGGTTCGTCCGCGGTCTTTTCAATTACCTTTTTTGCATCTCTTTCGTCGTCAGAGGGATCTCGGCGTAGGTGTCCGCCCGCTCGGCGTTTAGTCCGATCCTGCCGTTCTGTCCGCTGCCCGTGACGCCTTCGCGCAGGCCGTCATATTCGGGCAGGCTGTATTTGGCGAAGAAAGTTTCCATCCTGCGCCGCATGTCCGTAATGAGGGCATCGTACCGTTTATCGCCGTACAGGTTGCGCTCCTCGCCCGGGTCCTCGGACATGTGATACAGTTCGTGGGGACCGAAGGGATACTTGTGCACATACTTCCATTCCTTTGTACGGATCATGCGCACGGGACCGTATTCATCCGTGATGCCCACTTCCTCGCGGCAGCCGTTGCCGCCTTGCAGAGTCGGCAGGAAACTGAAGCCGGACAGCCCTTCGGGGAAGGCGCCGCCCACCAGTTCGCAGAAGGTGGGAAACAGGTCGCAGGCGCTCACCATTTCATGGCATACGGCGCCGGGCGTGTTTATGAGCTTCGGATAGCGGACGAGGAAGGGCACCTTGACCGCGGAATCGTACATATTCATGGGGAAGGTGCCGTTGCCCTTGCCCCAGATGCCGTGATGTCCCATGGACATGCCATTGTCCGAGGTGAAGATGACGAGCGTGTCGTCCAGGATCCCCTTCTTTTCGAGCGTCTCCAGTATCTTCCCGATACCCTCATCCATGGCGGAGACGGCGGAGAAGTAGCCCACCAACTGCTCATGGCGGCGGGGTGTACCATAGACGGGTCCCGTGGTCATGTCGGGGTGGTCGGGGATATCGGGTATCTCGTGAAAATCGCACTTCTCGTAGTACTCCGTCCAGCGGGCGGGGTGCTGATTTTTCTCCCACGGATTGTGGGGCGCGGTGTAGTGGACGGAGAGATAGAAGGGTTCGGGTCTGTCCGAAAGTTCCTCGATGTCGCGGCAGGCGCGGTCCGTGATGAGGTCGGTCACATACTGCCCGTGCATCACATGAATCTCGCCGTTTTCCACGATGTCGGGGTGATAATAGCAGCATCCGCCCTTGCCCAGCGTATACCAGTCCGTGAACCCGTGCTGCGGGCGTACGCTGTCGCCCATGTGCCATTTGCCGGAAAGGGCGCAGGTGTAGCCGAGGGAGGACAGCGTGTCGGTGTAGGTCGCCATGCCCTCCGTGTAGGCGATGGGCTCCCGCTCGTCCGCGTAGCCGCCGCAGGGATTGTCTTTTCCCGCCTCGGCATACTTGACCGCGTCCACATTGCCGCAGCGGAGCCAGTCGTGGATGCCGTGGGCGGAGGGCATGCGGCCCGTCAGAATGGAGGCACGGGCGGGGGAGCACACGGGGGAGGCGCAGTAGAATTCATCGTAGCGCATGCCTTCCCGCGCGAGACGGTCGAGGTTCGGCGTCACAAGTTCTTCCGTACCGGCGCAGTGCATCGCCCATGGTCCCTGATCGTCCGAAAGAATGAATAGGATATTCGGCCTGTTCATAAGCTGCTCCTAAAATCCGAGATGAATGAGCCACTGTCCCGCGAGGTCCGCCCATTTGGCGGTGTAGGGTACATTATCGTACATGCCTTCGCCGTGATGTCCTTCGGCAAAGGTGTGCACCTCGCACTCCACGCCGCGGTCGGCAAGGGCTAGGGCATAGGTGAGCGCCCAGCGGGGATCGTCCGAAACGGTCTGGAAGATGAAGGTGGGCGGCGTGTCGGGACGCATGTTGGTGATGGGGTCGTTCATCGCGCGCAGATGCTGCTTTTCGCGGTCTACTTCCAGTACATCCATGCGCAGGCAGTCGCTCATGGCGCCGTAAAACAAAAGGCAGGCGTCGGGACGGGAGGAGACCCTCTTCATGGGGTCATCCGATGCGGGGTTTCCGCAATCGAAGAACACGGCGGCGCTCTGGGCGGTGCGTCCGCCCGCCGAGAAGCCGGAAACGGCGATTTTGTCCGGCAGGATGCCCGATTTCTCCGCATTCACGCGCAGATAACGGATCGCCTGCAGGGCATCGTTGCGCGCGGCAGTCATGGCGGGATAGGCTTCCACCGTGCCGTAGTTATAGCGGCTGTCCACGGTGTAGTCGAGGATGGCGGCGTTTATGCCCAAAGCGTGGAAAAATTCCGCCACGGGCTTGGCCTCATTGGGATTTTTGAACTTGAACGCGCCGCCCGCGCAGACGATGATGGTGCCGCGGGGCGTGCCTTCGTGAACGGGCAGCAGGTAAAGCCCCGCCGCGAAACCGTTCTTCAGGGGATGCTCGGGGGCGTTTCCGTTCCAGATATTGATGCGGCGGATGCCTTCCTTTTCCAGTTGCTCCTTCATTTCGCCCCAGGTCTTTTCGTAATGGGCGACCCAGTCGGTGATCTGCTCACTCATGCGCGCACCTCCGTTTTGTTCCAAAATGCAGACAGAATGCGGGGAAGATCCCTGCTTTCCGCCTTTTCGGGCTTCATGTGTTTCGGCAAAAGGGACGCGTACTCCGGCAGGGAGTAGCGGTCGTCCACAAACAGCACCACGCCGCGGTCGGTCTCCGTGCGGATGACGCGGCCTGCCGCCTGCAGGCACTTGCCGATGCCGGGGTATACATAGGCGGTCTCGAAGCCGCCCTCACCCTCGTCATTGTCATAAAGGAGTTTGAGCGCGTTCCGCTCAAAACAGATCTGCGGTAGTCCCACGCCCACGATGACCGCGCCCGTCAGCAGGTCGCCGGGCAGGTCGATGCCCTCGGAGAACACGCCGCCCATGGCGATGAACGCCACCATGGAACGGGGCGGGTCGGGGCGGAAACGGGACAGGTATTCCTCCCGCTCGCTGTCGCTCATCTCGCTTCTCTGAAGCAGGATGTCAACATCGGGTGCCGCGGAAGCAAACGCCTGCGCCGCCATGTTGAGGTAGGCGTGGCTGGGGAAACAGGCGAGATAATTGCCCTTCCTGCTGTTTGCAAGGGAAGCGATCGCATGGACCACGCTCATCAGGCTCTCTTCCCGCTTGCTATACTTGGTGGGGATGTCGAGCCGCAGGGACAGAAGGTTCTTTTTCGGGAACGGGGAGGGCAGGGTCAGGCTCTTGCCGCCCGACTTTTCCTCGGCGTTCAAAAGCATCGCGTAGTGACCGATCGGTGACAGGGTCGCCGAAAACATGACGATGCCCTGCATTCTCTTCATGATTTTTTCGAGCCTTTGCGTGGGCGACCAGCACCACAGTTTCACGCGGCAGGTCTTGCCCTCGGGCGTCACCATGGTCTTGTAGCAGTCTTCGTCGTATTCGCCGCTCACGCGCACGAAGGAAGCAGAGGCAAAATAGAAGTCGGAGAGCGCCTCGCCGTAATCCCGCGCTTTCCCGATATAGGGCTTGGCATCGTCCATGAACAGTTTGAGGGCGTCCGATACCCTCACGGGCAGTTCGCTGCGCAGTTCGCATTCGTCGGTTTTCCCGAGGGATTCGAGTACGCCCGTGAGGCTCGTGTACAGGCTGCACTTGCGCCCCTCCGCGTTCCCGACGGCCCTTCGCAGTTCGCGGATCTCCCTGTCGCCCACCTCCGCGGAATACATCTCCCGTGCGCGGTCGGGCAGGTTGTGGGTCTCGTCGATGAGCAGGGTGTAGCGCCCCTTGTGGTCGAAAAAGCGCTTCAAACGCACCACGGGGTCGAACACATAGTTGTAGTCGCAGATGATGACCTGACAGGTCTGACTGACGGCGAGGGACAGTTCAAAGGGGCAGAGCAGATACTTGTCGGCGAGGTATTTGATGACTTCCTCGGTGATGACGCAATAATTCCGCGATTCTTCTATGGCGAATTTCTGCCGGTCGAAATAGCCCTTTGCGCGGGGACAGTGCCCTGCGTCGCAGATGCCCTTCGGCATGGGGCAGACCTTGCGCTTGGCTCTGATGGAGACCGAGCGCACGAGGTGCCCTTTCTCCCGCATGAGAGAGAGCGCCTTCTCCGCGGCGACGCGCCCCGTGGTGCGGGCGGTCAGATAGAATATCGTGTCCGTGAGCCCTTCGCCCAGCGCCTTGACGGCGGGAAAGAGCGTCGCGGCGGTCTTGCCGATGCCGGTCGGCGCTTCGCAGAGCAGGCGGGTCTTGTCGCGGATGGCGCGGTAGGCGTCCTCTGCCAGCTGCCTCTGCCCTTCGCGGTAGGCGGCAAAGGGGAAGGGGCTTATGCGGATGGAGGGCACGGAGATGTCCAGCCAGTCCGCTTCTTTTTTGATGCCGTCCACATAGACGGAGCAGTATTCGAAAAAGAGTTTTTTTAGCCCGTCCGCCGTGTAGACGCGGGTGAAGGGACGGGTGCCGCCGGAAAGATTGGCGTAGACGAGCCGCACGGAGCAGGCGGTGTAGCCCGCCGTTTCGCACATGATGTGAGCGTAGATCTCCGCCTGCGCCCAGTGGACGGGATAGGCGTTTTCGGTGATATCGTCCAGCGGATCGCGGGTGGTTTTGATTTCCTCCACAAGACAGGTGCCGTCCTGTTCGAGCAGGGCGTCGATGCGCCCCTGCACGGTCAGTTCGATCCCGTCAAAATCGCAGGGGAGTTTGACGGGCACTTCGCAGCGCCATTCCCTGCCGTAGGCATTCTGAAGCAGGAGGTGCCCCTTGAGCCCCTCCTGCATGCGTTCCATGGCGTTTTCTTCCGCGTACAGGTCGCCGCCCTCAAAGTAGGTTTCGGCGACCGTCCGCACATTGACGCTGCGTTTGATCATTGTTTAGTCGAAAATCTGCATGATGGCGCACTTCAGATAGCGCGTCTCATCGCTGGCGGGCAGCACGGGATGATCGTGGCCCTGGGAACGCATCTCCACGAAGCGCACCCGCTTCTTGGTGTCACGGGCAGCGGTCTTGATCATGTCGATGAACTGCTCGGTGGATACATGCTGGGAGCAGGAGCAGGACACGAGATAGCCGCCGTCGCGGACCAGTTTCAGACCGCGGACATTGATCTCCTTATAGCCGCGCAGAGCGCTTTCCACCTGCGCGCGGGTCTTGGTGAAGGCGGGCGGGTCGAGAATGACCACATCGAACTTTTCCTTGGCGTCGGTCAGTTCGCGGAGATGGTCGAAGCAGTTGTGGGCTTCGAAGGTCACATTGGTAAGCCCGTTCATTTCGGCGTTCTCGCGGGCGACCACGAGGGCTTCCTCGGAGATGTCCACCCCCAGCACTTCTTTCGCGCCGGCTTTGGCGGCGTGCAGGGAGAAGGAACCGTTGTGGCAGAAGCAGTCGAGCACGCGGGCGTCTTTACACAGTTTCATGACTTCCTTGCGGTTCTCCTTCTGATCGAGGAAGAAGCCGGTCTTCTGACCGTTTTTCACATCCACGGAGAACTTGATGCCGTTTTCGCTCATGATGATGCGGTCCGGCACTTCGCCCCACAATAGGCCCGTGGTCTGCTGCATGCCTTCAAGGCGCCTCACGGGCACATCGTTGCGCTCGTAGATGCCGGTGGGATGAACGATCTCGATGAGCAGTTCGGTGATGGCGTCCTTCCACTTTTCAATGCCCAACGACATGCTCTGCATGACCAGCACATCGGAGAATTTGTCGATGATGAGGCCGGGCAGGAAGTCGCTTTCGGAATAGATGAGGCGGCAGGAATCGATATCGCAGAAGTTCAGGCGGTAGTCATACGCCGTTTGAATCCTGCGGCGGAAAAATTCTTTGTCAACGGGCTCGTCTTTGTAGGTCAGCATGCGCAGGGAGATCTGGGAATTGGGATTGTAGAACGCCTTGCCCAGAAAGGCGCCTTTGCTGCTTTCAACGCTTACCACATCGCCGGGCTCAAAATCGCCCGTGACCTTTTCGATATCGGATGCGAATACCCAGGGATGACCGCTCCGCACGCGGGTCTCGCGGGTGGGGCGCAGAATCGCTTTTGCCATATGTTTATGCTCCTTAAATTCGGATTTCGAGGCTCAGACTGTAAATGCCGGGGGTGATGCGGTCTTTTTCATCGAGCACGGTGCTCCACGCCATGTCTCCGCCGATGCCCGCGTGGGCGGCGTCCGTGTGCACCACGATCTGGCGCCTGCGGATGAGTTCGTGGTCATGCATGGCTTCGCGGCTGTCGCCGATGGTGTAGTGCCGCGCGTCGAAGTGCATGGGGGAGGAGGAACGGAAGGAGAGTTTGAATCCGTCCGGAGACAGGAAGGACACCCAGTTTACATCCTCGCGTCCGCCGTTTTCACAGGGCGGCGTGAAGGGGAAGTGCATGTCTGTGACCGTGGTGCTGTAGGAGCCGAGGAAGGTGTGTTCCTTGCGGTCGGGGTAACTTTCTCCGGGACCGCGCCCGAACCACTCCACGGATTCGAAGTCCTCGGGGATCATCCAGGTAAGGCCCAGCCTTTCCACATGGCTGATGCCGGAGAGACGGAAATGGCTCGACAGTTGGATGGTGCCGTCGCCGGAAATGAGCAGGCGCACCTGCACATCGATGGCGGCTCCCTGCACGGTGCGGGAGGAAAGGCGGGTGAGCCTGTCCACGCGCACGCGCCCGTCGGACAGGGCGGACACATTGAGGGACACAAGGCGGCGCATGCAGTTTTCGTGTACGAACGCGCTGAAGGGCTCGTATTCGCCCCAGCCGCTCTGCACATTCATGCCGGAAAGCCCGCGCACCGCACATTCCGTGAGACCGCTCAGCATGTGCTCGTGACCGTCCTTCATGAGGGAAACGATGCAGCCGGAGGATTTCAGGATGTCGAGGGTGAAGTTTTCACCGCGTACGGTGATGGTGCCGCGGGAATCGTCGAAGACCGCGGGGGTGAAGCGGGGTTTTCTCGGAATGGAGGGCGTGGAGGGCAGCAGGAACTGCTGCGTGAGGGAGAGGCCTTCACCCGCAATCTCCATGTTCACATAGGCGGTATCGCCCTGCAGTTCCGTGATTTCGGTTTCAAAGCGGAAGTCGCTCATGGGTTTCAGATCGGGAACGGGAATCTCCGTCCTGCCCACCTCGTCGCCGTCCGCGTAGGAGATGCACAAAATCTTAGCGCCTTTGATTTCGGTCGCAATGTTGCGGTTTTTGAGGATGTATCTGCCCGGCTTCTCTTCTTCGATGAACAGCGGGCGGTAGATGAACGCCAGTTCCTCCGCTACGGGCTTCACTTTCAACTGCCCTGTGACGATGCCGTTCATGCACATGAAGCGGGGCTCGACGGGCTCCACCACATCCTCGTAGAAGTCTCCGCCGTAGCCTTCGAAGCGGTTGCCCTCTTCATCCGTCTGCCACAGCGTCTTGTCCGCCCAATCCCAGACGAAGCCGCCCTGGAAGCGGGGATAGCGCTCGGTATAGTAACGGAACTTCTTGAGGTTTCCGCCGGAATTCATGATCTGGTAGGCGTATTCGCACAAGATGATGGGGCGGTCATCATTGATGTCCGTCAGCATGCTGTCGAGGCGGTCCGCCGTGGGGTACATGGGACAGCGGATGTCGCTGACCCGCTTGTCGGGATCACAGCCTTCATACTGCACCGGACGGGTTGGGTCGTAGTAGCGCAGCCACGCCGCCATCGCCGCGTGGTTGGGCCCCAGTCCGCTCTCGTTGCCCAGAGACCAGATGATGATGGAGGGATGGTTTTTGTGGATGAGCGCCATGCGCTTGGCTCGCTGCAGATATGCCTCCGCCCATTCGGGGTCGTTGCTCAGATTGCCGCCGACACCGTGGGTCTCGAGGTTGGTCTCGCACACCACCATGATGCCGTTCTCGTCGCACAGATCGTACCAGTACGGATCGTCGGGATAGTGGCTGGTGCGCACCGCGTTGATGTTCAGCCTCTTCATCAGCGCGATCTCTTTCTTCATCTGCTCACGGGAGACGAATCTGCCCGTGTCGATGCAGTGCTCGTGGCGGTCGACGCCGCGGATGATGACGCGCTTGCCGTTCAGTTTCAATATGCCGTTTTCGATCTTCACCGTGCGGAAGCCGAAACGGAGGCGCTGCCTGTCCGCCGCGTCCGCGCAGGTGGGGTCGAGCAGGGCGAGGTGCAGGCGGTACAGCGCGGGCGTCTCGCTCGTCCACAGACGGGGAGAGGGAATGTCGAATTCAAAATGGGCACAGCCCTTGAAGGAGTTCACGGGCGCCTGCTTCTGCTTGTAGATGATGTTGCCGTCGGGATCGTAGATGTGCAGGCGCACGAGGGAATCCGCGTAGCCGCTGATTTTCGCTACGGACACATCAACGCACACATGGCCGTCGTCGCCCGCCTTCACGAACACATCCTCAATGTGCTGGCGGGGCTTGGCAATCAAAGACACGGGGCGGAAGATGCCGGAAAGGTGCCAGTAGTCCTGATCCTCCATCCAGGTCGCATCCGTAAAGCGCATGACCTGTACGGCGACGGTGTTTTCGCCGGCATAGACATAGCGGGTACAGTCGAACTCCGCCATGAGTTTGCTGTCCTGGGAGTAGCCCACGGGTTTTCCGTTCACCCATACATAAAAGCCGCTCTCCACGCCGCCGAAATGCAGGATGAGTTTCTTGCCCACGAAATGCTCGGGCAGGGTGAAAGTCCTGCGGTAAAGCCCCGTGGGGATCTTGTCGGGCAGGTTCGGCGGATTGCAGCAGGAGCCGTAATCCGAGTCGCCGGAGAGAGACGGCGTGATGCGGTGGGCGCCGGGCTCATCGGTGAAGGGATAGACATAGTTGGTGTAGATGGGCGAGCCGAAACCCTGCAGTTCCCAGTTGCCCGGCACTTCGATCTCGCTCCAGCCGTCTTCATTGAACTCGGGCGTATAAAATCCCGGAGGCAGGGAAGAGGGATGATCGCAGAGTTTGAACTTCCATTTTCCGTCCAGAGACATGCTGTAGGAACTTTCGTCCCACGGCGTGTGGGCGGGGAGGCGGTTGACGGACTGTACTTCAATGTTTTGCCATTCCGGTCTGGTGTGGAAATTCATTGTTTTACGCTCCTTTCAAATCGCGGCTTAGGGAAAGGATCATGTCGGAAACATTGTATTTGGGTGCCCAGCCGAGGGCTTTGAGTTTGGAATTATCGAGGATATAGGCGCTGTCGGGGGGATAGGTGCCCGCGGGGGCGGGGTCGGTCACGATGCGGCTTTTGCCGTCCGAAAGCAGTTCCGCGGTCAGACGGGCAAGTTCCCTGACCGTCATATGGCAGTTGTCACCCGCGGCGTTATAGACGCCGCTGCCCTTTTCCAGCAGCAGGATCAGCGCGCTCACGCAGTCTGAGATGTGCAGGTAATTGCCGACGGACTTTCCTTCTGTGCGGAGCACGATATCGGTGCCGCTCAATGCGCTCCTTGCGAACTGGGCGAACACGCGGTTCTCATTCCCGGAAATGCCTTCGCCGAAGGTCTGGGCGAGGCGGACGGACACGGCGGGAATGCCCGCTTTTCCGGTGGCGCTTTCGCCGTACAACTTGGACAGGGGATAGCAGGAACGGGGATCGGATGGATCGAAGGCCCCTTCCATATCCTCGGTCACGGTGCCGGAAAGACCTGTGTAGACCTCCATGGAGGAAAGATAAAGAAACTTCCGGGCCTGCTTTTCTTTTGCCAAAGCAAGCAGCAGGTCAACGGATTTTGTCATGAACGCGGCGCTTTCCGCGCTTTTCTCTTTCAGTTCCTTGGACGCGGTGGGGGAAGCGGCGTGGACGATGTAATCGACGGGTCCGTCCACGGTAAGCGGACGCGAGAGGTCTGCTTCAAAGGCGTTGACCCGGCTGTCGCTCCTGATTTCCTCCGCGAGGCGGTCAAGGCTGCGGACGGGCAAAATCAGACGGATGCTGTTCTCCAGACGCAGGAGCGTCCGCGCGAGCATGCCGCCGATGAGTCCCGTACTGCCCGTGATGAGCACGGAGGCACCCTTCAGAAAAGCGGTATCGCACAATTCTCTTACGGAGACGCAGGCGTTTTCGATGTCTTTCATGTCACAGCCCCGCGATCTGGGAATTTTCCCGGCTCTCGAAGATGGCGCGCGCCATGAAGAAATCGGAGGAAGTGGTGATCTTGATGTTCTCCACGGGTCCGTCCACGGTATGGAGTTCCATACCGTAGTGGTTCATGAGGGTGGCGGAGTCGATGGCTTCCGTGTAGCCCTCCCTCTGCGCGCGCAGGTGGGCGGAAAAGATGTCGTTTAAGAAGAAACACTGGGGCGCACGGACGAGACGGGCATTTTTGCGGTCCACGATGTGGTCAATGGTGCCGCCGTTTTCCGCAGTCATGATGGTCTCGTACGCCTTCGTCACGGTGATGGCGTTGCCCTTTTCGCGGGCGCAGGAAATGCAGGAGAGGATGAGTTCCCCGGTGATGAGCGGACGCACGCCATCGTGGATGAGCACGAGGGTATCCGGATCGCTTTCCGCGTCATGGATGGCGGAGAGCCCTTTGAAAATGCTCTCCTGGCCGCTCTTTCCGCCGGGCACGACGATGTCCGCCTTGGTGATGCCGTAGCGGGTCAGCAGGGTTTTGAGTTCGCCGATCTTCTCTTCGAGGCAGACCACGCAGATGCGGTCGATCTTTTCACAGAACTGGAAGTATTCCAGCGTATGGATGATGACGGGCTTTCCGGAGAGCAGAAGGAACTGCTTGGGCGTGGAAGATGCGTTGAACCGGGTCCCCGTGCCGCCTGCGAAGATGAGCGCAACATTCTTCATATGAGCCTCCGAAAAATGAGTATACTTAATTAGTATGATATTATAGCACAATTCCGTTTCCGATGCAAGTGCGGGCACAAAAAACGAAGGTTTAACAAAGGGCGGTTGAAAATGCTTTTGCGCGGTGGTAAAATAGCATCCGATACGCCTTGGAGGATACTATTTTGGAAAACGACACTTCAAAACTGTTTACCGTACCGAACCTGCTCACCTTCATGCGGATGCTGCTCATCCCCGTGTTTCTGATCTGCTACTATCAGATGCCGGAGAAGCCCTACATCGCCATGCTGGTGTTCGCTGTCGCGTCCCTGACCGACGCCCTTGACGGATACCTTGCCCGCAGGCTCAACCAGATCTCCTCTTTCGGAAAACTGTGCGATCCCCTGGCGGACAAACTCATGGTGCTGTCCATGCTGTTCTGTCTGGGAGATGACGGGCTGCTTGCGCCGCCCTCCATGCCCTGGCTCAACAAGGTCATCATCATTGTGATCCTCGCCAAGGAAGCGCTCATGGTGGCAGGCGGTCTGCTCCTGCTCAAAAAAGGCCATGTGGTCTATTCCAACATCCTGGGCAAGATCGCGACCACCCTGTTCTGCGTGGCGCTCATCATGGTGTTCCCGTGGCACGGCATCGCCTTCGTCACCGCCGCCGGCCAGTATCTGATGATCGCCGCCGTGGTCATGAGCCTTGCCGCCTTTATATCCTACCTGTCCGGCAGCGTTAAGTTACTGAAACGCAGTTGACGAAAACCGTTCTTACTGATATAATAAACACAAAATTCTGCTGATAAAGAGGAGTAAGCGAGAGATTTTTCCACAGAGAGACCGTCCGCGGCTGAAAGACGGTTGAAAACGCTCCGCCGAATGTCGCTTTGGAGGACGGGGGATGAAATCATCAGTTCCCCGCGGGTGCGCCCGATACCGCGCGCGAGAGCACAAATATTGGTGGTACCGCGGATGATGTCCGCCCAATTGGTACCGCCTTTTTATTTGTAAATAAACCGAAAGGACGAGATAAAATGGAGAACAACACCGAATTCACCATGGCGAAAGTCTATTCGCCCAAGGACATGGAAGACCGCATCTACAAAATGTGGGAAGAAAGCGGCGCCTTCAAGCCGAAGATCGATAAGAGCAAGAAACCCTTCACCATCGTCATGCCCCCGCCCAACATCACCGGCCAACTGCATGTGGGTCACGCTCTGGACGAAATGCCCCAGGATGTGCTCATCCGCTACCACCGCATGAAGGGTGATCCCACCCTGTGGGTGCCCGGCACCGACCACGCCGCCATCGCCACCGAAGTCAAGGTAGTGGATGCCCTGCGCCGGGAAGGGCTCACCAAGCAGGATCTGGGCCGCGAAAAGTTCCTGGACCGCGTGTGGGACTGGAAAAAGGAATACGGCGGACGCATCGTAAAACAGCTGCGCAAACTGGGCGTTTCCTGTGACTGGAGCCGCGAGCGCTTCACCATGGACGAGGGCCTTTCCCGCGCCGTACGCGAGACCTTCGTGCGCCTGTATGAAAAGGACCTCATCTATCAGGGCTGGCGCATGATCAACTGGTGCCCCTGCTGCAAAACCTCCCTGTCCGACGCCGAAGTGGAATACGAGGAGCAGAACGGTTCTTTCTGGCACCTGCTCTATCCCGTGAAGGAAACGGGGGAGATGCTGGAACTGGCGACTACCCGTCCCGAGACCATGCTGGGCGATACCGCCGTGGCTATCAATGCGGACGATGAGCGCTACGCCCACCTGCACGGCTGCCATGTCATCCTGCCCCTCATCAATAAAGAGATCCCCATCGTGTGCGACGAGCACGCGGACATGACCAAGGGAACGGGCGTGGTCAAGATCACTCCCGCCCACGACCCCAACGACTACGAAGTCGGCAAGCGCCACGACCTGCCCATGGTCCGCGTGTTCACCTATGACGGACACATGACCGGCGCCGCCGAAGCCGCCGAATACGCCGAACTCATCAAGGCCGGCCACGCCACCAAGGACGAGCCCGAAGTGCTGGACTGCGGCAAGTACGCCGGCATGGATACCATGGAAGCCCGCAAGGCGATCCTGGCAGACCTGGAGGCCTGCGGTGCGCTGAAAGAGACAGAGCCGCTGAAGCACGATGTCGGCACCTGCTACCGCTGCCACAAGACCATCGAGCCGATGGTCTCCAAGCAATGGTTTGTGGCGATGAAGGAGCTGGCAGGCCCCGCCATTGATGTGGTGCGCA
>JAZLLT010000050.1:0-71629 GCA_045598325.1 Clostridia bacterium | reverse complement strand
ACGGCGGCTGTCCTGTGCAGGTGCGGGACCAACATCAAACTCATGAAAGATCCTGTTGGACTGCCTGCGCTGTGCACGCAATTTCCGCAGGACGCGGGCAAAGGCAAAAAGAGTATCATCTATCTCATACCGCTTGCCGTTCTGACGGTGCTGCCGACCTGCGTTCTGATATCCGGAAGCGGCAATCTGCTTCTCTTTTTCACTGCGATGCTGAACTGTGTCGGCGCGTACTTTGACCTGATCGATGTCCTGATCATTGCCGCGAAATAATAAGCATACAAAACCGCCGGAGAGGAATAACCTTTCCGGCGGTTTTGTGTTGATACCGGTTTATCTCTTTTCGTACCAGCCGTCTTCCGTGAGGAAATACAGTTCCGTGTCCCCATCGAACGCGGTGAAACTGACGGTAATGCCGGGGTTGTCGATCAGTACATACCTGACGCCGCTGTCCGTAAACGCACTGCCGCCTATGAACCCGACTGCCGCGCCGAGGTGCGTAAAGCCGCCTGCTTCCGGGTCGAACACCGTATACTGCATGGAGGCGAACTCGTTTCCGTATGTGTCCGCGATGACGGCAGTCCCGTCTTCCGTCCAGTCGACGGAGAAAGAAGCGGGCAGGTCACAGCCGGAAAGCACTTCGGGGCGGATGCCGTCTTTCATGATGTAGGCGGCGCCCGGGTGGACCCAGTCGCACACATACACGGGGATGGTCAGCACCTGATACGGATTGTCGGCGGAATGGCAGGAAACCGTGGTTTCTCCGGGCGCGACGGCGGTGAGGATACCGTTTTCATTCACGGTCGCGACGGACGGATCCGCCGCCTCAAACACATAGTCTTCCACCAGACCGTTTTTGTCGCTTATGCAAAGATCGAGCGTCTCGCCCGCGATCGCCGCAGCGCCTTTTTTGTAGGGACTGTCCAGCAGATAGATGCGGGGCGCCTGCCCGACATAAAAGGCGTAGTTGATGGTGCACTTCTGGAACGCGGAGTAGGGGAGCCAGTACTGATGCACGAGCGCCTCGTTCTGCCGTGCGTTGGTTTCGTCATAGCGGGTGGAAAAATCGAAGGAATAGCCGTATCCGCGCCTGTCGCTGCGCAGGGTCGCGGACATCACGGAATCCACGATGAGTACATACTTGACGCCCTCGTGTTCCGTGCAGCCCACGGCGATGACATAGTGTCCGCCCACATTGACGATGCAGGCGGCGCGGCAGCCGTTAAAGAGGGTATAGAGGTCGCCGAAAGTACCGGTCGCTTTGGAATAGCGGTTGACGCCGGGCTGCTTGTCCAGCGTCGCCGCGTACAGCGCGCAGGCTCTGGGCGGGTTCAGGGTGGAGAGAGGGTTGCTTGTGGACCAGGTGTGTGACTGACCGGATATGCCTCTCAGATAGACGGCAAGCACATCTGCCTTCTGCTGCATGCTGCCCGCGTATCCGCAAAGATACTGGTAGGCGTGACCGTAGGCGAACAGGTCGCAGCCGCGCCCGGTCAGGTACTTGTTGTCCCAGGGCACGATGGAAGTATGCGCACCGTTCGTGATCTCGCGGATGACGGGCACGAGCAGTTTATCGTAGGTGCCTTCCTCGTCCGTCTTGCCGCCGTCCAGCTGATAGAAGTAATTGATGCGGCTGCTTGTGTCACAGTAGGTGTCCGCACAGGCGCAAACACACAGAAGCAGTATCAAAATGACGACTGTCAGGCGTTTCATGCGGAACCTCTCCTTTCCGAGCAGTAATATATATTATACCATAAAATCCCGATTTTTGCAACACACAAACGGCCCTCCGCAGGGGAGAGCCGTTTGTGCGTGCGGATCAGTCACAGAGGACGATGATGAGCAGGACGATATTGAGCAGGAAGGAGATGAGGCTGATCTTGACCGCCTTGCCGTCTTCCACTTCGTTGAGCCCGAGGATCTTCGCGGTGAACGCGCAGGCCCAATGCCAGCAGTATTTCGCGAATTCGACGATGGCGGCCCATGCTTTTTTGAGGGCGGGCTTCAGGTAAGTCCAGGCGGATTTCAGAAAAGCGGAAACGGTGTTCCAGGCGATGACACACGCTGCCTTGATGACGCTCCAGGCTTTCTTCAGAAAAGCGGTAAACTGTTCCATGCGAACCTCCGGTGGTGTTGTGTAGAAAAAAGGGATATCCGTGATTGGATATCCCATGGAGCATAGGGGACTCGAACTCCTGACCCCCACAATGCCATTGTGGTGCGCTACCAACTGCGCTAATGCCCCGCGAACAGGACATATTATACAGCAGGTCGGACCGTTTGTAAATACCCTACGCCGTTAAATGACTGTTAATCCATGAAACCTTTCAGGAAATCGACTGCCTTGGCGATATCGCCCTGGGGATTATCGCCGACCTCGCGCTCGATGGTGAGGAAGCCGCTGTAGCCGATATCCTCCAGCGCAGTGAGGTACTTTCCGAAAGGAACGCTGCCTTCGCCGAGGGGGACTTCCCTGAATGCCGCGTCCTGTACGAGGGCATCATCGCGCACGAGACCGTAAATGATTTCGGGATTTTTGTCGAGCAGCTTCACACCGTCCTTGGCATGAGTGTGGACGATGTAGTCCTTGAGGTTGTACACCGCCTGCACGGGATCGTCTCCGGTGACCATGACGAGGTTCGCGGGATCCAGATTGACGGCAACGCCGGTGGAGTGGAGGGAATCGAGGAACTGCTTGAGCGTCGCGGAGGTTTCGGGACCGGTCTCAATGGCGAAGTGGGCATTGAGACTATCCGCGTACGCAGCTAGTTCACCGCAGGCATCCTGCATGATCTTGAAGCGGGGATGGGCGGGATCTTCGGGCACGACGCCGATATGTGTGGTCACGACATCGGTTTCCAGTTCCACGGCCATATCGAGGATGCGCTTGCTGCGCTCGATGAGGGCGGGGTTCTGCTCCGAATCCCAGAAACCGTGTCCGAGATCGCCGCAGAGGGCGGAGATGGTGAGACCGCGTGCTTTGACTTCGGCGAGGAATCTCTTTCTCTTTTCGCCGACGAGTTCTTCGGGAGACATTTCGCCGCGGGTGGCGTATACCTGCAGGCCCTGCGCACCCAGTTCTTTGGTCAAATCGAGGGCTTCCAGAATGGGCTTGCGGAAAGAATCAAGAATGATGCCGATGGGGAATGTTTTCATGGGAATACACATCCTTTCCAGTTCTTACTATCAGTATACCTGAAACGGCGGCGGAATGCAATAGCAAAAATGACTCTTGTATTACTGAAAGACTTTTGATATAATATAAAATAGGATTATTATCGGAGGAAGTATGCTCGGCATCGCAGTACTGACCGCCTTTGAAGTCTGCGGACTCATTCAGGCGTTTTCGCTTATGAAGCGCAGAGACACCGCCATGCGCGTGTGGCTCGGACTTACGCTGGGACTCATGGAAATGATGTGGTTCCCGTCGCTGTTCGCGTTTGCTTTCACATTCAACCTGACGGCGCAGATCTGCGCCCTTGCCTGCGCGTTTTTGCTCTGTGTTCCGTGCTTCTTTTACGGCAAAAAGCACACGGACGCGCCTTCCAAAGGCACGCCGTGGAAACTGCTCCTCATCCTCATGATTCCCGTGACGGCGCTTTGCGGATATCTTCAGTACACGCACAATCTGCGCCCGCAGGACGGCGGCCTTTGGGTGGGGCAGTCGACCTACGGAGACCTATGCATGCACCTGAGTTTCGCAACGGGACTCATCGGGCAGACCTACCCGCCGGAATATACGCTCCTGCCCGGGAGCACGCTGGGCTATCCCTTCCTCGTGGACGCGCTGTCTTCCACGATGCTCATTTTCGGAACGCCGCTTTCCCTGTCCTTCGTTATCCCCGGCACGCTCATGTGCGCCCTCATTTTCGCGGGCATCTACCTGCTGACCTATGAGATCACAAAGCGGAAAGGCGCGGCGGTGCTGGCACTTGTGCTGCTCTTGTTCAGCGGCGGTCTCGGCTTTCTCGAAACGCTCGACATGGCGCCCGGCACGGACTTTGCTGTCCTCAAGGATGCGCTCTCCGGCTACTATCACGCGCCCGCGAACATGCCGGACAAGAACCTGAGATGGGTAAACGCTCTGTGCGACCTGCTCATCCCGCAGCGGACGCTGATGGCAGGCTGGCTGATCCTCATTCCCGCGCTGTATCTGCTCTACACCGCCATGAAGTCCCGCAGGACCGCGGATTTTCTTTCTCTCGGTCTCTGGGCGGGTCCCATGGTGATGATCCACACCCACTCCTTCCTCGGGCTCGGCACCATCTCGCTGGGCGCGATGGTCTATACCCTCATCCGCGACGGGAAGCACCGGAAAGTCATGTTCGGGAACTTCCTGCTCTACGGCATCACTGCCTGCGTCCTTGCGCTTCCGCAGCTGATGGTGTGGACCTTCCCGCAGACCGTGAAGGGCGGATCGCTGCGCATCCTGTTCAACTGGGTCAACAATGACGGACGCGGCGGGCTCATCGACGGCTACTTCTGGTTCTGGATCAAGAATGTGGGACTCATGTTCCTTTTGTTCCCGGTCGCCGCGTTTTCCACGCAGGATAGGCGCATGAAGGCGATGAGCCTCGGATGTTTCATTACCTTCCTGCTTGCCGAATTCGTCCTGTTCCAGCCCAATGTCTATGACAACAACAAACTCTTCGCCGCGGCGTATCTGTGCATGCTGCCCGCGGGCGCGGGACTGCTTACCGATATCTGGGACAGAATGAGCGGCATCCGCGGAAGAATCTTCCTCGCGGCGGCGTTCCTCTTTGCCTGCACGGCGTCCGGCGGCATCAGCATCGCCCGCGAGGTCGTGAGCGATTATCAGGAATTCTCCTCTGCCCAGGTCGAGGCGGCGGAATTCATCAAAGAGAACACCTTTGAAGACAGCCTGTTCCTGACATCGAACAACCACAACAACACCGTCGCGTCGCTGACCGGCAGAAAGATCGTCTGCGGTTCGAGCCTGTATCTGTACTATCACGGGCTCGATTACCGGCAGCAGGAGGCGGATGCCATGCTGATGCTCGCCTATCCCGAGGCGTACGCGGACATCATGGCGGAATACGGCGTCGACTATATCTATCTGTCTTCTTATGAGAAAAATACCGTCCGGGTATGGAACGGATACGCGAAAAACGCGTCTATAGTAACAAACGATCCCTACATCACCTGCACGGCGGACACGGAGTCGCTAGACGAACTTTTCACCCTCGTCTATGAAGGCGGTCCGGATTATGACACGGTAAAAATCTACGCGGTTTCCGAACGCGCCGAGGCGCGCGCGGTTCAGAACACGGGGGAGACGGCAGAATGAAAAAAACGGTCCTGATTCTTTTGATCCTTTTGATCCTTGTGACGCTGTCGGCGTGCGGACCCGAGACCGACACGACCACGGACCCGCTTTCGGGGTATAATGTGGATGTGGTTCTGCCCTTTGCCACGCAGACCGCAGGCGTCAATGCTCTTGCCACGCCCAGGACCAGTCAGGTCGTAGGCTGGATGGGCGACATCATCACCCTGACGGAGGACGAATACGCCGACCTCTCGCTGGGTTCCATCGGTACGAAGGTCCGCAACCTCCAGAAGCGCCTCATCGAACTGGGCTACATGAACGGAACCGCCACCGGCACTTTCGACCAGGCGACCGCGCTTGCCGTGCGTCTGTTCGAGCAGGCTTACGGCAGACAGCAGACCGGTACGGCGACCCAGGTCATGCAGTATTACCTTTACAGCGAGACGGTCAAAAAGTACAACAAGACCCTTGCCACCGCCACGCCTACCGCGAAAGCGTCCACCCAACTGCGTACTCTTCAGAGGGGCGATACGGGCGATGATGTGCTGAATCTGCAGAGCAGGCTTTACGAACTCGGATATCTGCAGAAGGTGTCCGGCAGTTACTACGATGCCGCGACGGAAAACGCGGTCAAGGATTTCGAGTCCGCCTACGGAAGATCCCGCACGGGCATCGCCACCATCCAACTGCAGCAGTATCTGTACGCGGGCAACGCCAAGAGCGCGTGGGAAGTGAAAACCTATACGCCCACTCCCACGCCCAGACCCACCAGCCGCTATTCCACCCTTTCCCGCGGAAGCAAGGGCGACGCGGTCACGGAACTTCAGGAACGGCTCCGCGAACTGGGCTATCTCAAATCCAAAGCAGACGGCGTTTACGGCGACAAGACCGTGGAAGCGGTCATGGCATTCGAAAAAGCGTACGGCAAATCCCAGACGGGCATCGCCACCGCTTCTCTTCAGGAATTCCTGTTCTCCGCCGAAGCGGAGAGCGCAGGCAGCGTTATCGTGACGGCAACGCCCCGCGCCACCCAGTCTCTGTATACCACCCTTTCCCGCGGCAGCACGGGAGACGCCGTGTACATGCTGCAGCAGCGGCTTTACGCCCTCGGCTACCTGAGCGGTGAGATCGACGGCGTGTACGGCGGCGCCACCGAGCGTGCGGTGCAGTTGTTCGAATCCTATCACGGCGCCACTGTGACGGGTGTCGCGACCCCCTCCATGCAGCAGTTCCTGTTCTCCGATTCCGCCATGGTCTATGCGGGCGAAGAGGAAGAAGACGACCTCAGCGATGACGGCTGGAGTTGGGAACCCGAGGAGACCTACTATCAACTCCAAAAAGGCGACAAGGGTGACGATGTCAAGCGGCTTCAGCAGCGGCTGGTCGATCTGGGCTATCTCTCCGGCACCGTGGACGGCAATTTCGGCGACGGCACCGCGCAGGCGGTCAAAGCCTTTGAAAAAGCGTACGGCAGATCGCAGACGGGCATCGCCACGGTTGAATTGCAGAAAGCCCTGTTCTCCGGCAGCGCGAAACAGAATACGAGCGGCAATGTGGCGGTCTCTTACTCCACGCTCAAAAGCGGCGACAGAGGCCAGACGGTCAGCAATCTGCAGCAGCAACTGTATCAACTGGGCTACTATGACGGCGACATCACGGGTGAATACGACAAGGCTACCGTGCAGGCGGTCAAGGATTACCAGACTGCGCATTCGCTCACCGCGTCCGGCACGGCATCCTCTTCTCTGCAAAAGCAGATCTTCGCCGACACGACCTATAATCCCTACGCCCCCGATGACACGCCTTCGGGCGGCGGCAACGGCGGGGACGCCGTGACGGTCAACAAGAAAGCGTATGTTTCCGTGTCCTCCACCACGGTCTACTCCTCGCTCACCGGTCCTGCCGACATGGCAACTGTCAAAATCGGCACGGAACTGACCGTCCTGCGCACCCGCGGCATCTGGGCGGAAGTGAAAAACGCGGCCGGCGCTGTCGGCTACTGCCTGCTGGCGGATCTGACCTACATCGACACCGCGCCCACGAAGGCGGCGGAAAAGACCGTTACCGTGAACAAGCAGGCGCAGGTGAATGTGGATAAACTCATCGTCTTTGAAAGCGCGTCCGATACATCCAAGAAACTCGGCACCCTTTCCCGCGGCGCCGTCGTCACATGGCTGCGCACCCGCGGCGAATGGGCGGAAATAAAAAACAGCGCGGGCAAGGTGGGTTATGTCAAGGCAAACCAACTGAAACTGTACGAAGCCGCGCAGCAGTGGGACGAACCCGGGCTTGTGAGCAATCCCTACCGCGATCTTGCGACGGGCGCCACCGGTGAGGATGTGAAGGATATCCAGTCCCGTCTCAAAGAACTGGGCTACTTCTACGGCGACATCGGCGGCAACTACAAGAGCCTGACCACGGACGCGGTCAAACTGTTCCAGATGGCGATCGGTCTAACGCAGGACGGCAAGGCGACGGCGGGACTGCAGGACATCATGTTCTGCGAATACGCCCCCGTCAAGTATCAGTACAAGACGCCCTCCGCCGCGTCCTATAAGGACCTTTCCTACAACAGCACGGGCACGGCGGTCAGCAACCTGCAGAAGAAACTGGTATCGCTCGGCTACCTCGGAAGCAGTGCTTATACGAGCGGTGTTTACGATGAGGCTACTGCCTCGGCGGTACTGACGCTCCAGCAGAGGATGGGACTCAAACAGCAGGACGGTCTCGCGACCAGAGAACTGCAGGCGGTCCTGTTCACGAACATCGCCAACAAACTGAGTATTAAATAAAAAAAGAAGTCCGCGCGAGCGGACTTTTCTTTTATGCGGTTACAGTTCGAAGCGGAACGCGTCTTCCTCTAGTTCCAATATCTTCAGAATCTGCTCGCCCTCGGGATTGGCGGCAATCAGACGGATCGCCTCGCGGCAGGTTTCCGTGAAGACCGGGTCAAGACCCTTGATGCCGCCGCAGATGAACAGGGGACACAGGGCGGCTGCGCGCCTGTCCATGCGCACGGACCAGACGCCTTTCTTTATGCTGAAATGGGGTGAAAGCGGGAAGATGCGGCAGAGGAACGGCCGCTTTTCCCGCGCACAGAACCCCTTGCAGTAAATCTGCCTGAGGAGTGTTCCCGTGACGGGCGTCACGGTTTCGGTCACCTCCGCCCACGGGTAATCCGTCTCTTCCTCGCCGGGCAGTAGCCACACGGCGGAGCCTGCGTCGCCGTTGTCTTTACAGCAGGCGTTCCCGCAGAGGAGCCCGCAGTCTGTGCGCAGAGGCGTCACATTCTCAAGCAGCGCGAGGGCTTTATCCAGAATCTCTTTGTTCATATCCATCACCGCGCATATAATACCAAAAAACTTACCGTAAATCAATTGCATTTTGCAAATATTGATGCTATAATATGTGTAATTCTATAAGGAGGTGCTACCATGGCTTATAAGATCACTGATGCTTGCATCGCGTGCGGCGCTTGCGCGGCAAACTGCCCCTGCGAAGCGATCTCCGAGGGTGATGGCAAGTATGTTATCGATCCTGAGAAGTGCGTGGGCTGCGGCGCTTGTGCCGAGAACTGCCCCGTCAGCGCTCCCGTAGAGGAATAATCCCTTTGCGGCATCCGCCGGTCCGTTTGGACCGGCGGTTTTTTGTGCGGAATGTTACAATATAATCGCTTATTTTGTCCTTTTCACAATGCACGATGTCTATTTCAAACAAATCGTATTATTTGCGTTAATCCCCGAAAATACCTATACAGGTTTTGCCATAAGTGTTATAATATGCACAACCCAGTTGAAGGAAGCCTGTTCATGCGTATCACCTTCCGGTGGATCCCACCCGATGAAAGGAACGGCTTAACAAGGTACCGACAAGTATCGGGTGATAATTAAGGAGGGTATATACCATGTTCGAAGACAAGACTCTGACCTGCCGTGAATGCGGCAAAGAATTCCTCTTCACTGCTTCCGAGCAGCAGTTCTACGCCGACAAGGGCTTCCAGAATGAGCCCAGCCGCTGCCCCGACTGCCGCCGCGCACGCCGCGCCCAGAACGGCACCGCCGCTCCCCGCGCCGAGCGCCAGATGTTCGATGTGATCTGCGATGGCTGCGGAAAGCCCACTCAGGTTCCTTTCCAGCCCCGCGGAGACCGTCCCGTCTACTGCCGTGATTGCTATCAGGCCAACAAGCCCGAGCGCTACTGATTGAAAGCAGCAAGAGTCTTTGCAGATGATCTGCAAAGACTCTTTTCTTTTATGTCCGGATATGGTATAATATAGCCAAACACTACCCGGAGGAACATATATGGGCGTAAACCTGATTGAAAAACTGAAAGGCGACCTGACCGAGTACCGCTCCATCCCGTTCTGGAGCTGGAACGATGAACTGAAAGGCGACCATCTCCGCAGTCAGATCCGCGACATGAAGCAGGCAGGCATGGGCGGTTTCTTCATGCACGCCCGCGGCGGTCTTCAGACAGAATATCTGGGGGAAGACTGGTTTCACTGCGTCGGCGAATGCATCGATGAGGCGCGCAAACAGAAGATGCGCGCGTGGGCATACGATGAAAACGGCTGGCCCAGCGGCTTTGCGGGAATGAAACTGCTGGAAGATCCCGCGAACTACGCCCACTATCTCGTAAGCGAAAACAAAGACGCCTTCGATCCCGAAGCGGCGGCGTGCTACCGCGTGATAAACGACGAACTGGTCCGCATCACCGATGATGACGGCGCTCCCGTCCTCGCGGTCTATGACAGGACCAATTCCTCTGTGGTCGATATCCTCAACTGGAAGATCGTGCGCGCGTTCATCGAAGAGACCCACGAGAAATACTTCAAGCGTTTTGCCAAGGATTTCGGCGAGGTGCTGATGGGTTTCTTTACCGATGAACCCCAGTATTTCCGCTATCAGACGGCGTATTCGCCTGTTATGAAGCGCAAGTACAATCTCAAATACGGCACCGATATTCTGGATGAACTGGGTTTTCTTTTCGTGTCCTGCAGGGGCAGCATGCGCTTCCGCTACCGCTACTGGAAACTGATGAACGAACTGTATACGGAATCTTTCGCGGGCCAGATTTACCGCTGGTGCACCGAGCACAACTGCATGCTCACGGGCCATTCCATCGAGGAATCGAGCCTGTTCGGCCAGATGATGTGCTGCGCGGGCATCATGCCCTTCTACGAGTATGAGCATATCCCGGGCATGGACTGGCTGGGCAGGAATATCCGCGATGAGTCCGCGCCCCGTCAGGTTTCTTCCGTTGCCATGCAGCTGGGCAAAAAGCAGGTACTCACCGAGTCCTTTGCCTGCTGCGGCTGGAGCGTGACGCCCAAAGAACTCAAGCGTGTTCTCGAGTGGCAGTATGTCAACGGCGTCAACCTCCTCTGCCAGCATCTGTATCCCTATTCCATCCGCGGACAGCGCAAGCGGGATTATCCCGCCTTCTTCTCCAACCACAATCCCTGGGCAAAGGAAGAACTGCGCGCGTTCAACGACTACTTCACACGCCTCGGCTATATGCTTTCCGAAAGCCGTGAGATCGCGGACACGGTGATCATCCATCCCGTGCACAGCGCGTACCTGACCTTCGACCGCCATGATTCCTCGACCATCAATGAAGTCTCTTCGGCGTGGGTGGAACTCATCGAGACGCTGGGCGCCGCGGGCATCCTGCATCATTACGCGGATGAAACGCTGCTTGCCAAGTATGGCATGGTAAAAGGAAAGAAACTCTGCATCGGCAAGTGCTCCTATTCGCAGGTGGTCGTTCCCGAAATGGAGAACATCGATGACACCACCCTGAGACTGCTGACCGAATTTGTGAAGTGCGGCGGCAAACTCTGCTTTGCCGGCAGAAAACCCCATCTCGTGAACGGCGAGGAAGCGAACATCGGTATTAACGGTACCATCGGTTTTGACGAACTCCGCAATCCCGGCTTCAGCCTCTCAAATAAAGAAACCGCCATCCGCATAACCGTGCGCAGAAGCGATTTCGGCGACTTCATCTACGCGGTCAACCTCTCGGACAAACAGGCGCAAAGCACGACCCTGCACATCAACGCCAAGGGTGCCCGCCGCTTTAACGCCGAGATTCCCGCTTTTGAAGGACTGCACTACGAAAAGAATCCCGCGGGCGGCATCGACATCCCGCTCGATCTTGAACCGTGCGGGTCCATCATCGTCTTCCTGTCCGGCTCCGCGGAGAGCATCGAAAAGGAAGAAAAAGGCGCGGAAAAACGGACGGTCAATCCCGAGTGCGTCATTTCCGACATGGACGATAACCTCCTGCCCCTCGACTACTGCGCCTTGTCCTATGACGGGAAAACCTACGGGAAAAAGATGCCCGTCATGCAGGTGAGTGACGAACTGCTGCGCGGAAAGACCAATCGCACGGTGTATCTCAAATACACCTTCACCGTCAACGCGAAGCCCGCGGATCTGCGCCTTGAGGCGGAGGATATGGGCGGCGCGCATCTGGCCGTGAACGGCGCGGAGGTCATCGCCGAGGACACGGGCAAACTTGATCCGCTGTTCAAGTCCTATGACATCGCGAAGTATGTTCGCTACGGCGAAAATGAACTCATTTTCCGCGTGGACTACTATCAGAGCGAGCATAACTACAAGGTGTTTGGCGGCGTGTACTACGATCATGATGACACCACCGAGAGCATGGTGAACTGCTTAAGTTACACGACTGACATCGAAGCGGTGTACCTCGCGGGCAAATTCTGCGTGGAATGGGACGGACATGAAGGCGGGGAAGAGGATACCCTCTGGTCAGACGGAAACTTCGCCGTCACGCTCCCGCGCCGCTATGTGACCGGCAGCCGCATCCCCCAGGACGGATTCCCCTTCTTCAGCGGCAGCATGACGCTGAAAACCACGATCGAAGCAAAAGGAAATGAGAAGTATCTGACCCTCCACGGACATTACTCCGTTGCGTCTGTCCGGGTCAATGACGGCCCCGCGCACAGACTGCTCTTCACCGACACCGCGGATGTGTCCGGCGAACTCACCGCGGGCACGAATGTGCTGACTGTCACGCTTACCTCCTCCATGCGGAACACTCTGGGCTTCCATCACCTGCCCGGGCACAAGGATCCTCATTCTTCGAGCCCCGACGCGATGAGTCTGTACGGGCACTGGCTCGATGAGAACATTGCCGAACGGTACTCCGACGACTACACCTTTGTGAAGTTCGGCGTGGACGGCATCGGGCTCAGATAAACCGGCATACGAAAACGCTCCGGAATGTGCTTCCGGGGCGTTTTTTAACCTGCTAATGCGTGAAAAGCATGCGCCCGTATGCTATAATGGCATATCAATTTCCGGAGGGGGCCCATGCTTCAAACCATCAAAAAACGGTATTTCGGCGACAGGGCGTTTTATAAAGCCGTTCTTGCCATAATCATACCCGTTATCATCCAAAACAGCATCTCGAATTTCGTTTCCCTCCTCGACAACCTCATGGTCGGCGCGGTGGGCGAAAATCAGATGAACGGCGTCTCCATCAGCAACCAGATCGTCTTCGTGTTCAACCTCTGCATTTTCGGCGGCATGAGCGGCGCGACGATCTTCGGCGCCCAGTTCTTCGGCGCGAATGATGAAAAAGGCGTCACCCATTCCATGCGCTTCGCACTGTATGTGGCGGCGATCGTCGGTGTCATCGCCACGGTCTTCATCGGCGTATGCAGAGAGCCGCTCGTCCTCCGCTACATCACCGCGGGTGAAGGAGAAGAAGCGGCGATCGATGCCGCGGAGACCCTTTCCGCGGGCATGGACTACATGACCGTTATCCTCTGGGGACTTATTCCTTTTGCCGTCACCAACGCTTATGCGGGAATGCTCCGCGTGACGGGGGAGACGAAGCTGCCCATGGTGGCGTCCATCATCTCGGTCCTCACCAACCTCTGCTTCAACTGGCTGCTCATCTTCGACCACGGCTCCTTCATCCATGGCATGGGCGCGAAGGGCGCCGCTATCGCCACGGTCATTTCCCGCTATGTGGAGATGGGCATCATCGTGGTTATCTCCCATAAACGCGCGCGCAAAGGCGAGGAACTCACTTTCCTCAACACCGTCTACAAGAGTTACCGCATCCCCGCGGGACTGCTCAAGAGCATCTGCATCAAGGGACTTCCGCTCCTTGCCAACGAACTGCTCTGGTCCACCGGCATGGCGGAACTCACCCACCAGTATTCCTACATGGGGCTCACCGTGGTCGCCGCCATCAATGTGACCAACACCATCAACAATCTGTTCAATGTGGTGTTCATCTCCATGGGCACCGCCGCCTCCATCCTCGTGGGGCAGAGCCTCGGCGCCAACGACTGGGAAGGCGCGAAGGGCAGCGCGAGGAAACTGATCATGCTGGAGGAGATCATCTGCCTGTGCACCTGCGCGGTGCTCGTGTCGCTTTCCTCCGTCTTGCCCGGCATTTACACTCAGACCACGCCGGAGACCCGCACCCTCGCCACGAAACTCATCCGCATCTGCGCCTGCGAACTGCCGATTTCGGGCTTTGCCCACTGCGCATACTTCATCCTCCGCGCGGGCGGCAAGACCTTCATTACCATGCTGTTTGACAGCGTGTACACCTGGGTCTTCCCGGTACCGCTGGTCTGGGCGCTTGTACGCTTCACGAGCCTCACCACGCCCGCGGTCTACTTCGGCGGCTGCTTCATCAACATCGTCAAAGTCATTTTGGGCTATATCCTGCTGAAAAAAGGTGTTTGGATACAAAATATCGTGGAAAATGACGCAGAAAATGCAGAGTTTTAATCAAAAATTCTTTTGATATGAAAACGGTTTTGTGCTATAATTCCCGCAATGATATATTGCTCAAAGGAGATGTGATATATGTCTGACAAGGTAAAAAACGGTAAGAAAATCACAATTCTGGGCGCGGGCAATGTAGGCGCGACCATCGCTTACACGCTGACCGCCCTGAATACCTGCAGCGAGATCGTACTCATCGACATCAACAAGGACAAAGCCGATGGTGAAGTCATGGACATCCGCCACGGCCTGCCTTTCTGCGGCAATATCGACATCCACGGCGGCGAATATGAGGACGCCAAGGATTCCGACATCGTCGTCATCACCGCGGGCATCGGCCGCAAACCCGGTCAGACCCGCATCGATCTTGCCAAGGTCAATGTCAGCCTCATCAAGCAGGTGATCCCGCAGGTCGCAGCCGCGGCTCCCGACGCCATCTATGTGGTCGTCAGCAACCCCGTCGACATCATCACCTACACCATCCTGAAGTGCACGAACCTTTCTGCTTCTCAGGTGCTGGGCACCGGCACCATGCTGGATACTTCCCGTCTGCGCTCCCTGCTGGCCGAGCATGTGGACATCTCTCCCCAGAGCGTTCACGCCTATGTCATCGGTGAGCACGGCGACAGCCAGGTCATCCCGTGGTCGCTGACCAACATCTCCGGCATGATCATGACCCAGTACTGCACTCATATCTGCGTCAACCACAATGAGTGCGGCAAGAAGGATATCAAGGACATCGAGCAGAATGTGCGCAACGCCGGCGGCGAGGTCATCAAGCGCAAGGGCGCGACCTTCTACGCCATCGCCATCACCGTTGCACGCCTCTGCGAAGTCATCCTCACCAACAAAAAAGCGGTGCTCACCGTGTCCTCCTTAATGGACGGCAGTTACGGTTTGCATGATGTGTGCCTCTCCATTCCCTGCATCGTCAGCGGCAAGGGCATCGAGCGCAAACTCACTCCTCCACTCATGGGCGAAGAAATGGAAGCCCTCAAAGCCAGTTCCGACGCGCTCAAGGCCGTCATCCGCGAATGTGACATTTGACCGAAAGGAACCTGAAAATGAATTACGCAGAAGAATCCCTCAAAAAGCACTATGAGTGGAATGGCAAAATCGAAATGATCGTACGCGCGCCGCTCAACACCCGAGAAGACCTCTCTCTGCCCTACCCCCCCGGCGCGGCCCAGCCCTGCCTGGAGATCCAGAAGGATGTCAACAAATCCTCCGAACTCACCCGCCGCAACAATCTGGTCGCCGTTGTGACCGACGGTACCGCCGTGCTGGGACTCGGCGACATCGGCCCCGAGGCCGGCATGCCCGTCATGGAAGGCAAGTGCGCTCTGTTCAAGTCTTTCGGCGATGTGGATGCCATCCCGCTGTGCGTGCGATCCAAGGATGTGGATGAAATCGTCAATACCGTCCGCCTGCTGGCAGGCTCCTTCGGCGGCGTCAACCTCGAGGACATTTCCGCTCCCCGCTGCTTTGAAATCGAAAAGAAACTGAAGGAATGCTGCGACATCCCGATTTTCCACGATGACCAGCACGGCACCGCCGTCGTGTGCCTTGCCGCTCTGCTCAACGCCCTCAAGGTCGTAAAGAAGGACATCGGCAAGATCCGCGTGGTCACCAGCGGCGCCGGCGCTGCCGGTATCGCCATCATTCGCCTGCTCATCTCCATGGGTCTCAAGGATGTCGTGATGTGCGACCGTCAGGGCGCCATCTACAAGGGACGCGAAGGTCTCAATCCCGTCAAGGCGGAAATGGCCGAAATCACCAATCAGCAGATGCGCAAGGGCAGCCTCGCAGAAGTCATCGCGGGCGCGGATGTGTTCATCGGCGTATCTTCTCCCGGATGCGTCACTCCCGAAATGGTCAAGTCCATGGCGAAGGATGCCATTTTGTTCCCTATGGCGAACCCCACTCCCGAAATCATGCCCGATGCCGCTCTTGCGGCGGGCGCGGCGGTCGTCGGTACCGGACGCAGTGACTTCCCGAACCAGATCAACAATGTGCTCGCGTTCCCCGGCATCTTCCGCGGTGCTCTGGATGTGCGCGCCAGCGATATCAATGACGAGATGAAGATCGCCGCCGCAAAGGCCATCGCCGCCTATGTGCCGGACGATGAGATCACCGCCGAAAACATCATGCCCTCCGCCCTTGACAAGAATGTTGCCAAGAAGGTAGCCGAAGCCGTCGCCGAAGCTGCCAGAAAGACCGGAGTAGCGAGAATCTGAAACAAACAGAAAAACAGGAGCAGCGAAACGCCGCTCCTGTTTTTCTTACCTTTCAATCATGGGGAAGTGACCGAAGATACCGTTCCCCATTGCCTTCCCCTCCGGGGAAGGTGTCACCACAGGTGACGGATGAGGCGGGTACAGCGCTATTTCCTGTACTTCTCCGGACCTTCCTTATACAGATCTCCTCCGTGGCAGTCAAATGCCACGGTCACGGGGAAGTCTTTGATTTCGAACCTGTGAATGGCTTCGGGCCCCAGATCATCATATGCCAGCACTTCGCTATTCACAATATGACTGGACAGCAGCGCGGCTGCTCCTCCGATGGCGGCAAAATACACGCAGTGGTTGCGGATGATGGCGTCCTTGACCGCCTGATTCCGCTGACCTTTACCGATCATCACCTTGAGCCCACTGTCCATGAGCCGCGGCGCGAAGGCATCCATGCGGTAGGAGGTGGTGGGACCCGCGGGACCTACGGCGTGACCGGGAGAGGCGGGAGCGGGACCGACATAGTAGATGGCGGCATTACGGATATCGACGGGCAGGGAACGGTCCTCGTCCATGCAGGCGACGAGCCGCTTGTGCGCCTGATCGCGCCCGGTGTAGGTGTATCCCGTCAGCAGCACGCTGTCGCCGGCGTGCAGATCATCAATGTCTTCCCAAGAGAGGGGAAGCATCAGTTTCTTTTCCATGTCTTCCTCCTCAAATCTCAATGACCGCGTGGCGGGAGCAGTGGCAGCATACATTGACCGCTACGGGCATACCCGCGATGTGGGTGGGGAGCGCTTCCACATTGATTGCGAGGCAGGTGGTGTTTCCGCCGAAACCTGCGGGACCGATGCCGAGGGCATTAACGGAAGTCATGAGTTTGTCTTCCAAAGCCGCGTACTTCGGGTTTGCGTTATGGCTTCCCACGGGACGGGCGGTCATTTTCTTTGCCGTGAGCGCCGCCTGCTCAAAGTCGCCGCCGATGCAGACGCCGAGGATGATGGGCGGGCAGGGATTGGCGCCTGCGTTCCGCACCACATCCGTCACGAAGTCGATGACACCCTGCTCTCCCATGGCGGGAGTCAGCATGCCCACGCGGGACATGTTCTCCGAGCCGAAGCCTTTGCAGATGACGGTCACATTCACCTTGTCACCGGGCACGATGGAGGTGTGCAGGACGGCAGGTGTGTTGGTGCCCGTGTTCACGCGGTCGTAAAGCGGGTCGCGGACCACGCTCTTGCGCAGATATCCGTCTTTGTACGCTTTCTCCACGGCTTCGCTCACCGCGTCACCGAGAAATCCGTCCGTAAAGTGGACTTCCTGACCGATCTCAACGAAAACGACGCACATGCCCGTGTCCTGACAGATGGCGACGCGGTCGCGGGAGGCGATGTCGTAGTTTTCGCGGATGCGGCAAAGCACATCCCGTGCAACGGGGCTTTCATCGCCGGCTGCGCGGGACGATACCTTTTCGTAAATGTCGGGACTGATGTCATAACTGGCAGACAGGATCGCTTCCGCCAGTTTTTCTTTCAAAATCGAAACACTCAGTTCTCTCATAAAAACCGGCGCGGCTTTTCACCGCGCCGTCCTTTTTCAGAATTTGAAGTAGTTGAGGGCGTTATTGTAGCAGATGCCCTGCACGATGGTCTTGAGCGCTTTCTCGTCCATGGGGAACTCGCCGTTCTCCACCCACTTGCCGAGGATGTCGCACAGAATCCTGCGGAAGTACTCGTGGCGGGGATAGGAGACGAAGGAACGGCTGTCGGTCAGCATGCCCACGAAGCAGGACAGGGAGCCGAGGGCGGCGAGGGTCTTCATCTGCTCCTCC
The DNA here is from genome assembly GCA_045598325.1 of Clostridia bacterium. Taxonomy (GTDB): domain Bacteria; phylum Bacillota; class Clostridia; order Christensenellales; family Aristaeellaceae; genus RUG14130. The sequence goes on along the minus strand of JAZLLT010000050.1, from coordinate 53,509 downwards.
ATGCCGTCTCTCTGATCGCAGAACCACCAGGCGGAGCCGAACTGGATCTTGCCGGGGATGCCCGCTTCGGTCTGGAAGTTGCCGCAGGTGGTGCCCAACACATAGTTGGCGCCGGGGTTCAGGGTGTAGAGGATCGTGCGGGGGAGCTTTCCGGCCTTCTCCTGCTCGTTCATCAGCGCGTTGAGTTTGGCGGAAATGGGCTCGTCACTGATGGAGTCAAAGCCCACATCGGCGCCGTATTTGTTGAAAATGGGGGTGTTATTGTTGCGCTGGGCATTCATGTGATACTGCTGGGTCCAGCCCAGTTCCGCGTACATGCAGCCCAGTTTGATCATGAGGTAGGTGCGGTACTGCTCGGCTTCGGCGGGGGAGACCGCTTCGCCCTTCATGGCCTTTTTAAAGATGGCGTTCACGGTGTCATAATCAGCGGGAGCGTAGGGCACGGAGTAAAAATCGTGGTCGGACAGACGGCAGCCGATGGAGGCGAAGAAGTCTGCGCGCACGCGCAGGGCGGCGAGCACATCATTGACGGACGCGATTTCCATGCCCGCGACTTTCGCAAGTTTTGGAATATAATCGGTAAAACCGGGGAAGTTAATCTTCACGGCCTTGTCGGGGCGGTAGGTGGGCAGCACCTTTACCTCGAAGCCCTCTTTTTTGAGCCGGGCGTGGTATTCCATGCTGTCGGCGGGATCGTCGGTGGTGCAGACGACCTTCACATTGAACTTCTTGATGAGGTTGCGGGGAAGGAATTCAGGCGTCGCCAGCAGCGCGTTGCACTTTTCCCAGATGGCGGGCGCGGTGTCCTCGTTCAGGGTCTCGGTGATGCCGAAAACGCGCTTGAGTTCGAGGTGAGTCCAGTGATAGAGGGGATTGCCGATGGCAACGGAGATGCACTTGGCGTAGGCGAGGAACTTATCATAATCGTCGCCGTCGCCGCGGATGAATTTGTCATCCACGCCCATGGTCGCCATGAAGCGCCACTTGTAGTGGTCACCGCCCAAAAATAACTCGGTCACATTGCGGAACGGCTTGTTTTCGGCGATCTCTTTGGGATTCAGATGGCAGTGATAATCGATGATGGGCATGCACTCGGCATACTCATGATACAGTTTGACGGCAGTAGGGGTGGAAAGTAGGAAATCATCATCCATGAACTGTTTCATATTGCACCGTGGCTCCGCAAAGCCGGCTTCACAAGCGGACAAAGTTGCGGCATATTTTTGTCCGTGCATAGGGTAAAGATACCACTTATGCGGGCAGATGTCAAGATTTCCCACGCAAAATTCAACAAATATATACTTGAAAAAATGCCGTCAATCAAGTACAATATAAGCAAATTATAAATTGGAGAATAGTGTACCTATGGCAAGACCTCTGGTAGCAATTGTGGGACGCCCCAATGTGGGCAAATCCACTTTTTTCAACAAAATGTCCGGCAAGCGCATCGCCATCGTGGAGGACACACCCGGTGTCACCCGCGACCGCGTCTATGCCGACTGTGAATGGCTGAACCACAAATTTACCCTGATCGACACGGGCGGCATCGATCCCCACAGCGACGATCCGCTGCTGCGTCAGATGCGCCGTCAGGCGGAGATCGCCGTGGAGACCTGCGATGTTATCCTCTTTTTCGTGGACGGCAAGATGGGTCTCACTGCGGACGATGAAACCGTCGCCGATATGCTGCGCCGCTCCGGCAAACCCGTTATCCTGGTGGTCAACAAAATCGACAACATCAAGATGATGAATGAGATTTACGACTTCTATCAGTTGGGCGTGGGCGATCCCATCGGCGTCAGTTCCATCAATATGCTGAATCTGGGCGACCTGCTGGACGAAGTGGTGAGCCATTTCCCGCCCGAAGAGGAAGCCGAAGAGGAGAAAACGGCTGTTTCCATCGCCGTGGTCGGAAAGCCCAATGTGGGCAAATCCTCTCTGGTCAACCGCATCCTGGGCGAGGACCGCGTGATGGTCAGCGACATCGCGGGCACCACCCGCGACGCCATCGACACCCGCTTCAAGGACGGCGATGACGAGTACATCATCATCGACACCGCGGGCATCCGCCGCAGGCGCGCCATCGAATACCAGTCCCTCGAGCGTTTCTCCGTTGTGCGCTCTTTCGCCGCGCTGGACCGCTGCGATGTGGCGCGTCTGCTCATCGACGCCAAAGAGGGCGTTTCCGAGCAGGATACCAAGATCGCCGGCTACATCGACGAGCAGGGCAAGCCCGCCGTCATCGTGGTCAACAAGTGGGATGCCATCGCGAACAAGGAAACCGGCAGCACCGAAAAGTTCACCAAAGAGATCCGCGAGAAACTGAAATTCATGGAATACGCGCCCGTCGTGTTCATTTCCGCTCTCACCGGTCAGCGGGTCAACCGCATCCTCACCATGGTGAAATCCGTCTATGAGCAGGCTTCCCGCCGCATCACCACGGGTCTGCTCAATGACATCCTGACCGACGCGCAGAATGCTCTGCAGCCGCCCGCCACCAACGGACGCCGCCTGCGCATCTATTACGCAACCCAGCAGGGCACCAACCCGCCCACTTTCGTGTTCTTTATCAACGACAAGGAACTCATGCACTTTTCCTACGAGCGCTATCTCGAAAACCGTTTCCGTCAGGCATTCGGCTTTGAGGGCACGCCTCTGCGTTTCATCATGCACGAAAAGGAGAAGCAGGAGCAATGATCACGGTACTTAAAATCCTCGCAAGCGCCGTCATCGGCTATCTTTTCGGCTCCTTTTCCACGGGCGTATTCGTTGCCAGATCTTTCGGCAATGTGGATATCCGCAAGCAGGGCAGCGGCAATGTGGGCATGACCAATCTCATGCGCACGCTGGGCTGGCTCCCCGGCGCGCTCACTTTCATCGGTGACGCGCTCAAGGGCGTGCTCGCCGCGTGGCTCGGCTCTTTGATCGCCGGAGAAGCGGGTCTGCACATCGGCGGCGTCTGCGCCGTCATCGGCCATAACTGGAGCATCTATTTCAAATTCAAGGGCGGCAAAGGCATGTCCACCTCCTTCGGCTATCTGGTGATTGCCAACTGGGGCGTCGCTGTTGCGCTGCTCATCATCCAGATCATCGTGGTGCTGATTTCGGGCTATATGTCCCTTGCCTCCATCATCACCGCCTGCTTGCTGTTCATCATTTCCCTGTTCACGGGCCCGTGGTCCTTTATGCTGTCCTCGCTGATCCTCTGCGCGATGGCGCTTTACGGACACCGGGAGAACATCAAGCGCCTTGCCCACCACAGAGAGAACAAACTGGACGCGGGCAAAATCAACAATGTATCGAAAATGATTCTCGATAAGATCAAAAACGGGAGGAAAGAAAAATGAGTAAGTATCTGATCGGTCTTGATATCGGCACCTCCGGCACCAAGTGCCTGCTGTGCGATGATCAGGGCAAAGTCCTCGCTTCTTCTCTGCAGGAGTATCCGCTGTATACGCCCCGTCCCGGCTGGGCGGAGCAGGATCCCGAAGACTGGTGGATTGCGGTCAAGAACGGACTCAAAGCCCTTGACAGAAAGTATCATGTGGACTACAAGGATGTAGCCGGCATCTCCTTCTCCGGTCAGATGCACGGTCTTGTCGCCCTTGACAAGGACAACAAGGTCATCCGTCCCGCCATCCTGTGGTGCGACCAGCGCACCCAGAAGCAGTGCGACGAGATTACCGAGGCTGCGGGCGGACTCAATGGACTCCTCTCCTACACCAATAACCGCATGCTGACCGGCTATACCGGAGGCAAGATCCTCTGGCTCAAGGAAGAAGAACCCGAGAACTATGCCAAAATGAAGGTGTTCTTCTGCCCCAAGGATTTCATCCGCTTCAAACTCACCGGCAAGATCGCCATCGACATGAGCGACGGCGCGGGTACCGGATTTATGAACACCAAGGACCGCAAGTGGAGCAAAGAACTCATCGAAAAAGCCGGGCTCGACTTCGGCATTTTCCCTGAGACCCTCGAGAGCATCGACCTCGCCGGAACCGTCACCGAAGAAGCAGCCGCGGAAACCGGCCTTCTGCCCGGCATGAATGTATACGCGGGCGGCGGCGACGCGGTCATCCAGACCACCGGCACCGGCCTCGTGGAGAGCGGCGTGCTGGGTGTGGTCATCGGGACCAGCGGAAATGTATCCATGGCGCTTGACGGCTACACCGAAAATCCCGAAGGCAAACTGCAGATGTTCTGCAACAACGCGCCCGGCATGTGGCATTGCTTCGGCTGCACTCTGACTGCGGGCGGTGCCCTTTCCTGGTTCACCAAAACTCTCTGCGGCGAAGACAAGGCGGAAGCCGACGCGAGCGGCAAGAATATCTACGCCCTCCTCGATGAGAAGGCGGAGCAGGTCCCCGCAGGCAGCAACGGCGTGCTCTTCGCGCCCTATCTGACCGGCGAACGGTGCCCCTATCCGGATCCCAACGCCCGCGGCATCTTCTACGGTCTGTCCCTCGGCACCACCCGCGCCGAAATGACCCGCGCGGTCATGGAGGGCGTCACCTTCTCGCTCAAGCAGGTCGTGGAACTCATGCCTTCTCCCAGGAAGATCTACCTTTCCGGCGGCGGAGCGGCCAGCGAACTGTGGAAGCAGATGGCGGCAGATATCTTCGAGATCCCCGTATACACCATGTCCGCGGCCAAAGAGGGCGGCGCGTACGGCGCTGTTCTGGCGGCGGGTGTCGGCGCGGGCATCTGGAAGAATTTCGATGAGGCCATCAAGGTCCTCAAAGAGGATGAGAAGTTTTACACTCCGTCCCTTGAGACCCGCGATGCCTACCGCAAGGCATACGCGAAGTACAAGATGATCTACGCGGCCAACAAGACGCTGTTTGATGCGGAATAAAGCAGGCGGCGGGGGTTCTCCCGCCGTACTTATATAACAGTACAGGAGGTACGGTATGGATTACAAGGCATTGGCGGACAAGGTTCTCGGCATGCTTCAGAAGCCCGATACCGAGGATGTGAGCCACGGACATCTCACCATGGATAACTGGGAATGGCCTACGGGCGTCGCCCTGTACGGCATTTGGAAGACCTACAAGCAGACCCGGGACAAATCCATTCTAAAGTACCTGGAGGACTGGTATGCCCACCGCTTCACCCTCGAAGCGCCTCACAGAAATGTGAACACCGTCGCTCCCATGCTGGCACTCACCTGCATGTATGAGGAGACGAAGAACCTGACCTATCTGCCGTATATCCTTTCCTGGGGCGAGTGGGTCATGAACGAAATGCCCCGTACCGAGTTCGGCGGGCTTCAGCACTGCACTGTATGGAACCGCCACTATCAGCAACTCTGGGATGACACCCTGTTCATGAGTGTTCTGTTCCTTGCCAAAGCGGGTCTTGTGCTGGACAAGCCTGACTGGGTCGAGGAAGCCAAGTACCAGTTCCTCATCCACATGAAGTATCTGCAGGACAAGGTGACGGGTCTGTGGTGCCACGGCTGGACCTTTGACCGCCGCCACAACTTCGCCGAAGCCCACTGGGGACGCGGAAACGCGTGGTTCACCATGGCGAGCGTGGAACTGCTCGAGATGATCGGAGAAGACAGCGCCGCCGCCCGCTTCATCATCGCGGGACTTCAGGATCAGGTGGAAGCACTTTGGAAACTGCAGAGAGAAAACGGCATGTACACCACTCTCGTGGATGTGGAGGAGAGTTATCTTGAAACCTCCGCCACCGCGGGCATCGCCTACGGTGTCATGAAGGGCATCCGCAAGGGCTATCTCAACGAAAAGTATGTTGACATGGGCAAGCACGCCGCCGAGGCCGTCATCGCCCGTATCGACGAGGACGGCACCGTGCAGCAGGTCAGCAACGGCACCGGCATGGGCGCGACCCTGCAGCACTACAAGGACATCTCCGTGACGCCCACCGCCTATGGTCAGGGCATCACCTTCCTGATGCTCACCGAACTCATGGAGAAATAAGATGGATTATCTGAGCCTTGCGCGTCAGCAGTACGACTGGATGGTCGATGTCCGCCGCGCGCTGCACAAGATCCCCGAAGAGGGACTCAAGGAATACAAGACCCGCGCGCTCATCAAAGAGAAACTGACCGAGATCGGCGTTCCGTTTGAGGAAAGCGAAAAGGGCTGGATCACCGCTTTCGTGAAGGGCGGGGAAGGGACCGTCACCGCCATCCGCGGAGACATCGACGCTCTGCCCGTCACGGAGCCGGAGGGACTGCCGTTCCGCAGCACCCATGAAGGCTGGATGCACGCCTGTGGGCATGACATGCACACCGCGGTCATGCTGGGTACGGCGCGGCTGCTTAAAAATCTTCCTTCTTTTGAGGGCGGAGCGCTGTTCATGTTCGAGCCTGCGGAGGAGACCATCGGCGGCGCGAAGATGATGGCGGAGAGCGGCATGATGGAAAAGGCGGGCGCGTCCCGCGTCTACGGCATGCATGTGATGCCGCGCCTGACCGTCGGACAGATCGAGACCAGACCGCTCACCCTGAACGCCGGAACGGACGGACTCACCTTCACGGTGCACGGCGTCTCTTCCCACGGCGCCTATCCCGAAAACGGCGTGGATGCCATCGTATGCGCCGCGCAATTGATCACGGCGCTGCAGAGCGTCGTCGCGCGCACGGTTTCGCCCCTCGAAAACGCGGTCATCACCATCGGTAAAATCGAAGGCGGCAAGGCGGACAACATCCTCTGCGACAAGGTGACCATGAAGGGTACCCTGCGCACGGCGGATGAAGCCCTGCGCACCCGCATCGTGAACCGCATCACGGACATCTGCGAGGGCACGGGGAAGGCCATGGGCTGCAAAATCGACTGCGAGATCAAGCGCGGTTACAGCGCCCTTGTCAACGATCCCGCCCACGCGAAACGCGTCCTCGACCTCGCCTCTCAGATAGCCGGTCCCGGAAACACCCTCATCAAAGACGCTCCCTCCATGGGCGCGGAGGATTTTTCTTCCTTCCTTGACCGTGTTCCCGGCGCGTTCTTCCATGTGGGCTGCGCGAGCGACAAGGATCATCCCTGCGCGCCGCTGCACAGCGAAAAATTCCTGCCCGATGAACGGGCGATGCTCTACGGATGCGCCATGGAAGCGGCGCTCATCAATGAAAAATAAACAGAGGCACAAATGAACAAAACCGAAATAGCGAAAATCAAACGACGCCTGTCTCCGGACGGGCGCAATCCCATCGTGATCCGCGGCTGGTATGTGAACGGCAAAAAGGCCGTCATCAGCGAAATCTCCCGCGATCTCATGTCGCTCACCCAAACCGAATGCGACAAGTACACCCAGATTTTCAAGCGCGTGCTGTCGGGTGACTTCGGACGGAACCTTTCTCTCATCAAGTTCCCCGTGACCGAGGTGATGGAAGGTCAGACCCACGAGCGGCTCATGCGGCTCACCTCGACCGCCCTTGAAGACGGCGAGGCGCTCACCGAGTTCATGAGCACGGTACTCGAGCAGACGAAATTCGATGAGAATTATCTCATCCTCCTCATGCACGACACCTACGACCTCGACTATTACAACACCCACGGGGATGAAGGCAGTATCGACAGCGAGATGCCCGCGAACATCCTCAAATACATCATCTGCGCCGTGTGTCCCGTGAAGCAGGGGAAACCCACCTTCTGCTATGACGGAACCGAAAACGACTTCATCACCCGCGACGGAGACTGGCTCGTGAGCGCGCCCACCATGGGCTTCATGTTCCCGACCCTCGAAGACGGCGCGGCGAACATCTCCCAGGCGCTGTTCTACAGCCGCGATATCGGCGAAGATCACAGCGACTTCATGACTGCGTCCCTGAACGCCACAGAGGAAGCAACGCCTCTGGAAAGCAAGGAAGCGTTCAAGGCGGTGCTGATGGACGCGCTGGAAGACGAGTGCAGCCTCGATGTGGTGCAGAGCGTCAACGAGCAGCTCATCGAAAAACTGGAAGAGAACAAAAAGGACAAGAACAGCGATCCCGCCATCATCGGCGGCAGGGAAATCAGCGAGATGCTGGTGCGCAGCGGCGTTTCCGATGACCGCGCGGATACCTTCCGTCAAAAGTTCGAGGAGGAATTCGGTCAGGGCGCGGAACTGCCGCTTGCCCGCGTGACGGACGATAAGCAGTTCGAATTGAAGACCGCGGATGTCACCGTGAAGGTGAGCCCGAAGCAGGCATCCCTCATAGAGACCCGCGTCATCGACGGCGTCAAGTACATCCTGATCCCCGCGGATGACGGAGTTACGGTCAACGGCATTTCCATCGGAATTTGAGGAGGCGGCATGAAGACGGTTTTTTACGCGTTCCTGATCGTTGAAGCGGTGATGAGCATCGCGGCGGTGATCCTCTACGGAGCGGACAAGCACAAAGCGAAAAAGGGTGCCTGGCGCATAAGCGAGCGTACGCTCCTTCTGACGGCATTTCTTTTCGGCGCGCCCGGCGCATTGTTTGCGATGAAGAAGTTCCGCCACAAGACGCAGCATAAGCAGTTCACCATTCCCGTTCCCGCATTCCTCGTGATGCAGATCGCACTCGGTGCATATCTGTTCTGCCGCGCATTCATGTAATAAGGAAGCGTCCCGGTATGGTCCGGGGCGCTTTTCTGTCCGTATTTTCGGGAAACCGGGAGAAAATCCGCGGTTTGTAACTCAAAAAATGGAAAGCAGTGTTGAAATTTTGTTAAACACTATGCAAAACGCGCCAGATGGGTTATAATGAAAAGGCTAATAATTATGCGGAAAGGGTGCATATTATGCAAAAGAAGAAGTTCAATGTCACCTTGTGGATCCTGATCGGTCTCGTGCTGGGCATCGTCGTCGGATTCATCATGCCCGACTGGCTGGAAACGCCCTTCGGCGTGGTTTCCTCCCTGTACATGAGCGCGCTGACCATGATGATCTATCCTTTGGTATTCGCTTCTCTGGTATGCGGCATCATGGACATCGGCTCCATCTCCAAGACCGGCAAGATCGGCGGTCAGACCCTGCTTTACTTTATCGGCACTACGCTGTTTGCGTCTCTGCTGGGCATTTTCCTGCCCGTGATCCTCGGCGTCGGCAAGGGTGTGGAAATCACCATGCAGGAAGCATCGGTGGAAGCCACCAAGTTCGGCAGCCTTCTGGACACCCTGAAAGGCCTGATCCCCTCGAACCCCGTCAAGGCTTTTGCCGAAGGCAACATGCTGCAGGTGCTGGTCTTCTCCCTGATCGTCGGCATCGTGTGCCTGATCCTCGGCAAGAAGAGCGAGCCCTTCGTCAATTTCTGCCGCTCCCTCAATGATATCTGCATCAAAATCGTGCAGCTCGTCATGTATGTCACTCCCATCGGCGTATTCGTATCCATCGCCAATGTGGTGCACAGCAACGGTGTCGACACCATCCTGAGCGTCGGCATGGTCATGCTGATCATCTACATCGTCTATATCCTGTACGCGGTCGTTGTGTACGGTCTGGGCGTCGTCAAGGGCATCGGCCGTTTCTCCTTCCGCAAGTTCTGGAAACTGGTCGCGCCCGCCGCACTCAACGCTTTCGGCACCTGCTCTTCCAATGCCACCATCCCGATTTCCAAGAAGTGCTGCGACGATATGGAAGTGCCCGGTGAGATCTCCTCTCTGGCGATTCCTCTGGGCGCCACCATCAATATGGACGCCGTATCCATCCTGATGAGTTTCATGATCGTTTACTTCTGCAACGCCACCGGAACGCCCATCAACATCGGCGGTATGGTCGTCGTCATGCTGGCGAACACCCTCCTGTCCATCGGCACGCCCGGTGTGCCCGGCGGTGCCATCGCTTCCTTCGCGGCTCTGAGCGCCATGGTCGGTCTGAATCCCGGCATCATGACCCTCTACATTTCCGTCAACACTCTCGCCGACATGGGCGCAACCTGCGTCAATGTTCTGGGCGATGTCGCGACCTCAGTCGCCATGACCCGCACCTGCAAACTGGAAGAAAAAGACAAGTAATCCAATATAGAAAAATATCCGCCCGCTTATGCGGACGGATTTTTTTGCTGTCAATCAGTATTCGAAAGTGGAGACGACGCCTTCAAAGTTGGCGTTCAAGATGAAGTTGTAGACCTTCTCGGTGAACAGCACGGTATTGAGCGCGTTCATCCAGTCGCTGTCTGCATCTTCGGGACGGCATACGATGTAGTCGGTGTAGATGGCTCCGGTCACGCCTTCGGTTTCAAGGAAGAGCGCGTCGCTGATACTCATGTCTGCGTCCAGAACATAGTTGCCGTTGATAACGGCGAACGCCACATCATCCGGTATGGAAGGGATCATCCGGGCGTCCGGTTCCACGATCTTGATGCCCTTGTGTCCACGATGTCTTCCATACGCAGAATGCCGGTGTAGTCGGCGCCTTCGGTTAGGACGATGAGTCCGGCATCCTGCAGAAGCAGAAGGGCGCGGGTCCGGCGGCAGAACGATCAGATAGGAGAACAGGGACGCGAACAGCGTCATGAGCAGGGTTTCGTATGTGCCTGTCCATAAGAGAGATCGGTCGATCAATTTACCACCTCTTTCACGGTCAGCCCTTTGCTTTCAAGGAAGTCCGCGACACACTTGACTTCCACGGAGTCTTCGGGCATTTCGATCATCATTTGTCCGTGGGTTTTTCCGCCGATGCGCTTCATGTCCGCGGAGAGGATGTTGACATCCACATTCAGTTCGCGGGAGAGCATGGAGATGACGGGCTCATGTTCTTTGCCGCCGTCAAACACGATGCGCATTACGCGCGGCGGCTCGTCCTCTGTTGTTTCCTCATCGACGATGCCGAACAGGCGGCGTCACGCGGCGGATTTCGTGTGGACGAACACATCGTTCACCATGCCTTCCTCCACGCTTCTGCCGCCGTCGACAATGGCGACGCAGTTGCAGATTTGGCGGATGACGGCCATTTCGTGGGTGATGATGACCACGGTGATGCCGAGGCGCTTGTTGATGTTCTGCAAAAGATGCAGTATGCTCTGGGGCGTCATGAGGTCAAGCGCGCTGGTAGCCTCGTTGCTCAAGAGGATCTCCGGGGCGCTCGCCAGAGCGCGTGCGATGGCGACGCGCTGTTTCTGTCTACCGGAAAGTTGAGCGGGGTAGGCGCCGATTTTGTGTTCGAGTCCTACGATTTGGAGCGGTTCCCTGACTCTCGCGTTGGCGGTTTTGCGGTCGACACCGGCGATATCCATGAGATAGTGCACATTGGCGCCCACGGTTTTCTGCATGAGGAGATTGAACTGCCGGAAAATCATGCAGACCTTGCGCCGCGCACGGAGTGGTTCGCTTCCGTTCATGGCGAGCACATTTCTGCCGCCGATGAGGATCTCGCCGTCGGATGGGGTCGCCAGACGATTCACAAAGCGGATGAGCGTGCCCTTGCCCGCGCCGGACATGCCGATGATGCCGTAAACTGACCTTTTTCAATTTTAAGGTTGATGCCGTCAAGCGCCACTACCTCTCCGCCGGGCACCTGATAGACCTTGCGCAGATTGCGGAATTCGATCTGCGGAGTGCCTTCGGGTACGGCGTAAGGCTCAACAGGAGTTTTTGACGGATTGCCGAACAGAGACATGCGTTTTCCTCCACATAAAAAAAGACCGCCCGCGGAATGCGAGCGGCGAATACAGACGATTTCGGCGCATCACAGGACCCACGATATTGCTCTCGCTTTCATGATGGACATTCGCATGATACGGGTCATAGGATGCCTCCATAGAAGATGATGGATGCCTTATTCAAAAGAAAATGAATATTGTCAAGGACAGAAATGCAAATTTCATAAATCGGGCAACATCGTGCAAGCGCTTCATAAAACCGTAACAATCTTCTGCTACAATATGAGCAACCATTTCCGGAGGACAAATGCTTGATCATCGATCTTTCCAGTCCCATCGAGTTTCGCGGCTACGAACTGCTGTCCGACGATAACGGCATCACGCGCTCGTACCTGAAACTGTACAACATCACGGACCGCACGATCACCGGCTACTCTGCCACCGTACGCTGGTCAAAGGACAGCGTCGAGGACGGAGCAACCGACCATATCGATGTGGACGGCATTGCCATACCCGGAAGCACCCATTTCGAACTGATGCTGACCTCCTCCTGCGCGGGCGCGGACCGCATCGAACTGTACTTTGCGGGCGTGAATTTCGAGGACGGGGAAAAGTGGACGCCGAAGGACGGCGCGCTCGTGGATGTGGGCGAGCAGCCGGTTTTGACCGGAAAAGACGCCCAGATTCTGCGCGAGACCGCGGGCGAGGACGCCATCATGTATCCACAGACTCAGGATAAATTCTGGAGATGTGTCTGCGGCAGGATCAACCTTTTGACGGAAAGCGAATGCAGAAGATGCAGGCGCGACAGAGGATATGTCCTCAAAGAACTCAATCCGAAAGCCCTCGGCATGACCGATTGCGAAAAGAAAAAAGCGGGCAAACGCCGCAAAAAGGCGATGCACTCCGTGAAACGCCCCGAACAGGCGGAAAGCGACACCGCGCTGCTCATCGGCATCGCCGTCGCCGCAGTGCTTACCTTCATCATCATGCAGGTGCTGACGGCGATCTTGTAAAAAACAAGCCTCTCCGCATAAAACGGAGAGGCTTTTCATATCCTTTAATCGTCGTCCTCGTTGGTGGACAAGGGAACCAACTGGTAGGAGAACACCAGTTCGGGGTTGACATAACGGCTGTAATAGGCGCTGCGGATGCGCTTAATGACGGCGCGCCCGGTCACGGAATTGACGGTGGGCAGCAGCACCACGAACTGGGATGGGCTGTAGCGGGCGATGGTGTCGCCTTTACGCAGGCACAGAGTCATCACAGACAGCAGTTGGTGCATGCATTTGTCTAACTCCAGGGGAGAGGTCTTGACCTGTCCTGCGGGCGCCAGCATGATGAGTGCCAGATACATGGAAGTGCCGAGTCTGCGCAGGTTCCGCATCTGCATCTGGTAGATATCCTTGAGGATGGCGTAATCGCACACATAGGCGCCGTTGCGCTCATCATCATCGGTCAGGTTACGCTTGATGAGCTGGGCGTCCACATCCAGCGTGTCCGCGGTGCGGGCGATGCTGTCGTAGAAGTCCTGCATGCTCTGGGTGGGGGAAACGCCCATGTAACTGTAGTGCAGGTTGGACATGTGACGGTACTGGGAGAGCGCCTCGTTGCTGCGTCCGCTCTTGACCAGCGCGTCCATGAGCTCGATGTGCAGGTTCTCCGCGAAGGCGTCCAGGTCGATGGCACTGCGGCACAGATGGATGACCGCGTCCAGTTTCTCGGCGGATTTATACAGTTTGACCGCCTTTTCGATAGCGTTGATGTACCTGGCATGATACTCTGCGCGGCAGGAAAGGAAGAAACCGAACTCCTCCTTGCCGAAGTACAGATCGCCGTTATAGATGGAAAGCAGGTCGCTGACGCACTTGTCCAGTTCTTCACCCGCCTCGGACAGGGTATCCAACTGCGCGCACACCTTGGCAAACTCCTTGATGTCAAGTTGCATGTCAAGGGCAGTGTTCCAGAAATAGGTACCGTGACCGGTTTTGATGGCTTTGCTCAGGTCGGGATCGAAATCCGACAGGGAAGAGCGCAGGCGGCTCACCATGGTCTTGAGCGCGCTTTCAGGGTTGGCGCTGGTTTCTCCGGGCCAGAGAGCGTCATACAATTCCTGGGAAGATACGGGCTTTCCGTAACTCAGAATCAGGTAAAGCAGCATCTGCTTGCCCTTGCGCATGGAAGAAAGCAGGGGACACAGGTCTTTTCCGTTTACGAAAAATTCCAGTCTGCCCAGTAAATTGATCTCGATCACTTCAGTAACCTCTTTTCGTCCAGTTTCCGTTTAAGTTGTTCGGGATAGATGGAGTACATGAGCGCCGCGTCTGCGGTGATCCTGCCCTCGCTGCAAAGGCGGAGCAGGTCGTCATCCATGGTACGCATGCCCTCGCGGGCGGAAAGTTTGATGACGCTCTCCATCTGATGCGTTTTATTGTCGCGGATCATGTTCTGAATGGCGACATTGCATTTCATGATTTCAAAGGCGGGCACTACTCCGCCATCCACGGTGGGGATGAGCTGCTGGGACACGACGGCTTTGAGCACCAGTGCCAGCTGCAGGCGGATCTGGTCCTGCTGTCCCGCCGGGAACACATCCACGATGCGGTCCACGGTCTGCGCGGCGCCGATGGTGTGCAGGGAGGAAAGGAGCAACTGCCCCGTTTCCACGGCGGTCAGCGCGGTCTGTATGGTTTCAAGGTCGCGCATTTCGCCCAGCAGTATCACATTCGGGCTCTGACGGAGGGCGCTGCGCAGGGCGGAGGCGAAACTTGCCGTATCCTGCGAAACCTCTCTCTGCGACACGAGGCAGCGGTTATGCCCGTGCAGGAACTCGATGGGATCTTCCAGGGTGATGATGTGCCCGGTGCGCTCGGCGTTGATCTTGTCCAGCATGCAGGCGAGGGTCGTGGATTTGCCGCTGCCCGCCGCGCCGGTCACGAGGATGAGACCGTTTCGCATGGAACAGAGGGAAAGCACTTCCTCGGGGATGTTCATGTCCTTGGGATTGGGGATCGTGTAGGACACGCAGCGGAGCACCGCGGCATAGGAATTGCGCTGCTTGTAGACATTCAGACGGAAACGGCCGAGAGACGGCACGCTGAAGGAGAAGTCATCGTCGCCGCCTTCGCGCAGGAATTCCAGAGATCTGGACGCCATTTCATAAATGCGGCGCACGATCACTTCGGTGTCCATGGGGGTCAGTCTGCCTTCCGAAATGGGTTTCAGGTTTCCGCTTACTTTGATGGTTTCGGGTGCGCCCGGGATCAGGAATATATCCGAGGCACCTGCCTTTGTGGCTTTGCCCAATAATTCGATCAGATCCATAAATTCATCGCCTTTCGTGCTAGAAAATCTCGAACCCGCCATCCTGCGAAACGGAACGGATCGTATGATTCAGCACGGATATTTTGCCGTCTTCCGAAAGGGAGAAACGAAGGTGCAGTACCGACGAATCGAGCACCGGAAAGTCGCTTTCATATTCGCCCGCATTTCCGCATTCACGGACCTTTGCCATGTAGCGCACAGCATCAGCTCTCGCCTCATACGCGGCCTGCGTATACTGCGCGTTCTTATCGGCAATGCGGGCATCGTTGCTTGCACGGGTGAGTGCCAGCACCGAAAGCGCGACCAGCGAGAGCACCGTGAGGATCAGAATGATGCTCACACAGCCCAGTAGGGCATGAACGGGACCCTGCCGTTTTTTCATTCCGCCTGCACCTCCTCACCGGTGATTTTCACCACGGGGAAGGAGAACAAAACATCTTCTCCATCATACGCCGTAAATGTAAATCCGTCAAGTGGTTTTTCAGAAGAAATTTCCGCAACAAATGTAATATTTCCGCTTATGAGGGTGTAATTGCCGCTATTTGATGCAGAAAATCCATTATCTGACAGAAAATCATCCGAATGAAGGTTACATACCGTAAACCTGTCCGCCGTATCACGGGCGAAAAACAGGGCATCCTGCTTGTCCGTGGCACTTCGATTGATGGTGTAGGCGCCGGCGAACACCCCCACGATGGCGGATACGCAAAGCGCAAGGAAGAGCAGCGAAACAAGCACCTCGGCGAGCATGGGGGAAGACCTTACATAATGCTTCATATCATTCTCCCTTCGCCATGAGAGCCACGGTCATTTGAGACACCGCGCCGCCGCTTTCCGTGGCGGTCAGCACGATGCGGTTCGGGGAACAGTCGAAATCGAACGCGGCAAGATTGGCGAGCACTGTACCGTACTGCGGCTCGATCTCGCTCTCGGTCAGTTTGAACTGCTCCATCAGTTGCCCTTCATAGAAGTAGATGAGCGTCTCGCATTCCTCCAGACCTTCTTCGATGAGGACGATTGTGGGGAGCCCGAAGCGTTCTTCCGCGCGGACGCAGCCCGCCGTATCACAGGACGCAATCTTATTTGCCACATAGCCCAATGACATCCGCTTGCCGTCGGAGGCATCCGTGTTTTTGCGGATGTTGCTGTAAGCGCTCGCGCCCAGAGTCACCAGCAGCATGGCGCCCATCAGGGTGAGGAGCACGAGGATGAGGCTCATCAGTTTTCCGGCACCGTGCCGCATGATATCACTTCCTTACGCTGACGCTGATGTAGGGCATCACATTGGATGCAAAGGCGGAATAGTTCACCGTAAACGATTCGCGGTCAATGATGACCCCGTAATCCTGCTGGATTTCCTCAATGGTCGGATAGCAGCCCGTGACCGCGTAGGCGTTCACCGCCGCGGAACGGATGGACTGCTCGAGCTGCTCCGCCTGCCGAAGGATGATGCGGTCTTCCGCCCGGTCGATGACGAGATAACTGACCGTAAGCAGCAATACGAACAGGATGACCGTGAGGGCAAGACCGCCGGAGGAGATGCGCTTTCTCTTCATGTTGCCCTCCTCAGATGAAGAAACTCATGACACCCGCCAGGGGCACGATGACGGACAGCAGGATGCAGCCGATGACGGCGGCAAGCACGGAGACCAGAATGGGCTCCAGCAGCCCGAGCGTGCGTTCCAAATCTTCGTCCGCTTCCTTGGCGTACAGTTCCGCCACATGGGCGGTCACCTCTTCGGAATGTCCCGTCAGGAAACCCACGCGGATCATGCGCGCTTTGAGGGGCTCGATGAAATCGCTCTGCATGACCGCGTCGCCCATCGGCATGCCGCCGGTCACTTTTTCGAGAATCAGATTGACTTTTCTGGAGGAGGCGGAATCGTTCACCATGGCGGCGCACCGTTCCATGGTCTCCTCGGTCTGACAGCCGGCGGAGAGGGAAATGGACATCACGGACAGGAAACGCTCCGCGGAGATCTTCGCGCGCAGGGAGCCGATGCCGGGAACGACGCGGCTCAGTTTATCCATCAGCCCGTCGCCCTTCCCCGAACGGATGAGAGCGGAGATGATGACGGTGGAAATGAGCAGTAGGAGCGTCAGCACCATGACGACGATGCCGAGCACGATACCGGTCTTCATCGTGACGGAGGAGACGGTGGAGGACTCGGAACCAAGAGATGCCAGCACCCTCTTGAGCAGGGGCAGCACTTTGAGATTGAGCACAAAGACCACGGCGGTCATGATGCACATGAGCACGATGGGGTAGCGCACGGCGTTTCTGACCGCAGTCTTGATGGAACTCTCGCGCTCATAGTGGCGGGAAAGGGAAGTGAGCACACTTTCCAATTTGCCCGTTTCCTCGCCCACCTGCACCATGCGCACGGCATAGTCGGGGAAGAGTCCGCTCATCTCCATAGCTCCTGAGAGGGAGTGACCCACCTGCGTTTCCTCATATACGGTGGAAAACGCCGAGGCGTAACGGGTGGTCTTGTAGTTTTCGTTGAGCGCCTCGATGCCCTCGTAGATGGGGATGCCGCCCTGCAGCATCAGCGCCAACTGTCCGCAGAAAAATCCGAGTTCTTCGGTGGAAAGCAGGTTTCGTTCCGTCTTCTTCATGGTTTTGCGCTCCTTGTCAGAATGTGCTGAGTTCTTCGTATGCGGAGGCCTTGTACCTGGAGCCGTTGGTCGGATCCAGCATCCTCCATTTTCCGTCTACGAGGACCTTGTTCCACGCATGGTAAACATTACTGTTGAGATTGCCCGTCACGGTCTTTGTGTAGATGCCCTGCGAGCGCAGCATGGCGGTCAGCAGGGAAGCCATGTCGTAGCAGATGCCCTTGCCGCTGGCAAGCGTGCTGTCCGGGTCGGGCAGATAACCCGTTTCCACGGTCATGGCGAAGATGTAATCGTATTTCACATTTTCCCGTATGTAGTTGTAGCACGCCTGGATCTTTTCAAGATCCGTCTCAAGTCCCGCGCACAGTTCCGCCGCCTTGGCGACGACCGCGCTGTCTTCCGTGTACCATGCCCGCTGGTTGGGATACAGGAAGCAGGAATCCGGATCCTTGATGTCCGCGTAGAAGCCGTGGGTGCATTCGTTCGCGTAGCGGTTTCCGCCCACTCCGGTGTAGGTGGTCACATTATATGTTGCCGCACCGTACTGCAGGGGGAAGATATTGTACTCGCCGTCACCCGATAAATCGTAGGTGTCCATGTGGGAGCCGGTCATGATACGGAGTTTGAGACCCTTGTCGGTCTTCGAGTGCTTGACGGCGATATAGCCTTCCGACGCGTTTGACAGGTCCATCGTAACAGCGCCGTAAGTCCATACTTTTGTTTCGGGAGTCGATGTATAGCGGGGTGTGACAGCCGCGATGACCAGAACGGTTGCCGACAGAAGCAGAATCACGCAAAGTGCGAAGAAGACTTTTCTTCTCCGCTGCACCTTCTCCGGAAGGTCGGGCCGGTTCATGTTCATTACATCGCGCTTCATAATGCAATTATACAATGTAACCATCTGAATGTCAATAGAATGTTACACAAAAATAAATGGAAAATTCTAATGATGTAACTGCAATGTCACCGGAGGCGTGGTTGACGCCCGAAACGAAAGAGAGTATAATAAAGCGCACGAAAACCGGAGGGATGATTATGCCGGATAAAGGGCTGAAACGCAGGCGGAAACTGCTCGATACCGCCCGCGAGATTATTCGGAAAGAGGGCATCGGAGCGCTTTCCGTGCGCAGGCTGTCAGAAGTGAGCGGCGCATCCGTGGGGACGGTCTATCTCTATTTCAAAAGCAAGAAAGCGCTGATCGCCGCGATCGTTCTGGAAGACTGGTACAAGGAAATCGACCGCGCGAAAAAGCATCTGGAAGGGAAGATGCAGGCCTTTGACCGCGCAAAGATATTATACGAAAGCCTCATCTCCTTCGGCGCCGCCCATTTCGAGATCTGGGCGGCTTATCCGAGCAACCCTGCGGAAATGCTGCGCAACAACGACTATCACACTTATATGATCAATCAGATCAAAGAAGTGTTTGAACTGGACCGCTTCATCATCGAGGTGCTGCTCCACTATGCGTCTCTTTCGGATCAGAGTTTCGGCGATATCTCCTGTCAACTGAAGAAACTGCTGGGTCACGGCGGGGACAGCGGTTCCTGCTGCAAAGAGTAAAGGTGAGAAAAATGCGACAGTACAAGTTCTTTTCCGAAACGAAATCCTGCATCCTGATTGCGCTGGGCGCCTGTGTTCTGGCGTGCAACTACTACATCTTCATCATTCAGAACTCGTTCGCGCCTGCGGGCGTCAACGGCATCGCCACGATGGTGCAGTACAAACTGGGCATTTCCATTTCCTACATGTCCCTGCTTATCAACATCCCGCTGGCGATCGCATCCTGGTTTTTGATCGGTAAGAAATTCACCTGCAAGACCATGCTGTATGTACTGGTCTTTTCGGGCGTCCTGCTCCTTTTCCAGAACAAAATCATCGACATCGACCGCTTCGTGTATTACACGGGCGACGCAAGAAGCACCATCCTGGGTCCCATCGCGGCAGGCGCCGTGAACGGCGTCATCTATGGTCTCGTGGTGCGCTGCGGCGGCACTACGGGCGGTACGGACTTCATTGCCCAGTATGTCCATGAACATCACCCGGATATCGCCTTCACAAAGGTCCTGTTCTGGTTCAACGCCGCTGTCGCTTTGTCCAGTTACTTTGTGTATGATTGGAATGTGGAGCCAGTCATCCTTTCCATCGTTTACACCTACCTGACCACCAATATTTCCGGCGGCATCATCCGCGGCGGCGAAAGTGCCGTGAAACTGGAAATGATCACCGACGATCCGGACGGGCTCACCGATGAACTCATTAAAAAACTCCGCCATTCCGTCACCGTGTTCAAGGCGATCGGCGGATATACGAAGCAGGAGAAGACCATGCTCATCTGCGTGGTCAATCCCCATCAGATCAAGGACTTCATGGAAATCATCGCCGCCTATCCAGGCACCTTCGTGTGCGTGAGCGATGTGACCCACACCATCGGCAACTTCAAGAAAATCACGCGTCAGGGAGTCAAGAGATGACCATATACGATGAACTGTATGCTTCCTGCAAAGGAAGGGCGAAGCATGAGATATGGGTGTTTTCCGATCTGCAGCAGAAACTGTATGAAAATGCGGAAAAGTGCCTCACCATCTGCGTGGACGATTACCGTCTTCTGGGCTGCCCCGCGGAAATGATCTGGTATCTGGGGGACAGCACGGAGAGCGCGAACCTTCCTGAACTCATCCGCATGACGGATCTTCAGGAAAACGCCTTCGGGAGCCTCGGCATCCCGCTGTGCTACGCCACGGGCAACCACGATTACGACTACGCGGAGCACTGCATGAGGAATGGCATCACGCCCTACCAAATGCCGTTTTACGACATGGTCCGCCGCCATTCCGGCTGGTATACCACCTCAGACACGGAAGAGACCTGGTTCAAGGTGCCCGTCGGCAACTACATGGTTTATTTCTTCTGCGACCATGTGGCACACGACAATTCCTGGTGCTCCACGCACAACGGCATCCGCTACGGCGGGGAGCATTATCCTTACGGAGACGACCATTTCGCCGCCATCCGGAGGGACATGGAGGCGTGCGAAAAGCCCAACATCATCACCGCCGCCCATTGCGCGTTCCCGGGCGGAAACCGCGAAACCTGCTTCCTCGGAAAGATCCAGCCGCTTCCGAAGACCGTGCGGCTCCACCTTTACGGACACTCCCACATCGGTGAGTATATGTGCCCGAAAGAGCGCATCTTTTCCCAGATCCAATGGGTGGACTGGCAGGATGTGCCGCAGGTGGATGTGGCGAGTTTCGAAAACATCCGCGGCTCCTACTGCAGGAGTATCCTTCTTCAGATCTATGAAGACGATTCACTGGGTCTGTTTTTCAGAAATCACGACGAACATCGCTTTGTACAGGCATATTTCCCCAAGATGGAATCCTCCGAAAAGGAAGGCGCCTACTACAACCGGGAGGAATTATCCATTCCGTGGTGGAAACGGAACCAATAAAAAACGGAGCATTTCGCTCCGCTTTTTTGTTACCCAAGCACCGCCTCGCACACGGCGTTTCTGAGTTCTCTATGGAATGGTGCGTTTTTATTGACGGACGGCCAGTTATGCACATGGGTCAGATAAGCGATGGACAGTTTGTGCTCCGGGTCGCACATGATGTACGCGCCCGCAGCTCCGTCCCAACCGAATACGCCCAGGGGCGCTTTCGTTTCGCTGTTTGGTGCCGTCAGCGTGTGAACGCCGAGCCCGTAACCGAATTCATCGCCCGCCGCGCAGCCGAAGTTGTAGTTTATGAGTAGCCCGTGCAGTTGCTCCGTGCGCAGCAGATCCACGCTTTCGCGGCGGATGAGCGGATAGCCGTCCTTTCCTTCGCCGCAGGCAAGAGCGTCCGCGAACAGTGCAAAATCGTGAAGCGTACTGACCACGCCCGCGCCGCCGCTGTGGTAATTCTCTCCGAGGATATAGGCATTCGAGCATGCATCCGGCAGATACGCGCCGTCCTTATAGACATACTTCTTCGCCATCTCATCTTCTCTGAAAGAAAATGAGGTGTCCTTCATGCCGAGGGGAGAGAAGAGTTCCTTCTCCATGAACGCGGCGAAACTCATACCCGTGATGACAGACGCGATGGCACCCAGCACATCGTGGCAGAGACTGTACTGAAATCGGTACCCGGGTTCAAAGGAGAGAGGTGTTTCGATGAAGGCGTTTGCGATATCAACGGTATCGGCACCTTTGACCGCGCGTGCGGCGAGAACGGGCGCGGTATTGAAATCATAGGTGAGTCCTGCGCTCATGGTGAACAGATGGCGGATGGTCATCTTGTCTCCGACGATCTTCTTTTTGCCATCCTCTTCCACATAGGCGTTTTCATACGCGGGCAGGTATTTGCATACGGAATCGGTGAGGTGCAGTTTGCCCTGCTCGATCAGCCGCATCACGGCTGCCACGGTCATGACCTTACTGCAGGAATAAAGAAAGAAGCGCTTTCCGCTTTCCGTTTTGTCTCCGCGTTCGGCTTCATAGACGAGTGCGTGATTTTTGTATACTTTTACCGCGCTGTAGGGAACTTTCAACCGGTCAAATTCGTCCATTGCTTTGGAAATGAGATTGGTATTCATATTTCACCTCCGATTGTTTGCACGCATTATACCACCACCGCTCGGATAAGTCAAAACCTACTGGAAAACAAACGCGATTTATGCTATAATAGACTTATGGAACGACAGTATATCGCAATCGATCTCAAATCGTATTACGCCAGCGTGGAATGCGTCGAGCGCGGACTGGACCCGCTGACCACCAATCTCGTGGTCGCGGACGAAAGCCGCACGGAAAAGACCATCTGCCTGGCGGTTTCGCCGTCCCTCAAAAGCATGATCGGTTCGGGCGGCAGGGCGCGGCTTTTTGAAATCGCGGAAAAGACGAAGCAGGCAAATGCGCGCCGCCTGATGTACGCTCCGGGCCACGCCTTCACGGGCGAGTCTGCGGATGCCGCCGCGCTCAAAAAGGACCCGTCATTAAAAATCGCTTACCTCGTCGCCAAGCCCCGTATGGCGTATTACATGGATTATTCCACCCGTATCTTCGGTATTTATACTCGCTTTGTGTCCGCGGAAGATATCCATGTGTACTCCATCGATGAGGTGTTCATCGACGCGACGGCATATCTCAAAATCTACGGGTTGACCGCCCGCGAACTTGCCATGAAAATGGTGCACGAGGTGCTCAATGAAACCGGCGTCACCGCCACCGCGGGCATCGGAACGAACCTGTACCTTGCCAAAATCGCCATGGATATCGTCGCCAAGCACATGGAAGCGGACGAGTATGGCGTGCGCGTGGCAGAACTCAATGAAATGAGTTACCGCAGGGAACTTTGGTGCCACAGACCGCTCACCGATTTCTGGCGCGTGGGCAAGGGCATCGCCCGCAAACTGGAGAACAACGGCCTCATGACCATGGGCGATGTTGCCCGCTGTTCTGTCGGAAAGCCGGCTGATCACTATAACGAGGACCTGCTTTATAAACTTTTCGGCGTCAACGCGCAGCTGCTCATCGATCACGCGTGGGGATTTGAGGACTGCACCATCGCGGATATCAAGGCGTATCAGCCCGGAAGCAGTTCTCTTTCGCAGGGACAGGTGCTGTCCTGCGCCTACACCTTCGACAAAGCCCGCATCATCGTGCGTGAGATGGCGAACGGACTTTCGCTGGACCTGACCGAAAAGAACCTTGTGGCGAGCCGCGTGGATCTCACCGTCTGCTACGACAGCGAATGTCTCGCGGATCCTGCCATCGCGGCGAAGTACACGGGACCCGTGACGGACGACCGGTACGGAAAACCCGTGCCGAAACCCGCACACGGCTTTGAGGATCTGAATCCGCCAACCTTCTCTACCCGTGCCATCACGGAAGCGGCGATGCGGATCTATGACCGCGAGGTGAATAAAGGCCTCCTCGTGCGCAGGGTCTACATCGTTGCGGTGGATACGCAGACGGAAGGGGACATGCAAAGAGAGCCCGAGCAGATCTCCATGTTCGATGATATTCAGCAGGAGGAACGCCTCCGCAGGGAAGACGCTCAAAAGCAGGAAAAGGACAGAAGGCGCCAGCTGGCGATCCTGGACATCAAAAAACGCTACGGCAGGAATGCCATCCTCATGGGCATGAACTTTGAGGAAGGCGCCACCGCCATCGAGCGCAACGGACAGGTCGGAGGGCATAAGGCATGAGCGAACGCAAAATCGAAGACTATGCCGACATCATCGATCTGCCCCATCCCGTATCGAAAAAGCATCCGCCCATGAGCCGCATGGACCGCGCGGGTCAGTTCGCGCCCTTTGCCGCACTTACGGGATATGATGAAAAAATCGACGAATCCGCGCGGCTCACCTTTGCGCGGGGTGAAAACGGAGACGATGAAACGGAAAACATCAATGCGTCTCTGGGATATCTGCAAAGGCACATCCGCTCAAAGCCCATCGTGAAGGTGACCTACTTCCTGCCCGACGGCAAAAAGGAAGGAGGATCCTTTGAAACGGTGACGGCGCGGGCGGTCAAAATCGACGATATCGGGGCAACGCTGCTTCTGGATAACGGCCGGGAGATCCCTTTTGACGACATACGCGAAATCGAAACGGAGGAAAACGGAAATGACTTACGATGAGTATTGGAATGAATCCCAAAAGGATCACGACGAGCGCATCGTCTGGTGGCGCGACGCACGGCTCGGACTTTTCATCCACTACGGTCTGTTCGCGTCCTACGGCATGGGCGAGTGGGCGCAGTCCACGGAATGTTACACCATTGCCGAGTGGGAAAAGATGGCAAAGGACTTTTGCCCCAAGCCCGGCTGCACCGATGAATGGTGCCGTCTGGCTGTCGCCGCCGGCGCGAAGTACGCGGTGCTCACGACCCGCCACCACGAGGGCTTTTCCCTCTGGGACAGCAAGGTGAATCCGTTCAATTCCATGAACACCTGCGGGCGCGATCTTGTGAAGGAATTCACCGACTCCTGCCGCAAGTACGGGCTCAAGATCGGTTTGTATTCCTCGCTCATGGACTGGCGGCATCCCGATTCGTGGAAGTGCTATAATGACGAAGCCTCCCGCCGCCGATTCCTCGACTACATCGAAGCGCTCAATGTGGAACTGCTTTCGAATTACGGCAAGATCGATATCCTCTGGTACGACATGCCCTGGCCGCAGATGACATCTGACCAGTGGGAGAGCGTGGAGCGCAACAGCCGCCTGCGCGCCCTGCAGCCCCACATCCTCATCAACAACCGCTCGCGCATGCCGGAGGATTTCTATACGCCCGAAGAGAGCCTCAACTTCCCACCCAATGACGGAAAGCGCGTGGCGGAGGAAGGTGCGGACTGGGAAGCCTGCCTCACCTTCAACGGATTTTCCTGGGGCTATGTGGACGCCGCGCAGGCGGAACCCTATTCCTTCCGCGCCCAGCAGCTGGTGAACACCGTTACCAAGTGCGTGAATGGCGGCGGAAACCTGCTCATCAACATCGGTCCCGCGGCGGACGGAAGCGTGCCGGCGGACGCGGTGCAGCCGCTCAATGACCTCGGTAAGTGGATGAAGCGGAATGCGGAGGCAGTCTACGGACGCAAGGCGAGGAGATATGAAATCGATGTGCGCTTGAATCAGGTATGCCGCGCGGCGGTGTCCCTCGATCACAAAACGGTCTACTGCTTCGATTTCATCTGGCCCAAGGGCGGCAAACTTTGCTTTGGCGGCTTCAAAAATCAACCGAAAAAGATCACGCTCCTCGCAACAGGAGAGGAACTGCCCTTCCGCGCGGTGAACTATCGCCTCGAAATCAGCGACCTTCCCGAGAAGTGCCCCGATGAACTGGGCGTTGCGGTCATTAAAATGGAGTTTGACGAGGAAGTCAATAACTCCTATCTCTGCTATTATCCCCAGATGTCCAACGGCGTCGACAACAGCGACGGAAAGGGAAATCCATGAAAAAGAATCTGATGAAAGTGCTTGCGCTCACTCTGGCGCTCCTGCTCCTTGCGGGTTCTTTCGCTCTCGCGGACAGACCCGTCGAGGAAATCGAGGGGTTCTGGACCAATATCGCAGAACGGCTGACGCTGGATATCTGCGACAGGAACTTCGAACTGCTGGGTCCCGGGGGCATGTGCATTCTGGAGGGGAAGATACTGTTCTGCATTCGTGTGCAGGAGTCAGGCAGCGACGGTTCATATAGGTTAACGGTAATGTCCGATAAAGGACTTGTTACGGTAGAAGTGGATATTGTGAGAGAACGGGCTGTTTCGGACACAGAGGACGGGGAAACTCCCGTATATGATTGGAAGGATCTTTGGATGGTACTCAACTTCACCATAAAGGGTGATACCTACACATATACGCTCTTTGCGCCGGGCACGGAACCCGCACTTGAATATCCCGAAATCGTCTGCTACAAGCCCGTCATCTATCTTTATCCCGAAACGGAAACCGAAGTTTCGGTGAGCCTCTCGCTCACGGGCGGTATCACCTGCTCCTATCCCGCATACGGCGACGGCTGGACGGTGACGGCTGAACCCGGCGGAATGCTCACCGACGGGCAGGACAGACGCTATGACTACCTCTACTGGGAGGGAACGACGGCGTTTGACACGGATATGTCCCGCGGCTGGTGCGTGAAAGGCACGGATACCGCACAATTCCTGGAGGGCGTCCTTCCGCAGCTCGGGCTAAACGATTCCGAGACAAACGCCTTCATCGTCTATTGGCTGCCCCTCATGCAGGAAAACGCCTACAACCTCATTTCCTTCGATGCGGCTGCCTACTGCGACAGCGCGGTCCTTACGGTGTCGCCCGAACCGGACACAATCATCCGCGTGTTCATGACATATGCGCCGAGCGAAGATTTTGCCCAAATCACCGCGCCGGAATTGCCCGATACGCCTGCAAGAAACGGCTTTACGCTCGTTGAATGGGGCGGAACAGTCAAATGAAAGAAGAACGCACGGCAAACGCCGTGCGTTTTGTCAAACCTTTGTAACAACCGCAGAGGTTGCTTTTTTGGTGCTTTTGCGCTATAATGTATCCAATATAATAGCGTTCATATGGACATCGGAGGAAAAATGGCTTCTACTGCGAAAAAAACGCCGAAAACCGCCGCGAAAACGGGCAGAAACTACAGCCAAACAAAAAAGACGGCTGCAAAAAAGCCCGTAAAAGGCAAGACACAGGCTAAAAAGAATACAAGCACCAATAACGGCAGCGCAAGAACAGCGCTTCTTGCGGTCGCCGCCGTATTGCTTTTGATCATCGAAACCCGTGCGACAGGTAACGATTTTACGGATTTCGTTGCGTCTCTCGGTCAGGGCCTGCTCGGAAGCGCCGCAAACTGGATCGTCATTTTCACTCTGGTCCTGCTTGCCGCCGGCTCCTTCCTTGCCAACCGCGTGGGAGACGAATCCGCGAAATGGTATGTGGCACCCGTGCTCACTTCCGTCAATATCCTGACCGCCATCGAAGCCTTCCATGTGGAAAGCGTTATGAACGGCAGCGGTCTCAGGACTTACGCGAATTTCCTGAAAAGGGCTTATGAAGCGAAAGCCGGCGGCGGTGCCATGGGCGGTCTGCTCGCCTATCCTCTCGAAAACCTGCTGAAGCCCGGCTTTACGCTGGTGCTCCTCATTGCTCTTGAAATCATGCTGCTCCATATGTGCGGGCTGTTCGATGTGGGCAAGGTGTTCGGCGCGGTCGTGAACGGCTCAGTCGAAACCGGAAAGAAAGTGGCCGAAGGCATTTCGGGTGCGGTGGTCAGCGCGAAGGCGAGCATCGAAAAAGCCCGTCAGGAGCGCATCTATGACGAGGTCATCGACAAGAGCAAGGATAACGGCGGCAAGATCGATCTGCCGCAATTCGGAAAGGGCGGCAAACGAAATGTGACCAGCATCGACCCCGTGGGCGATGTGTTCGATGTGCCGCAGGCGGGCAGAAAGAAACCCCGTACCGAAGAAATCGATTTCGATTTCCTCGACGAAACGCCCAAGAGCAAAAAGAGCAAACTCACCGAAGCCATCGAAAAAGAAGACCCGAAGAAGCGCAACAGCCGCTACATGAGCGGCGCGCTGAGCGGTCAGGACAGCACATTAAGTAATCCCAAGACGCCCGCGGACGCGAACAGAGACGAATACTATTCCCGCCTCAAAAAGACGCCCGATATACTCGAGGGCAAAAAGACCATGGCGGACGCGGCGAGGGAACAGGCGGAGGAAATGAATGTCTCCGCGAAGCCTGCCCCCGAAAAGGTGAAGCAGCCTCAGCAGCCCAAGCCCTCCTTCTTTGAAGAGAGCAAGCCTGCGCCCGAAGGAAAGACCATCCGCCAGAACAGCGATCAGGGCAAGCCTTCCGACACTACTTATGTGAAGCCCGATCTCGGAAGCGCGAGTGTGAGCCGTCCCGCGGAGGCAGTCACCCGTTACGCTGCGCCTGTCAAAAAAGAAGAACCGAAGAAAGAATATGTATTCCCGTCCATGGACCTCATGGAGACGGGCGGACCGAACAGCGGCGCCATCCGTTCCGTGGACGATGTGGACAAGGACCGCGCCCTGAAACTCGTTCAGACTCTCGAAAGTTTCTCCATCAATGTGAAACTGACGGGCATCACTCACGGTCCCGCCGTTACGCGCTATGAGATCCTGCCCGCGCCCGGCATCAAGGTCAGCAGGATCGCGGGCCTCGCGGATGATATCGCCATGGCGATGGAAGCCGTCTCCGTCCGCATCGAAGCGCCTATCCCCGGCAAGAACGCCGTGGGTGTGGAGATCCCCAATGTGAAAACGGAAGTCGTGCATCTGCGCGACATCCTCGAGTCTCCCGAAGCCAAGCGCAATACCAAGAAACTCATGGTCGCCATGGGCAAGGACAACAACGGACGCCATATCGTGGCGGACCTCGCCTCCATGCCCCATGTGCTCATCGCGGGTCAGACCGGTTCCGGTAAATCCGTCTGCATCAACGCTTTCATCATCTCCCTTCTGTACCGTGCTACCCCCGAAGAGGTGCGCATGATCATGATCGACCCCAAGATGGTGGAACTCAATGTCTACAACTCCATCCCGCACCTGCTGGTGCCCGTGGTCACCGATCCGAAGAAGGCGTCCGGCGCCCTCGACTGGGCAGTTGCCGAGATGGCGCGCAGATACAAAGTGCTCGCTGAAAAGGGCGCAAAGAACATCGAATCCTACAACAGCCACCTTGAAGAGGGCGAGGAGCGCATGCCCCAGATCGTCATCATCGTGGATGAACTTGCGGACCTCATGATGTCTTCCCCCCGCGAAGTGGAAGACGCCATCTGCCGTCTGGCGCAGTTGGCGCGCGCGGCCGGCATGCATCTGGTCATCGCCACCCAGCGCCCCTCCGTCGATGTCATCACCGGCCTCATCAAGGCCAACATCCCCACCCGCATCGCCTTCACCGTTGCCAGCGGCGTAGACTCCAAGACCATTCTCGATACCGTGGGCGCAGAGAAACTGCTGGGCCGCGGCGACATGCTCTATAAGCCTCAGGACAAGAACAAGCCGATTCGCATGCAGGGCGCGTGGGTCAGCGAGGAAGAAGTGGACCGCGTGGTCGAAATGGTGTCCGCCAGCGGCTCCGCCGAATTCGACGCGGAGATGCTGGAGCACATGGAAAACGCCGCCATGAGTGATGCCGAGAAGAAGGACAAGCACGACGAGAAAGTCACCCACGAGGTGGACGACCTGTTCGAACGGGCGGTCCGCTATTGCGTGGATGAAGGTCAGGCTTCCACCAGCATGTTGCAGAGGCGTCTGCGCGTGGGTTATGCCCGCGCCGGCAGTCTGATCGACGAAATGGAGCAGCGCGGCTACATCAGCGGAAGCAATGGCTCCAAATCCAGAAATGTATTGGTCACCCGTCAGGAACTGGACGAGATTTTCGGACAGGATTCCATTGCGGATTAAGAGGCAACTATGCGAATCAATGTAGGAATGGTATCCCTGGGATGCAGCAAGAACACCGTTGACAGCGAAGTCATGCTGGGTCTGCTCCGCGATAAGGGATACAACATCGTATCCGATCCCGCCAAAGCGGATGTCATCATCGTGAACACCTGCGGCTTCATCGAGAGTGCCAAGCAGGAGTCCATCGACACGATTTTCGAGATGGCGGAATTCAAGAAAACGGGACGGCTCAAAAAACTCATCGTCACGGGCTGTCTCTCCCAGAGATACCCCAACGAACTGTATGAGGGATTTCCCGAAGCGGACGCTTTCATGGGCGTCAATGACTTCGAGAACCTGCCGGACCTTCTGGAAAAGGCGCTCAAAGGGGAGAGACCGATGCGGTGCGAAACGAGCAACAAGTTCCCGAAAGTGGAGCGCATGCTCACAACGCCGCCTTTCTCTGCCTATGTGAAGATCTCGGACGGCTGTGATAATAAGTGCACTTACTGCGCCATCCCGCTCATCCGCGGCAAGTATGTCTCCCGTCCCTACGAGGACATCATGGAGGAGTGCAGAGACCTTGCGAAGAAGGGCGTCACGGAACTGACCTTCATCGCGCAGGATACCAGCCGCTACGGAAACGATCTGCCCGGCAAGCCCCTCCTGCTCAAAAGACTGCTCCGTGAAGCAAGCGAGATTCCGGGTATTCACTGGGTGCGCGTGCTGTACTGCTATCCCGATACGGTGAATGAGGAACTCCTCCGCGAGATCCACGACAATCCGAAGATCGCGCCGTACCTCGATCTGCCCCTTCAGCACATCGACGACACGATGCTCAGATCCATGAACCGCCGCGGTTCAAGCCTGCACATCAGGAACCTTCTGAAACTCTGCCGCAAATACGGTATCCTCGTGCGCACCACCATGATGGTGGGCTTCCCGGGTGAGACGGACGAGCAGTTCGAGACGCTGCTTTCCTTCGTAAAGGAAGCCCGCTTCGAGCGTCTCGGTGCGTTCACCTATTCGCCCGAGGACGGCACCGTGGGAGCGGAAATGGAAGGACAGATCGATGAAGAGATCAAGAACCGGCGCCTTGATGCCCTCATGATGACCCAACAGGCGATTTCTCTGGAAGTGGGTAAAGCCCGCGTGGGAAAGACCTATGAAGCGGTCATCGAAGGCTATGAGGACGGCGCGTATATCGCCCGCAGTATTTATGAGTCTCCCGAAAGCGACGGCATCATCCGAGTGGAATCGGACGAAGAACTGACCGTCGGACAGTATATCAATGTCAGAATCACCGACTGCGACGCCTATGACCTTATGGGGGTGAAAGAATGAATCTGCCGAACAAACTGACCATGCTGCGCATCCTGCTGGTGCCCGTCTTTGTTGCATTCGCATCCATACAGAAATGGTCCTACCAGATCGTTGCCACCGCGATTTTCATCGTGGCGTCCTTTACCGACATGTTGGACGGACGCATCGCCCGTTCCCAGCATCTGGTGACGGATTTCGGCAAGTTCATGGATCCCATCGCGGACAAGATGCTTGTCATGAGCGCTCTCGTCATGCTGGTGGAGCACAACCGCATGCCCGGCTGGGTCTGCATGCTGATGCTGGCCCGCGAGTTCGCGGTGAGCGGTTTCCGCCTTGTTGCGGCAGGCAAGGGCAAGGTCATCGCTGCGGGCATCTGGGGAAAACTCAAGACCGTTTCGCAGATGATCTACATCCCCATGGCGCTCATGCTGCTGCCTATGGCGCGGCACGGGGAAGACATCCACGACGCGTGGGATGTGCTGACTACTATCATGATGTATATCTCTCTGGCGCTTGCGGTCTGGAGCGGATTTGACTATATCTGGAAAAACCGTTCCTATATTAAGGACATGTGATATGACGGTTTCTTACGATGAAGAAGCCCGCATCGCCTATGAACTTCTGAAAAAGGCGGGCAAACGCGTGACCACGGCAGAATCATGCACGGGCGGACTGCTCGGTGCGAGCATCGTCATGAATCCCGGTGCCAGCGATGCGTTTGACGAAGGCTACCTGACCTACGCAAATGAAGCCAAGATGAAACTGCTGGGCGTCAAGGAAGAAACGCTGAAATCCGCGGGCGCGGTGAGCGAGCAGTGTGCCTGCGAAATGGCAATGGGCGCGCTCAAAGCGTCCCGGCGGAGTGACTTCGCCCTTTCCGTTACCGGAATCGCAGGCCCCACCGGCGGCACTGCGGACAAGCCTGTGGGCACGGTGTGGATCGGAATCGCGGACAAAGCATCGGTTCATGCCCGCAGATTCCTCTTTTCCGGAAACAGGGACGAGGTCCGCTGCTCATCCGTCAAGGCGGCGCTTACCATGCTCATCGAGCATCTGAACGCACATGAATAAACTCATCAATATCGGCATCTTTGCCCATGTAGATGCGGGCAAGACCACACTTTCGGAGCGTATGCTGCTGTTATCGGGCGGCATACGCTCTTTGGGTGCCGTGGATGAAGGTACGGCTCATACCGACCGCCTCGCCATGGAACGCAGAAGGGGCATCTCCATCCGCTCCGCCTGCGCGCCTGTCATCTGGAAAGATACGCTCATCAACATCGTGGACACGCCCGGTCACGCGGATTTCGCGTCCGAGACTGAGCGCGCCCTGTGGGCAATCGACGGCGCCATACTGGTCATTTCGGGCACGGACGGCGTGCAGGCGCACACGGAGACCCTGTGGCGCATCCTGCGTCAGTGTCATATTCCGACCATCGCCTTTGTCAACAAACTGGACCGTGAAGTGGCGGATTTTGACGCGGTCATCGGTGATATCCGTTTGACGCTTACGGAAAACGCGTTTGACCTAAACAATGAGGAAGACCTCGCGCTGCAGGCGGGCAGGGAAGACGAAGGCATACTGGACGATTATCTCACGGACGGAAGCATCGAAAATGCACGGGCATACCGCGCGCTGACAAAGGCCATGAAGGATGATTGTCTTCCCGTGCTCGGCGGAAGCGCGCTCACGGGGAAGGGCGTAACGGAACTGATGGATGCGGTAACCGGACTTCTGCCGTCTCCGGAAGGAACGGAAGAAGCGTCGCTTTCGGGCATCGTATTCGCCCTTGAAAACGACGCGACGCTCGGACGGGCGGCGTGGGTGAGGCTGTTCTCGGGCAAACTCAGAAACCGCGACACGGTCGATATCAAAATCGTCCGTGAAAACGCCTATGGGCGCAAGGAGACCACTGAGGAACGCAAGATATCGCAGATCCGCACTTTCGGCGTGAACGGCGCGTCCGTGAACGCGGGTGAAATGAAGGCGGGCGACATTGCCTGCGTATACGGACTGAACGGCGTGCGCGTGGGGCAGGTGCTGGGAGAAGCCCTTCCGCGGGACCGCATGGCGGGCAAGAACGCCCTAAAACAGCCCCTTTACTACGCCTTTGTCAGCGCGGAAAATAAGGAGCAGAACGAAGCGCTCGGCAAGGCACTCGAGATGCTATCGCAGGAAGATCCAATGCTGGAAACTTCCCGCTTTGATGGTGCGTACAATATCCGCCTCATGGGGCATGTGCACATGGAAGTGCTGGAGGAGGAACTGCTGACCCGCTTCGGTGTCAAGGCTTCCTTCGGTCCGAGCCGCGTTATCTATAAGGAAACCATTGCGCGGCCGACCGCCGGCTTCGTCGCCTATACCATGCCGAAACCCTGCTGGGCGGTCATCAAGGTGGAGATGGAGCCTTTGCCCAGGGGCAGCGGCGTGATTTTCGAGTCCGTCTGTTCGCCCGAGGATATCAAATACCGCTACCAGCATCAGGTGGAGCAGGCGATCCCACTTTCGCTCTCACAGGGCATGTACGGCTGGCAGGTGGATGATATCCGCATCCGTCTGGTGGGCGGGGGAGACCATGACATCCACACCCATCCTTTGGACTTCATCGTAGCCACGCCTATGGCGGTGATGGACGGCCTGCGCCGCGCGGGCACGATTCTCATGGAGCCCGTGCTGGAAGGTAACTTCCTGCTTCCGGAGGATAAGGTCAGCAGGCTCATCGGCGAGATCACGGCCATCGGCGGGCATCTCGTGGACACGGGCGTATCGGGGCGGTACAGCCTCGTGGTCGCCGAATACCCCGCGGCGGCCGCGGGTGATCTGCCGGAAAAGTTCGCGCGCATCACGGGTGGAAGAGGTATCTTCACGAGCCGTCTTTCCCGTTACGCTGAGACGGAAGCAACAGATGACAAGATCTGTCCGCGCAGGGGCGTGAACCCGCTTGATACTTCCAAATACATCCTTGCCGCGCGAAGCGCCCTGGAAGGCGGCATTTTCGACGCCTGACCCCGTTTAACGGAGATTTTATTTTAAGCCCTTGACAAGGGCGGGCGAAACTGGTATAATAATCTCCGCTGGTTAAGGAGAGATGGCCGAGTGGTTGAAGGCGCTGGTCTTGAAAACCAGTGATGTCGAAAGGCACCGGGGGTTCGAATCCCTCTCTCTCCGTGATCTTCGGCTTGTGGAGAAGTACCCAAGAGGCCGAAGGGGCTCCCCTGCTAAGGGAGTAGGGTGGGATAACCGCCGCCCGGGTTCAAATCCCGGCTTCTCCGCTTTTGCCCTGTTTCATGTGAAACGGGGCATTTTGTTGCTTATAATCCGCATATTCGGGTGAATATGCGGATTATTTCGTTTTGCTCGATTTTTGGTATTTTTGCTATAGTTGCTTGGAATGGTGAGTAGTTGGCTGTTATTGCATAGTGCGTTGCATAGCGAGTGCGGAATTTATCGTAATGTTGCAAAAGCGCACACGCTTGCGCTTTTGCGTGCTTTGCTTCGCCTGCACGCCGGAGGTGCTTTTGTTTGCGCAGGCGAGGTAGTTAAATCTTTATTACTATTGCTTGCGCGGATATTGTAACGGGATTTTCTTGCGCGGGCGCGTGCTTTGCTTCGCCTGCACGCGGGAGGCGGATTTTCTTTCGCGGGTGCGGAGGATGCTTTGCTTCGCCTGCACGCTGGAGGCTGTTTTGCTTGCGCGGGCGCGGGAGTTGAGGGTTATTTTATCGTGTTGACCGCTTTCAGTTTTTCTTCGAGCGGGATGCGAACATAGTTCTTCATTGTGGTGGTATAGGAGGCGTGTCCTCCTGCTTCTGCTATGATGCCGCCTTGTACGCCCGCTTCAGTCATGGCGGAGAAGTAGAAGTGGCGGCAGGTCTGCGGCGGCAGGTCGCGGATGCCCGTGCGCTCTATCATTTCGTGATACTGTCGGTAGAAACGCATCTCATCCATTTCGAGAAGTCGGTGTTTTCTGCCCTGCATCATGCGCTCGATCAACGGCTTGATACGGGTGTGTATCGGGATTTCGCGGTCTATACCCGCTTCTGTCTTGATGCCGCCGATCATATAGTTGTCGTTAAGGTGGATATTGGTCAGCAGCATCCCGTACAGTTCACCGTATCTCATACCCGAATAGCACATAATGAGCGGATATGCGGTGAACGGATGGTCCGCATAGTCAGCCCACATCTTTTCGACTTCTTCCTGCGTCCATCTGTCGCGCTTTGCTTTGGGCGCGTCAAAAGGCAAATCGACATAATCCGTTTTATTATAGGCGATGATTTCCCGCTTGACGGCGATGACATACAAATGGGAAAGCATGACTTTCATATCCCGCGCCGGATAATAGGACGATACCGTGTCCGAGATGATCTGCTCCATATCCGACACCGTGAGTGTGGTAATCATACGGTATTCGATTGGGGACAGGCGTTTCCACGCATAGGAGAGTTTGTCCTTCTGCGAGCCGGACAGAGCAATGTAATCGGGCGATTTGATATATACATCGTACAGTTCACGCAGCGACATATCGTCAGCCTTCGGCGTGTCCGTTTTGAGTGACGGCAGGAACGCGATGGCATCCGACTTCTTAATAAATTCGCGCGTGCGTACTTTGCGCTTCGCTTTTCCGTCATCACCGATATAATATCCGACTGTGACCGCTGCGCGGTACTTGCCGTTCGGAAGTTTGTAGACAGAGCCTTGCCCGTTGCCGCGATGCTTTACCGCCTGCGCTGTCGTTGTCTGTTTCCGTCCGCAGAACATACAGTAAAGCGAAATATCGGGAATCTCCTTTTTGCATTTGACGCAGAGCATATTTTCCTCACTTTATTTTCGGAAAGGGCTTTACAAATCGTTTCACCTGTGATACAATAACCATGCTTGAAAGTATGTGTGTGCCGACAAGCGCGCCGCCGTGTTGCTGCACGGCGGTTTTTTTGTCTTTATAATTCTCTGTATTTTTCTTTGTATTCCGCTTTCATTTTGTCATATTCTTCATCAGTCATCAAGGGTTCGTGGAACAGATGGTATCTGCCGTAAGCCATAGCGATAACATTGCGGTATTCGTGCTTGTCTGCGGCGTACTGCTGTTCGGGCGTGTTGCCGCTTTTGTTGATGATTCCAAGTTCTATGGCGAGACGGATCATGTGCTTGCAGGCATGGACGCCGCCTTTTGATTTAGTATAATCTTGACAGTTACATTCTTCAAGATTCGCGGTATGACCGTTGATTACGATGAGCGGTTTATTTTTATCTATCGACAGTATGTCGGCAGGCTTGAACTCGACGGCTTTTTTGAGACTTGACTCTCTGACTTCCCATTTCCATTCGTACATTGTGACTTCCTCCTTATTCAATGTGGATTATATTGCCTGTTCGGTAGATGTGTCTTTTTGATAACGGGATTGAGTTGCAAGATAGTCGGCATAGTGCATCAACTCTTCTATGCCGCTTTCGTTGAGAAACGAAGCCTTCTTTGTCAATTCTATGTTTGCTATGTCTCTCCCGGGCTTGCATGTACCAACGGCATGACCGAGGATTTCGTCTGTACTGGTTCCGAAGATGTCCGCAAGCTTGATTAGTATTTGGTAGGATGGCTCGCTTGCTCCGGTTTCGTATCTATTGTATGTCGTTCTTTCTACACCCAGCATATCGGCTATATCTTTTTGCCGAATCCCACGCAGCAGTCGCAACTTTTTTAAGTTATCCATTTTATCACCTCTGGATTAGTATAAGTGTATTATCTGCACATTACAATAAAAAGTGCAAAAATATCACAAAATCTATTGACAAGTACAGAAACATGACTTATAATTGCAATCACAAGTGCAGAAACAACACACAGAGCGACAGAATGTGCAGATACAAAACTTTAGGAGAAAAATGAACCGAATCGAATCTTACAGAAAAAAAGCAAAATTAACCCAACAAGATCTTGCTGATTTACTTGAAGTAGACAGAAGCGCGGTTTGCAGATGGGAAACCGAGGGTCATATTCCGCGTCCTGCGACCCTGCGCAAACTTGCTGATCTGTTCGGCTGCCGCATGGGTGATTTATTAGAAGAAGGATGAACCATGACGATTGATGAGATTCGCACAAGCGATAAGATGATGCTCACGCCTGCTGATGTAAGCGAGGTGCTTGGGACTGACCCGCAGAGCGTAAGGACACAGGCGCAGGAGAATCCGGCGAAGTTGGGATTTGCCGTAACGGTGATAGGCAGGAGCGTGCGGATACCGCGCATATCGTTCCTATACTGGCTCCAGTACGGCAACGCCGTGGTGGTCAGCAGATGAGCAGGCTCGTATTTGACGAGAAGTGGCTCAAAGATTACACGGCTCGGACGGGTCGCAAAGCGCAGGAAGTTATACGCCCGCATACTTCCTCAAATGACGCGCCCGCGAAATCGGAACGCACGAAGTACGGGAACATCAAGACGGTCACGGAGGACGGGAAGTTCGACTCGCGGCATGAAGCGCGTGTATACGAGCAGGTAAAGTTGCGGGCAAAGGCGGGAGAAATCGCGTCTGTCGCAAGGCAGGTAGTGTTTTATCTTCCGGGCGGCATCAAATATATCGCGGATTTTGTGGTGACGCGCAAGGACGGCGGAGTGGAAGTCATTGACGCCAAGAGCGAAGCCACCAAGAAAGACAAGGTATACAAAATCAAAAAGCGTCTTATGATGGACGCGTATCATATCGAAATCATAGAGCAATAGGAGGCAGGATGGAAAACGCAAAGCATTATACATTCGTGCCTCCTTTGCGCGGCTCCTGCCCGATCTGCGCCGTGAAACACGACAAGGATACGGCGCATTGCGAAATTAGTCTATACTACCTTATCAAAACGCGATGGGGTAAAGAAAATCCGCAGAACGAAACTGCGGACAAAGAAAAATGACAGACCGTCTATCTTGCCGGACAACGGTCTGCCATACGAGTGCGAGGTAAGCGACTGGCTTACACGGATATTATACACGATATATTCGGATAAGTCAAGCGTTTATCATATATTACACGGAGGATCACACAATGGGTAACGAACTGACTACGCTTGACGGACTGGCTATGCAGGCACAGACATTCGCCAGTAATGTGGCAAGCAACCTCATGCAACTGGGGAGAGTGTTTACGGAGGCGAAGCCCCTCGTCAAGCACGGAGACTGGGAGAAGTGGGTATCCGTCAACAGCGGAATGAGCCTGCGTTGGGCGCAGAACTGCATGGCGGCATACGAGCGGTACGGCAATGTGCCGATGGTGGAAGGACTTTCCAAGTCGCAGATTTGGGGACTGCTTGCGCTTCCGCAGGGCAAAGAGGACGAGTTCTTCGATACGCACGATGTAAAGAGCATGACGAGCCGCGAAATCAATGACGCGGTGAAGCAGGTGCGGAGCGAAATGCAGGCACAAATCGACAAGGCGCAAGCCGAAGCCGATGAAGCCCGCAGGGAAGCGGACGAGATACTTAAGCGTCCCGTGGAAATCCCGCAGGAAATCACGGATCAACTGCGCGAGAAGGACGATACCATCAAGCGGTATAAGGATGAAATCACCGCTGCGGGTGAAACAAACAAGGAACTCCTCGACAGCAGGCTCTCGCTTGACGAAGAACTCGGCAAGGCACGGAGCGAAATCAAGGATTACGCCCGTATTGTCGAAGAACAGCAGGCGGACATTGACAATATGCGCATGAAACTGCTTGACGCGCAGAGTGACGCGGCGAAGAAAGATGCCGAACACGAAGTGAGTGAAAAACTGACGCCCGATTCCTTTGTTCGCGCCGTGCGCATTTTCATGGGCGAAGTGGCGCAAATGCCTTACATGGGCAACGCTTTCGCCAAGATGACGCAGGAGGAAACGGATGTATACGAAAGTTGCTTAAAGACAGTCGCGGACTGGTGTGCAAGGGCGCAGAAAGCACTCGGTACCGTGAACGGTGTTATCATCAGCGAGGAGGCGGTAGTATGACGGACGAGATGTGCGTTGTCGTGCCTAACGGCGGCGAACTGGCGGAGGTCATCAATACCATCATGAACCCCGTTCTTCGGGCTATGGCGCAGATGATCGAGCAGAATGTGGAAGCCTTGAAGGATGTGAGTCAGCAGCAGAAGATGATGAGCGAGCGCATGGAGGCACTTGAAATGCAGGTGAAACTCAATACGCCCGTGACCGCACAGCAAGTGAAATACCTTAACGCGGACATCCGCACAACGGCGAAAGAGAAACTTGCCGCGTGGGAAGATGAGGAAAGCGGCTTCTATCCGCAGAGCATCAAAAAGGCGGTAGACAGGCTGTCCCGCGTCATCCGTGCGGAAGTACTTGCCCGGTACGGTGTCGGGCAGATGAACGAGATACCGCGCCATGAATACAGTATCGCACGGACGCAGATCGCCGGATGGAACAACCGCGTAAAGGTGCGCGAAATCGTGCGCGAAATCAAAGAATACGGAGTATAGACACATGAAAACGATCAAGGTACGCTACCTGCGCGATGTGACGCCGATACAGAAAATCAGCGTTGGTGACTGGATAGACCTTCGCGCAGGATGCACAATCGACATGGTAAAGGGGGAGTATACGCAAATCCCTCTCGGCGTGGCAATGGAACTGCCGAAAGGGTATGAGGCAATCATGGCACCGCGCTCAAGCACATTCCGCAAGTACCGTATCCTCTTGGCGGGCAGTATCGGCATTATTGACGAGAGTTATAAAGGCGATTTTGACGAGTGGAATTTCCTCGCATACGCCACAGAGGATACGCACATTGAGCGCAACGATCGCATATGCCAGTTCCGCATCGTTAAGCATCAGCCGCGCCTGCGCTTTTGCCAAGTGGATATCCTCGGCAACAAGAGCAGGGGCGGTATCGGAAGCACAGGGAAAACTTAAGCGAATAAGCAGCAAAGGAAGCAGCAATATGTCAAGTGTGAATTTCGTGGATGAATTTGATTTGTTTATGAGATTTGCGCGGGATAACAATCTGTCATTGCGTGAGCGTGCGTTATGGATGGCATTATTTTATATCGCCAACGACAGGGCGGTATACGATGTGCGTACCAAAACATACGACTGGTCAGACGATTTTATCTGCGTATCGAATGGCGAATTGAATTTATACAGTACCCTCGACAAGCGCGGGATCGATGATGCACGCAACGCACTCAAACAAAGAGGACTCATTGATTTTACCAAGGGAGAGCGCAATAAGCGCAATCCCGCCTATCGACTCCTCTATTTGAGTGTGAATGTTGGGTACAAATCCGTACCCAACAATGTACCCAACAATGTACCCAACAATATACCCAACCATGATACCAACCCTGTACCCAACCATGTACCCAAGGACGCCCCATTTTATATAAATAAAATAAAATATATTGATGAGGATGAAGAAGAGATAGTAAGAGAACTCGCGTGTGTGCGCGAGGACTTTCAATTCGAGGTACAGGGCAGGGAAGGCGAAATCGTGCGCTCATACAGAACGCACTTCGGCATCACGCCGACACCCGCGTTTATTAAGCGGCTTGCGGAATATGTGTGCATGAATCACATATCGGACAGCCTGCTCGATTACGCGATACAAACAGCCGCGACAGCCAATCCGAAATTCCCGATCCAGTACATCATGTCGCTTTTGCGAGACTGGGTAGATAATGGGTGCTATACGGAAGCGGATGCTATCGACTATATGGACAGGAGAAACGAATGAACAAGGCAATCATTACGGGCAATCTCACGGAGGACATCGAACTCAAAGAGACGACAACCGGGAAAAAGGTATGCACATTCACCGTTGCGGTCAA
The DNA here is from genome assembly GCA_045598325.1 of Clostridia bacterium. Taxonomy (GTDB): domain Bacteria; phylum Bacillota; class Clostridia; order Christensenellales; family Aristaeellaceae; genus RUG14130. Next base: position 13,018 of record JAZLLT010000050.1, on the reverse strand, counting down.
CAGGCGTTACGCGGACGCAAACGGAAACGGGCAGGCGGACTTCATGCGCGTGGTGTGTTGGCGGGAACTGGCGGAGGTATGCTCGAAGTATCTGTGCAAGGGGCGCAAGGTGCTTGTAACCGGGCAGATACAGAACAGGCAGTATGAAGCGCAGGACGGAACTAAGCGGACGGTCACAGAGATCGTGGCGGACGAAGTGGAGTTTTTGAGCGCGAAGAAGGACGGCTCCTCATCTGTCGGCTCTGCCGACACATTCCCATCGGGGCAGGGACGGCAAGAGGGGAACGATGAGTTGACGCAGGCGGACGATGATGAACTGCCGTTATGAGGTGCGACATGAGCGAAATTACGATGTGCAGCCATTGTAAGAAAAATCCCGCTCAAAGCGGGCGTATGCTATGTAAAGCCTGCTGTAATAAAACTGCAGAACTAAAAAAGAAACTCAAACAGAAGCGTTATGACGCCGGACTATGTGTGTACTGCGGTAAAAACCCACGACAGAACGGAAGGACTATGTGCTTTTACTGCAATGTGATACACGCAGAGAAAGAGCGTATGCGCTATTGGGAGAAAAAAGCAAAGAGGTGACAGCATGGGAAGAATGGTGGCAAAAGAGTATTGGGGATACCGCTACTACTGCGCGGGAATGAGCGCGGTGGACAATGCGGCTCCCGCCTTGAAACGGCGCATGGAGGCTGAATTACCGGGCGCGTGGGAGGACTATCAGCGCGGCATGGAACTCATAATGAGCGCAATCAGCCGCGTTAAGGGAACTTTCAGTCAGCAGGAAATCGGCAAAATCCAAAGGGAGATGGACGGTGACGAAATCCGTCTTGTAACCATCGGACCTTCGCGCAGGGATATGAACGAAACAGACTGCGTGTATATCACGCGGGAACAACTGGCGTGGCTCATCGATCATGTTATCAAGGACGAATGTATGTTCTGCACCTTAAAGGCAGAGAAAATCAAAAACTGCCCGACCAAAGCGGCACTCGACAAACTGTTCACATACAGGATGCCGACAGAAAGCGGCGGGGCGTGCATATGGAGCAGTTACGGAAGCGCAGATAATGACTCCCGAAGGGACATCATGAGCATGGACTATACGAGCGATGACACGGAAATCATCGGTGAAAGGCAAGGTGACTGATATGCACCCGGAAAGCGATATATCCATCAGCGCGGACGAAATCGCGCGGCGGCTTCATTGCAGCATCGAGGAAGGGAACGCAATCATCAGAGCGTTTTCGGACGAAAGGGGCGTGCTTGGCGATAAGGAGTTCCGCTTTCTGCAGGATGACATGACCATCATGCAATTCCTGTCCGACCTTTCCAAACCGCGTTACGAATTATGATATTTAGAGGTGACAGCATGAGACTGGCTAATGTGTTCAAACTCAATGTGCGTAAACACCAGTACCCGTATCAAAATACATCGACCGAAGTAAGAATATTACATGATGGCGATGATACGGCGGAATGGAAAGCGACAAGCGCGTATCCGCATATCGTATACTGCACGAAGTGTTTCAAGACCTATGTGAACAACCGCGAATGGATCATCAACGGCTATATCGACAAGGCGGAGTTTTGCCCTCATTGCGGTCAGCGGATGAGTGACGATGACGGGTATCTTACATACACGGGAGACGATGAGGAGGAAACGGAAGATGGGACAGCACAGTAAAATCGACTGGTGTGACGCGACTTGGAACCCCGTGACCGGGTGTTTGCATGGCTGCGAATACTGCTATGCGAGGAAGATTGCGTATAGGTTCGGCGTTCAGTTCCAAGAATGGAACACGGAAGCGGGACATGAGTGGGATGTGTTTGACGGCACGGGAGAAAATCATGTGCTGAATGAGCCGCAGATGCGGTGCTATAAGGGCGATAAATGGATGGCTGCTCCTTACCCGTATTGCTTTGACCCGACATTCCACAAGTACCGTCTCGATGAGCCGCAGAAGTGGAAGAAGCCGAAAACGATTTTCGTCTGCTCCATGGCTGACTTGTTCGGCGAGTGGGTGCCGGATAAGTGGATCGAGGAAGTATTTGACGCTTGCGATAAAGCACCGTGGCATCGGTATATCTTTCTTACGAAGAATCCGAAGCGGTATTTTGCGCTCATCAATGATGGGATTCTCAAGAAGCACGATAACTGGTGGCTCGGAAGTACGATTGACAACCGCGATGCGGGAAGATTCCAAGCGTGGGGCTATAACAGTTTTATGAGTATAGAGCCGCTGACGGAGTATTTAGATGTCGGTCTTGGATCATTCGGAAGAGATAAATGGATCATTATCGGCGCGGAAACCGGAAACCGAAAGGGCAAAATCATACCGCAACGCGAGTGGGTGGATAACATCGTGGATGCGGCTGCTATCACGCAAATGAAGGTGTTCATGAAAGAATCGCTGCGTGGAATCATGGGAGAAGATTTTAGGCAGGAATTTCCGTGGAAATGACGGGTTGGAAGAATATGAAAATCGAACAGCCCCGGAAAGAGGACGAGGACGCGCAGGGATGCGTACTCGTTTGGCATAGGTTATCCGGGGCTATGGTCTATCGGGCGGATATAGCGATGCAGAACGATTTCATCACGCATTGGATGAAACTGCCCGAAAGACCTATTATGACGGATATGTTGGAGGATATGGAATGAACGATTATATCAAGCGGAGCGATGTGCTCGAAGCATTCAGCAACTTGCAGCCGAGCGGTTTTGAACACAGTCTGGCGGGAATTGTGGCAATCAATACGGTGAAAGCCGTTCCTGCCGCCGATGTTGTGGAAGTCGTGCGGTGCAAGGACTGCAAGCGTCTTGTATCGGCTAAATACAATGATGGTTGGGGCGAAAATTCAACAGACTATTATTGCGAAAAAAATAATTATATGGAGTGGCACGGTAACAGACTTGACTATTTCTGCGCTGACGGTGAACGGAGAGAGGTGAGCGAATGACAGACGAGGAAAAAATCAGTTTTATCGCCCAGCATACCAGAATGAGGTTCGGTGATATGTCGGTATTTTGGGGAATGCGTGCAACCGCAATTGTGGTCTTTGCAGACAAACACAGGGATGAGATTGACCGCGAAATCGAAAAACGGCAGCGGAAAGAGGTGAGCGAATGAGCGTAGATCGTTGCATCTGCTGCGGAGCAATCATTCCAGAAGGGAGACAAGTCTGCAACCGCCTGTGATACGGAGGCGAGAGCAAGCCAACGCCCTACGGGTGATGTAGTTGAAATCAAAATGATATGCGGATTGTGCGGCGGCGTGATAGAAGAATCGCATTGCAATATTATATTGCAGGATGCTCGTGCATATATGCCTTGCGATACTTAAGAGGTGTGCGAGGACTGTACTTCTGCGCTGACGGTAAACAGTAAGGAGCAAGTAAATGGGAAAGAACAAGCGTATGCCGCCATATTACACGGGTAGAGTGCACAGATATGATTACATTCTTCATCGCATAATGCGCAAGAAGAGGACAAGGATCATTCATGTTCCTATCAAGCCATGGGCAATACATTGGGGTGACAGCATAGAAAGCGTATTCAGATATAGATTGTATATATCGGCTGCGCCGACATATTCACACATTCGCGTGGGAAGGCAAGAAGATGTGCAAAATAAAATGTAATAACGGAGCGATATTTCCTGCGAAACTGCACTATGTATGCAAGGACGGTATGCCGAAAAGCGAGGGCAAGTATTTGGTTTTCCGCTCATATGAGAAGAACATATGCTATAAACCTTGCGGCGACTGGTGCATTATGACTTTTAACGGATTGCGCTTTATCTATCCGGGAAGGGTGACGCACCATGAAAATGACATAATCATGTGGATGAAACTGCCGAAGGTAGAGAGGGATAACATATTTGACAGTTTCGTTATGAGCGGAGATTTTGATGACGGGACGGAGGTGAAAGGCGCAGACGCTTGCGCTTTTGAGGGATGAACAAGGATATAGAGGTGCTGTCCAATGTGACGGCTTATATGCAGGATGCGCGGATATGTGAGGATAAGGCACAATTCGAGCGGGAGCAACTTACGAGCATTACGAGCCATCTTTCCTTTGCCGGAGGTGGCGGAAACAAAGTGCGGCAGATGGATGACACCTTCGCCAAGATCAGCGAACTCGAAATGAGCCATGTGGAAAAACTCAAGATGTACGCACGCGAGATACGCAAGGCGGAAAGTATCGTGAACGCCATCCCTATCGAGCGGATGCAGACTTTCGTGATGCTTCGCTATGTACTCAACAGGAGCAAACACGATATTATGGAATGTATGTGTATGACCGAAAGAGAGTACAGATGGGCGCGTGAAGCCATTGAAAAAGCAGAGAGCATGGCGGATGTCAACTGGTATGCCCGCGCAATGCTGCCGCAGAAAAGCGAGGCGGACGCTTGAATGTCACGCAAGACGCCGCTATAATGTAAAATGACGATAAGAATAAAGGCAGCCCCGAAAGACGGGACTGCCTTTTGTTATGGAAAGGGGGAGTATAGAGTATGACGAATGACGGCGTATATATCGATGTGAGCGATGTGACGCAGAGATTTGTTGAACTTGAATCCGTACTTTCCCCGAAGCGGTTTCAAAAAGTCATATTCCGCACGGTCAGCGATACGGCAAAGTATGTAAAGACCATTGTCGGAAAAGAAACGCAGAAGCAGTATGTCACGACACAGAAAGCGGTAAAAGCGGACATCGGCGGCTATACCGTCCATCAAAACGCGGCAACAACAGGAAGCAATGCCGCCGTGAGTTGTTCCATACCGCTCAACGGCGTGAAGGGCGTCATCGGCGTGAGGTACAAGGCGGCGGGAGGAACGGGAAAACCTGTCAAGGGCAAGCGGCAGATCATCCGCGCAAGTATTGTGCGGTCAGGTCAATCGGAACTGCCGCCCGTTATGAAAAATCAAGGCGGAAACCCGCCTTTTCGTTCTCCGAAAACAAGGGTCGTGTATACGAGAAAGACGAAAAAAAGACTTCCAATCGTGCGCGTAGTGGCACTTGCGTCTCCACAGTTCCCGCCCAACCGTTCCGAGAACGATGTCGTGGACGCTATCAATCAGCGTATGCTTCAACGATTCATGCACTATGCGGGACTGGAGTTCAGCGGTAAACAGATATGACTTCACTTACCAAGAAAGAACTGGCAAACGCCGCAGGGTATTCCTATAGGCAACTGTACAATATCGACAAGACGCTCCCGCCCGACAAAAAACTGTTCGTTGAAACGAAAGACGGGAAGTATGACTTACAGGCATTTGTGGAGCATTGGGTCGATTACAATGTGAACAAGGACGATACGAGCGGACTGTCTCTCGATGACATCAAGGCGCAGCACGAAGCCGTCAAAATGAAAAAGACGGAACTGGAAGTGGCGCAGATGGAGGGAGAACTGGTCGATGTAGACGATGTGAAGCGGCTATGGGCGAATATCGCAAACACGGTATTACAGAATATGCTCCGACTGCCCGCGAAAATCGCGGTGCAGGTGGTTGCGATGGAGAATACGGAGATCATCGCGGGCATCATCGAAAAAGAAGTGCGTGATGTGTTGACCGCAATCAGCGATACGCCCCTGCCCGTCTACGCGAAAGAAGAATCCGAGGAGGATAGCGAAGAATAGGGGAGGCAGCATGAACCTTAACGAACTTGCGCGATCTACCTACGAGATGTTCCGCCCGCCGCGCAAGCAGACCGTTTCCGAGTGGGCGGACGAAAACCGCATACTGGTCAGCGAAGCATCGGCAGAGCCGGGACAATGGCGCACAGACCGCGCACCTTATCAGCGCGAAATCATGGACGCTTTCTGTCAAGCGGGCGTATATGAAATCGTTGTGATGGCATCCGCGCAGGTAGGCAAGAGCGAAATAGAACTGAACATGATGGGACGGGCAATCGACATCGACCCCGGTCCGATGCTCTATGTACAGCCTACGGATGAGAACGCGAGAGACTACAGCAAGCGGCGTATCGCGCCAATGATAGAAGCCTGCCCGCGCCTGCGCAATAAGATATTCGAGGCAAAGAGCAGGGACAGCAGCAACACCATCAACATGAAGTCCTTCCCCGGTGGAAGCCTTGCCATTATCGGCGCAAACAGTCCGAGCGAATTGGCAAGTAAACCCATACGCTATTTACTGCTTGACGAAATAGACCGCTATCCGGCAAGCGCGGGAACGGAAGGCAACCCCGTGGAACTGGCGGAGAGACGAACGGAGACTTTCCGTCATAACCGCAAAATCGTAAAGGTCAGCACACCGACCATCAAGGGCAAAAGTCCAATCGAGAAAGCATATATGCACGGTACGCAGGAAGAATGGCATACGGAATGTCCGCATTGCAGAAACTATTCGTTCATCCGTTTTGACGATGTGCTGTTTGACAAGGAAGAATACAAGGACAACGACGGGCAGACAAACTGGCATGTCAAAAACGCGCGTTGGAGATGCCCAATCTGTAAGCGTGAGAGCGCGGAACACGATGTGAAGCGGTTTCCCGCGAAGTGGGTAAGCAATAACCCCAAGGCGATACAGAACGGAGTGAGAAGTTTTCGTCTGTCCGCGTTCATGAGTCCATGGAGCGACTGGTGCAATATCGCGCTCAAATTTCTGCAGGCGAAAGACGATCCGGAACTGCTCAAAGTATTTCATAACACTTACCTTGGGGAGTCATGGGAACTGCACGAACACAACGAAACGCCCGAAAAACTGTATGACAGGCGCGAGTGGTATACGGCAGAAGTGCCGGATGAAGTGCTTGTACTGACCATGGGCATCGATACGCAGGACAACCGACTTGAATACGAGGTGGTCGGATGGGACAGAAACGAACAGAGTTGGGGCATTGAATACGGAGTTATCCCCGGCAGAGCGGACGCGCCCGGCGTATGGGAGGAAGTCGATAATCTGCTCGACAGAGGCTTTACGCGCAGAAACGGCGTACAGATACGGATACTGGCGACCTTTGTGGACAGCGGCGGTCACTTTACGAGCGAAGTATACAAGGAGTGCGCCAAGCGGAGCAGCCGCCATATATGGGCAATCAAAGGCGAGGGCGGCGAAGGAAAGCCGTATGTGCGCCTTATGAAGAACATCAGCAAGGAATCGGGCAAAGGACTTGTAGGCTTTATCATCGGCGTTGACAGCGGGAAGGAAGCCATCATGTATCAAAGCGGACTGCCTGCCGACAGCGAAAAATGTATGCACTTCCCAAAGGACGAAAACAGGGGATATGACCTTGAATACTTCCGTGGGCTTATCTCCGAGAGGCAGGAGTTCCACAGGGTCAAGGGACAGACCGTTATCACATGGGTTAAGTTCCATGAGCGGAACGAACCGCTCGACCTTCGCAATTACGCCCGCGCCGCGTATAAGTATTTCCATTGGAATTTCGATGCTTATGAGCGTGCCATGCGCGGCGACGATGAGCCGACACCGATACTCAAACAGGATACGGAAAAACGGAATAAGCGGCACATCGTGTCGGCGGGCATTAAGGTATAAAGGAGTGACAGTATGGCAATCGAAAACGCATATACCTACGAGGAAGCGCGGACGATGCTCGACCTGTGGAAAGCCTGCGAAACCGCACTTGCCACGGGGCAGGCAAAAGCGTACAAGGTCGGAACACGCGAGTATACCGCGCTCGACCTTGACGAGATCAGCAGGCGCGTAACCTTTTGGAGCAATGTGCTTGACGCCAAATCGGGCGCGGCACGCACATCGAGAGTAACGCGGGTCGTACCGCGGGACCTGTAAGAAAGGCGCATCATATGGCAGACGGAAAAGTAAAAGCATCCGAAAGGATGCTTTTTTTATTCAATCCCAAACGCGCAGTCGAGAGAATCAATGAGCGCGTAAAGCGGGACGGATACACGAAGAACAATCCGAAGGACGCCGCCACAAGCGGAGGGTCAACGGGCTACGGTAATCACGGAGCGTCTACCACGCTCAACAGCCTCATCGGTTGGCTCGCGGGCGGCGGGAGCGCGGAGGACGATGTAGACCTGCACGGCAGTACCCTGCGCATTAGGGCGAGAGACTTATACGCGGGCGGCGGACTTGCGAGAAGCGGCATTACCACGCTCACAACGAACACGGTAGGATGGGGCGTAAAGCCCAAGCCCAAGATCGACAGCGAGTATTTGGGACTATCCGATGATGCCGCCGATGAATGGGAGCGCAATACGCTGCGCGAGTTCGAACTTTGGGCGGAGAGCGTTGCCTGCGACGCAGAAAAAAGCAAGGACTTCTATACGATACAGGAATTGGCGTTCCGCAATATGCTTATGAGCGGCGATGTGTTCGTTCTGTTTCAAATGAGCGAAAACGGGCTGACGCCCTATCAAACCTGCCTGCGGCTCATCGAAGCCGACAGAGTAAGCACGCCCGACAGCAACGGCGAAAGCAATGTGAGCGAACTGGACAACGGCGGGCGTATCGTGGATGGCGTGGAGACGGACGCGCAGGGCGTGGTCGTGCGCTATCACATCGCAAGCAGGCATCCGCTCATGAGCGAGACGAGCAGCGAACTTGTTTGGACGACCATCGAGGCTTTCGGCAGAGAAACTGGCGAACCCAACATCCTGCACATCATGACTTTCGAGCGTCCCGAACAGAGGAGAGGAGTTCCTTTTGTTGCGGCGCAGACGGAACAAATCAAACAACTTGACCGCTATATCACAAGCGAACTTGCGGCAAATGTGGTGTCCGCCATGCTGACCGCGTTTATCGAGAGTGAAAGTGATGACGGCAAGGCGGGAATGGAGAACGCCATCGATGAGAGCGAACGGGTGACGGATGACGAACTGCACCTCGAACTGGCACCGGGCGCGATCTACGACCTTCCACCCGGAAAACATATCACGCAGGTAAACCCCATCCGGAGCAATACAGCCTTTGAGAGTTTTGTGGCGACTTTGCAGACCGTCATCGGTGCTTCAATGGAGATCCCGAAGGAAGTGCTGACGCACAAATACGACAGCAACTATACGGCGGCGCGAAGTGCGCTGCTCGACTTTTGGAAAACCGTGCGTATCTACCGCACCCGCTTCAACCGCCAGTTCAATCAGCCGATTTACGAAGCGTGGCTTTCTGAAGCCGTGGCGCAGGGACGCATCGAAGCGCAGGGATTTTTCGATGACCCCGCCATCCGCAAGGCGTGGAGCAGATGTCTGTGGACGGGCATTTCCGCAGGTCATGTAGACCCGCTCAAAGAGATCAACGCCGCAGAAAAGCGCATCCAACTCAACATCAGCACAGTCGAGCAGGAGGCAAGCGAGTACAACGGCGCAGATTGGAGCGCGAATGTGCGGCAAAGAAAGAAAGAAATCGCCGCGATGAATGACGATATGGAGGAAAACGAGAATGAATAACGGGTTCCGGCTTGCCTTCAACATGAAGATGGAGGAGGGCGCAAACGAAGCGGAAATCATGGTTTACGGAGAAATCTGTGACTATAAGTGGTTCGAGAACGATGTGACCGCCACAGACTTCGACAAGGCTATCAAAAAGGCAAAAGCGGACGGAGCGGAGAAACTGAACATCCGCATCAACAGTCCCGGCGGATATGTATATCAAGCCGTTGCAATGCGCAGTATGCTTGAAGCCGCTGCAAAGGATATGGATGTGTATGTGAACATCGAGGGACTTTGCGCGAGCGCGGCGACTATGCTGTGCTGCGTACAGGGCGTCAAGAAAGTGTCCATCGCAAAGGGCAGCGAGTTCATGATCCACAATCCAATGACGGGAATTTGGGGCAACTATAACGACCTCATGAAAGAGGCGGAACATCTCAAAGCAATGGCAGATTCCTGCGCGAAGATGTACGCGGATAAGACGGGTAAGACAGTTGAGGAAATGCAGAGCCTTATGGACGCGGAGACATGGTATACCGCTGAACAGGCTGTCGAGGCAGGCTTCGCAGACGAGATTTACGGCACTCCCGCCGCCGCCTGCGCGGGCAACAACGACATGGAGATGATGCGCATGATGTACGCGCATATCCCCGAAACCATCATCGTCAGTAACGCAGAGCCGGACACCGCCGGGGATGCGGCTGAAAATAAAAAATCCGAACAGGAGGAGCAGGAGATGAACTATAAGGACATCACCGCAGAAGCCCTGCGCGAAGGCAATGAAGAACTGTACAACAGTATCATGAGCGCAGGCGCGAAAGCCGAGAGAGAGCGCATCAACGAGATTGATGAACTGACCCCGGCGGGTTACGAGCAGATGGCTGCCGAAGCGAAGGAGAACGGTACGAGTGCCATGGACTTCCACAAGGCAATCATCAAGGCTGAACGCGACAAAAAAGCCGCGTACCTCAACAGCCGCGTCACCGAAACCGCTCCCGCAGCCGAAGTGAAGGGCATGGCGGCAGAGGACGAAAGTGACGAGGACGAGATCACCAAGAACGCCAAAGAAATGGCGGCTATGGCTGCCGTAATGGACGGCGACAGCGCGGGTATGCGCTGAGAAAGGAGCAAACAATGAGCAATATGTTCGGTCTTATCGGGGAATCCAAGCAGGAAAATCTGCTGTACAGCCCCGATGCAATCGCAGTCGGTCTGCCCCTCAAGCCGGGCGCGGGACTGATTCAGCGCGGCGCACTTCTGTATCGCGGCGCGAGCAATATGTGGGAACCCGCCACCACTTCGCAACTGGACGGCAACTACCAGTTGGCTGTTATCGATGAGGATGTGGATACCGATGCCGATCCCATCGTGGCAGAGAACGGCAGGGCATACCTCATGGGTATCTTCATTCGCGGAAAGGTCATCCTCAACGCGGGCGGCACCATCACCGCTTCCCACGAAGTACAGATGCGCAAACTGGGCATCACTCTCGAACCCATGATGGACGGCGTGACCTTCGAGAACTTCCTCATCGGCATCACCTACATGGGCAACAACGGTACCGAAGAAACTTACATCGCCACCGAGGAAAAGGGCGCGACCCATACCGTGCTTGCAAACAGCGTGACCAAGTTCACCGCGCCCTCCACCAAAGCGTTCAGCAAGTGGAACACCAAGGCGGACGGCTCCGGCACCGACTACGCGGCAGCGGCTTCCTATACCGCCAACGCAGACCTTACCCTTTACGCCATTTGGGCTTAACGGGAAGAAAGGAGAACAGAAAAATGCTTGACATTTATTCTACCCGCGCTCAACTCGCGGCTATCGAACTGATGCCCGCACCCGAAACTTTCCTGTTCGACACCTTTGTAAAGGATATGGGTGTCGTGGAGGATGACAAGGCTATCTATGACTTCCGCAAAGGCGCGGAGCAGATGGCTCCCTTCGTAACTCCCGGTCAGGGCGGCGTTCCCATGGCACGCGGCGGTTTCCAGACCCGTGAAATCGGCTTCTGCCGCATGGCTCCCGAGCGCATCATCGAACTCAACAACATCATGGGACGCAGTTTCGGTGAGTCCGTGCTTGGCGCAAAGACCCCCGCGCAGCGCGAGAAGGAAATGCTCACCCGCGACCTCAAAGAGATGCGTGCCGCCTGTCAGCGCCGCCGTGAGTGGATGGCAATGCAGGTTCTGCTTACCGGAAAACTCGACATCTTTGAGTATACCAACGAGGGACGCAGCCTCAAGACCACAAAGAAAGCCGACTATGGTTTCACCAACGCCTACGCTCCCGCTACCGCATGGGGACAGGCGGGCGCGAAGATCTATGACGATATGCAGGCAATGTATGACCTCGTTCACAACGGACTGGGCGATGTCGATATTGTCGTGATGGCTCCCGACGCCGCCAACGCACTCATTCATGACGAGGCGTATATGAAAACCATGGACATGAAGAATGTCGACATGGGCGAGATCCGCACCAAGTATCGCGGGCAGGGCGTCCGCTTCATCGGCAGAAACGCCGATGGTGTTGAGATGTACTCCTTCGCGGGTCAGTATCTCGATGATGACGGACAGATGAAACCGTTCCTGCCGAGCGGCACCGTCATCATGGGCGGAAAGGGCGTCCTCAAGTGCCTGCACGGTCCCGTCACGCAGGTCGAAGGCTATGGCAATGACGCCAAGCATGTGACCTATATCAAGAAAGAAGTGCCTCTGCGCATCGGCTCTTCCGAAAGCGATACCATCAAGAACCGCCTCACTTCCTGCCCCACTATCGTTCCGTTCAATGTGGATGCGTGGGTCGTGGCAAATGTACTGTAATGCAGGTCGCTCTGCATTATGTACGCACGGATAAGTGCATCTATACGCCGGGTGAAATCATTCCCGATGGCGTGCTGACCGAAGAAATGGTCGCCCGCCTTGCGCTGCGCGGCGCGATCCGCGTTGAAAAAGACGAAATCGCGCCCGGCGCAGAGCAGGAGAAAGAATCCGAATACGCTTTTGAACCCGTGGAAACGGACTATGAAGCAGAGACGGAGGAATTGCCCGCTGTCATGGAAGCACAGGAAGCCGTGATTCCCCCCAAGAAAGGCGGTAAGAAAAAATGCTGACTGTCAAAATGCTTGATACCGGGAATACGGAGTGCGTAAACGACAGTTACGCGCTGCGCCTGTATGAGCAGGGCAAAGCGGTAATCGTCAAGCCCGCCCCGAAGAAGCCCGCGAAGGCTGCGCCCGCAGAGCCGAAAAAGAGCGATACCGCCGCAACCGCAGAGGCGTAAGCGTGTCGCTCCGTGAGCGTATCTTTTCCGATGTGAGTACCGTTTTCATCAATCCCGAACACTTTGCGGACACGCATACTTGGAACGGAGTTGCGTTTATGTGTGTCGCGGACGAAGAAATGGCACTCAAACGCAAGAACAACAATGTGGTCGATATGTCGTGGGACAACAACAGCGCGGAAGTGGTGCTGTATGTGGAGAAGGGGAAATTCCCCGGACACACGATGCCAAACGAACACGGGTTTTACGACAATAAGCCCATGAAAATCCTGTCGGTCAACGAGGATATGGGGATGCTTGCCATCGCCCTGGTATCCTTTGACCCCAAGGCGGTGAACTACTGATGCGTACAAC